>JAJRRC010000006.1 GCA_024279865.1 Planctomycetota bacterium | reverse complement strand
ATTTGAAGATCAAATAATCCGGTGAACATAGGATGCATCCTTGCAAAAGGAAGGAGAGAAAAGAGACACATGCCATCCTTGACGGGCCAAGGGGACATTTTATCAAAAAGTGGCGGAATGACTATTTTTCAAAGAACCCATCACAATGGTGTTTTCAGCCAATCCGGTGGTATCCAACGCGCGAAGCATTGTCCCAAAAGCGTCATCCATCCACGTCGTCATGCCATAGTAATCCGCAATCAAATGGCGTAAAGAATAATCCTCTGGCAAAATTTCGGTGTATGGCAAATGGAAATCGTAATAACGAAAATCATGGCGATAGACTTTGACCAGTAGTCCTGATCTGCCAGAGGCCTCTATATATCAACATTGGGACGCAAGGGAATATCTTCCGGCCGATACAGGGTCTGGTATTTTTCTGGAGCGTCATTTAAGGGACAATGGGGAACCGAGATGTTGTAGTAGAGAAAGAAGGGAGAATCCTGTTTTTTCTGCTTTTGAAGAAAATTTTCCACCTGTTGAGCTTCAAAATCCACACTATACCCCGAAGGCACAAACTCGGGACCACCATCTTGGGTAAACGATTGGCCTGTATGGCAATGATGAACACGCGGGATCAGATAATGGTCAAATCCTATATTCCCAGGCCATGAGTGAATATGCCATTTCCCGATGACCGAGGTTCGGTAGCGATGGTCACGCAAGATTTCTACGAAAGTCGGGTCTTTGAGATGAGGGTGTCCTGCATAGGGATACTCTGGCATACCAAAACTTCCCGGGATTGCGGAAGATTTAACATTGCCTTGCCTACCCGTACAGGTGCGGTTGTATTGTCCAGAAAGAAGAACAGAACGAGCGGGATACAGATGGGGAAATTTGAAACCGCCGTCTCATAACGCACGCCTTCGGAGAAAAGCCGGTCTATAATGGGGTGTCTGGATCACTTCGTTGCCGTAACATCCAACTTCAAAAGCGCGAAGCTGATCACAGGTGCAAAGAATAATATTGGGAAACGAACTCATTTCGTTTTCTTCATTTTCAATGTCTACCAATCACAATTGCGTTTTCCCGATTGCTCACATTCAGCTGGCGCGTGGATGAGCGTGATCGTAGGCAACACGCATTCGCATAGAAGACAGGTGCGTGTAGATCTGTGTGGTGGAAAGCGACTGATGGCCTAGCAATTCTTGGACGCTGCGTAAGTCTGCCCCGTTGTCCAACAGATGCGTGGCAAAACTGTGACGCAACGTATGTGGGCTAATTGAGATATCAAGGTCCGCCATTTTGAGATACTTGTCGAGCTTACGACGAACCGAACGACTCGAAAGACGTCCGCCATTTTTATTAATAAACAACGGAATATTCTGATCCGTCAGTGATTGCTCGCGGAGTGCTTTAAATCGGGGATCAGGCTCAAGCATGACCATGTAATGGCGAATCGCAGCCAAGGCATGTGAGCCCAGCGGCACGATGCGTTCTTTCTTTCCCTTGCCTCGGACTCGCATGGTTTGTTCACCCTGATCTAGATCATTGCGGCACAAGGCAACCAGCTCACTCACGCGAACGCCTGTTGAATAAAGCGTTTCGAGAATGGCTCGGTCCCGCGAGCCAAGCGTGTCCTGACAGTTGGGAATACCCAACAATTTATCAACCTGGTCAACGGTCATCGCTTTGGGTAGCGTTTTGGTTTGCTTGGGGGTTCGGATTAGAACCATGGGATTGGAGACAACCATTTCTAATTTAAGCATCCACTTGTAAAAACTACGCAAGGTTGCAATCTTGCGAGCTGTGGTGGCTGGGCTATAGCCAAAAGAATCCAGATGTGTCAGGAATTGACGAACGCTGGCGGTGTCTGCCCCAATCATCTTTTGCTGAACATCAGGCTCTTGTGTTGCCACGGGTTCAAAACTGCTCGGAATAGAGGTCAACCCCAGGGCCACAGGTTCAGAGGGTTGGTCCTGTCCAAGATATTCAGCATATTGACGCAGATCCGCACCATAGCATCGAGCTGTGTACTGGCTGAAGTGGCGTTCAAAGCGTAAATAATTGATAAATTGGTCGATAACTGGGGGCTGAACGGACATAATCATTTCCTCACAAACGTGGATTCACTGGTTTACCATCTGATCTATTTTTTTGCCAAACTGTTGGCCCATTTGGTGACTGAGCATCGCAGCATCGAACCAGGTCAGGTCCGACTGCGGATCACGAGCCATTTCAATAAGACTTTCGAGCAGACCGGTTTCGTCACCGGGGGCATAACGAAAAACATACCGCTGTCCGTTTTTTACAAGCACCAGTTGCTGTTGCCCATCACCGGTTACGGTATGGGTTGCACCTGGAGCCGACGGGCGGATCGGTGGGTCTGATTGATGATGGGGCTTTTGGCCTGACATCGGACACTCCGGACACCAACGGGCATCCGGTCCGATGAGGGACGTGACGCTTAACGATGGGGCCTTCGCTGCGACAATCCCAGTCTTTGTGACTGATCTTGAAGCAACCGTTCAACCAGCTCATGGCTGGCGTAATCGGTGAACAGGTCCATGCTGATGCGGTAGAGGTGCCAATCGGTATCGTCCTTGGCGAGCAATCCTCGGTTGACAGCCACATACCGCCACCAAGATTCAGATCCGGGCTTTTGTCCACCTCGGCCAGCTGCGAATGCGGCAAGTCGTTGCCGCACAACTGGGTTCGAAGCGTCGAGCATGGCAGTCGCCAAACTAAAAGGACGAATGACCTGTCGGCCACCGACTCTTGCATTTTGGCTTGCGGCTCCCGTGGCCGCCTGCGTCAACTTACGAACATCAACGGTTTGAAACTGACTTTGCTGATCATTGAGATAAAACTCGATCTGCAATCCCAGTTTCGGCGGATCATAGGGATCATACGCAGTCACCGTTCCAACGATGATGCCATCCACACCCAAGGTGCGTGCGACATGCATGACGTCGGCTGGACTGCGTAGCTCTAAAAGCTCTAGTGCTTCCATGACTGCAATCACTCGGTTGACTGGGACGACATCGATCTGATCGACGGTTTGCAACGTATTGGTCAGCCGGTCGGCTATTTTTAAGCCGTCGGCATAACTCGAACCACTTTCATTTCTCAACGGCACCACTGCCCACAACACGCGGTCGGCATAGACCGTTTGCGGTTGGGGACCGGCTTGTCGTTGAATCCAAGGTCCGTTCGTGCAGCCACCAAGAAGGAGCAAAAGCACCACTAAGCTTAGCATTACCTGTTCACTTTTCATGGCATCCTGCCGCACTATGATGAGCCTCCTGCTCACCGAACTTCAAAACTTCGCGGGTAGACCATCCATAGCCTACCCTGCGGGTCTTACTTATTTCATCGGCTCAATGAGCCGTTCTTCTACGCTCGGAGCCACTGGCACCGAAGCCATCCCCACGGGACTGATTGTTCCGAGGGTTCCGGGGGAGCCGGGGGAGCCGGGGGAGCCGGGAAGAATCCCTGGGACTGCTGGCCCAGCCATTTCGCCGATGGACTGCATGGTTTGCAATGCCCGGTCAGGTCGAATGGACCACACGTTTTCAATCGCCCCTTTGCCTCGATTTGAGACAAAGTAGATATTGCCATTATTTCCCCAAGCGGGCTGTAAGTTCGAAAAACGGCTACGGGTCAGATTGGTTCGTCCTGTTCCATCAAGAGCAGCGACCCAGACATCTGACACAGGCGGTGGTGAATTTTTATTCTGCGGGCCATGGTTCGCCACCGTTGCAAAGACGATATGGCTCGCATCGGGGCTCCAGCTAGGCGTGACCACCGCGGCATTGGAGCTGGCGATGATTTCAGTGGGCCTCATCGCTTCACCGTTAATTAACTGTACGGTCCAGATGCTGAACCATTGCGTGCCACGTTGCCTAGCCCGCTGGAATAAGATTCGGTTATCCACAGGAGACCATCGGGGAAACAAGCCAAACCCAATAAAGCGTTTGACCGAAGGATTTTGAATATTGATAACGACCATTTCCCAGCCGCCTGATTGATTACCCAAGGTGGAATAGACCAGCCAGCGGCCATCAGCACTAAAGCTCGGGCTCAATTCGTGTGTGGGGGCATTGGTAATCTGCACGGGTTGGCCGCCTTGGATATCGACAATGTAAATATCCCAGTTGCCGGTGCGATTGGACGCGAAGGCCAGCTTCTTACCATCAGGGCTAAAGACAGGCGTCACGTCACGAGAAGGATCATTGGTGATTTGCGTCAAAGTCGTGCCTGTCACGCTTTGAATGTAGATGTCGGACGTTTCGTGGTGGCGAGTCGAAGCATAAGCAATCCACTTGCCGTCTGGAGAAATGCACGGATCAAAGTCTCCCCCTTCATCCGCCATGGTCACGCGGGTGATATTGCGAGCGGCATCTTCACCATTGCCATTGACAGGCGATTGGGGCAGGGAGCCAAAAACATCCACGGATCGAGCTGAAGATCGTCGAATTGGCTTGGGCATCGCTCTGGGAGCAGGTGTCGCCACGGGCATCGGATAATTACTAGGCGTAAAAGCAGGAGCAGCCCCGGGCATGTTCGCGTTAAACCCAGAAGGCTGAATCAATGGCTCAGCAGAAGAAGCAGCCGCAGGGTCCCATGCAGGTGTCACCGCCATCGGATCAACCGCGGGCCTTGCCCCAGCAACCAAAGCCGTTGGTGAAACAACCGCCTGCTTCATCGCTAAATCACGTTCTTGCAAGAATTTATGATAGGCTTCAACAGTCTTTTTTTGGCGTCGGTTCATCGACCAACCGCCGTTGTAGTTTGAGAGACTGCAGCCAACCAATGCCAAGCACACTCCCACACATACACCTTGTTTGACCGTTCGAAGTAACTTCATGCGTGATAACTTTCACTTATCCAAGCAGACAAAATCCACAAAGGTATCATTCTTATCGGGCAGACATATGGTTGAACTGCCACAAATCGCCCTATAACTTATTTATCGGACGACAAGGGCTTTGCTCTTGACCTAAACCTCTGAATACGAAGAAATCCCACCCACGACCAAGCAAGGCAAAGAGGCCCCCCTAGACAGCTTTTTTTTCTTTCTTACCCAAAAAGAACCGTATACTGGAATTTTCAGGCGGTTTCCCTGATTATATGACTGAACCCACTGCCGATAGCCCGCTTTTTCATCGGGGATACTGACGTATGAATTTGTTTGCCACCTTGACCCTGCTTGGTCAATTTAATCTGAACACCCCAGCAATCCGCTGGCCTTTAACCGCAGCCTATGTTCTGGTCCTGCTCTTAATCGCCATCTATGGCATGCACCGGTACGCACTGGTCTGGCTCTACTACCGCCATCGCAGCAAGACCCCCAGTATCCAAAACCGCTTTGAAAACTTGCCTCGAATCACCGTCCAACTCCCCATGTACAACGAAGACAACGTCGCCCAACGGATTATCGACGCAGCATGCCAACTGGACTACCCCTCAGATCGCTTGCAAATCCAGGTCGTTGATGACTCCACCGATGACTCCACCGCCATTGCTAAAAAAGCCGTCCAACACTGGCAAGACCAAGGCATTGACGTTCAATATCTGCATCGCACGCACCGCCAAGGCTTCAAAGCAGGCGCACTGGCCGAAGCAACCACCGAGGCCACCGGCGAATTCATTGCAATTTTTGATGCAGACTTTATCCCCCCCACCGACTTTCTCAATGAAACCATCCACTTCTTCACCGATCCGAAAATCGGCATGGTGCAAACCCGATGGACCCATCTCAACCGCGAAGACTCCATGCTCACGCGAGCCCAAGCGATTTTTCTCGATGCACACTTCCTCATCGAACACGCAGCAAGAAACCTCTCAGACCGCTGGATCAATTTCAACGGCACAGCAGGCATCTGGCGAAGCCAAGCCATCATCGATGCTGGCGGTTGGCACTCTGATACCCTCACCGAAGACATGGACCTGTCCTACCGGTCTCAAATGGCCGGCTGGCAGTTCCTGTTTGTTCCCCATGTGATTTGCCCCGCGGAACTGCCTCCGGAAATGAATGCCTTCAAAGCCCAACAACACCGCTGGACCAAAGGAGGCATCCAGACAGGCAAAAAACTGCTAGGCAAACTCTTGCGATCCAAAGCACCCCTACACGTTAAAGTCGAAGCCTTCTTCCATCTCACTGGCATGATGGTCTATCTTTATATCACGCTCATGGTGCTGCTGTTTTTCCCTGCCTTTTATGTCAATATGCAGCCGTTTGAAGATGGAACACTCGTTGCAGCACTCTGGGGATTAAGCCTGTTCGCCATGGGAACCGCCTCGGCAGGCACGTTTTACATGGCCAGTCAAAAGGTTCAAAATCGTAGTTTGTTCTGGACTTTTTTACAGTTACCGATCCTGATGAGCGTCGGCGTGGGCATTGCCCTCAACAACGCCCGTGGCGTCATCGAAGCACTCGTGGGCCACGAATCGCCTTTTGTCAGAACCCCCAAATACAACACCACCGAACCCACACCACAAAACCAATCAAAAAAGCGTTCGGTTATTCCAACGCCTTCGATTAAGCTATGGATGAGCTTGCTGGAAATTGCCATGGGCTGCTACACGCTTTGGTGTGCCGCCATGGCGCTACAAGGCCGCAACGGATTCATCAGCGCCCCATTCTTATTCCTGTTTTCAGCAGGCTACTTCTATGTCGGCCTAGCAAGCCTGCTAGGCCAATGGCTTCCTCGAAAAGCAAAGCCCCAAGCTTGTCCTGCAACCTAAATGTACATTGCCTATGTAGGTTACGCGTTGAAAGTGGTTTGCCCCGAATCTTTGTAGCAGTTGTTATTGAAAGTACTATTGCGTTGTGGGATTTACCATTTATCCAAAGGACATCGCTCTTTTTGTAAGCGTGTCTTATGGGTAATCAGACAGCCACAGGCATCACACTTGCATTTTTTGCTCAGGGACGACCGACAAGGCAAGGCCTTGGAACAAGTGTGGCAAATGGCGCGACGCTGAAGCATCACCTCAGGCAACGCAGGCCCCACCCGTAAAACAGATCGAAGTAGGCCCGAAGCCCCCCGCGAATAATATTGAAGTGTTTGCCATGCCATAATAATCTTATCGGACGATCAAGGCGTTCTGGTTGAACAGATGCCTCTGCATCAATCAATTCGGTACAATATCCGGATTACCCCCGGACCACCCCCAGAATTGCCCCCGGACCGCCCCCGTTTGACTGGAACTTGATTCATGCAATTATTTGACCCGCTACACCGCCTTTTCAAATCCCTTGGCGAAGAGGGTATCACCCAACTCACCGCTGCCTTCTACAAACAGGTGCGTCAAGATGATCTTTTAGCACCCATGTACCCTGCCCAGGATTTTGACGCAGCAGAAGCCCGCCTGCGAGACTTCCTGCTCTACCGATTCGGCGGCCCACAAAACTACATCGAACAACGAGGTCACCCCCGCCTCCGCGCCAGACATGCCCCCTTCGCTATCAACACAAAAGCCCGCGACCGCTGGCTTCAATTAATGGGACAGGCCATGGTCCAAACCAACGTCTCAGAAGAAGACGCAGAGCAACTGCACCCCTTCTTCGAACAAGTTGCCACGTTTATGATTAATCAAGGCGAAGAGTAAGCCGCGGCGAGTTGAATCGTCTTTCCCCCGATCAAACAAAACTCCATCACAACCGCGTTGATTGCAGCCATGCGGCCAACGTTTGCTGATCCATGCAATTAATAACATGCTCGACGGCAGCGCCTGCCCGACGGGCGGTGAATAGGCCATAAACCAGTTGATCGAAATCCGCTGGGCCGTGCGCGTCGGTGTTGATGGCAAGCTTCACGCCAGCAGCAATGGCCATGCGGGCGTGGTCGTCCTTCAAATCCAAACGATAATGATTCGCGTTAATCTCCAGAGCAATCCCCCGCTGAGCGGCAGCTTCAATGACCCGAGGCATGTCCGGGGACAACCCTTCACGACGCAAAATCAAACGGCCAGTCGGATGGCCAATCATCGTGACGTACGGATTTTCAATGGCTTTGAGTAGACGAGCTGTGGCTTTGTCGGGTTCCTGGGTCAACGCTGCATGGGGACTGGCGACCACAACGTCCAGTTGAGCCAGTAAGGAATCGGGATAGTCCAATGAGCCATCAGCAAGAATGTCGACTTCGCTACCTGCAAGAAGGGTGATCTCATCTTTTAATTCTTCAGCCACCTGGCGAATGTCTGCGATGTGTTGTTCGAGGCGTTGCTCACTGAGGCCGTTGGCTTGAGCTTGGCCTTTGGAGTGATCGGTGATGGCCAGCGTGTGATACCCACGGGCGATGGCGTGCTGCGTTATTTCACGGATGGACCAAGACCCATCGCTGGCAGTGGTATGGGTATGAAGGTCTGCCCCAATGTCAGCCAACGTCACCAGCTTGGGCAATGATTTACTCTGCGCCAAGGCCAATTCACCATGATCTTCCCGTAATTCAGGTGGAATCCAAGCTAGGCCCAGTGCTTCATAGACTGCTTGTTCTGTTTGAGCTGCCACGGGTTCGCCATCACGGGTCAGTGCGTATTCGTTGAGGCTCATGCCTTGTTTGAGGGCCAGTTGGCGCATCGCCACGTTGTGTTGTTGTGAGCCGGTGAAATACATCAGGGCCGCACCGAATTGGTCGGGGGAGACAATGCGTAAATCCACCTGCATGCCTTGCTCGATGCGGACGGAGGTTTTGGTTTGTCCGCCGAGGAGGATTTCGGTCACGGGTTCCAATGCGGTGAAGGCTTCACTGATGGATTTGGCGGATTGCGGGTCTGCTGCGACGAGTAGGTCTAAGTCGCCGATGGTTTCTCTGCCCCGCCGCAGGCTGCCAGCGTATTGCACGCGTTGGACTTGGGGCAATGCGTCGAGTTGTTCGACGAACCAGTGAGCGAGTCCCATGGCCATGCCGAGGCGGACGCGTCCACCTGACTTTTCAGCGAACGCAATACTTTTGCGTAACTTGTCTAAGGTTTTTTTACCCATGCGTGGCAAGGCTGTCAGTTCATCGGTTTGGAGCTTGGCTTTGAGATCCTCAAGCGATTCAATGCCCGCCTGATTCCAAAGCGTGGCAATGGTTTTGGGTCCAAGGCCGGGAATATTCAACAAGCCGATGAGGCCGGGGGGAATTCGTCCCATTAATTCTTCGAAGGCCACGATTTTGCCTGTTTGTAAAAATTCCACGATTTTTTGGGCAGTGCTTTTTCCGATGCCGTCCAAGGCCGTCAAAGAGGCCATGTCGTCGATGACCTCTGTGCCAAGATGATCCAACGCGCGGGCTGAACGAGCGTACGCGTTAATTCGAAACCGGTCGTCGCCAAGGATCGTATGAACGTCAGCCATCTGTTGAAAAATCGCGCCAAGCTGTCGATTGATATTCATAGCATGACGGTAGCAAATGAAGTTGCATTTGAACAATGAAGCCCCCCCTCACCATCACACATACAAACACAGACCCACGCCATTTAAGCTGCGTGGGTCTGTATCAATTTGGCATGCCAGTTTGTGAACGTCGCAATTTTGTTGGGTTAGAGTACCTAACACTCAAGTGTCGCGGCTTGATGATCAACCATCGCCTTGGCAACCAAGTTCATGCCGTTTTCCCAGTTGCAGGCCCGCTACACATGACCGTGATACGCTCTAAAACTTAGCAACCTTCACGGTTTTTTTGGTTTTCAAAGATTTGGCCATCGCTTCGAGTACCGCCACGGGGGCTAAGAAGCGTTCATGCGCAAAGGGTTCAACCTTGGTGCGGAACATTTTGAGGAAGCATTTGGCACCGGAGGTGCAGATACCGCCTTCGTCCATGGCATGGGCGTGGTTGAGGATGGCGTTTCCGACGATGCTCCAATGGAAGCCGAAGAAGCCGTTGTTCACAAGGTTCATGGTGACGGTGGGTCCGTCTTTGTAGAACAGGTTGGCCACGCCGCCGTTTCCGTTGGGCATGACACTGGCGCGGTCGACTGCGGTTCCGAAGAGGTCGATGATGGCATCGACTTGGTGGATGCCATAGAACCGACAATGGCGAATTTCAACATGACAATCAGTTCTTAAATAGAAATAGATATCCAGATACACATCACATACCGAGGTCAGTTTGTAGCGGAAATATCACGGCCTGTCGAATGGGGCATGGGGAAAAAGCCAGGTTCCTTTTCCATCGAATCCGTACCGGTCCGAGGTGGGTCAGCGTTCTTTTTCAGAAAGATAGCGTTTGAGGATCAATTTGACATCCTGTTCATAACGACGACCGAAGACAGACACGATCAAATGGCGCCAAAAAGCGTCTTCATCTTTAAGAGGAAAAACAGACCCTCGTCCGTTCTTGGCGATGACCTTAAAATCTTCAAGAACATAACCGCGAACCTTGGCTCCGGTATCAATGACACTGATACGGCCATGAAAGTGAACTGCGAATCCCTTGGCGAGCTTGGGCAAAGCCTCACGTCCACTGTCATGCACAGGCGCATCAGCCACCAGAATCACCACGGCCGACCGCCCACGATGCCACTCCATTGGATGGGTATTCGTCGCAAGCCTCAATGCACGATGAATCGGCTCAGCAGGTCCGCCACCGCCACTGGCATGAAGTTCATCGAGAAAGCGTTGGATACGGGTCATGTTCGACGTGAGTTTAAGGTAGCGGCAAGCTTGGGGCCCAAAGTCATCGTCATAGTCTTTATACGCCACGATACCGAAACGGGCGATGCGTAAAACATTGCCTTGGTCGCCCAGCACGCCGGTGATCACGTCGATGATCTGACGCAAGCGTCGCTTGGCTTGATCAAGGTACAGCCCCATGCTGCCGGTGACATCCAGGACCAGAACCACGTCGAGTCCTTGCCCTCGCAACTGGCCGATCATTTTTTGAAAACCCTCGGTCGTGCCATCAATCAAACCCAAAGGCAGTTGCTGTTGACCCAAACTTTCAGCAGCCCCGGAAACCTCCGCCCCCCCCGAAACCAAGCTCATTGCAGGATCAAAAGCCACCCGTGCCGATGCCAAATGTTCAGGCAACGGCATCATCGGTGGCAATGTTTCCTGTAACGTGGCCATGGGCGGCTGAGGTAACGGCATTTGCTCCAAGGCTTGCTCAGCCAAATGGGGTGTACTCTCATTTTCAGGTTTGCCTTTGGCAGCAGCACTGCTCTGATCCTCAGGCAACGTGGACTCCCCCAAACTTAACATCAATTCACGCGGCAACGAAGCGGGCCTATCCAATGTGACAAAAGCCAAAAACAACAACAACGTGGTATGTAACAACATCGAAGAAAGCCAACTGACACTATCCCGTCCCAACGCCCCCCAGCGACTTAGAGAAAGCGAATGGTTCTGAGCCTTTTCAAAAGATGAATCGGGGGAATGGCTGGGAGTACTCCCAAGGACACTCCCAGGGACACTCCCGGGGGCACTTCCGGGGGGAGGAATTTCGAGGGTCATGGGGTCGCCTCCGGGAAAACTTCCGGGGGGATTTCCGGGGGGGGGGCCGGGGGGCCGAGGCGAACTTTTTTCATTGGGCTGGCTAAAATACTATCCAATGCCAATGCAACTTGCTCGACGGTGAGGGTCGGGTCTGCGGTCACTACCACGGGAACCTGTGGCAAATTGATCTGCTCAAGCCATTGGGTTATTTCCTCAAAGCCATTGAGAGCCAATTCCCGCTGTCCAAGGATAATTTGAACTTTTGAATCCACCACGGAGTGAAGTTGAATGTCAATTTGCGAAGGAAAATCATCTGCTTGTGCACCTTGAGCCAAGGCTTGTGTGTGATTACCTAGTGTTAAATCATGTTCGCGTCCGACAAAGCTGGCGCTCACGATAAAAAACGTCAAAAGGATAAACACCACGTCCACCATGGCTGTCATCTGAAATGGTTCGTCTGCTTGATCGGGTTGTGGGTGGTCAAACAACATCAGAGCTAATCCTCTTTGGCTCGCAATACAATCATGCCTAGCTCTGCCTCGCGGCAAAGGGTCATCACCTCATCGAGCTTCCCAAAAGTTTGGCGTCGATCCGCTCGCACTACCACACGTAAGTCGGCCCCCTTACTGGAAGCGGCTTGTTTTTCCCGATGCAACATCGCGCGAAGCTGGCCCGATGTGACAAGCTTATGATTCACAAGAAGGCTTCCATCATGACGCAAGTTAATCACAATCTCCGCGGGTTCGAGGATCGCATGTTCCACATGACTGACGGTGGGCAACTGCACCTGAGGGTCATCCAATGTTTGAATCGACTGCATCACAAACAGATAAAAACAGATCAACAGAAAAACGATATCGACCAGAGGCGCAACGCCTGGCGTGAGGGTCTTGGCAGGGATGACCGGCTGAATTTTCAAGGCTCCGGGATGCTTAAGCTTCATCAGTAAATCCCACGACAAACCCTGTTAAAAAAAAACAGACACACCACCGCACGCCAGCCACAATCCCCATTTTACCGGCGATACCGATTCATGGTCTGAATAATCTTCTGATGCAATTCCAACGGCCGACTGACCATCTGCCACTGCGCTTCAGCCCAATCTGTCCCCGCAGTAAAAAAGCTGATTGTTCCCAAACCCCACAAACGTTCACGAACCAAAAAACTAAGCTGGGTATGCTGAAGCTGCTTCAATGCCGTTTCAAACACATGCACATGAAACACGCCTTTGACGCGAATAATACGCTGGTCTGTTAAAACATAAACACGACTGAGCCATTGCAAAAACTGCCAAAAAACCCGAATCCCAAACAAACCCACACCCAACAACAAAATATCCTGACGTGAAATCGGCAACGGCATCAAATCATCTAGCCACAATAACCCAATCGTCCCCAGCACAATCAAAACCAACCCACGCAACGGGGCAAGCAAAATGTACCAAACACTGGGCTTGAGCATGAGAATCACCACCTCGCCTGGGTCGAGTAATTCAGTAGGCAGAAGCATCGACGAAGAAAGATCCCCCGCAGCATTGGGCGACGCTTCAGCATGTCGATCTAAATCAGGCTTGGTGGACGTCATTGTGCAGCTTCCATCACCACGTGGGGCTTCAAAACAACAAGGTCAGGTAAGTTGCGATAGTCATCGTTATAATCCAACCCATACCCCACCACAAATTCATCGGGGATATCAAAGGCCACATGGTCCACGGGAAAAGCCAACGCTGCCTCGCGCTGCTTACGAAGCAGAACGCAAGTTTTCAATGAAGCCACGCCACACGAACCCATTGCCTGGGTCACTTGCCGAAGCGTTTGCCCTGAGTCCAGAATATCATCAACGATCAACACATGCGCACCCGCTAAGGAGCAAGCCATCTGCTCAAACTCTGGCCCCATTTTCAATTCACCACTTTGCGTGCTTTTACCTCGATACGAACTGACCGACAAAGGGCAAATTCGCATCCGAACAGGTAAATGACGAATCAAGTCCGCCACGAACATGAAGCTGCCTGTCATGATCGGCACCAGCGTGATCCGCTCAGCCAATTCACTGGATGCTATCTCACCGGCCAACTCTGCCACACGATCTGCGAGTACTTGGCGATCAATTAAAACGCGTTGGATGTCTTGCTGCATGTAAAGACCCTTGAAGGATGAACATTTCCGTGATGAAAGCGGTCAAGCTTGCCTAAAACAAACAGCCCAGCCTATAAACAATCGGAAAAACTCTGCCATCATTGGTATACAGTGTACCGCAGCCCCTTTATCTGGCGAAATTCCACCATCATCACAACCAAAGGTCTCGGGATAGAAACAGAATCTTTGAACAAGAGAATGACTGTCAAACCAAAAGAAAAACCCCCACACGCAAGCCAACAGGCCTGAGGGGGGGAAAATTCTATCGATCAACTATTAAAATGGGCATGAGTCACAAAGCCGAAAAGGCTTGATTATGGGGTGAGGTTATTGTTGCGAGCGGTCAGCAAAGAAGTTGAATCTTTACGTTGCGTTTCCACGTGGCCATCAAGATAAAGAATGTTGCTGGTGGTTCCTTCACGATGACGATATTCAACGCCAATCAAAGCGCCGCCCGCGGTCAGGTAGAGATAGGGAGAAGACCATCCGGGGACAGTACTCGATTCAGGGGCATCGGTATAATAAAATTTTTCAGAATGGCTCGCAATAGAATCTAACTTAAAATACTGGTCTTTAAGCGTAAACCAATCGGAGCTCCCCACCATCTGGCGTCCGACATTCACAGAAGCTTCTCGTTTAATCGATCCCTGATAAGTCAGCTCTGTATTGGGGCAATCAAGGGTTCTTTTGTTGACCTTGTAATAGCTAAAAACCTTTCCATTTCCTGTATTTTTAGCCGTGTTCAGGTAAGACTCAAAGTCATTGGTATATTGCAGCACCAACAGGCCAACCTGTTTTCTTGCAGCTTTACACTGCACATCTCTGGCAGCATCTCGGGCTTTGGAAAGAGCTGGAAGCAAGATGGCAATCAGAAGGCTGATAATTGAAATCACCACCAAAAGTTCAATTAACGTAAACCCAGCCCTTGTGAGGTGTCCCCGCCTAGAAGATAATCTTTGATACGACATGTTTAATTCCTACTTTCTTTCTAAAACTATAAAATTCACCCAAAGACGGTTAACATTGGCTGTTTTTAATCACTCCAGACCAATTTACTCTACAAACCAGACCGGCATCTAGAGTAACACAAAAAGAACACAAGACCGTTTTTACAACCCTTAGGTGTCCACTTTCATTATATTTCCAAAATAGAACATGTCAAAAAAATCTTCAAAACTTTACATAAAAACTTCGCAATTAATTTAAAAACACCAATAAAACCATACATTACAGCAGTATCCGGGGCAACTAAAAACGGTCTCCAACATAATAAATCGGTCCATTTCAGGTTAAATACCCCACCAGCCAAACCAATTTTCTACCTGTGTTAATACAGAAAATACCAACAGGTTTGCCTTACTCCCCTAATCAAAGATACACTAAGGGACTTATGGCCAATCTCTCACAAGCCATCGTGGAACTCACACAGACCCTCGGCCCTGACCATGTCTTGACCGATGCCAATGAACTGCGCGTGTATGAATGTGATGGGTTTACCATCGCCCGAGGCATGCCCGCAGCGGCGGTCTTTCCGACCTGCACTGAACAAGTGGCTGCCTGCGTGAAAATCCTTGCCAAGCACGATCTATCCATTGTCCCACGCGGCAGTGGAACCGGACTGGCAGGCGGTGCGGTCGTTTTTGACCAAGGCATCCTCATTTCAACGAGCCTCTTAACACACATCGAATCGGTCGATTTGGAAAACCGAGTCGCAATTGTTGGGGCAGGCTGTCGAAACCTTGCCCTCACCGATGCGATTGCTTCGACGGGCTTGCGGTTTAGTCCGGACCCTTCGAGCCAGCGTGCTGCCACCATCGGCGGCAACGCGGCGACCAACGCAGGCGGGATCAATACGCTTAAACATGGCATCACGACAAACCACATCCTTGGCATGGAAATGGTTCTTGCCGACGGCAGCATTGTTCAAACGCGCACCGATAATTGTTATGACGGCGTGGGACCTGACTTGCCGGCCCTGTTGTGCGGGTCTGAAGGCACGCTGGGCATTATTACCCGACTGTGGTGTCGGTTGGTCGCAGACCCCAAACATTTCCGCACGGTGTATGCGATGTTCCAATCCAATGCTGATGCCTGCAAAACAGTGGCGGATGTGATTGCTTCGGGCATTTTGCCAACGAGTATGGAAATGATGGACGGTGCGATGATCAAGGTGGTGGAATCCGCTTTTCACCTGGGCTTTGACACCAACGCCAATGCGATGCTCTTGATCGAAGTCGATGGCATTGATTCGGTGTTGGATGATGAAGTGGATCAAATTTCAAAAATAGCGAAGTCCAACGGGGCCGCGGACATTCAGCATTGTTCAGATCCCAAGGAACGGATGGCACTTTGGGGCGCTCGTAAAAAAGCGTTTGGCGCGATCGGCCGCATTAGCCATAGCTATTGCACGCAAGATGCGTGTGTGCCTCGATCCATGCTGCCTGGGGTGCTCGATGAGGTCATGAAAATTGGGAAAAAATTTGACCTCACCATCACCAACGTCTTTCATGCAGGCGATGGAAACATCCATCCGATCCTCTTGTTTGATGAAGAAAAGCCAGATGATGTACGACGTGTCATGCTCGCCAGTGAAGCCATCCTCAAATATTGCGTCAGCGTCGGCGGCACCATCACCGGCGAACACGGCGTGGGCGTGGAAAAACTACACCTCATGCATGTCATGTTCAACAACGCAACCAATCAAACCTTTTTAAAAATCAAAAAATCCTTCGACCCAGACCAACGACTCAACGATGCCAAACTGATCCCCAGCGACAAAATGAAAATTCAATTAATCGAGCCAGTCGGTGCCAACACGCCCGGCGGAGCCATGTAAGCGAACCAATCATTGTGAATACCACCCAAATTGAAAATCCACAACAACTCGCAGATCTCGTGCGCGATTGCAGGGCTAAAAATATCCCCCTCGTTGACTACGGTAAAGCCCATGGAGACCTAGGCCATCGCCCCCCCCAATCACATGTCCCCTTTGAACTTCAAGGCGACATCCTCGAACACTATCAACGCGACCTTACCGTCCGAACCTCCGCGGGCATCACCATCGGCCGCCTCAACGAAGCGCTCAAACCCACCGGCCAATTCTGCCCCATCAACGCAGACGACGACCTGACCCTTGGCGAAGTCATTGCCCATAATATCTATGGCCCGATGCGCGTACGCTATGGCGCGATCCGCGACCTGCTGCTGGGACTGCACTACATTGACAGCCACGGCGAAGATATCCACGTCGGCGGACGCACCGTTAAAAATGTCGCAGGATACGACATCACCCGCATGATGGTCGGCTCACTGGGCGAACTGGGAATCATCTATGAAGCCACCCTCCGAACCTATGCAATCCCCGCACAAGTCGCTCGCGTCGAACTGGAAACAACCGACCTCTCCACACTCGCCAATGCCATCACCACATGGATGATCACTGAAGCCAATCCCGCCAGCACCCACCTGCGACGAATCAGCGACCGTTGGCAATTGGAAATCTGCTACTTCGGTCAACCCACTGCCAACGATGTGCAAGTCGCAGCCTTGCGTCAAGCAACCACAGGCTTAACTTGGATTGATGAAAAACGCTGCGATCTCACAGAACAACTCAACCACTGGCAACAGCTTCGACAATGGCAACGCACGAGCTTGGCCTTGGTCAAAATTATCACGCCCCCCGCAGCCACCGCTCAAATTTGCACCCTGCTCGCAGAACAAGGGCTGGCCCAGATCACGGCCCTGCCTTCACATGGCTGCATCTTCGCCAGCATGACAGACGCTTCACAAGCAGAACAACTCGACCCGGTCATCCTTGAGCAACTCAACACCCTCGGCGGTGTGCGGCTCTGGATTCGCCAGCCCGTGGATTGCACCCTTGCACCTTTTGCCCCGCAGCAGCCAGATTGGCCCCTGGCAACCCAACTCAAACGAACACTCGACCCGGACAATTTATTGAACCCAGGTCGATTTCTGACCACGGGAGCTTCTTCATCGTGACCCAGACCACCACCTGTGATGCCAATCTGAAAATCGTGTCCGGCCTCGGTGATGCCAAGCCCACAAAAAGAACCTCCCAAGGGCTCGATGTTCTCCAACTCGATAGCCGCACCTATGACCGCTCGCTCTCCTGCGTGCATTGCGGACTGTGCTTGCCAGCGTGCCCAACCTATACCGAAAACGGCAAGGAAGCAGACTCCCCCCGCGGACGCATCCATCTCATGAAAGGCATGGCCGACGGCCTCATCAAACCCACCGACGAAGTCGTCAAACATCTGGACCTCTGTCTAGACTGCCAAGCCTGTGAAACGGCCTGCCCCTCGGGCGTGGTTTACCATGAACTCATCGAAGAAACCCGTGCCAAGCTCGCACCCACACGCAAAAAATCTTTCCTTGACCGCATGATCCAAGGCGTTTTCTATCACGTCTTCCCTTACCCCACCCGACTGAAACTGGCCCTGCTCCCGGTAAGGATTCTCCAAAAAGTGGGACTGTGGAAAGCAATCGCAGGCAGTACAACCAAATTCCTTCCGCCTCAGTTACAAAAAATGGTCCAGATGCTGCCCCCCACAGGCGCCCTGTGGGAAAGCAATTTGGCGACCTCTTATTCGCCCACCAAAGCAAGCGAAAAAAAGACCAAAGTCGCCCTGTTCCCCGGCTGTGTCGGCAGCGTGATGTTCCAGGATGTCAATCGAAAAACCATCGACCTCTTGACCCACCTAGGCTGCGATGTCGTCGTCCCCAAAGCAGCCACCTGCTGCGGCGCGATTCATCACCACGGCGGCGACGATGAAGGCGCACGCCAATTTGCACGCGCCAACATTGATGCCTTTCTCAAGCCCGGCGAAGAGCCGGACATGATCGTGAATAATATTGCCGGCTGTGGTGCTGGCCTTAAAGACTTTGACCATCTACTGCGAGATGATCCTGCTTATGCTGAGCGTGCCAAGGTCTTTGTTTCGAAGGTCTATGATGTGTGCGAATTGCTTGAAAAACTTGATCCGCCAGCTCCGACCCATGCGGTCAAAAAAACAGTCACTTACCATCACGCATGCCACTTGGTCCATGCCCAGCGAGCCGGTGATCCGCCGTTGCGTTTATTGAAACAAGTTGCCAGCCTCAAGGTTATCGAACTGGTCGAAGCGGACATGTGCTGCGGCGCTGCAGGAACGTACAACCTGACCCAACCCCAAATGGCGATGGCTTTGGCAGAGCGTAAAATTCGACACATTGAACAAACCGGCGCCACGCTTTGCGTGATGGCCAATGTCGGTTGTGCCATGCAAATTCAATCCGAGGCTGACCGACTGGGCGTAAATCTCAGCATCCTCCATCCGGTTGAAGTTTTGCATGAAGCGTATTTTGGGGCACACGCCTAAAGCGTCGCTCATCCAAGCATCACAAGTGAGAAGAATCCGACTTTTCAGAAGACTTCAGAGTTCGGCGTTGTGATCACCACAAGTGAGCTCACATTCCCGGGGGCAACCTTTGGTGTTTTTTTTTAATAGTAAAACGTCATTCGCGGCATTGCTTTGTTTTGCTTACAGGATAGTGATGATGCCCGGTCCACCATCGATCATCACAACGCCGAGCCCTAAACGCAGTGCGGGGCCGGATTCCCCTGCCCCTGCCCTGTGAAATTTATCCCATCAATCGAGGCATCACTTGCTCAGCATACCGTTGAGCAAGCAAATGAATCCCCTGGGGATCAGGATGCACCTCATCGGGCATGGTGTGGACTTGTTCTGGGCCAAAGAGTTTTAAGCCGTCATGGTAATAGATGTTTTTGTCGCCATACTTTTCAAAAATCTGGACCGCTTCAAGAATATTTTCTCTCATCACACAAAGTGAGAGTCCAACGTTGTTGGCTTCTGTTTCCAGCGGCGGCGAGCAGATGGGAGAGACGACCATCAGTGGTGTGGTGGGATGTCCTTCGCGGATGGTCTGGATCATGCCGATGACTGCCGCGCGAAAGGTACGTGGGCTGTAGGACAAGCCTCCCTGTACGTTGATTCCCACGCAGGTGCTAATGAAGTCCACGTCTCGGTCGCGGATCAGTCGGGTGACCATGGGTTCAAGGTGACAGTTTCCGCCGTAGCCCATGCTCGTAAGGTTTAAGCCGAGTTGATTTGCCACCAAGACAGGCCACACTTCGCTGGGACCATCCGCCTGACGGCCGTGGGTAATGGAGCTGCCATAGGCGAGCCATTTGGGACGGGTATCTTCAAAGGGTTTGGCGGTGGCTTGATCGTCGATTTGTATTTTTTTGATTCGTACAGGTTGCACATGATCGACGTACAGTTCGAGCCGATGTTCCCCTGAGGGGATATTTATAAATTGCAGTTGTGTTCCAAAATCTTCAGGCGGCTGGGTGATGCGTTGGTGCATGATGCCGTCCACAAGCAAATCCAACGACCAAGGTTCACGTGGAAAATAAACATCTTCTTCGCCCTCACGAAAAGGGCTATCCAGATCCACGACCAGCGAAGAAGTATCGCTAATCAAGTTGATTCGCACGCCTGCCGGTGCAATGGCTTTACCTCGCAAGCCGGGCTCAAAGAAGTCGATTCGTTCGAAGTCCAAACGCCAAGGCTGCACGCCCTGCTCGGTTATTTCCAAAGAAAGAGCACCTGCAAATTGAACAGGCCCATCGGTAAGCGGCAAATTTTTCATAGCGACCAACTGTAAAATTCCTTTTAAACAAAGTCAATCCCCCCCGGAAATTACCTCTTGGATTTCCCAAGCCCTTTCGTTCCCTCAAAAAAAGGAAGGCTTCATTACAAGGAGCCATTTGATCAAATGCTTCGCGACGATCAGCATCTGACATTGTGACCATCACCAGTCAATGCCCCCCTCACCATCTGAAACCTTGGCAAGTGATGACGCACACGCATTTCAAAAAGGTTTCATTTTTTTAGATCATTTTGATGCAAAACCAGATGGTTCTTGTTACCATTTCGCGCATGAGCACTCACCTCTGCGTTAACATTGATCACGTCGCCACGGTTCGCCAAGCCCGCCGCACGTATGAACCAGATCCGGTCTGGGCTGCTGCCGAGGCACAGCTAGGCGGAGCCGACGGCATCACCATGCACTTACGAGAAGATCGTCGGCACATCCAAGACCGCGATGTCGAACGCGTCAAAGAAATGTGTCACGTCAAACTGAACCTTGAGATGGCTGCGACGGATGAAATGGTCGCCATTGCTTGCCGCGTCAAACCTCATTTGGCAATGCTCGTTCCCGAAGGACGACAGGAAGTGACCACCGAAGGCGGGCTTGATGTCCAAGGCCAACAAGCTCGACTCACAAATATTTTGTCCCAGCTACATGACGCGGGAATGCGTACCAGTGCGTTCGTGGATGCGGTTCCAGACCAGATCCAGGCAGCTTCTGAAGCTGGGTTTCATGCTTGTGAAATCCATACCGGACCTTACGCCCATGCTTTTTTTGAACATGGGATGGACCTAAGCCACCCGGCCGTCGCAGCCGAGTTCGATAAGGTTAAAAAATGCGGCAAGATCATTGTAGAACTAGGGATGCAATTCAACGCAGGCCATGCTTTAAACTATTTCAACGTTGGTCCCATTGGGGCATTGCCTCGTCTGTGCGAGCTTCATATTGGGCATGCGATCATTAGCCGTGCCATCTTCACGGGCCTTAAAAACGCGGTCATTGAAATGAAGCAAGCCATGGTCTGAGCCCTCTAATTTAGAAGGTTAGAGCTTGCCCCAAACCAATGTCCGATTAAATGTGATACGAACAGACTGAAAAAGCACTTGCAGCCGCTGGGGTAAGGGTTTAGACTAATCCTCCATACAACCTCTTTCTGTTGCAATAAAAGGATTGACACAACAGATTTTAAAGAGGCTAATTGGAACCTACCTGATGGCTGGCAAACACCAGCCAACCTCTGTCAGTCCAAACTGAATGCTGGGAGGCATCATATTGGTCACACGCCAATCTTCAGTTCTTACGTTGACTTTGTTAATCGCATCTGTGCTGCTGGGAGCCGGTCTGTATAGCCCGACTTTCGCGCAAGACGATCCAACGGATCAACAGCTCTTCGAACAATTCATGCAGTTGGTTGAAAAAGGTGACTATCAGTCTGCCCAGAAAATCAACCTAGACGTTCTGCGCCTTGAAGCCAAACAACGCATCAAGTACCTGCAAGTTTTGCAGGACCTTGAACAAATGGCCGACACCAAGGCAGCCCCCGCGACACTGCTACAAGCCGGTCGTCAAGCGTGGAGCCAGGGACAACCCGTCCGGGCCTCGGGCTTCTACAAGGCAGTCCTCAAAAACGCCAAAGCCACCGCCAATCAAAAAGAACAAGCCAACAATGCTCTGGCCTCCATCCGCCGAGGAAGTCACCCCAAGCTATCAGAAGCTCAAGCCAAAATTGCTCAGGCTTCGGGTGCCATCCGCGAAGGCAAACTTGATGAAGCTGAGAAATTGCTTCAAGACGTCAAAGCCAGTGGCGTGAACCTTGGCTGGTTTGAAAATGAACGTATCGCCCGACAATTGGAACTCATTGGTCAGATTCGGTCCGGCAAAGTGCGACTCAATGCTGCTGGCGGACAAGCAACTTCCAACGATTCATCAGACCCATTGACCCGTGCCAAACTTCTATTCGCACAGGAACAACAGCTTCTCGCTCGACAAGCTGAACGTCAAGGCAACTATCGCTTGGCCGTGGGAGCCTACGAAAAAATTCTCAAGGTCGATCCCAAAAATGAAGCCGCGGCTGAAGGACTTGCCTCCGCTCGTCTCAAAGCCAATCAACGGCTCATGCCTCGCTCGGTTCTCCAAACAGAACTTCAACAGATCCGTCTGCGAGCGGCAGCCACCGAATCTGAATTCAAAGAACTCTACAACAAAGCCAACTCACTGCGTGAACGTGGCAACTTTGTCGCAGCCTCTGAAACCATTCAGCAGGCCAAAATCACCTTGGATCGAAACCAATCCTTCCTTTCAGCGACCCGCTACAACGACCTGCGGGAAAATGCGACCGCTCTAGGCGTCCGCATCACTGAAGAACAACAGCTTGCTGAAGTACACATCAAGCAGGAACTGCAACAAACCCGTCAGGCTGACGCACAGGCTCAACGCACACGAGCGCTGGCTGACCGCGATCAACAGGTCATAGAGTTGTTGCGTCGGACCATGGATTTACGCCGCGAGCAGAAATACGCCCGAGCGATTGAACTGCTCAAACAGGCCAAATTCCTCGACCCCAACAACCCTGCCATCAATCTCCTGCATGAAACCATGCAGGACACACTGAACTACATCAGAGTACGTGATCTGGTACGCCAACGGGATCAGCTCATTCAGCGTCAATCCGGGGATAATACCGAAGCAACCCTGCCTTACAGCGAGTTGATGACTTTCCCTGCCGACTGGCCTGAATTGACCTATCGACGCTTGCAGTCCATTGCAGGTGAAGAGGCCAGCACCTCTGAAATCAATCAACAAGTTGAATTCAAACTCCGCGAACCAATTGCTGTTGAGTTCACTGCTCACAAGCTTGAAACAGCCATCGACTTTATCAAAAATATCACAGGCGTGAACTTTGTCATCAACTGGACCGCCATGACCAATGTCGGGGTAGAGCCAGATCTCCCCATCACGCTCGAAATCAAAGGTATCCCTGCGGGCCAAGCACTTAAACTTGTCATGGAACAAGCCTCAGCAGGTAACGAACTGGACCCCGTCTCCTACACCGTCCATGACGGCCTAGTCGATATCTCCACTGAACGTGATCTCAAACGCAAAACCGCTTTCCTGCGTTCTTATGATATCCGCGACCTCTTGGTCCAAGTCCCGACCTTTGATGATGCCCCAAGCTTCAATCTCAGCACCGCCCTAAGTGGCAGTAGTGGTCGTGGTGGCAGTAGTGGTGGTGGTGGCGGCGGTGGCGGCGGTGGCGGTAGTGGTGGTGGCGGCGGCGGCGGCGGTGGTCGTGGTGGTGGCCTGTTCGGCAATACCAATACCAATAATAACGACGACGACGACGACGACGAAAATAGCCGTGAAGAACGAGTCCTCGAAATCCTCGAACTGATCCGAACACAAACCGGCACACAAGAAGATTGGGTTGACTTCGGCGGCGATGTCAGCAGCGTGCGAGAACTCAACGGCATCCTCCTGATCCGAACCACACCCCAAACACAAGCTGAAGTCACAAGCCTTCTGGACGAACTTCGACAAACCCGATCCATGCAAATCTCCGTCGAAGCACGATTCCTCCTCGTCGACCAGAACTTCCTCGAAGAAATCGGTGTCGATATCGACATCCAAGCAGGAAACTCAAATGATCCCACCGGCTTTGGAGCGACTAAAATTGCACAAGATACCTTCGGCTTAACCAATCGCCCTCTCTCCACAGGACTCCCAGGCAGCTTCGGAAGCGTCTCGCCGGCACTTGGGGCATTGGCGGACTTTGTGTCAGGTGTCGGATTCCCAGGCTCCGGCCGTTCCATGGACGTGAACTTCTTCTATATCGATGACTGGTCGGTCAATGTCATGATCCGAGCCAGCCAGGCATCCCGCCGAGCGATCTCACTGACCGCACCACGCATTACCTTCTTCAACGGACAGCAAGCCTTCGTCACCGTCGCTCGCCAAATCGCATTCATCAGCGACCTTGAGCCAGTGCCAGACACCAACGGCCTCAACCCAACGCTAAGCATCACCCAATCCGGTGTCGTCCTCAGCGTCGAAGGAACCATCAGCGCAGATCGACGTTACGTCACCCTTACCGTGGAACCGACCTTGGCAACCATTGCTGAAATCAGAACCATTACCTTTACCAGTGCAACCACCGATATCGCCACAGGTACCACAGGCACCACCACGACCAATGTCGTCTCAGGTGCCATTGAAGCTCCGCAACTGGAAATCACGCAACTGAAAACCACCGTCAGTGTCCCCGACAAAGGAACACTCATGCTCGGCGGTCAACGGCTTGTCGGCGAGATCGAAATCGAAGCAGGCGTACCCGTGCTATCCAAACTCCCAATCATCAATCGGTTGTTCACCAACCGGTCGAAGGTCAAGGACGAACGAACCTTGCTGGTGTTGATCAAACCCACGATCATCATTCAAACCGAGGAAGAAAACACCCTCTTCCCCGGCCTCGAAGCCAACCCCAAGCAATACAACGTGGGTAACCGCCTGTAAAACATACGCTGTAAAACACACGCCAAACTTTAACCTCAGGCAGCACATATGTGCTGCCTGAGGTTTTTTAGTCGCACCCCCGTCCACCGACAATGCCAAGCTTCCGCTGTGCCGAACCACACGCCGACCAAGCACGCGAAATGCCGTGCGGGGCAATCGCATCTGGTAAAACAAACAAGGGCCCTTGCTGATCCCCCAATAAGAGCAATTGGCTCAACATGACGTGTGCAGGGAAATTTTACGGCACTAAAAAACCCCTCCAGGATTTTAATCTGAAGGGGTTTCTATCAAAGCCAGCTCGGGGATTTGAACCCCGGACCTATGCTTTACGAAAGCATTGCTCTACCACTGAGCTAAGCTGGCCACGTACGGGAATCGCAGATTATAGGGGGATTGGGCGTAACGTGGCAAATCCGGAATCTTTTTTGGCGCTCCCACACGCATCCATTTGTTGGAACAGACTTTCAGCAATATTTCAAGGCCCTCTTTTCGAAGCATTGATCTTCATTTGATCCACAAAAAATACGACTAAACAGCCTAAGCCATGCCACGAAAAATCACATGAACTTCCACCTCGCGGACTTCACCAAGCAGACTACTGCGGTGAACGACCCAAAGGGATTGCCAAGGGAAATTTGAATGGAAGTTTTTGGACTTTCAGAAGATTCGGGGAGCCGTCGAGCGTGATGAATTCATCTATCGCGTTTACAAGAATCCGACTCTTGGGAAGACCTTCGGATTCGGCTTTATCAAAGCCACAAGCGAATAGCGCCCCGGGGGCGCGTCCGACAAACGTCACGCTTGGATTTATGACGCGCGGGAGTTTGAGGCATTGGAGAGGAAATTGCAGAGGGACCGGTGACTGGGAACCAAGGTTCCGGGGTTGGATTCTGAGCTTCCGGGGGGATTTATTCGTCTGCGTATTCCCAGAAAGTGACTGCCAGCATTTGCTTGCCCCATTTTATGGCCCGCTGATGGGTGGGATAGAGTACGTCTAGGCGATGGCCTTTGATACGCCCCCCACGGTCGAGCACTGGAACGGGCTTGCCGTCGTGGTAGCCTGGCACGGTGATGATGCTGCCAAAGGGAAGTAGGCGGGTGTCTGCCGCGACAAGTTTGCCGCCGTTGGTCCACACACTGAATCCTGAAGCAGTTACGCCGTCAGCCCATTTTCCACAGGATTTTTCATCGGGGCTATAGGCCGTCACTCGCATGCGTTGTATTTTGATGGGTCGAAGGGGTCTGCCGTTGAAATAATGGGTCTGGGCAGCGGGCAAGTCTGTCGATTCGCCAGACACAGCCTCAGAGACCCTGTGAGCAACTGGCGTGCTATTTGTGGCAGTGGAGGCATCTGGCGTTTGGGGGCTGTCTGGAGTGGCATTCAAAGGGGTCATGGGTTGAGAAACCGTCACCACAGGCTCCGCGAGGAATTCAATGGCTGACAGGCTCAAGGGTTTCGCGCCACTACGCCAAACTAGCAAACTAACCGCCAGGACCATCAATAAATTAGCGGTTCCCAGCAACAACATGCCTCGAAGAGCGTGGCCGTTGAGATAGCGTCGTAAAGGGTTCTGAAACGGCATGGGGATGAATCTCCAACGTGGCAGCTAATCCGTTATGAGCGCTGTCTGTGAAAACTTGGTCATCCCTGACCTTTCCCCCTTCCAAGGGCTAACCAAGGTAACCGATGAGATGGTTATCGGTCAACCCCAAAAGGTATATTATTGTTTCATTGCAACAATTACATGCCTTAAAAGCCCCTGCTTTGCGGTTGCTCACCTTTGGGCAAAGTAACCGTAAAAGTGGCTCCTGCGTTGGGCTTGTTGCTGGTCACTTTGATTTTTCCGTTCTGCTGGCGCAAGAGTTCTTGACAGATCGCCAGCCCCAGCCCTGTTCCTTTGCCCAACGGCTTGGTGGTGAAAAACGGCTCAAAGATTTTCTCGCAATCAGCGTCCGCCACCCCTTTCCCGTTATCACAAAATGAAATGGAACAACACCCCTCACAACATTCACTATCAATATAGACTGCGGGGTTTTGAACCTCTGCCACCGCATCAAAGGCATTGAGCAACAGGTTCACAAACACCTGTTGAATCGCGTGTGGTTGAACCCGGACATAACAGGTGGGCTGCTTGAGCCGTTGTTCGATGGTGACGTTGCGATGACGACGATCAAAACGAACAGCCGAGAGTGCCGTCGCCACCAATTCACCCATCGGCACAATTTGCCATTGTCGATCTGTCGGATGAGCAAAGTTCGACATATCCCGAATAATGGTTTCAATCCGATTGACCTGCTCCCTCAGCGATACCAACCTTTGGGGACTCATCCGATCTGGCTTACGCTCAATCAATTGCAAAACACTATCAATGCCCGCCAGTGGGTTGGCGATCTCATGGGTAATCCCTGCCACCATCTGACCCACTGCCACCATTTTTTCATGCTGAATCATATTCATCTGCTGGCTACGGAGTTTTTCATTTAATTGACGTAGTTCTTGTTCAGCTTGTTTGTATTCAGTCACATCATGGATAATGCCCGTGAGAAAACGCTGTTGATTCACATGCCACGTCCCGAACGTCATCGCAACCGGGAAAGTGCTCCCGTCTTTTCGCTGGGCAATCAATTCCAATGACCGCCCTGCTCCTTCCCACAATGCAGAGCCCGCCTCTTTGCCATGTTCACTTTCAGCATCGTCTGGGATTAAAAGTGATAGCTGCTGATTCTCCATTTCTTCGGCGGCATAGCCGAACATCTGCTCAGCTGCGTGGTTTACCAATTGAATGCAGCCTTGCTCATCAAGCGTCACAATCGCGTCTGCTGCGGCATCTAAAATCGCATGGATCTGCCGGTACTGAGTTCGCAAACGGACCTGCTGCGTTTTTATTTTTTTCTGGTGAATACGTAAATTCTGCGTAATGTGGTTGGCCAAGTAAACCGTGATCAACAACATGCAGCCCCAGCCCCCAACCATCAATTTCTCATGAAGAGCCTCAGGCATTCGGCCCGTCATTTGCAGACTGCCAATCCACATCACTCCCGCCACCGCCGCCACCGCATAAGCCATCTCCCGCGATAGCAACAAACTGGCAAAAACCATGTGAAAGACATAAAAGCCCAACAGCGGACTATGGGTCGCCCCCGTCCACAAAGCCAAAATCGTCAGGGCTACCAAGTCCGGGAAAATCTGCGCCCAAACCCATGCCATCGCAGGCATCCGACGCAAAGGCATCGACCGCATCGAACTCCAAAGCAAAAGGTTGTACCCCAGAATACCAATCCCCACCCCCAAGCCCACCGTCGCCGTCTCAGAAGAATACCAACTTAAATGCAGCTTCTCACAAACAGAACCCGCCACCACCGCCACCGCCACAAGCCACCGCAATCGGATTAACCAACGGCAATGCACAAGAAGACTGCTCTTAGAATTATTCAAATGATTCAAGCAATCCTCCTTCTCTCTGAGAACAAGCAAGGGAATTAAAAAAAAATCCTCGGCGAAGGATTTCCGGAGAATTCTTAGAGATTCTGTCAATAAGAATGGTGAACGCTCCAACGCCAGTATTTTCATGCCTTGCGTTGCATTCGTCAATCATTCATTGTTTTTTCTCAGGACAAAAAAACCCATTTCACCCATGCGTACAGAGTTAAGACCAGTATCTGGACTCATTTTAAAACCCATCTGCCAAACATTTTTATTTCGTAAGCCCTTTGAAATGCCCCGCAAAATCAACGGCATTGCAGAGTCCAACCCACCTTACCAGACCTGTTCTGAACGCGATTGGGTTGGCGTGCAGCCATGATATTTTCGGAACGCGCGACTGAAATACAACGGGTCTTCATAGCCCACCCGAATCGCAATCTCATGAATCGGCAACTCGGTGTGCTGGCAGAACCATCGCGCCTGCTTCATTCGTTGGTCGATTAGGTATGTCCGAATACCCCGCCCAGTCCATCGTATAAACAACGTGTTCAAATAGTGCGGACTGTAACAGGTCATCTGTGCAATGCGATCCACGCTAAGCGGTTGGGCGTAATTCTGATCAATATGGTGACGCACCCATCGCAAGACGCGAATGTGGCCGACGGCGATTCCTGGCTGACTTTTGGTAGTTTGCATCTCTGACTGGTAAGCCAGCTCTCCCAAGGCTCCAAGCAACGTGGCTCTGAGTAATTCGAATGTGGAGAGGTCAAACGGCTCGTCCGCCCACTTAGAAAGAGGCTGCTGATACCGTTGGGGCAAGATGGTCCCCCATGGCATGGACCATCCCCCATTGGGCTGATACGCATTTGCAATCACGCGAACAGCGACATCCCCAACCCAACTAAACCAGAGGGTCGCGTAGCGATGCTTGTGATGATCAACTCCCTCACAATGCTCAAGTCCCGGAGGTAAAATAACCATCGCGGGATGGTCCATCAGATAACGTTTTCCCTGAATCTCTATGGTGCCTTGCCCTTGAACGGTGATACACAATTCCAAATGGTCATGTTGGTGAATCCCGGTGGGGTAACGCTGCTGTGGCAAGTTGCCCCCTTGCACAGATTTGAGATTCCATGCGGGAATATCCGAGTCCGTGTGAAGGCTAAAATCAGCCATCGACAAAACACCCATCGCCAAGCGTGGCCACATTGTTAAAGAGGGAGGATGTTTTTTTCGTCTCATTGTGAAAGGCTCAATTGAATCGCCAAAATAACCAAATCTGAAAATTTATCGTACAAAAATCCATGCCATTGTCTATTATTCTATGGTGGAAATGTGCTGGATCAGATAAGTTATTCTTTGTTTATATAGGATTGTGGCATGCGTTGCTTTGATGAATCATGCTGCCGAAATCCTCGTTAATTCAGTCTCCGTGAACAACCATTCACACGAGTTTAAAATAGGAATTGGTATCATATTCCGCCTTGCGACAAAGGAACGATTTCATGAAAATCGGTTATGCACAAAGAGAGATCACCCCGCCGCTTGGAACGATCATGTGCGCATTTCCCAAACATACCCCAACGGGGAATCAGCCGCGAAGTGATATGGGATGTCGGGACAGTCTGAACATCAGAGCTTTGATCATGGATGAAGGTCATGGCCCTGTTGCTATTGTTTCATGTGATCTCTTGTTATGGCAGACTCGCGATGCACTTCAAATCAGAGAAATGGCCCAGCAGCTCAGCGGCAATCGCATTGCAGCGGATCATATACAGGTCTCTTGCACCCACACGCATTCAAGTTTCGAAAATACCTATCTGTTTTCAGAGACGCCTGACATGGCATTGATTGCTTCTGTTAAATTGGCGGTGGCGAAGATCATTTGCGAAGCATTGGACCAGATGGATGAAGCAGAAGTCTATTTCAGCCAAATTGAAGCACCCTATAACCACAATCGCCGAGTGATCGAAAACGCCACGGTGGCCTTGGTCAGTGATCGTGATTCTCGTACGCTTGGCATGACGGACCCAACCCTCTCGCTCATACGGCTAGACTGTCAAAATGGGCGGTCGGTCTTCTGGATTAATTGGACAGGACATCCACTGACGCTTGGGCCTGGGAACACACAGTTTTCGTCTGATTATCCCGGCCGATTGATTGACATGATTACCGAGCAGTTTCCGGGTTCATCAAGTTTGTTTACCAACGGATGTGCTGGAAACAGGTGGATTCAATTCCGAAGCGCAACGCCGGGGAGTCTGTTTAGCACTTCCACGGGCGTGCGGTAATGAAGGCATTTACGAGGACGATTATTCAATAAAGATTGGGCCATGGCAACTTCCTTAGCCGTTACCTTGCT
>JAJRRC010000058.1 GCA_024279865.1 Planctomycetota bacterium | reverse complement strand
TTGCAGAATTCAAAAAAGCTTGTAAAAGTTTTTTTCGAAAACGCAAAAAATACTTGCGGGAATTGCAGAGCCTGATGACGGAAAACTTTCATATTCAGGCATCGTAAAAACGGGAAAAATCAACTGGAAGCAGTATACATGGCAAACGCCAGCGACAGCTGATGGTGGTTGGCGGCACATTGAATGACTCTCGCTGCTTCTCTGGCTTTGGCCAGAGCTGGAAGTAAAATAGCGATCAAAATCGAAATGATACTTATTACAACGAGTAATTCGATGAGCGTGAACGCTGTTTTGGTAGAAAGATGGCCTGTTTCATGCCTGCTTTGACGTATGAGATGGCTATGAATCATGAGGAACCTTTCATTAGAATCGGTGACGTGGTGTTTTTTATTTGAGGAGCCTGTTCGGTAGAGCCACGTACGATCAGTTCCACAGGCAACCGTATGGATTGAGGTTCCGGGGGAGTTGATTTGGGTTGTTGGGCTTGTTCGATTTTTTCAATCAGCAATTGAGCGGCCCGCTGGCCCACCCGTGGCACATTTTGATTGACGGTGGTCAAGGCGGGTCTCATGGTGGCGGCTTCGGGGAGGTCGGCAAACCCGGTGATGGAAAGATCGCGTGGGACATTGATCCCCAAGTCATAGGCTGCCGCATAAGCCGCCATGGCGACATGATCGTTAAAGCAGACCAGGGCGGTGGGTCTGGGGTTTTGAGACAAAATAGCCGAAGCCTGTGTGTAGCTGTCTTCAAAGTGGCCTATCACCGGACGTGACCAGACGCGAGGGATAACGATGCCTGAGTCAGCCAAGGTCTCGACCAACGCCTGTGTTCGTGTTTGCCCGGTGCTGACGGTGTGGTTGTAGAGATGCCCAATTTGTTGATGGCCGAGTTCGAGGAGGTGTTGGGCGATGGCCTGCATTCCCGGGCCGTCTTCGGTTCCCACGAAATCAAAATCCTGTGCGGCAAAAGTTTGATCGACGGTAACGATGGGGCGATGAAAAGCCCGCAGTTCTTCCATATAATCAGCCGTGGGAAGTTCTTCGGGGGGGAAGAGGATCAGGCCGTCCACTCGTCGCTCGCCGATAATTTGAAGAATCCGTGTGCCGTCACGCACACTTTGATCCCAGTTAAAGAGAAGGCATTCGTAGCGGCTCTCGTGCAGGCCCGCCAAGATGCCTTGCATCATTTGTGAACCAAATGGATCGTCAATACGATTGCACGCCACGGCCACGGTCATGGTGCGGCCGCGTTGGATGCCGTGAATCAAAGCATTGGGTCGATAGTTAAATTGCTTGGCAACTTGAAGGATACGCTGCCGAGTCTGTGGATTGACCGCGGGGCGATTGGACAACGCTTTGGACACCGTTGGTACAGAAACATCGCAAATATTGGCAATTTGCTTCATGGAAATCATCGAGACAGTTCCTTTTTATATTCCACAGTGACATTATTATAGACAGATAATTGGGAAAGACAAGTAATTTCGGTCAAATTTTTAAACCAATAAAAAACAACAGCTTAAATAAAAGAAAGTACTTTCTTTTTGTATTGTTTTAAGTGCTTCCCGTTCTTAATAGGGCCTATTTGGATTGACTGGCTTACTTGGGTTGAAATTGGTACAGTTCAAATTTGGTGAAGTCTTTACGATCTAAATAGATGGAGTTATGAATCATGGCGATTGAATTATGTGTGAGTTCGTACAGTTTGTTGAAGTGGCGACAGCAAAACAAAAAGACCATTGAGCAGACGGTGGATTGGTTTGCCGAGGCTGGCCTTAAGCACATCGAGCTTAGCGGGCTGGGCGAATTGCCTGTGGCCAATCCTGTGAAGCTTGCAACCCGACTACGCAAACGCTGTGAAAAGCATGGCATGCGTGTGGCGAGCTATTGCATCGGTGCAGAACTACTTCTTTCAGCTCCAAAACAAAAAGCAGAAATCAAACGCCTCTGTGAACATGTCGACATTGCCGCAGCTCTGGGGGCACCTTCGATGCGTCATGATGTGACGCGAGGATTTGATAGTTACAAAACATACAAAGGGCCCCGGACCATGGGCGCTGCATTGAAAAACGTGGTGCCAGCCATTCGCAAAATTGCAGACTACGCACAAACCCAAGGCGTAAAAACCAGTTTGGAAAATCACGGCTTCTACATGCAAGCCCCCAAACGCGTGGTCAAGCTTCTGGAAACCGTCGCCCATCCAAACTTTGGTTTGACGCTGGACATGGGTAACTTTTTGTGTGTGAATGCCGATCCCATTGCCGCCGTTGAGCAGTGCGTCAAATATGCTCAAATGGTTCATGTGAAAGATTTTCATGTAAAGCCTAAAAAGGCTATGCCTCCGAGTGGTTGGTTTGCCACCCCTACCCCGATTGCTTTACGCGGCGCGATTGTCGGGCATGGCGTGATTGATATTCCCCGTCAGATCAAGATCATCAAAAAAGCGGGCTACAAAGGTGTTTTGTCTTTGGAGTTTGAAGGCATGGAAGAGCCCACCAAGGCCGTGAAGCTGGGCTTGGAATATCTTCGCGGGCTACTGTAAAACAGAGACAAGTTTAAATAAAAAAAATGGCTGCACGTGATTCGGGTGCAGCCATTTTTATTGAATCTGCTTGGCGATAGAAGGCATTTAACATACAGAGGTCTTATTCACCTAGACGGACCTGCTACTTAAAACTTAACTCCAGCCAAAATTCTTCGCAGAACAACTTGCCTTTCCCCTCTGTCAGGGAGAGTCCTGAGAGCGGTCGTTTGCCTCGATGGCGGGCCATGTTAAAGAGTATTTTGTGATTTTTGAGATAGCCGATTTCTTTGAGTGGAATGGCGATTTCACAAACCCAGCCTTTGCCTGGGATGATTTTGCTTTGGGCTTGCCAATTGATGTTCCAGCCGCGTTCTGAAGTGCCCCCGAAAATATCGGTTTTGCTTGAGCCAGCATTCACCAGCAGTTGTGCAAAAGCACCCTTGGGGGCCTTGTGGTCTTTTAGGAAAAATTCAACGGATGAATCGTTCGCCCACAGAGGAGCGTCCTTGAGACCTTTTTTGATAATAATGCGATCTGTATTGGGTTCTTCGCAGGTGATGCCGAGATAAATTTTTTCATTGTCGTACAAAAATCGCACTTGGGTTTTTTGGCTTGCGGGCTTGGCTAAGAACTTGCCGTTGAAGTCCATGAAGTCTGCAAAGTCGTCGATCACTTCTGCATTTTCCCAGTCCTTGTCATTGAGTACGCCGTCGATTTCGATGGAGCTGGTGCGCTTGATGGCAGTTCCGTATCGTTTGCGATTTTGTTTTTTGAGATAACCCTGATCGACATTGAGAAACCCTTGTAGATCGCTGTTGGCGAGTAAGCGTTCGATGTCATTGACCCAAGGTTCATACATCAAGATATAAAGTCGAGCGGATTTGTTTTCTTTGACGTATTGTTTTCCTGCTGCGAGGAATTTGTTGTAGGTGGTCATGTTGACGCCGTTGGCTTGAAGCTGGGCTCCATTTTTTTCTGTGGTTTTTAACATGGCCTTCAGGTTGTTCATAAAGCGACTTGGTACAACCGAGGTGCCTGCAACGACTTTTACGTTGGCGGGCGCTAAAAAGGTTCGCAGGCCATAAGGCTCAAGCACGATTTTCGTGGCGTTGAAGATTTGGCTATTGACCAAATCTTTTATAGGTCCATTGCCAGACAGCGTCCATGTGAACGTCACCTCGACGGGCAAGCGATTGAGTACATAGAAATAATTTTTGCCATCAACGACTTTTTGTCGCACGCGGACGGGGTCTACGATATTTGGAATATCATCAAACTTCACTGCGGGCAGTGTTCGATAGGCTTGAGCGAAACGGCCGACCCATGGTTCGATCCCCAGTGTCCCAATGGCGAACCCACCTTTGGTAATGGAAAGGGAGTCGAGATTGTTCAAGGATGCCACATAGTTTTCAAGTGCATAGAAAGTGTTGGTATTGATTGCGGAGCATCGCCAGCCGGCTTCGGTGGTTTTGGGCAGAATTTTTTTCAGATCTTTTAACGGATTTGCATGGCCAACGGTGTCCTCAAAATAGGCGTCGAAAAGAACCGTTGAAACGTGGGGGATGTTTTGGTAATCCGCAGCAAGTTCAGGAATCAGATTGTGAGATCGATGGGCTTCAATGCCCATCTCTGGTCCATGAAGTCGTCGCCGATGTTGCATTTTATTGGTTCGTTTGACGGTTACGATTTCAATGTCAGGATTCCCCGCAAACAGGTCGAGGTCAATGCCCGTTTCTCGCAAAAGAGTATTCTTGGAAAATGTGTTGTTTCGGTATTTTGCACTCTCGCTAAAAATAACGTCTGAGCCTTCGAGACAAAAGACTGACAGCTTGGCATCTTTTCTTTTGGTGGTCACGATCTCGGCAAGCTCTTTGTAGTATTGGTAGAGCATTTTGCATCGCCAGGAGATCCATTGCTCCCACGCATGTTCATTGTCGACGAGCCACTGATAACTTTTGGCGAACCGGTAAATATCCTTGTGGTCATAGGTTGGAATGGTTATACCGGTATCTTTTTGAAATCGTGTCAGGTTGATATCGTTGTATCCGCCATGAAGCGTTCCAAGCCTGAAGAGGCCCGTGTGTTTGGCAAAAAGCATGATCCCCGAAAACGCGGGACTATCGCCATAACGATCCATAATTTCTTGCACGATTTTTTTAACAGCCTCTTGAACTCTAGGGTCTAAATTGTTGTACCGGGTTTCCTGTGTATTCCATGGCGTGGTGAGTTGAAGATGATTGTCATACCGCATATTTGCGATGGTTTCTTCGCCTTTGAAGACCCTCTGTTCATCAATCAAAGCCATCTGATCCAATGATTCCAAGCGGCCGATATTGAGGTCTGCCCGGAATTTCATTCCTCTGGCTTCAAGGCGTTTGAGGAGATATTTGGGAAAGTTTTCGGGGTGCATTCGAACACCTCGGTTGGCGACGATGGGTTCTGCTTCTGATCCGTAGAGTGGGCCGTGATACCAAACGATTGGATAAGAGAGGAGGTCCTGTCCGAACCATTGCATATAGTTGAGTAGTCGATCGGTTGATTGTTCAAAACCGGGGAACAGGCTTCCGCCGCCGAAGCACATGGGGATGACCGGGTCTTCGTAGAAAATGCCGAGATGTCGTGCGGGCACGTTGCCTACAAATGGGGCCACGGGCAATTTGGGCAAGTCTGATTTGATGCGATAGATTTTGATATCTTTGACGGCCGCAGGATAGTTGTTTTCCAAACACATAATAATAAAGGCAGATTTTTTGGTTCGAGGCCAAAAGATAACTTGATACTCTTTCATTTTTCCAGAGGGCGTAAAAGCGTCGCCTGTAAAAATGCCGCCGGGTGCTTGATAAGACTGCTTGCCTCTTTCACTATGAAGTAAAATCTCCATGCTTCTTTTTGCATTGTCAGGCCAAGTCACCACCGCCAGATAAGGCACATTGATTTGAGGCAATTCAAAACCCACCGCAAACCGGTCGTGAAGCTTGGTTCCTGTTTCGCGGTATTGGCCAATGGGACTCTTTACGACAATGTTGTTCCCATCTGAAATCAAATCCCCTTTTGAAGGGTTGGCCAGGTCAAGGGTTTTGATTAGCTCAAGGTCCAGCTTGCCGCCGGCGTGGATATTTTCTTTTTGTGGCAGGGCTTTTAAAGCCAGCGAATGTGTGTGTTTCCCATAAGTGACCTGAAGGTTGTAGTCGCCAGGGCTTGGCAAATTCAAAGGGAAGTCAAGGGTGATGCGGTCGTGTTTTTTGATGGTTTTTTTCCGAATCCGAAGATTGGAAATGATCTCGCCCTGCGTATTTGTCACGACAAATTCAGGGGTGACTGTGAGGGCCTGATCAGAATGGTTTTCCAAAATGACGTGACAGGTTTCTGTGACTTGGGCAAAAAGATATTGGTCATAAGTGAAGACTTTTAATTTTTGATAGGCAAAGCGTTCGTACTCTTTTTGAATTTCAGAAGGCGTTAAATCTCGATCAAAAATTCTGATTTCATCCAGAGCGCCACGCCACGGCGCATCGCCTTGAGAGTTGATCGCGCCGAAAAAGAATTCTTTGGCTGCGATCGGCAGCCACTGTGTGGGGAGCAACCCGCGTTTTTGTTTGTGTTGTTGAGCGGATTGTTTGAGGCTTCCATCGACATAAATCGCAATGCCGTTTTTGTGATTCCAAGTTAGCGTGACATGATGCCACTGATCATTTTTCCAGTTGTAGAAATCGTAAACACCCCAAAAATCATTTTTTTTGTTTCTCAGGTCAAAGCGTAGTCCGCCCCAAGTTGATTTCCAGAGTTTGAAGACATTGCTGCCTGACGTGCTTTTACCGGACTCAGTAAAAATCGTTCTTTGATTGTGGGTTTCATCGTAAGGGTCGAGGATGTCCTTGGCTTTGACCCAGAATGAAAGCGATCCTTTTTCTTTATCAAGGTTTTTTGCTTCGAGGTATTTCAAAACCGTATGGCTACCGAATTGGGCTGCTTGTCCTTTGATTCCTTTGGTGAGCTGAGGAGTGTTCTTGTTTTGAACGTGGCCGTTGCCTTTGGCTTTGGCGTTAAAGCCGTTGTTAAAATCGAGGTCAAATAAGATTTGTGCAGGTGCGAGTTTGGTGCTTGCTGTTTTTTGAGCTGCTTGGTTGTCGCGGGTGATTTGAATGGTTGCCGCGTATTGAAATTTTTTACCTGAAGGGTAGTTGATTTTAAAGTAATGGAGGTTGTATTTCTTAGACCAGTCTACCGCTCTAAAATCGGAAAGGCCTCGGGGGCTTTTCTTGTCAAACTCAAATGCAACCGTACCAATTTTGGTATTGGTGAAAGTTATTTCCGTCAGACGGCCAAGGCCGTTCCATACAAATTTTTGCTTGGTGGGAATGCCTTGCGGTAAAATGCCGGAGACTTGTTTTTTTTGATTGATGCCTGTGTAGGTCGCTCCATCAAAAACTTGAGGCAACAATTTCAACCCAGATGAACAGGAATAAAAAGTTCGAAAGGGAACCATCTTCACTTCAACGGAAATAGAGCGTGGCATTAAAAGAATGGTCTTCTCAAAACTTTGAACCAGGCCAGGCTTGTTATAACTGATATGGATATGTGTGTTTTGGCCCTCTTGCGTGACTTTGATTTGAGGAGAACATCCTGATCGCGGAGGCCAAATTCGAGTGTGCTTGCCGTCCTTCTGATCGTTGAACGTCATCAACGGCAACTCCAGTACCTTAAACCCCTCACTGTCAATGGTCACCTGTCCACTCTTTGCCTCGAGCTTGGCGGCATAGGTTTTCATCATGAAGATTTGGTCTTGAGCCAGAACGCCCGTGCTTAAAAAACCGGTCAAACCTAAGGTGAACACGATTAAGATTTTTGACATGCGAAAGCCTTTCTGGGGGCCTATTGGGACAAAACAGTTTATGTTCTTATAGAAAAAAAGACTGTTTTGATTTATTGTACTCACTAAAATATTCAAAAACAAGCGTTTCTTGCCGTGATTAAAAAAGTGAACAATTTACTTAGAGGTGGTAAGTATAAGATACCCGGGCATTTCGCCTTGGTCATTTTCAATGGCTACAAATATGAAAAATGGTTGAATTTTTTTCAAGCATTATGTTTGAAAAGAATCGAGTCTTGCAAGAGGCTCAGGAATTGGCGTGGTGGTTGTGGTAAGTCAATTTGCAATTGGGGGGACATCTGCCCATAAGTCGACAATGCGAGAGTTGGTTTTTTTAGGCATGACGCTTGGGTTCATCATGTTCTATCGCATTTTTCGTTATTGTTTACCGCCCCCGGACGCGCACGCAGTATGCGTGCGGCTGTTTTTCAAACGAATCATTCAAGTAAAGGTGGCAAGTATTGATGCAAAATGCTCTAGCGTGCGGTTTCAGTTTCGCCAGCTAATTGCAGTTCGAGCGTTTGAATTTGTTCTGCAAACTGGGCTTCGAGTTCCATGCGTTGTTCGACCATGCGGATCGAGTGCATGACGGTGGTGTGGTCCCGTCCGCCGAAGTAGCCGCCGATTTCTTCAAGGCTAAATCGGGTGTGCTGTCGTGCGAGCCACATGCAGACTTGGCGTGGTTCGGTGATGGATTTGTGGCGTCGTTTGGATTGCAGGTCACTGAGTTTGACGCTGTAAAACCGGGTGACGGCATCGATGACAATCTGGAGGGTGATCTGGATGCCGCCGGTGGTGGCATCGGGTTCGCCCAGTGCTTGGCGGACCAGTGCCATGTCAATGGGTTTGTTGAGCAGGGCTGCGTGTCCCTGAATGGTGGTGATCGCGCCTTCCATTTCACGGGCGTTGGAGTCGATGCGTGTGGCAATCAGTGAGATGACTTCGTCGGAGACGTTCATGTCACGGACTTGCAATTTGGCACGCACGATGGCCATTCGTGTTTCATAGTCAGGCTTGGCGACGGAGGTGACCAGTCCCCAGTTAAAGCGGCTGACGAGTCGTTCTTCAAGTTCGGGAATTTCTGAGGGCGGCCGATCACTTGAAAGCACAATTTGTTTGTTGCTTTGGTAGAGCACGTTGAACGTGTGGAAGAATTCTTCTTGGGAGCGGTCACGGTTGGCGAGAAACTGAATGTCGTCAATGAGTAGCAAGTCGACATGGCGATAGCGATGTCGGAAGTCTTCCATTTTTCCGTGCTGGACGCAGAGCATAAAGTGGTTGACGAAGGCTTCGCATGACAGATAGCACAGCCGTCGGGTGGGATCTTCTGCGAGCACTTTTTGGCAAATGGCTTGCAATAGATGTGTTTTGCCTAGTCCCACGCCGCCATGGATGAATAGTGGGTTGTAAGCGGTTCCCAGTTGATTGGAGACGGCGGTGGCTGCTGCATAGGCGAGATCATTGCCTGGCCCTGTGACAAAATTGTCAAAGCTATAGTCGGGGTTGAGGATCATTTCGTCGGGATCTGACCCATCGCGTTGGATGGATGGGGTAGACGTGACGGGTTGTTGTCTGGCGGCTTGAGCCTGAGGCGCGAGGGGGGCTGCGTGATCAGCGGTCTGTCCAAGGGTGTTTTGAGGCAAATTGCTGGGGGCATCCCCCAAGGTGGTTCCAAGGGTAGCGGCGGCCGTGTCGCTGGTGACAAAGTGGACGGCCACGAGTGCGCCGGTGATCGCTTGAGCTGCGTCATTAAAAGCATCACGGCATTGGCGCTGCAGATAGCCTTGCTGAATGACGTTGTCAGTTTGGATCTTGAGTAACCCGCCATCGCAATAGATGAGCTCTAATTGATCAAACCAATGGCGACATACCGTTGCATGGCGTTTGCGCAAGTGATCAAGCATGTCGCGCCACAGCGCAGAATCCTGTTCAGTCATAGAACTCTAACCCAAACCCAAAGTTGAAAAAAAAGAACCACTCCCCACCCGGTCCCCGGAAGTTTGTCCCCCGGAAATATTCCTCGGAACTATAACTTAAAGCCCTCCTGGCTCGTTTTTCCCTTGAACATGTTTGTCTAACATGCCATTGTCGGTGTTCGCGGCAATTTCCCACCACTGCCGGATCGTACACCATAACCCGACAGAGGGTGCGGTGTCAATGAATCTCTTGCGTATCTGGCCTATTGTGTTGAAAAGGCCGATTGGGTGAATGATCAAAGGAGGCCAGCCAACACAAAGGGAGACGAGAGGGAGCAATACCGTTTTGTGAGAAGTCTACAAAGTTAAAGAGAGCCCTGATAAACGGGGGATTTTGCTTGACAGATTGATTGCTACAGACGTAAAGTAAATCAGGCTTCTTCATTGAAGCAGGGCTTAAATGTACATGGTGAGGTTAAATTGAAAAACCGGAGGATGTGATGGAACAACTCACGCTTTCTTTTGGGATAATGGTTGTTTTCGTTATTTGCCTCTGCTGGAGCTTTTGGTTTAAACGACGATATCCAGTCCGATTCAAACAATGGACGCGATAGAACCTTTTTTGACTCTGGAATAGGTTATTCCGCTGGCGTGGGTTCTTTCTTTTTGCCGAACAGGCCGCCGAGGCCTTTGAGGGCATCCTGGGTTTTATTGCTAAGGTCTTTGCCGAGGCCGCCGGTGGTTTCAGTGAGTTTGCCAGCGGTTTCACTGACCGACCCGGTGAGTTTGTCGACGGCTTGTTTGGCATCTTCTACGCCGCCGGTCATGCCATCTTTGAGGACTTTGGCGCCGAGTTGGCTGATTTTGCCGAGGCCGTCGAGTCCTTTACCCAGTTCGTTGCCGATGATGTCAGGCAACAGTCCGCCGGCTTGTCGGATGACTTCGCTGAGCATGGTTTTGACAATGATGCCGACGACATGGGCCATTTGCATTTTGGCGTCTTCGGCGGTGCCTAGGTTTGTCAGGCGAATGGGTTCGGAAAGTCGAATGGTTTTCTGGATGGGGGCGACGCCTAATCCCAGTGCATTGACATTGAGATTGACCGAGACGTCTTCGATGAGAATTTCACCAATGACAATGTTTTTGCCTGCTTGGGCATCTTGTGCATCAGGTTCATTGGTTGTTTGGCCGGTTCCCATGCGAGCGGAGAGTTGTTGGAGGTGGTCTAGGATGACTTGGTAGTTGGAGCCTGCTTTGGTTTTTTCGATGCTTAGTTCGACACCTTTGAATCGGATGTGGTTGACTTTGACGGTATCGGAGCTGAGTGATTTGACATCGATGGAAAATTCGCCGTGGTCGATTCTCAGGAAGCTGGGGAAGGTAAAGTTTTTGGGGTTTTCCACGCGTAGGTTGTTCAGTTCACAACTGCCTGAGAAGAGGGAGATGTCAATATCTCCCAGTGCGGTGGGGACACCTAGTGCGTAGGTTCCGCCGGTTTCGATGGATCGTTTTGCAATGCCGTTGAGGCAGAAGAACAAGACACCCACGCCGATGGCTGCGAGGAGGACTAGGAAGAAGAAAAGTTTGACGAGTCGTTTGATCCATTTCATGGTCATTACCCTTTGGGTGGTTTGTGTTTGTAGGTGGACCCAGTATTTTATCTCAAAGGTCTCTTGAATGATATTCCCAAAGGAAACAATGTTGTAGCTCATTAGAAATGACATGGTTTAAGATGATTAGAAATGTCATGGTTCTTGCTCATTGGAAGTGTTGCCCACCGTCGGCTATTGACGGTCATGGAAACACTTATGATGAGCAGCAAAGAACGTCGTCGGTT
>JAJRRC010000057.1 GCA_024279865.1 Planctomycetota bacterium | reverse complement strand
TCGAATGGCCTTGAATTTGTTGAAGAACGCTGACGCACACACGCGACGCAAAAGCATCAAGGGCCGTCGAAAGATCGCGGGGTGGGATCATCAGTTTTTGTTACAACTCCTCGCAGGCTAAGTCATATGCGTTGGCCCTGGAGTGGCAAGCCCTCAACTGGCAACAAACCGGCTAGGCGGGTACTCTTGGCGGTGTCTTGATCCTGTTGGAACAGGCAAACTATAATTGTGATTTTGCGTCTCCTGAAGGTCTTTTTTATTTTGGATCACACCCATGTTGAAAATAACGGATCAACCCCCTCATCCGCTCATCGCAGCTTCGGTTTTGTCGGCAGATTTTGGCAAGGTAGCCTCTGATTGCCAAGCAGTCCTCGCTCAAGGGGTGGACCTGTTGCATGTGGATGTGATGGATGGCCATTTTGCACCGAATCTGACCATGGGCCAAGACATGATCCGAGGGTTGCGTAAGCATATGCCTAGCACGTATCTGGATGTGCATCTGATGGTCCAGAAGCCTGCGGACTATCTCGAAAGCTTTGCCGCGGCAGGCGCCAACATGTTCGTGTTCCATCTGGAAGTTTGTCAGCCCGATGAAATCGGCCCACTCCTGGATCAAATTCATGACACAGGCATGGACGCAGGCATTGCCATCAACCCCACCACCGAAGCCCAAGAACTTGAACCGTGGCTGGATCAACTGGAAATGGTCCTCATCATGAGCGTGTGGCCTGGCCGCTCTGGCCAGAAGTTCATGAGCGAAGTGGTGGACAAAGCACACTGGCTCAAACCCCGCTTGCCCAGCAGCACCCGTCTGGAAATGGACGGAGGCCTCAACGCTCAAACAGCCCCCCTTGTTGTTAAAGCTGGCGTGGATGTTTTGGTGTCAGGGTCCGCGTTGTTTGGCGCTCAGGATCGCGCCAAGGTCATTAAACAACTGCACGAGGCGGGCTCTTGAGTCACAATCCAGGTCAAACCAAAGTGGCCTTGGTCACTGGCAGCGGCAAACGGGTCGGCCGAGCGATTGCGTTAACCCTGGCCCAAGCGGGCTATGATCTGGCGATCCATTACAACCAATCCCACGATGGAGCCTCGCAAGTTGCAGACCAGATCATCCACACCGGACGCAAAGCAATCACCATCGGGGCAGACCTTGGGGGCGATCAAGGCCCGCAGAAAATTTTTAACGCAGTTAAAACCCACTTCGGCCGCCTCGATGCGTTGATCAACAATGCCTCGGTCTTCAGCCCTCAATCTCTGGGACAAATCACGCATCAAGATTTGATGACCCAGTACCAGATCAACGCGGTTGCTCCCTTGATGCTCATGCAACTCTTCACGCCCATGCTCAGCGAGCACCATCACGCTCAAGACGTCACCAGCACCGGTAGAATCGTCAACTTCATCGACATCCATGTCATGGGCGAACCTCTCCAAGGGTATCTTCCCTACAACATGTCCAAGGCTGCTTTACAGGAAATCACCCATACCGCAGCGATGGAGCTGGCTCCGAAAATCACCGTCAATGCCATTGCTCCAGGGGTGATTGACTGGGCGGAAATATATACGCCCCATATGAAAGAAGCTTACCTTGAGCGTGTCCCTCTGGCACGAGCGGGAACACCACAGGACGCTGCTGATGCGGTTCGATTTCTCGTCTGTGAGGCCCACTATTGCACAGGCCAAACGATTAAAATCGACGGCGGCCGACTGCTCACCTAAACCCGCTGCCTTAAACAACCAAATAGGGAAATAACACCTCCGCATCTATCTGATCTTTGATCATATATCCATTGTTCTCACACTGCCTGAAAAAAATCCGGCGCGTCAAATGCTCATTGGGGCTATCATCTTGTCATGCAGACTGCGTTGATTTGCGACAGCCAGTGGATTGACGAAGAACTCCCCCAGTTCAAACATCTGGTGGTGGGGTTGCTTGATGAACAAGTTCATGCGGTTCAAATCCTTCCGCCTCAAACGGGCATTAACGAAATTAGTCTGTTCGGCGAAAAATTGCCCTGCCCCGAAATGGGCGGACCTCGGCTACGACGATGGCAACTTCGACGCATGGCCTCGAGTCTGGCTGAGCGAAACATCACTTTGGTTCATGCACTGGATAGCCGTTCATGGTCTGGAGCGGTGGACTTGGCCTCCAAACTCACGTTGCCGGTGGTTCTGAATGTAGATTCCGGTCATGATCTGGCCCGCACCGCAAAAATCCATCGGCGACTGGACCCCTCCCGCATTGCATGGGTCGCATCGACGACCCCGCTAGCCCGAGGGCTCAAGGACGTGTTAGGGCAAAGCGCTTTTATTCAAACGGTCCGTTTTGGGGTGCATTTGCCGCCCCCGCCGCCGCTGCCGGCCCCCCAGCATGTGCCTTGCATGGTCGTCACAGGCAATGGCCGATGGGACACGGACTATGATTGCCTGTTCAAAGCTTTACGCCAAGTCATTGAGAAACACACCCAAACCCAAATTTTTCTTGATGGCCAAAGACAAGATCAACATCGACTTTGGAAAGAAGCCAAAAAGCAAGGCCTCCTTTCGAACCTGAGCCTCGTCCCACGCCAATTGGGACATCGAGAAATGCTATTGCGAGCAGACCTGTTGATCCAACCCCAAGCACTGGGAACCGCCCGCTGCCTCACCCTTGGCGCCATGGCCAGAGGCATTGCTATTTTAGCGAAAACAGACCCTCAGCTAGACTATCTCGTCGACGATCAAACAGCATGGCTCATCGACAAAGCATCCCCCTCTCTCTGGGCTCAAAAAATTAATACACTGCTCACCGACCGCAGCCAAAGTAGCCGTCTGGGCGTGCGTGGTCGTGAATGGATTGATGAACATCACATTCCCGCCAAGCAGGTCCAACAGATTTTGGCGATCTATCGGCGAATCTCAGGCGAATCTTTTAAGTTTCCCCAGCAAGCTGACAGCCATTCGTAGCCCGACAAGGGGTAAATGAAAACCCAAAAATATTTGCCTGATACCCCTCATATTTAAAACTTGTGCGTTTAGTGATTCACCTAGACTGAATGGATAAAACTTGATAAAACTTTCAACGCGCCACAAAAAGACGCAATGCGTATGATATACCCATCGGATATGAATTTTCCCGCGATGAAATTCGTTTGAACGCTTAAAACAAGGTATCGCGTACACAAGCAAATGGGGAAATTCCATTGCGACTGGTATCGCTTTCTTCAAAATAACAGGATTAATTGGATGTGGATTGCTCATAGCCGTGAACAATTAAAACAAGAGCTTAAGAACAATGTTGGCCGTGTTGCATTGGTTCCAACGATGGGCGCGTTGCACGCGGGCCATGCGTCATTGATTCGCCGAGCCGGTGAATTGGGTGAGATGGTGGTGGTGAGTTTGTTCGTCAACCCTACGCAGTTTGGTCCACGCGAAGATTTAAGTCGTTACCCGCGTACGTTTGAGGCCGATGCAAAACTTTGCCGTGCGTTAAAGGTTGATGGGTTGTTCTCACCTGCTGTGGAGGATATCTATCCTCCGAACGAAGTTGCCTGTGAATTAACCGTGCCCGCGTTATCCGACATTCTCGAAGGCCAAACCAGGCCAGGCCATTTTGCAGGTGTTTGCCGAGTGGTCGCCAAACTATTTGAGCTGGTCAGACCAGCCGTCGCCTGCTTTGGTCAAAAAGATTACCAGCAACTTGCGATCATCCGGGCGATGACAACAGACTTGTGCATGCCTGTGCAAATTGAAACTTGCCCGACAATCCGAGACGCAGAGGGGTTGGCTCTGTCTAGCCGCAACCGATACCTCACCGAGTCGGGCAAGTATCATGCCTTGGGCCTCCACAAAGCCCTGCGTGAAGCCCATCAGCTCGTCATCGAGCAAGGGGAGCTTGACCCGCGTCGCGTTGAACAAGTCATGGTTCATGTAATCAATGCGCATCATATCCAAGTGGACTATGCCGTCATACGGCACCGGACCACCCTGGCATCTTTAGACAGCCTGACCAGTCCGTCTATCGCGTTGGTCGCAGGCTTGGTTGAAAATATTCGTCTGATTGACAACATGCTTTTATAAAAAGCGAACCTATCTCAATTCACTTAATCAAAGCAAGATATTTGAAATGGCCTTATCCCCGCTGTGGGTTATTTTCTCAGGGTTCGTTGAGTTAGCCCCCTCTGCTGCGGCATCTTCATTGAGCGCATAAAAAAAGGCCGGCGACGACGGAAGCGGGGGGGTCCGGGCAATTTCTTCCGTCGCCGAATATCCGGCCAATTTTAATGTTTTGTTCTATCTGACCACTTATCAAAGACTTATAAAGTCTCATCCTGTCAATAAAAGGCCGGCGACGGCGGAAGCGGGGGGGTCCGGGCAATTTCTTCCGCCGTCGAACGTCCGACCAATTTTAATGTCTCATGTTTGGTTTACTCAATGTTTGACTTGGGTTACTTCCCTCCTCGGTATTTTAATATATCGACAGGAATAAGAACCTTCCACTATAGGGGGTTGGGTATATATTTAGAGAAATCTGCTGGCTGTCTAACCTGAAAAACACATAAACAGGCTAGTTTGTTTTGGATGGCCCAGGCCTAGGTACTTAGAAATGCCTAAATACAGTCTAAATTTCCGCAGGCGGTAAGAAATCGCTGCGTTAATTGCATGGCACTGTCAGCCTTCATCTTCTTCATCAGATGGGCGCGATGCAATTTAATTGTTTTTTCACTGCGGACCAGTTCGTAAGCAATTTGGCTGGTCGTCTTGCCGTCAAGGACCATTCGCAGGATTTGCCGTTCACGTGGCGTTAATGTTATCAACAAAGCGAGCATCGCATCACAAGCCTTGCGACTTTTAATGCGGAGGCGATCTGTCTGTATCGCGTAATCCAGCACAGATTGCAATGGCTGAACAGAAAGAGGCAAAGCCATGACATCAAAGGCCCCCTCCTTCACTGCTCTCACAGCGGCGGGAACCTCGACGGCTTCGGCAACAATAATCACCGGCGCAATCACATCGCGATCTGCGAGCATGCGATGAATTTCAACAAAATGATATTCCTCTACCACTGCGTACACAATCACACAGGATGGTGTTTTAAAATCGTATACCCCTACCAACGCATCTATATCAGATGATTCGGTCACGGGATAAGATGTTTGGCGGGCCATTTTTAATAATGCGGTTCGGTCAATCGGCTGCTCAGCCATAACATGGATCATTGGGTCCAATGCCATAAGCCCCTTTTCCCTTTCAGACCCCCATCTGAATGCCACTAGCCTCCCTCATTATGATTGGTATTAAATTAGGTCGCACAAAAACGAACGGTGCCTGAGTCAAATTTACCACAAAGCATAGAGACGAGGTACTCTGATGCAATGCTTGGTAAATTAAGCTGGCATTCTAACCCTCAGGTTCAAGAAAAACAACATCGTGGATTAAACCATCCAACACCACCCTAACAATATAACCTCCAAAGGCTATACCCCCCTCTCACCACCAAATTCACACAAACCCCAAAACAAGATCATTCACCCAGAGATTGTTACACTACCCTTTAAGCAAGGCTCAATAGGCCCAATTGCCTTCAATAGCAGGAATACCATGACACATAACGCTTCAACAATGGATGTCGGCCAAGTGGGCTTGGAAAACGAAGCCCTCGGCCCATTTGATCAAGGACCACTGAATCTACAAGACTGGTTCAAGCAAACGCCAAACAATCCACTCGAACTGGAAATCGGATCGGGCAAAGGAACTTTTCTACTCAACCAAGCAAACAAAACACCAGAAGTAAATTACATCGGCCTCGAATACGCCAAAGCCTACTGGCGCCATGCAGCAGATCGCTGTCGACGTCACGGCCTCACGAACGTCAAACTCATCCATACCGAAGCAGACTTCTTTGTTCGCAATTACGTCCCCAATGAATGCTTCAAACAAGTCCATATTTATTTCCCTGATCCCTGGCCTAAAACACGACACCACAAACGACGTCTTGTTCAAGCCCCCTTCCTGCGAGAACTTCACCGCGTGATTGCCTTCGACGGCGGACAGATCCGAATCGCCACCGATCATGCTGACTATTTTCAGTGGATGCTCCAACACGCCCAGCAAGTAACCGATTTATGGGAGCCATTACCCTTTGAAAGCCCTATATCTGCAGGTGAAGGCGAACTGGTGGGAACCAATTTTGAGCGTAAATATCGCCGCGAGGGACGGCCCTTTCATGCGATGATCTTGCGAAAACGCGCGTAAAACAATAAATTCTATACACAGCAGGCTATGGGGTCTGCAACTGACCCTCTTGTATTTTTCACTTGCGGAGACAAAAACTCATGCGTTTAAAATTAATCCTTATCAGTATGATCGCTTTCGGCGGAGCCTTGAGCTTGTCCGCTTGCAACCAAACCCAATGGGGCAACACGAACAAAAACTCACAAGCCTCAGCCAAAACGACCGGCCCTTTACGTATCCTTCAACAGATTACGGGCCATGACCTGGGCCTGCGCCATGCAGAAGTCTTGCTCATTAACAGCCCACAAGAACTCATGGCCTCCGGCTCACGCAAACTACGCAAACTCGATATTGATTTCCAAACCCAGTCGGTCATCCTCATTGCCATCGGCGAAAAATCCACCGGCGGCTACTGGGTCAATATCACAGGCGTCCAACCACACGACCAAGGCGCCTACGTCCAGGCAACCATCAACCAACCCGCCAAAGGACAAACCACGACCCAATCGCTGACCTGCCCATTCGCGGCAGTGGTGACCAACAAAATCCAAGGCACGCTCTTCCCAGAAATCGAATCCGTGACAGGCCAAGACTTATAAATTTTCAGCATCAAAAGTATTTTGGTGAAATCAAAAACCCAAAAAGCCTCAGTCGATACAACTGCTCTGATGCCTTCCCCGATGACTCCCTCAAAGCGAAGCCCCGCAACACCCACGAACAAACCATTCATTTGGCCTAACCATTTCATCTTTACTGATCGCTAAAAGCGGACCACTGAAAGCTTTGACAAATGACTTATTTTTTAGGATTGGATCTGGGGGGAACCAATATCAAAGCTGGCGTCATCGATGACCAGGGACATGTTCACGCCCGCCATTGCATTCCCACCGAAGCGGATCGTGGACCAGACCAAGTCATCACCAACATGATCGCTGCCGCCCAAGGCGCTACTGAACAAGCCGGGCTGTCCATGAACGACATCGCCCGCGTCGGCATCGGATCGCCAGGCCCCTTGGACCTCAAAAAAGGCCTTGTCCTAGCAGCCCCCAATATGAAAGGATGGGATCATGTTCCGCTACGCGACCGCATCGCTCAAGAAACCAACCGCCCCACCGTGCTGGAAAACGATGCCAACGCAGCGGCCTTTGGCGAATTCTGGGTCGGCGCGGGTCGAGATCCTAAAATCCGTCACCTAGTCATGCTCACCCTCGGGACAGGTGTCGGCAGCGGAATCATCATCAACGGCCATCTGCTTCATGGCGCATTCGGCAATGGTGCTGAAAGTGGACACATGATCGTCGTCCCTGACGGACGGCTCTGTGGCTGTGGCCAGCGTGGCTGCCTCGAAACCTATGCCTCTGCCTCACACACCGCAGTCCGCACCCACGAGGAACTTGCTGCGGGCAAGCCTTCTTCCCTTCAAGAAACCTTTGCCAAGGACCCAAAAACAGTGAACGCCAAAGCGGTCTTTGAAGCAGCTCATCAGGGAGATGAACTGGCCATGCAGATCGTCGACCGCACAGCATACTATCTGGCCATCGCATGTATCAACTTCACCCGCATCATTGAGCCACAAATGATCGTCTTTGCAGGCGGCATGGCACTGGCGGGAGACCATCTCTTAAACATGGTCAGACGACACTTCCAAGACCTTAATTGGCATTGCGCCCCAGACCAGTCCACCCTGGCGATTGCTGAACTGGGCAACGATGCAGGCATTATCGGCGCAGCTTCGGTCGCCTGGGATGCCCATTGTGCTGCAACCTCAGCATAGAACCTCACAACTTTCCCTCAATCTCCCTTAAGCGGCCCCTTTTTTGGACCGAATAACTCCATAGGTGTAGCAACGTGCTACCTCCCTAAGTTGTCACTCGGTTGAAATGGGAAGAAACCCCGCATGGCTCGACGTCGCGTCAAAAGCAATCTCGAACTCTACCTCAAGCAGATCAATGAATCGCCTCTGCTGACCGCTCAGGAAGAGAAAGACCTCTGCTGGCGCATTATCAATGAGAATTGCCACCTGGCACGCGACCGAATGATCCGGTCAAATCTCAGGCTCGTTGTCAATATCGCCAAACGCTACTCCAACCGTGGCATGGTCTTACACGACCTCATTGAAGAAGGAAACCTCGGGCTGATGCGGGCTGTCGAAGCATTCGATCCCGATCAAGGTGCACGCTTCTCAACCTATGCGTCATGGTGGATCAAGCAAGCCATCAAGCGAGCACTCATCAATGCCGTCCAACCTGTTCATATCCCAGCCTATATGGTGGAACTCATTTCCAAATGGAAACGCAAAAGCAGAGAACTTGAAGAAGCTCTCGGCCATCCACCTACCCATGAAGAACTCGCCGAAGCACTGAGCCTCTCCACCCGCAAAATGCAGATGGTCAAAAAAGCACTCAATGCCTTCCAAAGACCCGCACAAACCGAAGCCCATGGCGAGGAAAGTATGCGGCTCACCGAACTGCTCCCTGACCCCAAAACACAACTACCTGAAGAACAAGTCTTTCAGGCTGATGACCTGCGCACCGTTCGAAAACTCCTTGACAGCATCGACGAACGAGAAGCCACCATCCTCCGTCTACGTTACGGCCTCGACGGACGTGAACCACTCACACTCAAAGAAATTGGACGTGAAGTCGGACTCACACGCGAACGGGTACGACAACTGGAAATCGAAGCACTCGACCGACTCCACAAACGACTCCATAGTGATCGCCCCTTGACCGCCCCCATGCTTGCCACCGGTAAACGCAATCGGCCACAACGACGCCGACGCAAAACCACCCCCGGAACCACCCCCGGAAGTACCCCTATCAATACCCCCCAAACGGTTCCTGACAACCAACTCTCTACAGAAGCCTCCCTGCAAAAATAAGCAAGGCTCAAATACAAAAAAATATTTTTTGTCAGGTAAATTCCATTCCAATGCGAAATACCGAGTATGATCAATTCGTGAATGCTGAACCTCAGCACCACGTAAATAAACGGCCTCTATCTCTAAAAACAGCCTTTGCGTTACAGGAACCTATGTCTTGCCCCACCACGCAACATTCTGCCACGCCTTGATTCTCAGCATGACCATGGCGATCTCCACGCTGGCGGCTGCAACCAATCAACCTACCTTTTTCAAAGCAGCCATCGGACGTAGCCCTTTTCTCCAACCGGGAGAAACCCTCACAGCTCCGCTTCGACCCAATCGGCTTGATAGACAAAATAACCTAGTCAACTCACCAAATCCCATGCCGCAAATAGCGCCCGGGACAATCATTCCATGGAACCAAGCAAGACGCTATCTAGGCCAAACAATTACCATTGAAGGCAAAGTTGTCGTTGCTCACCAACCGCGTAAAAAACAGGTTTGCTTTTTAAATTTCACCCCCAAATGGCGAGGTCGCTTTTATGTCATCCTATTTAAAAAAGCATTGGGCCATTGGGATGCCCCGCCTCAAGACTACTTCCTCAACAAGACCATTCGCGTCACAGGAAAAATCCAACACCACAACCAAACTCCCCAGATCAGGGTAACGAACCCAAACCAAATCCAAATCGTCATCTCGAAATAGGCCGACGCAATGCTTTTAACTATTTCTATATTTTAAGAATATAACCATTGACGAAAAGAATAGCAGACGCTAATATCTTTTTTTCTGCCTATTTTGCCTGTTCTTCTCGGGGTTTTTTATTATTAAGAATTGTAGATATGGAGCCTGTCGTTTTTATTGTGGATGATGATAACGCGATGCGAGATTCGCTGAGCTATCTACTTACGGCACACGGGTTTAACATCCAATCATTTAATAGTAGCGAAAAATTTCTGGCCTACTTTAAACCTGATATGAGAGGCTGCCTGATACTCGATGTACGAATGCCAGGCATGGACGGCCTCGCGTTACAGAACCACCTGCTAGACCAACATGTCAACATACCTACTATTTTTATCACCGGCCACGCAGACATCCCCACCGCAATTACAGCCATCAAAGAGGGTGGCTTTGACTTTTTGGAAAAACCCGTTGACGAGACGGTTCTTACCAAGCGTATCAAAGAAGCCATTGAGCTAGACCGCCAATGCCATCAAAGTCCAAACCCACAACAACAAATCCAAGCCCGAGCCAAAGCCTTAACTCCACGTGAACGCCTTGTGATGCAACAGGTCATTGGCGGGGCCTCCAATCGCCAACTGGCCGCACATCTAAATTTAAGCCCCAAAACGGTGGAAATCTACCGTGCACGCATGATGCAGAAGATGGGCGCCCAAAACCTCCCGGCCCTCATTGCCATGGCTGTCCAAAGCGGCCTAGAATAAAACGATTTAGACCAAGACCAGCTTCGTAAAAAACTGCTCTGCATTGCGATCTGTCAATGCTTCAAAGGCTTGAGCGGTCATCCCGCGTTGCTCAGCAATAAAGTCTGCCACAAATGTCACGTAACGAGGTTCATTGGGGCGAACCTTGCGATGCGGGGCTGGCGTGAGAAACGGGCTATCCGTCTCCACCATGATTCGGTCGTCAGGCACCATGACCGCAGCCTTGGCCAAATGGGGTGCACTCTTAAACGTGGTGATCCCCGTAAAACTAACCTTGGCTCCGAAGGCCAATATCTTTTCTAATTCTTCAATCGTGCCTGTGAAGCAATGAAACACAAATCGGGCGGGATCGATTTTGCTCTCTCGGAGCATGGCCAAAACAGGGTCGGTCGTTTCACGGTTGTGAATCACAATGGGCAAATCCAGCGGGGCTGCGATTTCTAATTGCCACTGAAACAGTTGCACCTGCACGTCCAAAGGAGGTTTAGGGTAGTGCTGATCCAAACCCATTTCCCCAATCGCCACCACGCGAGGCTGCTGACCCAGAAAGTGGATCAACTGTTCAAGCTCATCACGGTCAGAACATTGGTCTGCATAGTGCGGATGGATGCCCACGGTACTGAACACCTGCTTAAAACGCTGGGTCAGCGCAAACGCTTTTTGGGAATCAACAGGCGTCGTCCCCACACAAATCATGCGGTCCACCCCAGCAGCTCCCGCCCGCTGAACAACCTGCTCAACCTTTTCAAACAAAGGGTCATACGTCAAATGGCAATGGGTATCAATCATGCGGTAACCGTCGCTTTTAATAAATGCGCCAAGTGCTGGCCTGTAAATGATTCGGGACAATCGACAATTTGCGGGGGTGTGCCTTGGGCGAGGAGTGTGCCGCCACGATCTCCACCTTCAGGGCCAAGATCGAGAATCCAGTCCGCGTTTTTAATCACGTCTAGATTGTGTTCAATCACAATGACCGTATTGCCGCCGTCGGCCAATCGATGCAGCACGCTCAGCAGTTTTTCCACGTCGGCAAAGTGCAATCCCGTCGTCGGTTCATCAAGGACGTACATGGTATGGCCGGTGGAACGCTTGCCTAATTCCGAGGCCAGCTTCACACGTTGCGCTTCACCGCCTGAGAGGGTGATCGAGCTTTGCCCGAGTTGGATATAGCTGAGCCCCACATCGTTCAACGCACTGAGCATGCGGTGGGCATCGGGAATGTTCTGGAAAAAATCGGCAGCTTCTTCGACGGTCATGGCCAATACATCTGCGATATTTTTGCCTCGGTAGGTCACTTCCAATGTTTGTCGGTTGTAACGTTTTCCCTGGCAAACTTCACATTGCACAAAGACATCGGGCAGAAAGTGCATTTCGATTTTCTTGAGGCCTTGGCCTTGACAGGTTTCACAACGCCCGCCCTTGACGTTGAAACTAAAACGGCCGGGCAGGTAGCCTCGGATTTTTGCTTCACGGGTCTGGGTAAAGAGCTTTCGCAAGCTATCAAAAACACCGGTATAAGTCGCAGGGTTTGAGCGAGGCGTGCGGCCGATGGGAGATTGATCCACTTCGATGATGCGGTCAATGTATTTGAGATTGGCCACACGATCATGGCTACCGGGCTTGTCACGCGAGTTGTGCAATTGGCGTCGGATCGAACGCAACAGGATCTGATTGACGAGGGTACTTTTACCGCTGCCTGAGACGCCGGTCACACAGAGCAGTCCGCCGAGGGGGAAGGCCACATCAATATTTTTAAGGTTATTTTGCGTAGCACCTTTGATGGTAATGGCATGTTTGTGATCAAGCGTGCGATATTGTTCGGGAAGCGAGATTGACCGTTTTCCACTGAGAAATTGGCCTGTTATGGATTTTTTACAGGCCGCAAGATTTTTGATTTGTCCTTTGGCGACAATGGTTCCACCGTGACGGCCGGGGCCGGGGCCGACGTCGATGAGATAGTCTGCTGCGTGGATGGTTTCTTCGTCATGTTCGACGACGATGACTGTGTTACCGATGTCGGTGAGATGGCGAAGTGTTTTGATGAGTCGGGTGTTGTCTCGTTGGTGTAGGCCGATGGTGGGTTCATCGAGAACATAGCAGCAGCCGACAAGGCCGGAGCCAACTTGGGTGGCAAGTCGAATGCGTTGGCCTTCGCCGCCTGAGAGGGTTCCGGTGGCTCGGTTGAGATTCAAATAGCCAAGACCAACGCTTCGCATGAATCCGAGTCTGGCCTGAACTTCTTTGAGGATGGGCTCAGCAATTTGCTTTTGTTCATCGTTAAGTTGCAGGCTTTCAAAAAACCCGCTGGCCTGATCGATGGTCAAGTCTGTCACGTCTTGAATGTTGAATTGTCTTGGGTGTCCGATGTTTTGACCGCTGCCATCAAGGACCATCCAGTCTGATCCCATAAAGACGTGCAGCGAGGGTTTTTGCAAGCGTGCGCCGCAGCAATTTTCGCAAGGTGCTTCTGATAGATAGTTGTGCAGATAGTTTTTGACGTATTCGCTATCGGTATCTTCCCAGCGACGTTGGAGGTGTGGGAGAACACCTTCGAAGGTGTGGCCGAACTTTTTCTTATCGCGTTCGGTGCTGCCGTCCATCAGGATGCGGCGGATGGATTTGGAGAGCTTGTTAAAAGGGGTTTTGGGATTGACCTCAAAGTGGCGACAGAATTTGCGTAGCAGACGGCCGTAGTAAATGCTCATCCGCTTGCCGTAGTTTCGCCACGCTTGAATCGCGCCGTCGCCAAGGCTGAGCGTCGGGTCAGGCACCACCAGTTCGGGATCGACTTCCAGCACAATACCTAACCCGCTACAGCTTGAGCACGCGCCATAAGGACTGTTAAAACTAAATAGCCGAGGCTCTAATCCAGACAGGCTACATGACGGATGATCCGCACAGGCGTAATGTTCGCTGTATAGCGTGTCGTCCCATTGCTCTTTGGCTTTGTCCACCAGCTCGCTGACGACAATCAAGCCCTCCGCAAGCTTGAGGCTAAGCTCGACAGACTCCACCACCCGGCCGCGGATTTCACCTTTGGGATCGTCCTTTAAAATCACCCGGTCCACCACCGCTTCAATGGTATGAGTCTTGTACCGATCCAACTTCACCCCCCCGGAAGCTTTCTCTTGGTCTAGCTTTGCACCCCCGGAATTTTCGGAGGCATTTCCGGGAAGGCTTCCGGGGGCATTTCCGGGGGCATTTCCGGGGGCGGGGGCATCAGCAGCGCCCATTTTTCGCAGGTCGATGACTGTGCCGTTGACGCGGGCTCGCACAAATCCTTGGCGAACCATGTCAGCGAGAATTTCTTTGTGGTTTCCTTTTTTCCCTGTGATGATCGGAGCAAGCAGCATGAGCCGTGAGCCGTTGGCTCTGCCCATGATTTGATCGACGATCTGCGTGGCTGACTGGCTTTCAATGCGTTGGCCACAGGATTGGCCTTTGTCATCCACATGCCAGCAGCGAGGCTGTCCTGCCCGGGCAAACAGCAGTCTGAGGTAATCATAAATTTCAGTGGTGGTCGCCACGGTGGAACGTGGGTTGTGTGACGCGGACCGCTGTTCAATGGCAATGGTGGGCGGGAGTCCTTCGATGGACTCGATATCTGGTTTTTGCAGTTGATCGAGAAATTGACGTGCGTAGGCAGAGAGGCTTTCAACGTATTTTCGTTGGCCTTCTGCGTAGATGGTGTCAAAGGCGAGGGTGCTTTTGCCGCTGCCTGACAGACCGGTGACGACCACGAGTTTATCTCGTGGGATGTCTATATCGACCGCTTTTAGGTTGTGTTCACGAGCGCCACGAATAGAAATCACTTTTGAGGACATAAAACTCCCCCCCCCGGAAACTTTCCCTAGGGAAACCAGGCATTGAATGAGAATCTCCCCCGGAAACTTTTCCTAGGAAGTCCCCGCATTAAATGGGAACTTCCCCCGGAAGCTTTCCCCAAGGAAACCAGGCATTAAATGGGAACTTCCCCCGGAAGTCGGGTATTAAAAAAAACCAAGCTACCGAGGCTTTGGTCACGCCTTGGCCAAAAGGCTAAGCGTCAAAGCGATTATAACTATATCTTGGCGAAACGAGTTTTACATCGTTGCCGAGGTGAACGGAAGCAATGCCATGTGACGGGCTCGCTTGATGGCTTGGGCGACCATGCGTTGCTGGCGTGCGTCGAGGCCGGTGCGTTTACGTCCTTGGATCTTGCCGTTGGGGGTCAAGATGCGGCGAAGCATATCGCTATCGCGGTAATTAACGTATGTAATTCCATTGCTGGAGGTTACAACGGGTTTTGGACGTGGGCTGCCGTACTGGTTGTCTTCACTCATAATCTAATTCCTTCCGTCTTGGGTTAGTCATAGCTACGTCTCAAGGATGTAGCGACGGTTCTGTTCAATTCTTGACCACGAAGTCAAGCCACGCATTTTACCCCAGCCTCACGCATCGGGCAAATGCAGGGTCAATATGATCTTTTTTAATTCTTCCGGGGAGATTAGATTGAAGAACAATTCAGGTTCATCCGGTTTGCTTTAGGCTCATCAAATAGGGTTGCTAAAATACCTTGACCTGCGTGGGAGCCCGGTCGGCCCGGCTGATGAGCCATGTCACCTCGCGGGGGCCCCTTTTCTTGAGCTGCTTACGCAAGGTCGGCAAGTACGGCCGCTCTGTCTGGGTGTGACCCGCCAAGACCACGCCAAGACCACGACTGACCGCGTCAAGCATGTCATGATGACGCATTTCACCAGTTAAAAACAAATCAATCTCCCGGGCTTTGGGCAACAAAGACGCACCGGACCCTGCACATAAACCTATTCTTTTAATCTTCTTACGATTCTTTTTGGGAATGGATACTTCTAAACTTTTGACCTTTAAGTGCTTTTTGATCCGAGTGAGCACCGTGGCCAAAGCCATCGGGCGGTCCAATTCGAGAATACGCCCCTGCCCTGCCACGCCCAATGCAGGCACACTAGCCCGACGAAATAGATCAAAAGCTGGCTCTTCATAGGGATGAACCTCACGCAAAGCCCCGACTACGTTGGACAAGCAGTTTCCGGGCACAAGCATCTCTAGCCGCAGTTCGGGAACTTCTTCTAAACGCCCTGCCTGGCCCACGGCTGGCTGGGTTGACGGGTTTCCGTAAAATGTTCCGGTTCCTTCACTTACAAAGCTACACTGGTCATACTGCCCAATCTGGCCCGCACCTGCTTGGGATAACGCAAGGCGAAGCGTCTGAGCCTGCGCCAACGGCACAAAGGTCACCAATTTATAATCCCCCTGGCCACGTGTTTCTGCGGGCACAATGGCCTCAACCGTGCCACTGCCAAGTCCTGTGCAAAGCCAATCGTTGACGCCCCCTTCGACTGAATCCAATGCGGTATGTGGGCTGTAAATCGCAATGCGATGTTCAATGGCCTTCAAAATGATCCTTTGTTTGACCGTCGCGGCTGTCACCCTGGTCAAAGGATCAAAAATCGGGGGATGGTATGACAGGATCAACGAAACCTTCTGCTCAATCGCCTCAGCGAGCACCGCTTCGGTCAAATCAATGCACAACAGCGCCCGCCCCCCGAAGCGGCTATCAGCATCGCCTACCAATAGACCCACATTGTCCCAGGATTCCGCCAATTCCAGCGGAGCGAAGGCTTCTAAGACCGACAGCAATTTTTGTAGTTTCATAAGACTTAAAGGATACCGCCAAACACACTGAAAGTGCAGCCCTTATGCCAAATTGACCGATAACAAAAATGAACGAATTGATTCTGACTTGAGGTTTTTCATATGACAACCATCGCCTCCAACCAAGACCAAGCGACTCCGCCAATCCCACAAGCACGCACCGCGAGCCGTCTGCCGTTAACGCCCCAGCAACAGATGGAAGCCATCCAACGTGTCCAGGCCCAGGCAGAACAACGCGTGGAACTGGGACTCAAACTATTCAAAGCAGCCCAAACCCAAACCGATGCCCACAAAGATGTCATCGCCAAAATCAAAACCGAGCAACAAGAATTACGCGATGAAGTCCACCGAGATGTCGCCCAGTCGCTACATTCCTATGACCAATGGGTCGGCCAAATTGATGAAACCTTCACCCGCTCCATCGAAGCGTTAGAAGAAAAAATCGAAAAACTTCAAGCCACCTGGACCCACACCCAACAACGCATTGAAACCATGATTCAACGGTCCAGCCAAATGCTGCAAAATGCGCCCGCAGACTCACAAGCAAATACGCTTGTGGATCATCCTTCTTCCCAAGAAGCTGCCGAAACAACCGTCCAAGTTGCGGCTCCGCCATCCGAAGTCACCGATGTTGCCCAAGAAGTTTCTCAAGAGCAAGCCTCAGAGCCAGCCGCTGAAATAGACACGGATACAGATCAAAGCCAACCACCCCAAGGCGACATGTCACAAGCGATGTACACGCAATTACTCAAACAATTGCGTAAATCCAAAGAAGACTAGAGCACCTAACACTCAAGTGTCGCGGCTTGATGATCAACCATCGCCTTGGCAACCAAGTTCATGCCGTTTTCCCAGTTGTAGGCCCGCTACACATGAACGTGATACGCTCTAAAACGCTCTAAATCCAACGGCCTCGCTTAAGAAGAATCCGACTCTTCAGAATACCTCAGCGTTCGGCTTGAAAAACAGGTGTTGAAAAACGACAAAAAAATTGCGACATGTGCTGAACGAACCGCTCTTTACGCCCGCTTTCGGTCATAAACCGAACAGGTAAAATCGTAATCGTTTTTCTCACTGGCCTTGTATGATTCAGATTCCACCCGTTCCCACGCATCGAGATCAATCTGATCGAACAGCGTGTCGCCCTCAATCATTGCATGAACCACGGTGAGATACAGACGGTCCACCTGTTCGTAAGCCTGCTCGTAAATCTGAGCGCCGCCGATGATGAACGCATCGGTTTCATCAGCACAACAGGCTAATGCCTCAGACAAATCCCCCACCACGGTCACACCCTCATGCTGATAATTTGACTGATGGGTCAGCACAATATTGCGGCGCTTGGGCAACGGACGGCCGAGCGATTCAAACGTCTTACGACCCATGATGATCGCATGACCCGTGGTAATCCGACGAAACCGCTTAAGCTCATCAGACAAATGCCAAGGCATCGTGTTGTCCTTACCAATCACATGGTTTTCGGACATCGCAAGAATCATGCTAAGCCTGACAGACATGAGAGCCTTCCCTTTTTAATCACGTTGTTCAAATAGCCACAGGCGCTTTGATGCCCGGAGCAGGATCGTAATTTTCGATTTGGATATCGTCATACGTAAAATCAAATAGCGACGTCACCTTCGGGTTCAATTTCAACGTCGGCAAGGTGCCGGGCTTGCGGGACAATTGCTCGTGAACCTGATCCATGTGGTTGGTGTACAAATGCGCATCGCCAAACGTATGCACAAAGTCCCCGACCTTCAGCCCAACCACCTGCGCAATCATGGATGTCAATAACGCATAACAGGCAATGTTAAACGGCACACCCAGAAAAATATCCGCACTCCGCTGATAGAGCTGACATGAAAGTTTGCCATCAGCCACGTAAAACTGAAACATCGTATGACAGGGAGGCAATGCCATCTTGTCGATCTCGCCGACGTTCCACGCATTGACAATCAGCCGGCGAGAATCGGGGTTGGTCTTGAGCATTTCCAGCAGTTCACGAATCTGATCATGGGTTTTCCCATCAGCACCACGCCAGGACCGCCATTGCTGGCCATAGACTGGACCAAGGTCGCCGTTGTCGTCGGCCCATTCGTCCCAGATTGAAACCTTGTTTTCACGCAGATAGCTGACATTGGTCTGGCCTTTTAAGAACCAGAGCAATTCATGAATAATACTTCGGGTGTGCACTTTTTTCGTGGTAAGTAGTGGGAACCCTGCCGCCAGATCAAAACGCATTTGATAGCCAAAAACGCTGAGCGTTCCGGTTCCGGTGCGGTCAGATTTGACGGTGCCATGATCCAGCACATGCTGCATTAAATCAAGATACGCCTGCATGCGTTGGCTCCTAGCTCACGGAAATGGTCGGCTGCACAAAGTCACCACTCATCGATTGAATGCTCACCTGAGCAGCCGTATTCTGAACCATGCGGGTCAGATCCGTTCCCAAGGTAGAACCCTCTTCAAAGTTGGCAAGAGGCGTGCCTGCATCACAATTAGCACGCAAGGCCATGTTGATCGGAATGCCTCCCAGGTACGGGGCTGCCATCTGGTGTGCCATGGCTTCAGCGCCGCCTCGGCCAAAGATGTCATATTCCTTGCCATCGTCGCCGATGAAGTAACTCATGTTTTCCACAACGCCTAGCACGGGAACTTGGAGCTGCTCGAACATGCGGATCGCACGACGGGCATCATCTTGAGCTACCTTCTGAGGCGTGCAAACCACCACCGCACCCGTCAACGGCAACAACTGCGCCAACGTCAACGGAACGTCACCCGTCCCCGGCGGTAAGTCAATGATGAGATAATCCAACTCGCCCCAAGCAGTCTGCGTCGCCAACTGACGAAACGCGCCATGCGCCATCGGGCCACGCCAAATCAACGGTTTGTCCGTTTCCACGAGCTTACCAATGGTCATGCACTTAATGCCATGCACGTCAAAAGGGATAATCGTATCGCTGCCGGCGGTGGTGACTTCCAGATCATCAAGGCCCAACATTGTCGGAAACGACGGGCCATAAATATCGCCATCGAGTAAGCCAACGGTGGCGCCCTGACGAGCAAGGCCAACGGCAAGATTGATCGCAACGGTGCTTTTACCCACGCCACCCTTACCCGCACCCACAGCAATGACATGCTTCACGTCAGGCAACGGATTGCTCTCTGAGGCCTGCTGCTGAGGTGACGCACGCACCTGAGCGGTAAAGTCCACAGTGACCTCTTGCACACCTGGGACTCGCTTGACGGCTTCTTGGACATCGCCAGCAATCTTATCTTTCAATGGACAGGCAGGCGTGGTCAGTTCCACACCCACATTGACTGTCACACCTTTGATTTCAACTTCTTTGATCATGTTCAGCGTCACCAGGTCTTTACCCAGATCCGGGTCCATGACCGTTTTGAGCTGTTCCATTACTTGTTCACGTGTAATCGACATGCGGATTCTCCTTGGCAATCATTTCTATCAATCAGGCCTAGAGCGTGTGATGCACTCTAGAATGCTGCCATATATTAGGGGTTGGACCGCTGGGATCAAAATTTCTGCATGAACGTTGCAATAATATTCGGGGCCGGGCGTTTAGCCAGTAGTTACAAAAGCAAACCAGAATCTCATTCAACCCAAAGGAGCCTTTACAATGAAAACCACCCACCCACCCCTCAAAAACCTGTTAGGAAGCCTTGGCATGGTCCTTTTAATGGTCTTTGCCTTTGGTCCGAGCTTTGCTTCTGCCGAATCTGACGGCGTTTTGGCAGGCTCTGGCGATGCCCCACAAACTCAAAAAGGCAAGCGGGGATTTGATGGCAAAAAACACAAAGGTGCCAAACGAGGCCATCCAATCCAGAAAATTCTCCAAAGCCTCGACCTCAGCCAAGAACAGCAAGTACAACTGAAAAAGATCATAGAATCACAACGCGAAACCATGAAAAAATTCCACAAAGAACATGGCAGAGAACTCAAGCAGTGGCATCAAGACATGCGTGAAGCTCGTCAAAACGACGATATTGACAAACAAAAAGATCTTCTAGACCAACGCAAAACCCTCTTCAAAGACATGCCCAGCCGCAAGGATGCTTTGAACAAAATCAAAAGTGTTCTCACTGAAGAACAAATCAAACAACTTGATAAAAAACTCAAGGATATGAAAAAGAACCGTGGCAAATATAAAAAAGGTCACCGCCAAGGCAAAGACTTTGACAACAAGGCCAACCGACGTGGCGACCGTGGCAACCGAAGCGACCGTGGCGACCGTGGCGACCGTGGCAACCGAGGCAACTAACAAAATACACGACCTCTAAACCCAGGTCGTCCCAAACCCCCATACGAAAGCCGTCGACCCTTGTGGTCGGCGGTTTTTTTTATAGCGATTCGTTAAAAGCTATCAGTTGTCAGAAAGAAAGAATGGACTTCCCTTGGTTTATGGCCGTGGCTTTGACAAAGCCGAATTCTAAGGTCTTCCGAAGAGTCGGATTCTTTTTCAAACGCTACAGATCAATTCATCACGCTCAAGCGTAAAGCGTCGAGCATCGCCAACGTTCTAAAACTGAGACAACGGCTTGGGCAAGGGGTCTAGTTGGCGTGTGATTTCTTTGAATAAATTGCGTTGCATCTGGTCACGCAAGGTTTGGTACGCCGGATTGCTGTACACGTCTTGCCGTTGATCGGGGTCTATTTCTAAATCGAATAGCAACGTGCGTTCATCTTCAGGGTACACGTCAATCTGGGCCGTCTGCGTGCGGAGGGTTTGAATGCTCACAAACGGACCTGCTGGCGTGGTGTGCAATTCGGTGTAGGTCCACGGGCGATCTAAATGTTGCTGCTGTTTTAACCCTGCGGCCATGTCTGTGCCTTGCATTGAAGATGGAACCTCAAGGTCCAACAGGCCAAACAAGGTCGCAGTCAGGTCCAACGCTTCGGTTAAGCCTTCACTACGTTGGGCACTGGGGATTGTTTTAGGATAGCTGATAAAGGCCGGCACGTGCATCACACAATCGTAATGATAAGACCCTTTACGCCAAAGCCCATAGTCGCCGAGGTATTCGCCATGATCTGCCACAAAGAGGAACACGGTATTCTCTAGCTCCCCTGCTTCTTCAATGGTCTTGACCAGTTCGCCCACCGCCCGATCCACCATTTCAATCATGGCGTAATAGCAGGCAATGCCGTCACGGGTTTGCTCTTCAGAGGCTTGGCTATAATCCGAAGAACGATCCAGCAACCGCTGGGGCCATTGAATTTCGCCGGTGTCGGCATAGCGTGGCAACGGCATTTCATCGCGTGGATAATTGGCGAGCAATTCACCCGGTGGATCAAAGGGGTGATGCGGATCAACAAACGAAACCTGCATGGCACAGGGGCCTTGCTTGTGGTGTGTTTGGAAATATTCTGCCGCGGAACTGGCGATATACATTGATGGATGCAGGTTGACGGGGAGGGCCGTTGGACCAATGTCCGAAGGCTGATGCTCGGTATAGGGTTGATCCCATCCTTTCCATGCGGTCATTCCTTGCCGCGGGAAATCGGCTGCGAGCTGTGGATCGTGAGGCCTCACCCAATCGTGATACCCACTGGGTAACAAATCTTCGTAGGGAACCAAATATTGAAAGCCATAATTCCGATGCGAAGGCGGAAACTCAGCTCGACCAATCCCCGCAGGTTCAACAAAAACAGACGCATCCGTCAGTGCATCGGAACTGCCAAGTGTCTGGAATGTATATTGCTGAGGTGTCACATGAAGCTTGCCAAACAAACCGGTTTGATAGCCTGATTCCTGGAGAACCGTAGGCCAAGTGACTTCGCGTGGGTCTAACAATGGCGACCCCCCCCCCATGCCACAGGTCCGTGGATATCGCCCTGTCAAAATCGACGCGCGACTTCCCATACAAACCGAGCACTGCGGATACATCTTCTCAAACACCACGCCACGATTCGCCAAGCGGTCCAGGTTCGGCGTGCGAGCTACCGCATCTCCCATAAACCCCAGTTTGTCCGACCGAAGCTGATCACACATAATCCAAACGACATGGGGTTTTTTGCTTGAGGGAGTTACTTGTTCGTTCATGGCGTACCTATATCTTTTCGCTCAGTTCAGACTTTAAAATAAATTCAAATAGCGAGCGCAAGTTCATCAACGGAGCATCGTGATCGCCGTCGGGCAATTCGTCGTATTTAAAATGGGCATGACGAACTAACTTGGCAGCCAAAGACTGAGCTTGCTCAACGGGAATCACCGCGTCTGCGTCGCCATGAGCGATGGCCACGGGCATTTTTAGCTTTGAAACGTTCCCAAGGACATTGTGTTTGAAATAAGCCTGTGGCTGTTCGTCTGGCGATCCGCCATAGGACGCTTCGATGGCGTCGGCTATTTCGTGGATCGTCTCATTGACATCTTGATTGCGACGGCACCAGCGTGCATAGTCTCCAATATCCGTTGCGGAACACATGGCGATCACCGCATCGACATCCTGGGGATGGCAGATGGCGTAAATGAGGCAGCTTGTTCCGCCCATTGAGCCGCCGACAAAAATAAATTTTCTCGCCTGGTGATGCACCCGAAGATATTTCAGCAGTTCATGCAGGTCCGCCACCGCAGCGGGCCCCATCCAAGCATTGCCTCGCAGGTTCGGCGTCACGATATTGCAATCATATTGCTTGAACAAAGGAAGCCAGTTTTCACAGATATCCTTGCGGGTATAGAGCTGATCGCCTGACGAGCCGTGGCCGTGCAAATTCACCACCCAGCAAGGGGACGCGGATTGCTGTTGAATCAAAGCCCAATCATAAAGCTGGTCATAGCTGCTTTGATAACACAGGCCTGACTGGCCTTCAAACGAACTTTCTTCGTCAAGACTCAGAACCGTTGTACTGGCCCAAGCGTGGTCCATCGACAATAATTCTGAAAATCGATCTGGCATGATACGTATCATTTTTTTGGCTCAAGCGGTTTGATTACAAATTTCAAAAGCGACTTCCAAGGCTTTGAGTTTGTCAGCTTTGGGGCTGAATTCATGGCCGAGATAGCCGGTGTAACCCGTGGCGGCAATGGCATTACAGACCCCGCGATAGTTGAGTTCTTGCTTGTCGTCGAGGTCTTTTCGGTCGGGGTTGCCTGCGGTATGGAAGTGACCGATCCATTGAATATTTTCGCGGATCGTACGGATCACGTCGCCTTCCATAATTTGCATGTGATAAATATCGTAAAGCAATTTCACCCGTGGGCTATTCACTTCTTCGCACAAGGCCACCCCCCATGCCGTGTGATCACAGAGATAGCCTTTGTGGTTCACCTTTGAATTCAAGAGTTCCATATTCAAATTAATGTTGTGTTTTTCAGCATAGCCAGTGACCCGTCGAAGACCTGCTGCACAGGCTTGAAGACCTTCCTCATCGGTTTGGCCTTCTAAACGATTCCCTGAAAAAGTAATCAAGCTCGGAATTTCGTACTTGACCGCATAGTCAATCGAAGCAATCAATTCTGCTTCAATACGGTCATGTTCAGAAACATCATTCAAGCCGACGGGCAAACTGGTATGCCCACACACACTGGCGATGACGAGTCCGTTGGCTTTGGCCTCGGCAATCACTTGGTCATGGGCTTCCTCTCGAAACCAGAACTCGGCTGCTTGATAGCCTATGGCCCGAGCCTTGGCAAATAAATGGTTTAAGTCATATTCATCAGAAGCAAACAATGGATAACAAAGTGATTGTTGAATACGCATTTTTTTACTTTTTTAAGAAATTGATTCTGTAGCCACGAGGCTGTATTTTTTAAGCAGTCGCCGTAAATTCCCGCCTAGGATCAGTTCCTTTTCTTCGGGACTGATACGGGCAAACAGGATCGGGCCCAAGCCCCACGCCACGGGAAGATCCACCATGTCTGAACCGAACATAAAACGGTCCGCACCGATAGCATCCACCACACGTTCACACGATTTGGGATCAAGCAGTGGACAAGAACAAACGTAAAGGTTGTCATGCTTTTTCATGATGTCCGCATAAGCAATGGTGGTATGCCCGGTCAGGAATAGTGCATTGGGATAGGTTTCCACGAGCCGTTGCATGTTCGCGGGCGTTCCCCAATAGTGATTCAAAATGATCATCCCATGATCATGGGCCCATTGGCAGGCCACATCGATATTGGGTCCTTCATCGGGATAACCTTGATAGGTTTGAATCAGTTTGATCGCGCGGTGACCATTGTCTAGGCCGCGTTGCAATTCAGCTCGCATTTGTTCGGGGCCTCGATGTGGGTTCAGCATGGTAAAGCCCACAATTCGGTCGGGATATCTTGCCACGGCATCTGTGACGATATCGTTGCCCGGCTCATCTTGACAGACGATACCGGTGAGGCCGAAGATACAGGTTTCCTTGATCGAGAATTGATCCATCAAGGTAATTAGATCATCGGTGGCTGCTTTATCTAAAAAGTAATGGGCAGAGCTTTCGCCGATGTGGGCATGACAGTCATCGAACTGCATGCCTTCAAATTTTTCACCGGTGCGGCCGAAGTGGACATACTCATCGGCAGGCGGCGAAACAGGCACCACAGGATGCTCTGGCTCGCACCATCGAATCATGTTCCGCCAATTGTCCCCTGCGATTTTTTGCTTGTCTTCGTCACTCAGATCAGCATTTGCCACCATCGCTAGCGTCATGTGCTGTCCAAACATAGGCCAATTAGAACCAAAAATGAGTCGCTCAACGCCAAATTTCTCGACCATAAATTCGATGCAACGATGCAGCCAAGGCCCCGAAACATCAATATGTAAATTGTCACAGGCTTCAAACGCTTTGAACATTTTTCGCTGACTGCGACGAATTCGTCTTTCGCTAATCACCACAGGCAAATTGGGGAAACGACGACACAAATTCACCACAGAATTCCAATCCGTCCCATCTTGAACGAATGTATCGCGACCCTCCGTTGCCACCGGACTAATCACCACAGGCACCCCCGGCACCCCCGGCACCCCCGGTCCCCCCGGTCCCCCTGCATCCGCCAACGGCTCAAGCAATTCATCAATGCACCAGTCATCCAGCGTAAACTGAAACTGATTGGGAAATAAGTACAACGCGCCCACTTTGTTTTCTCGCATCTGCTGGAGAAACTCCTCAGCAGGCGGCTGCTCATGCACCACGCCACAAGGGAACGCCGTCCACGCTGGATGCAGTCGCGGTTGATTGGCGGTGACTTTCAAAACTTCACGATTGCCATCAATCGGATGAAGCTGGCGGCCCAAGGCATGAATCACCATGGCCTCAGCAATGCCGTAATGATCCATCTCTGCGAGCAACTGCTCCGCCGAGTGCATCTGGTCAGGTGTACTGCGTACCGTCTGGCCAACCACACAATTCGTATCAAAAAAGGAAAGTGGTAACATCTAATCAATTCCTCTCAATTAAAATTTGAAATTAAATCCAAGCAGCGCCCTGAGGATCTTCAGTGCAATACGCATCAAAAACCTTGGTCATCCCAGCAGCAACCCGGTCGCAATCTTCTTCACTCCACCATTGGCACAGACCCATTGTCAGCATGTTTCCAAACCAATGATCTGTCACCGGGCAAGCACCCTTTTCATAACTGGGATGACTATCATTGAGCGTGATCGGCAACATCTCCCGATACAAATGCCAATCGGGCGTTGGATTTTCCGAACGCACAGAACCACCCACACCCTCAGCTCCAAGGGCTTGGGTCAATTTTTCAGCCAAGGCTTTGTTTTGGGGCAAGTATCGCAAGCCATAACCAATATCACCTTGAGCGTCATTCGATGCCTGTGGCGTGATTTCCTTGTATGTTTTTAACTGACCCAGAACCCGATGAGCCACCTTACGGGAACGCCCCACCACATCCTTGAGCTTGCCCAACTGCACAAAATCAACAGCAGCTTCTAGTTCGGACATCCGATAGTTGCTACCCCAGAAAACCTGGCCTTCATAATCAGGTTGGTGGAAACGTTTGGCACCCCGCCACAAGCCTCCAGCTTCAGCTAATTGACAAGCACGTTCGAACGTCCGTTCGTCGTTGGTGATGAACATACCACCTTCGCCGCCGCCGATGATTTTATAGCAGGAAATGCTAAAGCAGCCCACGTCACCCATCGTGCCGACGCATTGACCTTTGTATTGAGCACCGGGCGATTGAGCGCAATCTTCAATGACCTTGATGCCATGCTTTTTAGCAACCGCCAGAATCGGGTCCATGTCGCACACCCGTCCCATGTAATGGGTTGGGGCAACCGCCACGGTCTGAGGGGTGATACAGGCTTCTATTTTGGCTGGGTCAATTTGTAGTGACGCATCCACATCACAAAACACTGGCTTACCGCCGGCCAAGCGTACCGCCATGGCAGTGGCAACAAAACCCAACGCGGGCAAGATCACTTCCGTCCCAGCTTGCACACCCACGGCGATCATGGCCGCATGCAGGGCACCGGTGCCTGAGCTTGTCCCACGGGCGAATTTCACACCCATGATTTCACAGGCTCGCTGATCGAATTTTTCACCCATGGTGGCTTTGGGACGTGGACATGCAAAGCGAGCAAAGTTCGGGCCGTTGCCTTCCATATCTTCATTGCTGATCGCGTCAGCAATTCGTCCGAGAGCTTGATCGTTAAAACCAAATCGCGTGGCAATGGACAGAAATTCTTCTGTATCGATTTTGGGAAGTTCTTTGCCTGTCATCGCTTCAAAGGCTTTGGGCCCGCCGTGGATAGCAAGTTCTTCGGTAGAAATGGTTGTGGTCATGTTTATGTGGCCTTTCTGAAATAGAGTGTTTAAATAAATCGTGCTATGAATTCATTTTTATATTAGCCACGTAAACCCCCATGCCCATAACAAATTCAACGAACTGATGGACATTTCTACGATTTGGGCATGATTGATTGTCGAAAGGCCGTCGGACTGATCCCTGTCACACGACGAAACACGCGACTGAAGTGATACGGATCGGTAAAGCCCAACTGATAAGCAGCCTGTTTAATGCTACAGGCAGGGTCGTTTAACAACTGCTTGGCACGCTCCACGCGCACTTGATTCATGTAATGCACCAAGCGGGTGGACATTTCCTGGTGAAACAAGTTCGATAAATAATTGGGGGACAGTCCCACTTCATTGGCCAACTGTACCACTGTGGGAAATTTCCCTGTGTGGCGTGCGAGAATTTGTTGAACCTCAGTCACCATGGGATGGGGCTGCATGGCGTTTTGGGTTTTATCTTTGGGCTTGGCTTTGCTCAATCCCTCCAGCAATTCAGCCACTTCTCGAACCAGACAGTATCGGGCCTGTTCAAGATCTTTCCATGCGTCCTGCATGATGATTTTTGAGTGATCGCCTATGGAATCGGACAACCCATCAAACACGATACGGGCGACCACTTGATAGCCTTTTTGGCGATGATATCTTGTCACGTGCACGACACGTTGTTGTGGTGCCTTAAAAATAAGCCACGTCAATTCATAGGATCGACGTGACGTCAGACAGCACTCTGTGTGTAGTACATCTGGCGGAAAAACGAGCAGATCGCCTTCCCTTGCTTCATAAAGATGGTCGCCGATGCCTACATTAAGATGGCCTTGGGTCACCACCGCCAGCTCTCCATGAGAATGTGAATGTCCCAATAGGCCGCAATTCATTTTGACTTCGCCGTAGAATCCCACACGCGGAAATCGCGTTCGTGAAGACATTCGTCCAGGCACCATTTGCCCTTGCAGCACGGTCTGTTCACTCAAGGTCGCTAAACTTGCGAGAATCTTGGTGCCAATCAATTGGCGTAACATTTGAGGTTCTTCACGCATGTGGGCATTTTACCTTGTTGATCCTTGAAAAGTTGATTCACACTTAAAAAATTCACCTCGCATTATTTTTTTTTGTATCTCGTCCAATCATCTGATCGCGATAGGCTCTAGGAGAGTGGCCCATCACACGCTTAAACACACGACTAAAATGGTACACATCCTTATATCCCAGCCCTTGGGCAATGTCTGAAATGGTCATATCGTATTCTGCCAAATCACGGATCGCCTGTTGCATACGAAGCTCCTCCCAATATTCACGAGGCGGTCGACCGGTTGCTTTCACAAATGCCTCTCGAAATGAAGTGATTCCCATGTGAGCTTGCCTAGCCATCTCAGACACCGAAGGGTGGTCCCGGCAAAGCACGTCCGCCCGGTCGATCATTTCCAAAATCGCGGATGGTACATCGGCCCGTGGTACAAGCCCTTGATGGCTGTCGCCCTGCTGCAATGCGCCAATGATCCAGGCTAAAATTTCCATGGCTGCCATCTGACCCACAGGCGTACTCTGACAACGGTGATTGCCCAGACAAACCAATTCATTCATTCGTTTCTGCCAACGCTTGGGTTGAGAAACTTTGCTCACCAGAGGCATCTTCCACTCAAACCAGGCATCTCCCGCATGAACCGTCGCATCCACGGGGCTACCCTTGATTGACAGATGAGGAATCCCAGGCAACGGCCTGCGTTCAATGGTGCGGCCGAGGCAATTAATATGTTCCCGCATTGGCAAACCAGGCGAAGCATGTAAATCAAAATGTGCCGCCATGTGCGACCCACCCAGGCTCGCCCACGAATGGCTCAAGCCCGGCGGAATAAATACCACATCCCCCGCGCAAATATCCATGCTTCCACCAAATGCTTCTAGCCCAATCCAAGCGTTGCCATGCGTTTGAAAAACAATTTCAAAATCGTTCAACACCCGCAAAGGAATCTCTTTTTTATCGCTTTTACCCCGATCATCAGAGACATGTGCGAGCCGCAACCATGGCGACAACGGCTCGCTGGGCAAACGAACATCAACACGCCAGTCTGCTTGACTCACCGTAGTCACGGGCAATGAAATAGGCGGCGATTTATCCATCTTTTTACGCTCCTTCATCCATTTTACACATCTAAGCCAAACCTACAATATAAACATCAAGATGAAAATACTGTCACCTCCAAGATCAAGTCGCCTATAAAAGGACCCCGCTGCCATGCTCTTAACACAAGACCAACTCGACACCTTTCATCTTGACGGATTTGTCAATGCAGGAAAAATTTACAGCGACGCTGAAGTCGATCACCTGCGTGAAGAACTACAGCTTGTACTCAATGACAAAAACGAGCAAAGCCCCGTCCTCAAACACAACATGCTCCAAGGCAAAGAGTCTGGCCAAGCAGGTAACCCTAAAAACCTGACCGTCCATCAGATCGTCAACATGTGGGAAGTCTCTCAAACCTTTGAAGATCACGCTCGCCATGCCCAAGTCACCGAAACCGTCGCACGGCTATGCAATAACACCGACACGGTACGCATTTGGCATGACCAGATTCAATTCAAGCCCCCCAAGACAGGCGGGCCTACTGGTTGGCATCAGGATTATCCTGCGTGGCCTTTGTTGGTCCCGGCAGACTTGGTCAGTGCGTGGGTCGCGTTGGATGATGCGGACGTGGACAATGGATGTATGTGGATGGTGCCTGGGAGTCATCGCTGGGGACAGATGCCATTAAGCTCTGGCCCTGATTTTGAATTGAAGTATGACCCTTCTAAACTGCCTCTGGGCGTGGAAGTTAAAACCGTTCCCATGCCTGTTAAAAAAGGGGAAGTCGCCTTTCACCATTGCATGACGTGGCATGGCTCGCCGGCAAATCAATCTGAACGTCCCCGCCGCGCGATTGCAGTCCACTACATGCCAGGCTATACGATTTACCGTAAAACAGGTCGCCATGTCATGGAACCTTCCGTCACCGTTGCGCCCGGCGAACCGTTTGGGGGCGAACACTTTCCTGTTGTGTATGAACGCTCTAATCGTACAAAATGTACGGAATGCGAAACGTGCGTCACCACTGCGTAAAAACCTCTTTTTTTCAAACTCCCGCCCGTGAGTTTTATCATGAATGACCGACAGCGATTCCAAGCGTGTATGCATTACCAACCGGTCGACCGAGTGCCGTTTTACGACTTTAGTTTTTGGGAAGAGACCTTGCCTCTGTGGCATGAACAGGGGTTGCCGACCTCGGTGGACTGCTCCAATTCCGATGTCTATTTCGGGATGGATCAAAGCTTGGCCTCCCCGGCCTCTGCGCATTTAGACTCAGGCATTGGGGTCGGTCTCTTGCCTAATTTCGGCTTGACCATTTTGGAAGATCAGGGCGATCATGAAATCGTCCAACAACCTAATGGCGTTCGTGTGTTACGCAAAAAAGTAATGGGTTCCATTCCCATGCACAAAGGCCATCTCCTTGTTGATCGAGCAAGCTGGAAAAAACACTACTTGCCCAAACTCAACCCCGATGATTTAGCCCGTTTGCCTGGCAATCCCCAGCAATGTGCCCAACGATGGAACAACCCTGATCGTGAACATATCCAACTGCTCAACTGCGGCAGTCTCTACGGCTGGATTCGTGACTGGATGGGAATCGAGCAAGCGTCCTACCTAGCCTACGACGACCCTGCGTTGCTTGAAGAAATGATTACCACGCTCGCAGATGTCACCGTGGCGACCCTGACGAAAACCTTCGAAATCACACAAGGTCAATTCGAAGCTGCCACCTTCTGGGAAGACATTTGTTTTAACACCGGGCCGTTGATCGCCCCCGACCAGTTTAAAAAAATTCTTGTCCCGCAATACCGACGCATCACAGACCTGCTGCGGAAAAATGGCGTTGATATCATCTGGGTCGATTGTGATGGCATGATCGATCAGCTACTCCCCCTCTGGATCGACGCGGGGGTCAACACCATGTTCCCGCTGGAAGTCGGCACATGGAACGCAGACCCGGTTGCTTATCGTAAAATCTATGGGCAGAACCTTCGCCTCATGGGCGGTGTGGGTAAATCCATCCTCGCAGGCGATAAGCAAGGCATCGACCAAATGATCCACCACCTTGCCCCCCTCGTCGAAGAAGGTGGCTACATTCCGATGCCTGATCATCGTGTGCCGCCAGATGTCCCGTTTGAAAATTATATGTACTATCTGAAACTCGCCCGCACAGTCTGGGGCAAAGACACAAACCTCAGACCACTGGCAGTGTCACTTCCGAGTCATGCTCATTGACGATGAATCTGCACAGGCAATGTGACTGTTTGTGGCTTGAGACAACTTTGCTCTGTGCAAACCTGATACTGCAAAACCAAGACAGGCTCCCCAGAAAACTCTCCCAAACCTGTTGAAGATGGCGTAAGCGTCAACTCGATTTCAACATGACCTTCATACACTTGAATCGGCTGATCGCCAAAAGGATACTGACGTTTGATGCCCTGAGGATAATCAACTTGCAGAGTAAGACCTTCGCCTTGCTCTAACGTGACCGTGGTGGGAATCAAAGCGTCGTCGCCCGCCCCCGGATGATGGGCATTGAGGTGATAATCCAAACCAATGTCCAACGTCAATGTGAGCTTGACGGGTTGATCAGCGAGTGTGACTTCCTGGGGTTCTATTTTAACATCCACCACCTGACGACCCACCGTCGAGCGCGTGGGTGATGAACTCACCACGGGCATCTGATCGGTGAGCCTTAGCTGAGCGTGGACCATGTGAACCAGCCCCACGGGCGACTGGGCCATCGCTCCGACGGCCGCTTGCAAATCTCTCGTGGCACGCTTGTGATAAGCAACGTCGCCCGTCACTTCAGCTAGGTCGATGAGGTTGTGCACCATTTGACTGTTGCCACTGGGCAGAGCGCCGTCGTACATGGATCGGGTGCGTACGAACAGGTCCGCCTGGTCTGCAAGGGTATCAAAGTATCCGCCATGCTCTGCGACAAATTGTTTTTCAACCACCGCGTCAAGTTGCGTTGCAGCGTTGAGCCAACGGTCATTGCCATCAGCACGATACAACTCAATGAGTCCATGGATGAAAAAGGCGTAGTCTTCTAAGAAGGCTGGAATTTTTGCGTTGTGGCCGTGACTCATTGTGCGATAGAGACTGCCGTCGTCGGCCTGCATGTGGGTCAAAATCGCATTGGCCGCCTTGGCGGCAGCCTGGATATAGCGTGCATCGCCCAGCACGCGGCCGGTGTTTGCCATGCCCGCGATCATCATCCCGTTCCAAGCGACCAGCATTTTCTCGTCGGTCCCCGGCTGCTTACGCGTTTGCCGCGTAGCATAGAGCTGAGCGTCTATTTTCTTTTTCACTTGAAGCAACGCTTCGAGCGACATGCCTTGCTCGCGGGCCACCTCGGTCAAGGGCTGGGGCAAAAACAACACGTTCCGCCTCGGTTCTTTGGCGTGATGCGGGTCTTGAAAATTGGTTCCACCCCCGAACCCATACATCTGCAAAGCCAAGGCCGCCCCCTTGGGGTCTTTGATGGCTGCGTGAATTTCTTTTTTAACCCACAGATAATTCAAACCTTCTTTGGCATCGACCTCTGCATCTTGGGCGGACCAAAAGCCCCCGGATTGATCGAGCATTTCAAGTAACACATAGTCGCATATTCTGCGAGCCACCCGAGCGTAAAACTGGGGATCGTCCGTCGGCGAGGCAAGCTTTTGCTCATGGGCTTTGATATAGGTTTCAGCGAGCTGTCCGTTGTCGTAGAGCATTTTTTCAAAATGGGGGACCAGCCACTGGCCATCGGTGGAATACCGATGAAACCCGCCGCCAACCTGGTCATACATGCCCCCACGTGCCATGCGGTCGAGGGTATGGATCAAGGCTTTGGCGACCGGTGCATGAGGCAAGCGTTTTTGAGCTTCAAGCAGAAACAGCAAATTGGCGGGCTGAGGGAATTTCGGGGCTTTGCCAAATCCGCCATCGGTTGGCTCGTAGATTCGCATCAGTAGAGACACGGCATCAGACGTGACATGCTCGGACAATTGGCTGGGCGTATGTTGCTGGGTCAATTGTCGAACGACGGCTTCTACGATGCGGTCGGCTTGCTCGATCACCTGGGCATGCTGGGTGTTCCAGGCGTTGGACAGACTCTTGAGTAAGGTCGGAAAACCCGGCTTGCCGTAGCCGTCTTGGGGGGGGAAATAGGTCCCCGCGTAAAAGGGCTTGAGACCCACGTCCGTTTGGGTCGGAGCGGTGAGAAACACACTCATCGGCCAACCACCTGAGCCGGTGATGAGTTGGACGGCAGCCATGTAAATATCATCAACGTCTGGCCGTTCTTCACGGTCGACTTTGATACTGATGAAATGCTCGTTCAACACCGCTGCGATGGCAGGGTTTTCAAAACTCTGGCGTTCCATGACATGACACCAGTAGCACGTGGAATAGCCAATGCTCAGAAAAATAGGCTTACCTGTGCGACGAGATTCGTCAAAAGCTTCTTGTCCCCACGGGTACCAGTTCACCGGATTGTGTGCATGTTGAAGCAGGTACGGACTGGACTCATGGGCCAAGTGGTTGGTCCACTTCCACGAGCCATTTTTATGTTTTTGAGGGTAATGAGCTGATTTGGTCACGTGCTGAGCATCCACAGACATGGGCAATTCTCCCGTTAAGCGTAAAATCCCCGCCACCACCATCAGCAGTAACCCGATGCTGTAAAAAATAGAACGTGAGCGACGAATCATACCAATTTCATTTAAAACTCGTGCGTTTTGTAAGTCGCGGAGACTCAATTGACAAGATTTTATAAAAACCTCACCACGCAACTAAAATACGCAATGCGCATCATACGTTTTTTCATTCTACATGATAGGCAACAAACTATCGTGAATCAGCAACACCCAGGCCCACAAAATTCACGCGTCACGTCGTAATCATCGCCTTTGGTTTGGCGTGGGTCACGCTGAGCGGAGGTGCCACAGTCAAAAGGCTTCGCCTCTTGCAGTGAAATCTCATTCATGGGTTCAATCCCAATAACCTGATTGGCATAAGGGCCCAGCGGATCGGTGTAAAGTTGATAGGTCTTGTCACAAACTGCCATCCGCTTGCCACGGTAAAGCGTGTGGCCATCATCATCGCTGACCTTGCTCCAGGGGCCTTTGTAGGTGACTGCCTGATTGCGTTCGAGACAAGGCCCCTCTTTGCCTTTGTAGGCTCGCACGGTCATGGATCGGAATTCGATGCCATGGATCACCTGCCAGGGTTCTTCAGCACGGGCGAGAATTTCGATGCCATGGAAACCCGCATCTTGGAACATTTTCAGGAAATGATCTTCCCGAAAAGCGCCCGCAATACATCCGCTCCACAGGTCCGCGTCATTGAGAATTTCATTGGAGGGGTCTTCATCGCAGACCACGTCACTGATCACTGCTCGGCCACCATTGCGCAACACCCGATACATTTCAGCAAACAACTGTTTTTTAAGGTCTGTCTGCACCAGATTCAAAACACAGTTGGAGACAATCGCGTCCACGGAGTCATCGGCAATCATCGGTTTTTCACGTCGCAATCGGCTGCAATACGCATCGAACGCCATAGCGTCGTCTACATTGCGTACGGGGTTTTGAGCGAGCCAAGCTTGGACTTCATCTAGGTCCAGAGCCAGGTCTTGAATGCGTCCTTTGACGAACTGGGTGTTCTGATATCCGATTTTGCCTGCAATTTCGTCTTGGTATTTACGAGCGAGGCCGAGCATTTCATCATTGAAATCCACGCCGATGACCTTGCCTTCTGAGCCAACTTTCTGGGCAAGAATGTAACAAATTTTGCCTGCACCAGAGCCCAGGTCAATGACCGTTTCGTCTAGGCCGACGTACTTGGAGGGGTCACCACAGCCGTAATCTTTTTCCAAGATTTCCTGAGGTAAAACTTTGAGAAATTGACCATCGTAATCGGTAATCGGGCAACACAGAGCTGGCTCCACCTCACGGGCGCCTTGTTTGTATCGGTCTAGAACAGTTGATTCAATGTCATAAGATTGAGGCATGCGGGATTTCCTTTAATCGGTCTTTGCTTTAAACATTAGGTTTAACCATCTTTTATCGCAAGGGGTGATTATACCCCCAAACGCATTCGAAATAGGGGATTCTCTAAACAAACCCGCTAGAGAGCCGATTGATTCCCACCATTGGCCCTGTCAATCAAAAAAAGTTCCCCCAACTCAAAAAAACAAGGCTTTTCAATGCGTCAGAGGGGGAGGGTTCCGGGGAGTCAGTGCTTCGCGAAGGGTTGGCACAAGTTTGGCTTTACCTAAAAGCAAGGTCGTGTCTGCATGTAAAAAAAATGAGATTTTCCCCACCGCACCCAAGGCCCCAAGTTCATCTGTGTGCCGACCATGACCTTCGCGCCGCTGTCACGGGCTATTTGGCAAGTTGCGTCATCGCTTCCGCCGTCTACGACAATCACTTCCAGCCAGCAAGTGAGACCAACGGAGTCAACGTGGCAGCCAAGTGAGCAGCTTCATTTAAGACAGGGATAATGATTGAAAGTTCAGGCGGCATCTACCAACAGTCTAACTGAAATTGCTTCAGTCAATTGCCGCAGGCTCTGGCGCGGCCGGAGCAGAATGACAATGCGAGCATCCTTCTTGAGGCGTGATCGTCGCGCGGTAAGCCATCCAACCGCCACTGATCAAAAGTAAAACGGCTGCCAAATGACTGCCATGTTTTCGCAAACGGCCAAGCCAACTCACCTCAGAGGCAAGCTGAGTCAATCCCAATACCGCTGAAAGCGATGGAACCGTCCCCAAACCAAAGAGCATCATGCCCAAGGCGCTCAGCCACGGATTCGCCAATGTGGCTGCCAAAGCGAGCATGGCATAAACCAGACCACAGGGCAAAAACCCCATGACCGCGCCCAGTAACAAGCGAGGCCACAAACCTCGACCTTGTGCCAACTGGGTTAAAAAAGACACGCCTACAAACCCACCCGCGGTGCAACGGGTCAATTTGCCCAATGAACGCCAAGGCAACAAACCTGCCAAACCAAGCCCACTAAGAATCACCACAATCGCGGCCACCCACGCCAGAGCGTGTTGAAACTGAAGCCACGTCGCAGTCTCTTCTAATTGGGCTGCCCCCATGCCCATCAAAAAACCCAACAAACTATAGGTCCACACCCGGCCGACGTGGTAACCTACAAAATCCCAGAGAAGTGAATATTTTTTTTTGCCTGAGGCTTGAGAACCCCGCGCGAAAGTTTGAGCAAAGCCCGCCAAAATAGGGCCACACATTCCCATACAGTGCAGACTCCCCGCAAGGCCCGCCAAGAAAAGTGATCCCAACAATGTCCAAGTCGTGGTTTCCATTTATACCCTCTTTTCCACCGCAAACAAGGTGTCAATCTGCCCTGCCTGTTGAGCGGTTTTAATCACAAACAAGCTCGAACCAGCCATCGCGGCCGCGGCAAAAACCGGGTTGAGCATCCCCATCGTCGCCAAGGTCAAACCCACCAGATTGTACCCAAACGCCCAGCAAAGACTGCGCCTGATTTGAGTCATGGCCTGACGACCAATCGCAAGGGCCGCAGGGACATGGGTGAGCCGATCTGTCAAGAGGCGAATGTTGCCTGCTGCGTGAGCCAGATCCGTCCCGCCTGCCATGGCAATGCCGACGTCTGCAGCGCCCAGGGTCGGAGCGTCATTGATGCCATCACCGACCATGCCGACGGTCCCTTTTTCGGTTTCATGATGGGCTTGTTGCAAAAGGGTTAACTTCTGGTCAGGCAACAAGCCTCCCTCCATGCTCAGGTCCAGTTGCGTGGCAATCGGCTGGGCGTTGGCTTGAGAGTCACCGGTGATCATGTGCATTTTAATTTTCATTTGCCGAAGCTGATCCAGAGCGGCCTTGGCATCGGGACGAAGCGTTTCTCCCAATTCAAACCGGGCGAAAATCTGATCATCTCGCGTGAGATAGACGGCCAAGCCTTGAGAGGCCATCAATGTCGCAGAATCCGACCCTTCGGCAGACCTTAGGCTTCGGCGTTGATCTGATGGCGGGGAAAATAGCGGCAAACTTGCTGCCAGCGATTCGGGGGTCAATCCCGTGGCATTGCCCAGTTGCCAATGTTCACCTTCAAGGGTGGCCTTGATTCCCACCCCTGGAACCAGTGAACAGGTTTGGGGCGATTGGATGGTTAATTGTCGTCGTGAAACTTCATCGGCAAACGCACGGGCAATGGGATGATGGCTCGCGGATTCAAGAGCCCCGGCAATGGCGATGGCCTGATCTTCTGAACAGTCGGCAGTGGTTTGGATTTTTAACAAGGACATGCCCGAGGTTGTCAGCGTGCCAGTTTTGTCCCAATAGATTTTGCGGATGCGGGCCGCCCGCTCAAGCGTTAAGCCAGAATCAAAAATAATTCCATGCTCAGCAGCCGAAGCCAACGCACACCATGTCGCCAAGGGCGTTGTCAAGCCCAATGCACACGGGCAGCTAATCAAAAGCACACTGAGCGCATCAAACAACCCGCGTTGAAAATTGCCGTCGTAGGTATGCCAAGTAAACACCCCCACCGCCAGGACCAAAACCAAAGGCACAAAAAGGCGAGACACAGCATCGGCAAACGCCTGGATCGGAGGCTGATGCAAACGAGCAGATCGCAATAATTCTTCAAGCATCATGGCAGTTCGATCACGCCCGACACGGATTGCTTTGACCCAGAGCAAACCATCAATATTATCCGAGCCCGCCAGTACACTATCGTTTTCCCCCACGGGACGAGGCTTGGACTCTCCGGTCAACGCAGCCTCGGCCACTTGACTGGTTCCCCCCACCACGATGCCGTCGGCAGCAATCGATTCGCCTGGCCTGATCCGCAAAACATCGTTGATTTGAAGTTCATCTGCGGGGATTTCTAAAATCTGTCCATCTCGTTTGACCCATGCTTGTTGGGGCAGTGAACCGATGGCCATGCGGGTCTGATGGGTCGCTCGTGATTTGGCTCGGCCATCAAGATATTGACCCAGTGTGACTAGGACGAGAATAATCGCAGCAGTATCAAAATAAAGCTGGTAATGCCCTCGAATGGTATTGACAATGCTGAGTCCCATGGCGGCGATCACCCCGATGAGAATCAATGTGTTGGCGTTGATGTTCCAAGGCTTGTGACGCAGAATCCTGACGGTGTCCGCCAGCAAGGGCAAACCCAAAGCCACAAACACCCCGGTACAACAAAACATTAAGAAATAGGACAACAGTTCCGCAATTTGACGATAGCCTTCCCCGGCCGTGGCCTGCTCGCCAAAGATATCGCGGCTATAAAAGAAATAGCTGAAAACCATGATGTTCATGGTCAGAAAGATGCCGATGCCCAGCCGAAGCATGGGCGTTTGGTCTGAAGATAAATCGGTTGGAGTTTGATTGCCTTGGGCTTCGCCAGCTTGTCGAACACCAAAGGCGAAATGGCATCCAAAGCAACAGAACTGAGGCAGACGGGGATTGGTTTCCCGTCTTGAAACAGGCACAGGCAATCCACAATGCGTACAAGGGGCCGATGGTTCGGCTGCGGCCATGCTCACTGGTTCATCCCGTCAAAGAGACATCTGCAACAATCAGGAAAAGAGAATATTCTTGACCAGATAGATGGTGCCACCGATCACGAAGCTGATCCAGAACAGCGTGACATACCATGGGAATGCGTAGCCTGTATAACTGAGATATTTATGACGTTGAAAACTCATGATGATGTTGAACCCTCCATCGCGTCGATTTCATCTTGCATTTGAAGCATCCGATACTTGGCTGCTTCGACGTCTTTGTAATGACCTCTGAGATAGGACCATGCAAACAAACATCCATAGCCCGCAGCGACAATCAAGTACGTCAGCAACGGCACCACGCCGAAGCGAACAGATTCATCACTGAGAAAAGCAGAGAAAAATTCGATTAACTTAAATATAAAAGCCAAGCCCGCGGTCAGAAGCATGATCACACTAAAAATCCACAAAAACCAACGCGTACCAAGCGACAGAGGGACCGGTGTCAGTGGGTCCACCTCCGGAGTCGGTGAAGATTTTTCGGGGGTGCCGGGGGTGCCGGTGGTTCCGGGGGTGGTGCCGGTGGTTCCGGGGGTGGTTCCGGGGGTATCAGTCATAATTAATAATCCTCATCAGCAACATCTTCTTCAACTACTGGCTCTTGAATGATAGGCTTGGGAACAGCAGGAGCCTCATAACCATCTTCGATTTCTTCAAGGTGGAAAAAGGACTCTGGCACCGTCTTGTGCCAACTGCCAAGCCACTGCACATAAGTAATAATACTCAGACCGTCACGATTGGGAGTCTTGCCATCCTTCTCGTAAAACCAAGGATACGCTGGCATCACACTCCAGGGAACCACGTCCACGGGCCTGTAAAAGTGAGCCACATGCCAATCATTGGACTGTTTGCCTGCTGCACGAGACAAGTCAGGCCCCACGCGTCGTGTGCCCCACAACGGCGGCATGTTCAATTCATTGTGATACTCTTCAGGATACGCCACGCGACCAAATCTCGCTTCATCATTACCCCAAGGGCGAACCTGTTGGGAGTGACAATGCCAGCAAGCTTCGCTGACGTAAACTTTGTGGCCTCGAACGAGTGCCTTGGCAAACGTTTCGCTGTCCGCTTGGGTGGACCCAAAAGCCTTCTGAAAAGCGTCGGGATACTGCTCTGCCAATTCTTCAAAATCAACAGGCACATTCTCCGCCAACTCGGCAATCGTCTGGACATGCATATCCTTCACAGGCAGCATCGGCAACACCGCGCTGACTGCAAACGCAAAGACAAAACATGCCACACCCGCCGCTAGAAAAATAAAGCTAAACCGTTCCATGAATGGCTGCCTCCTCAGGTTCGGCCACTTCGTATGGCTCGTAATCTGTATCAATATGTTTGGTCGATTTACCACTGGTTGCCGTGGCAATCATGTTAATGATCAACAACACATGGCCCAAAAGAATGGCCCCGCCGGCAATCGTCCGGACAAACCAGAACGAATAACTCGCAATGGTGGTATCCGCCCAGCTAGCCATCGCACGCCACATAAAGCCTTGCACCAAACCGCCGCACATCAAGTCCAAGAACATGATCCATAGCCCCATGGCTGAAAGCCAAAAGTGCCAGCTATTGAGTTTGTTAGACCACCATTCACGACCGGTCAGTTTCGGCCACAGATGCATCAGCATGCCATAGATCCAGAAGCTGAACACGCCGAACATCACCAAGTGGGCATGACCCACGACCCAGTCGGTAAAGTGAATGATCGTCTGAAGCGTTAACGTCACCTGGAAAGCACACTGCAAACAGGTCAGGAAGTAGTTCACAGCACCAACCCAGAACCAGCGAATGGCAATGTTGTCTCGGAGCGTATGCTCGCTGCCCCGCCAGGTCATATAGAAGTTAATCACCACCGTTGTCACCACAATTTCAATGGCAATGGTGCTGATCACCGCACTGTACTGAGCAAACATCGGGATCGGCGAACCGAGGAAATGATGCACGCCCTGCAAAGGATAGAAAACGCCAAGCCCCAGAAGCCCACCAAGGACAACGCATGAGACCAAATCGGCTTCTTCAAAATGATCGGCACAAAGAAGTACATCATGCCCCAACCCATCGGCGTGACCCACAAACCCACAAGGTCATGGATGTACAAGCCCAACAGCGGACCTGCCGCGGTGCCTGCCACCAGATACTCGGGGAAGAAGTTGCCCATGATATAAGTCAGGCCAAGCCAGATGAAGCCCGCACTGAAATACCAGAGCGTGACGTACATCGTCTTTTCTTTCATCCTCAAAATAGGGGTATAGAACTGAATCCATATCAAAATCGCCCCCACCACGACCAACGGGTCGATCCAGACGGGCGTTTCACCCCATTCAATGGCCTGAGCTTCACCGAGGTGTAAGCCCAGCCAAGTGCCCAGAATAATGAAATTCCAAGCACCACAGATCACCCAGCCCAGCCAATTGGCTGCCACACGCTGACCGGTCAGCCTTGGGACTGTCCAGTACAACATGGCAATGAACGCATTGGTCAGCCAGCCAAAAGCGATCAAGTTCGTATGAACCAATCGCACCCGGCCGGGCGAAAGAATCGCCCACTCAGGCAAGATCCATGCCTGCAAAAATTGCAAGGAATAAAAGAATCCCGCAAACATGGAAATCGTGAGCCAAATAAAAGCACCCGACAAATGCCATGTCACTAAATTTTTATTCACCAATTCCGTCGCCAAGACGGGGGTTGGGGATTCAGCAGACGTATCAATACTCATCATCTTCTCCAGATTGGCCATTGTCATCCGCAGGAGCGGCTACAAAGGGGGCTGTGGCTTTGGGATGCAACGTCAGCGATTTTACATACGCCACGAGATCCCAGCTATGACGGACAATCAATGCACGCTTGGCAGCGTCATCTAACTTGAAAATCTCAGCAGAGTTCTTGGGAAATTGAGCTAAATAAGGAGCCAGCTTGGCTTGCTCACCTTGTTCCATATAGTCTGCTTGAGCCGCAACGGTTTGTTGGTTGGTGTAAAGAATAACATTGTCATCAAACTGAGGCATCGCCCCGCCAAGACCCGTGTGGAACGTGCGATAAATATCTTCAGAACTATCACCGCCACGAAAACGACCGCGAGTAAAGTTCCGAGGAAGAATCGAGCCTAGAGCTTCGTCTTCAACCACGCCAATCGAAGCACCTGTACCCGCACCATCCATGCCATGGCATCGGCCACACTGCATCCCAAGGTAAACCACGCGGCCACGCATGATCCGCTCGGTGGACTTCATGTCCTGAGGGGCTTGAGGCACATAAACCACTTGCCGTTGCTTGGCCTGCTCGTCCCAATTGGGAACCAGCGTTTTCATGTATTGAATCACCGCCAACTTGTCCGTTTCAACCATCAAAGGAAACCCAGGCATACTCACGCCAGGCAAACCCTTACTAATCACCCGATACAAATCTATTTCCATGGGCAACTGAAGCTGACGGGTTGAACGAAACTTAAAAACGCCTTTGGTGAAATCACGAGGCTTGACCTGCAAGCGATCAGAGGCGGGGCCGAGGCCATCGCCCTTCACGCCATGACAGCCGGCACAGTGGTTTTGATAAACCGCTAGGCCACGACCGATGAGTCGCTTGCGATGGTTGTAATTTGCGTTTTCGCCCGGTTCAGTCGTATGCCATTGATTAATCGCATACGGGTAAACGTCCGCCTTCTTCGTGTCGCCGGGCTGATCTGCCCCAAGCAACGGAACCATGACGGCTAACGCCAAAGCCCATTGCCAATATTCTCGCATATGATTCATCCTACGCGTTTAGAAAAACCCATCCATATATTTGCAGAACTGACCTGTTTTGACAACAAAGACAGTCATCTTTATTAGAGAAGAATTTTCGTAAATTGTCAATTTATGATCAGAAGAAACTGTCTGAAAATTACACCGCGACCCATACTCACACAAAAAGCCTACACGCCCGACTCAAAAGCCCCTATGTAATGACGAATCACCGGCGGACCCCCAGCAGGTAAATCCACCCCGACCACATCAAAACGAATCGGAAGACCTTCAATTTTCTTGTGACAGCACCACTGAGATGCCAAAGAAACAAGCTTTCGCTGCTTCACGTGATTCACCCGAAATTCCGGACGATGATAGTCCGATGACTGCAAAGATGTTTTAACCTCAATCACCACCATCGTGTCACGCAAAGGCGACATCATCATCAAATCAATTTCACCAAAACGGTTCCGCAAATTACGCTCAAGCAAATGATAACCCTGCTTTTTGAGATAACGGGCAGCCAACCGTTCACCCCGCGCCCCCAACCCCCCGGTTCCCCCGGTTCCCCCGCCCCCTATCCACCTCCAGAAATTGTCAAGCCAAGCACGGATCACGATGACGCGTACAAGCTCATTGCAATTGTTAGCAATTTGTCGAGCATGTCTTCCAAATTATTGTAACTGCCATTTTCGAGGAGTCGTTGCTGGTATTGATCGCTTAGCCGTGAGTATTGCTGTTGACGCAAGATGCGTTCGATTTTTAACTGCGATTCTCGAAGGCTCTTGCATTCACCTTTGCTGATCTTCGCGACATAGACCCAGGTAAACATCGAGCCAACCTTCAAACGCTTGGAACATTCACCCTCAGCCAACCCAAGCGTGGCTTCATTCAACGCGTCATTGCCAAAGGGCTTGTCACCCGTGATGCCTTCGCCAAATAAACCCTTGTTTTCCCAGGTCCGCGAGTTGAGCTTCTTGTCGCATGCAATATCTAGAAAATCGCGGCCCATTTCCAGTTCCTTGTCAATGGCATCAGCCACATACGCATCTTTCGTGCGAATCAAATGAATCGTACATCGCCGTGGCGGGTTGAACTGGGCTTCATGGTTTTTGTAGTAGCGTTTAATGTCCTTGCGGCTCACATTGATCTTGGGAAACAATTTTTCTCGCAAATACGTCTGAACAATCACCTCGCGACGCCTGTCTTCCATCCGCTGATCCAACGTCAAACCCGATGTTGTACGTGATCGTTCACTGGCTAACGCTTCAGAACCACGTCCAAGCTCACGAATCAGTTTCTTGCGTTCTTGCTGAAGGAATTGGAACAGTCCGGTGCGTTGTTGACCGGTGAGCCGTCCTTCAGCTTCACCCAGAATTAACGCATCCATGACAATCTGTTTGAGTCTCACACGGAGCAATTGCTCTGCCTGCTGGCGAAAGGTTCCGCGTGGCAGACGGCTGCCGATGTCGGCGAGTCGTTCATGGATGTCACTAAAAACATGGTGTGCGTAAATGGGGCGGCCGTTGACTTGCCCCACCATGCCCCCCACTTGATAAGCCTTGGTGGCAGACAATGAATGAGCTGGCGACACGGGCGAAGCCTTCGCGGGCTGCGTTGCAGCCACGGGCGCAGGTGTGGCCATCGCTGGCATGGTGGTTGGCACGGGCTTGGGGGTTGGCACGGGCATAGCTGCGGGTGTCGGCACTTTGGCGGCTACACTTTGCGTGGGCTGAGCTGCTACAAAATCCGCAGGTGTCAATGCCACCGGCTTAGGCGATGGCATCTTGGTTGCGGGCGTTTGAGCCTTGGAGGCAGATTTGCAGCCGGTCATCAAACTCAGCAAGCAGACACACATAATAAGAAAAGCTGTTTTCATAAGCCCACAGTGTAAAGCCGACCGATTCAACCGGCAATTACAGCTTGCTCAAACGGCTTACACAACCCAGTCTAGACCATTAAATAAAGACCAAGCTGCCGATACCAGCCGGCAATTTCAAAACGATGCTGAGCGAGCAATCGACGTTTTTTCCAGAACCCCTGTTCGTCCATCGTTGCCCAAGCCCAAACCAATTTCTTTTGTTCATCGGTCATCTGAGACTCAAACCGGTCATGCAATACCCGGGCTTGCTCTTGAGACTGACGCATCATGGCCTTGATTTTGGGCGAAAAAGCCCGCTGTAAAACAGATTGCGCGTTGGCCTGTTGGTCTGCAAAATTCTGTAACTGTGGATGTTGACGATGGGAATAGGAATTGTACTCTATAGTCAGCAGAATCGTAATATTTGCTTGGTGTAAACTTCAGTACTGAAGCAGTGATGTTTCTACCGAAAGCTTTTTGTTCTTCGTAAATGTTGGTGAAAAATATGATTGAAACTTGGATAGAAAATGCGATAAAAATCAACGACGATCGTGTTTTCGAGCTTATCGGAGAGGCTTCGATTGCTTATTCAGATGGCCATGATGTTGAGCAGTACCTTGATCATGTTTTCGATACGTGTAAAGATTTGGGATCCGAATCAGCCGAATTGGAAACTTGGATCAAAAACTGGCCAAGTGAATACCATTTAAGCCAAAAACGCAGCCAATTGCTGAAGGGTTTTGACTACGACCAATCGTCTTCGGTTCTGGAAGTCGGGTGCGGGTGCGGGGCAATCAGTCGTTATCTTGCAGAAACATTCGATAACGTTGTTTCAGTAGAAGGAAGTCGGACGCGGGCACGTCTTGCTAGAAAACGGTGTCGCGATATGGACAATATTATGTTTGTATCCGCGCCTTTTCAAAAAATCCGTTTTAAACGTAAATTTGACATTATTTTTTGTGTCGGCGTATTTGAATATTCCGGCGCCTTTGTCGAAGGCGACGATCCCTACGAGATCATCATGCGGCATTTTTCTGATTATCTCGCTGAAGACGGAGTGTTGATACTCGCGATCGAAAACCAATTCGGCCTAAAGTATTTTGCATCAGCGTCCGAGGACCACACCAAAACGCGATATGACGGCCTTGAAGGTTATTCGCGGTTCCCGAATAAAGCGCGTACGTTTGGCTACCATGAATTACAAAGTCGCATTCTTCGGCATTTTTCATCCGTGAAGTTTTATTTCCCTTTTCCAGATTATAAAATCCCCGATGCGGTATTGTCTGAAACAATGTGTGAGGAATACAACGTCGGTGAATTATTGGGCAATTTCCCATCGAGAGATTACTTAAGACCTTCCCGTCCCAATTTTTCGGAAAAACTGACATGGATCGGCATTGCCAAAAATCAACAGGTACCTTTTTTCGCCCATTCATTTTTGGTGGTTGCGGGGAAAAAGACCATTGAGCATGTCACTTTTCGAGATTTTGCCGTCATTTATAATACAAATCGAACGAAAGCTTATCATACCAAAATGCGTATTTCTCGATCGCCAGATCAAGAGCACTTGGTAGTCACAAAAACGCCACTCAATCAGACGGAACAGGGGGCGGTTCAATTAACTCCCTATACCGAAAACTGGCACAACGGAGAATCGCTGCATCACAGTGTATTAATTGCAGCAATGTCTAAAATAGCCGACATCAATACGATTTTTGCCGCCTGTCGACCATGGCACGAACACTTGGTCACGCTTGCTGAAGAAGTGAACGGCGACAAAGTATTAAGTGGACACTATGTAGACGCCATTTGGAAAAACACGTTCATTGAAGACGGGCAGGTTGTATTCGTTGACCAGCAAGAACAAGGGCAACCAATTACGGTAAAAATGCTGGTGATGAGAGCCATTTTTCAATTTCTGGTGTTATTGCGAGAGTCGCCATCCATGTCTTCGAAACTACGCTGGAAATCAACGGCGAACATCATGAAAACCGTTGCTTCGCAATGGGGAATAAAAATCAATCGACGTGACCTGCGTGAGTTTATCACCTGCGAAGCCAAGCTACACAGCTTGACATGGGGGGGGCGAGTTCGTTTTGTCCGGTGGCATATTTTTTGCACTTTGGCATTACATCAGAAAACAATTGTCTATCTAAAAAGCATCCTCACTCAATTACGAGCGGTGCAATTCTATGGGCATAGTGCAAAATATCTCTTGACACGAATCTTTTATCGAATTGTAAAGTCGTAATATGGCACCTAAAAGTGTTGAGCATACCCACCATGTGGCCACTAAATATTTTCAGAGCCATCCCATAAGTCGTCAAAACTGGAGTCTCTGCGATTTTTTACCCGTAAAACATAGGCTCTGGCGCTCTCTTTCGAAAAAGGCAGTTCGCACTTTCTTTTTGCTGTTTTCTCTTATCCTTACAACGAGGGCATTTTTCTCTCCTTGGTCTTGCTCTGTGATCTCATTTTGGGGACTACAAACATCTCAAATCCTGGCAAATAAGCCTGTTGCGGTGCTGCGACCAGACGAGGACTGCCCCGTGCTGTCCCACAGCAAGCCAGCACACTGAACATCTCCAAACGACTGAACAAGACCCCACGCAACAACGTAAACAGCCGCCGAAATGATCGAGTCCAATGCCCTGCAAAACCAATAAAACGCAACAGAAGATACGCCAACAACGCCATCCATATCTGCCAGCGAACCGCATTTTCGCTATGCCCCAGGAAGTCTGCCAACTGAAGTGTTTGCTTGATCTGCTTGAAAAATACCTCGATGCCCCACCGACATTGATACAAGTCACACACGCTTTGAGACGACCATGCGAGGTTGTTTGTGATGAAGGTCATCGTCTTGGGCTTGCCGTTGATCTGCACCGTCGCTTGGACAAGTCGCAAAGCTTGGGGGGGTAGGCCTTCTGTGATTTCTTGACGCTCAAGACAATCAAGTCGTCACGAAGAATTGGCCCTTTGGGATCACGGTGCTGTCCCACAGTCTCGTAGCTCATGTGATCCTTGGCACGGGTGACCCAGAAAACCCCACGATGGTCGAGGTCAACCAAATGGCCAAAGTCCACATAAGCCTTGTCAAACACGGCTATTTCTCCATCTCTGAGGTTGGCGCAAAGTTCTTTTGCTTCGGTGCAATCGTGGGTGTTGGCTGCTTTGACAATAGCGAATTGTGGCAAAAAAGGTTTGCAGGTTTAATTGCATGTGATACGCATTGCGTATTTTTGTTGCGCGTTGAGAATTTTATAAAGTCTTGTCAATTCAGTCTCCGCGAATAACAAAACGCACGAGTTTTAAACGTGATTGGTATGACACTTGGCGACGGCTTTGCGCCGACGATGCTTGGCCCACGGCAGACAATGGGCAACCAACTGAAGCGTCGTGGAGTCAATGGCGTAAATGGTCCGCTTAAAGCGGTGGGGTAAACCCGAGTACTTATGGCCCATCCCGAAGGTGGGGTGAAGGGTCTGAAGATGCTTTAGCATGTCCCAGAAAAGGGCCTCGGCCATCTCGGCATTTCGCTCACGGTTGGCATGGGACAGCCCGTTGCGGCTCGGGGGTGTGGCTCGGGGGTGTGGCTCGGGGGTGTGGCCTGACGAATGGTGGCAAGTGAACCGCCGTGATTGCTCAACGTATCAGCAATGTCATTGAGCGACAGGGAGTGAGCAATCTGAGCATGTAGCATCGCGACGACATGCGACCAAGGAAAAAAGCTGCGAGCTTGTTTGTCAACGCCATGTGCTTTGGCCAATCGAGAAACGAGGTGGGCGGGAATTAAATTGCAGATTTGGTGCAGGGTCGTATACTTGGCTTTAGCGGGTTTCATCGGTGCCTCCTATGGGTTTTTAGACGCACACAGGATAACCCTGATGGCCCGCTGTTTTGAAATAGATCAACCAGCCATCAAGTCGCTATGGGATGGCTGTGAAATATTTTCATGCTTTCACTCTGAAAATACGACCGATGACCGTGGGGAAGATACGGATTTTTTGGAACACGCTCAAAGAAAGTGCCACGTTCCATACCACAATACTCATGCCAGTCGCCCAAGCAGCACCGGCCATGCCATATTGGGGAATCAGGATGGCGTTCAGCACCACGTTCGTCAGTGCGCCCAAACCAGTTCCGAACAACGCCCGTTTTTCATGGCCACTCATCATTAAAAGTAACGCGACCGGCCCAACAAAGGAACTGAATAGTTGAGCACAGCAAAGAACAGTCAGTGGATACCAGCCTTCTACAAACGCCTCACCGCAGATCAATAGCAGCCATTTCCCAAAAACCATCAATCCCACCGCCACCGGAAATGATAACAACAAAATCAGGCGAGAACACCTTGTCATATACTTTTGAAGTTGGCCCAATTCACCCGTGGCATACCGCTTGGCAAAGGTCGGCGCCAGAGCTATGTTGAACGCCACCAAAACCAACGTCACCACCCCGGCTGCGCGTGTGGCCACGGTGTAGATACCGGCATATTTAACGCCGGTAATTGCACCGAGCATGAGGATGTCCGCATAAGTATTGATGATCTGCATGCCGCTGACGAGCATGATGGAAAACGCGGGGGGAAGCCATATCCGTCCAAGATAACTGGGCGATGCCTTGCCGACGGCGACAGGACGATATCGACGCAACAAAAGGAGGCTCACGATTAATCCCGTCACCGAAGCGAAGCCATATAGACGCATCGCGTTAAAGCTGTCAAACTTGCCGCCCATCCAGAGGACGCAGCCTGCCAGTATCAGAAAGACGATCTGCGGGGTCAAAAGCGGAATCTGTGAAACCAGAATATGGTGAAACCCACATAATGCCGCCTGACAAACCCTGTTGAGGCTGATGATCGGCAGCAGAGACATCGCTACCCAGAAAACTTCGAGATCACTGGAGACTTCAAAACCCGTCACCACCCACGCGACAAACGAAACGACCAGTGCAGTCAGGGTCGAAGCAATGATGACCGTCATGTTCGACCAGCGTAAAATGCCACGCAGAACAGACCATTCGCCTTTGGCGCTCAAGACTGACACCTGTTTGACCAGAAAACGGTCCATCCCCATCGAGGCCAGCACTGCCAGACACGTCATCCATGCCCACGCGTAAGTAAAAACACCATACTGATCGACCCCGAGAAATCGGGCAAGCAAGACGTGCATTCCGAACAACAAAACCACCAGGCTGCCCTGACAAATAAGCATGGCAATCACGCCGATGCGAAATTTGCGATTGTGTGGAGAGGGTTCTGCCCCCGATGGCATACCCGATATATCACGCTTCATTGCAGATTGGTTCACAGCAGACTCATTCATGAACGCACATCATAAACCCCCCGATACCCGGCGTCTATCAAACTGAACCACTACCGTCTGAAACCGGTAATGGTTCCGTCTTTCGTTTCCGTGCAAGCGAGATGTACAGGGCACAGAGCTATGGAAATTTTCTTTCTGAAACTTGTTGATAGATATTCGTGAGCTGATTGCGGATTAACCCGCTACGTCCGTTTTCTTCTTTTTTATATGCCTCGGCAGCCGCGAGACGTAGCTTATGTCGTTGCTCCGCGTTATCAATGAGTTCGACGATCTTTTCTGCAATATTACTCGACGTGATCTCGTCGAGTAATATCCCGCAGTTTGCATCGATAATATCCGGTAGCCGTGAGTCTGCAACGGTAATCACACAGCATCCACTGGACATGGCTTCCCAAATCGTGTTGAAGGCGCCTGCGGCTGCAAAATGCGTGCTAATGGGTAGTATGTAAATATCTGCTTCGCTAAAAAACACCTGTGGATCCGTCTCACCTTGAAAATGGCATGCAGGCATTGTTTCAAGCTTGTTTTCGATCCAGCGTGCATCCCAGTGAGAGGAAAAGCTAAAGCGAAATACCGCACGACCTGGCCGACAATTTTCGACACATTCAATTATTTCCGGAAATAAACCCACACCTTTTTGTAATAATGCATGCCCCAGATAGGCGCACCGCACAGGCCCCTCATGGAGTTGCACAGGTTGTGGAACGTATCGAAGAGGAATCGACAGTACCGATGCGTGGGGCAGAGGCAACATGGTATGGTAGGTGATACTGTCAGCTTGCCGTGCCACGGCTTGGCAAATTCGATGACTATTACAAAATTGTCGATAAATACCGACCACGCCCCACCATGAACCGCCGCCCGGATGGTTGGAAAAACTTTTGACATATCCAGCATGAATACCAGTCAGCCATAACCATGTCAAAACAAGTCGACTCATGGCAGGCATCACAAAAAAATCATGAATGATCACCCGTTCATTTTTTTTACAGTAATTGCGTAACTGGCGTAAAAACCGCCACAGTTTCAGAGGGGTTGTCATACTCCCGCTGTAAGATAGCTGATCTACAGTATATCCTTCGTCCTGGGCAAGAAAGCAGTAGAGTTGCGCGTTAATTGTGACAGCTTCCTGTCGCGGCTGATCGATTCGATAGCCGATATAGATCAGTCTAGGGCGTAAAGTGTGTGTCATATCTCCCCTTCGGGCAGCTCATCATAAATCCATCGATACCCAATATCTCTCAATTACAGAACAAAAAAACAAAGGCCTGCCGAATCGCTTCGGCGGGCCTTGTTTGGTTTTCGGACGGATTTTAAAACCCGTTTTAAATGGAGCCGATGGGGATCGAACCCACAACCTCTGCATTGCGAACGCAGCACTCTCCCAATTGAGCTACGGCCCCTGTCATATCTGTCATGCTTCAATCTTGCACTTGATTGTTATTGGCGGAGACTCAACGAACCAGTCTTCATTAAACTCTCTAACGCATCAACAAAATTATGGTACGCACATGAATGACTCAATTTACCGATTATAAGCCTTAAACGCAAATAACCAATGGTTCCGAAAACCTGCCATAAATCTACAAAAACAAGCTATCCAGCTTCCGTCGGCAACTTGGTTAACTTCGGCTTACATAGTAAACAAACACCAATCAAAACCAACTCGGCTAAGACCCATACGCCGACCCAGACTTCACCGCCTGAACCAAAGCCATAGCTGTGCAAACCGCTGGCCATGACGTAATTCACGCCATAGAAGGTCCAGACAATCGCCAGCATGCCCACGATAGAGCCAACTGCTAAGCCAAAGTCACAGATCCAATCGACAAAACGGGCGTGCAACAGGATAAAGTAAACAATAATGGTAATCAAGGACCAAGTTTCTTTGGGGTCCCAGCCCCAAAAGCGTCCCCAAGAATCCGCAGCCCACACACCGCCAAGAATCGTCCCAACGGTCAACAGGAACAAACCCACCTGCATCGAACGGTAAACCTGCGTAATCAACGGATTGCCCAGACGGTTGCCCTTCAGGTCTGAAGGATCACCCTTACCTAGGAGGATGTGGTAGATCAGATAAATATGGCCTAGCACGGCAGACAGACACAAAATGCCATAACTACCCACAATCACCAAAACATGAAGAATCAGCCAATAATTACTTCGCAACACCGGAGGCAAAGCATTGGTCTGACTTGCCAGTGGAACGAGCATCGCAAACAGCATGCACAATTCTGCTGCCACGACTGAGCCGAACAGGTACCAGCCCTTGCGGTTAAAACATTGAGCAATCCCCCCCACAAACATGGCCACCAGTCCCATCCAAAGAAGCGACTCATACGTGTTACTCACTGGCGCACGCTGTAGAATGAAAACGCGAAGACACAGCCCCAAAATTTGCTCACCCACAGCCCAGGCCATGGCCAAATACGCCAACCAAACCAAGAACTTCAGGCTACACAATCGCCCCAACCCCAAGAGCAAGATGGACAAGCCCAAAGCAATGGCCGTCATCCGCCAAGGTTTGTGCTGGTTGTAGAACACTTCACCGCGAACTCGTTTTTGAATGGCCAAGGACATGTTGTCGGCTTGGTGGGTTGATTGGGCCCAAGCGGCAGCGGCTTTATTCAATTCCGCTTCGGATGCGTTGGCGCGGTAAAGTTTTCCAAAAGCTCCCATGGCTGTTCGAACTTCTTCGGTGCGTGGGTCTACATGGTGCAGGCTCACGGGTAAAAAAGAATCCTCGGTTGATTCAGAATCCTGCACAATGCGTAACGGTCGAGACTGTACAAAATCGCTGAGAATGCCCAAGGACGTTTGTAGGTCCAGCGCAATTTTTTGCATTTTGCTGGGTTGGTATTTGGAATTTTCTTGGCGTTGATGTTGAAATTCTTGAATGAGTTGGCGTAGGCCTTGGCTTTGCGCCAGTGCATGAGCCGAAAAGAATCGCTGGGTGGGCGTTAAGCCTACCAATTTTTTGAAGGGGCGATTTTCCACTGCGATCAGTGGGTTATCTGCCAAACGAGAAGCATTAAAGATCAAGTCACACAACAGTGCCACACGGTCTCGGCCGGCAAATGCTTCAGGACCACGATCAGCCCCCCAATAAGATCGGCCAGTAAGCTGAACGGCCAAACTCTTGGCAAACGTGTCCAACGGCATGGTGCGGCCGTCTTCCTGAATCGCAATATGCCTCACTGAATCAAGCCATGGAGCAGATTTTTCCCCCGCATTGGCGGTCGAAGTAAACAACAAGCCCACAAACAAAATCAAGATCGAAGCCATCCCGCCCCCGCCCCCGGGAGTGCCACCGGAATTCTCGGGGGGGGTATTGCCAGAATCGTCATCTTTGTGAGGCATGTTGGAAGGGTCCTTTTTTCTTGTTGAGGAAACGGATGGTTGTGGTCGGGTGAGTCGGGGAATGCCTGGATGGCCTGTACTTAATGCGGTGCTGTAGAACGTAACCAATAGGCCAAAGCAGAGAATGGTGCAGCCGAGGTAAGTCCAGCCCAAGCCTGGATCGTTCATCACACTAAAGACGGAGACGTTGTCGCCGATGAAGCCTGACTGATAAACCTTCCAGCCTTCGTACTCCAGCGGATGGTTCATCCATATCCGTTGAGCATGCCAATCACCCACGCTGTCAAATTGCACACTCACATCTGATTCATAGGCCATGGCCATCGCGCTGCCGGGGTAATCTTTTTTACGAAAATCTTCTAAACGCAGCGTGAACGGGACCGGATGAGTCCCAGCTTCAAAACGCAGAAAATGTGTTTTTCCATCAGCGGTAAATGGAACTGCTTGTTTCCAAGGCAACTGAATCTGCTGGGTCTCGCCATCGATTTGAGTTTCCAAAACCACCAACGGACGATTGGCATCCTCGGCAGGTGCAGCCTTCCAGCGGACAGCTTGGCGTGCGTTGGCAAAGTTTTGATAGATGACCAAGGTACGTTGGCCGATTTTGATTTGATGAGGGAAATCGCCCGTTAAAACATGGCGAGTCATTTGGTCGTCGTCCGTTTGGTGGATCACGGTTAAACCAGCCTCGGATGTTTCAAAGACCAACCGTTCACGCGTCGTGGTGATCATTTCCGCAACAGCGGGTTGGCTAGTCGCCGGTTGACTGGTCGCCGGTTGGCTCGTGGCAACAGGGGTTGTGGCAACAGGGGTTGGTGGAACTTGTGCGCCTGGCTGCATGAGCTTGAGGTTCGATTTTTCGGTTCCTGTTACTTGGCGAGCCGAGATCATGTCGGGGTATTGGGTGAAACTGGCATGCCGTTCGACATTGCCTTGGCCATCTTCGATCAGGACTTGGATAGCAGGATTGCTACGGGATTGGTCGGGGGATTCCATCAGTCCATCAGGACCCACAGCGGCGCGAAGCAGGCGTGTGATTTGTTTCACACGCCATGTGCCGGTCAAAACTTGTCCTTCTTTCGTCAGTGCGATTTTTTGATCGCCGAATAGGAAATACGGTTCGGTCGGGCAATCGCCATCGCCGGGGGAATGTTCACAGGCGGATTGGGCGTGTTGATGTCCAGCATGCGGATCAACTGCGGGTTGATTGGTCGCGGGCGGGCTCGTGGGAGGACAGCAGTCATCGCCGCCGGCGTGCTTGGCCGCGACAGGCTGGGTTGTTGGATGTGGGCTGGTGGGATGTTCTCCGGGTCCATGGTTGTGGCCCGCATGTTCATCGACCACGGGCATACTCACCACGGGCAACGCACTGGGGGTCCATGTTTCACCTGTCGCCAAGACATGAAGTTGAAATCCGCTTAGCACGGCTGCGGGATCTTCTTTTTCGGTTTGGCCGATCCAAACGCCCTCTGTATTTTTAGGATTAAAGCTGATTTCAACGGCTTGCAAGGGGCGTGCACCATCATTGGCGACGTACACATCTTCACTGCAATTAGGCCAACTTTCGACCATGGTGAAAGAAGCATTCCCCAATTGCAGCACGGGCGCGAGCAGTGCAACAGCACTGACCGCAAATTTCCCTTTGTCGTGATCCAACAAAGAAATTTGTTGTTGGTCTGTTTCAATTTGAGAGGAGGTTGTTCCTTCGGTCAAGGTGATATGGCCTTCAATGCGGCCGTAGAGGGAGATAAACCCACCGATGACCAGCAAGATCAATCCCGCATGGACCAATATGAATCCCGTGTGTTTTCTACGCCAGGGATACCTGGTCACCACCGCCATGACCAAAGTGACACACATCATGGCCATCATCGCAATAAACCACCATGAGCCATAGACCACCTCTTTGGCCAACTTCGCGGTTTGCGTGCTTTCAATCCAAGTGGCCCATGCCAATGCAATGGTCGTTAAAACAAGCAGTGGGACTGCCAAGCGAACGCCGCCGAAGAAAGCGACAATTTGACCGATCGGGGTTTGTAGCCATTCATGGCTCTTGGGGACGGGGCGGATATCCGACTTCATCAAACAACTCCTGAGGTGTAATGGGCTATTGCGGAATAGAATCCGCCAACTCGCATAAGGCTTGGTAATAAGAATCTACTTCAATACCCAGCAAGGTTGCGCCGAATAGTTCAGCTTCCTCGTGGGTCACAATTTCCGAGCCATAGTTAATGACCGGTATATGGTAGGCAACTAACAACGGGAGGATCTCTCGTTGAGGTTCAAACCAAGGGTGTATGAATAGGCAATAACCACCCGTGGATTCTTCTGATAAGGGATGGGCGTAGGCAAATTCGCCGGGCTCAAGGTCTTGGGCGTCATAACGAAGACCGGTGGGATAACGTACCACGTCACGGTCATCGAGCATTTTTTCAATCACGTCAGCATCAATATACAGCCCATACTTAAGCCTAGCCTCAGAGGCTTTAGCAACCAGGTGTTGATGCAGTGCATCACGTCCATCTTGTTCGGTGAGCTGACGATTCATGAATCATAACCTATTTCCCCCCGGAATTTTTACCGGAATTTTCGGAGGAAGCATTTGCGACAGTCTGTTTCGTTGCCTTCTTGAGTGGGACCAGTATAAACTTATTTGCCTTGGGCATCATATGACACTGCTGACAATTGGACCGTTTGGGATGTTCCACCGAAGCTGGGAAGTTTGAATGTACATCCAAATGGCAAGCCACGCAGTTTTCACGCATCAAATAACGATGCGGAATCGTTGGCGGAGCCACCAGATTCGCCCGTATTCCTTTTTCTTGCTCAGCCAAACCATTCCAAGATGATCCCAGAAACTTGGACTTGGGCTGCCAAGTAGGAGCTGCCTGCTGCACATGGCATTGCTGACAGTTCGAAAACTCCGGATGAGGCGTCAACATACTTGTCGCCCCCCGCCACTGACGAATCTGGTCATGACAGGTCAAACAGGTTTTATCCGTTTGCCAACCATGTACCACATGAGGAATCACCGGGGGAGCTGTGTAAAAAGAACGACGCTCGGCCCGTGAAGATACCGATTTAGCCGCCACTTCTTTGCCAAAGACCGGATAGGTCCCGGCAAAGAGAAGTGCGACCAAAACGATCCGATTTAGACTTTTTCGATGCGAACTGCGCATTTTTTATAATCCGGTTCTTTGGACATAGGACAATAAGCATCCAATGTCACACGGTTAATCAATTTTGTTTCATCAAAGAACGGCACAAACACCATGCCCTTCTGAGGAATGCCTCGACCACGTACCACCACAGGTAAAATCAATGACCCGCGACGTGAAATAATATTGATCCGATCACCATCCTCAAGCTGCATCTGATCAGCATCCTCAGGATGAACTTCCACATAAGCTGAAGGCATGGCATGCTTCAATTCACGAACACGCCCGGTCATCGTGCCCGTATGCCAATGTTCCAACACACGACCGGTATTGAGCCAGAAAGGATAATCATTATCAGGGACTTCTGGCGGAGCCACATAAGGCCTCGCCCAGATGATGGCCTTATCGTCCTTGGCCTTAGACATATAGAACTGAATCTCTTTGCCTGGCTTGACGTAAGGATCTTCGCCTTCAACAAAACGACGTTTGGTTTCACGCCAGACACCATCTTCATCTTTGACCACAGGCCAACGCATGCCATGAGATTCGACATACACATCGTAAGGAGCAATGTCCTTGTGCTTCTTCACGGTGAACTGACGGTATTCATTGAACAAGACTTTGTCGACGTTGAACTTGCTGAACACGTCCCATTTCCAAGCTTCGATTTCCTTGCCGTTGTCGTCACGAATAGCCAACAGAAATTCGCCGTTGCGATCTTTCATCCCCGCAAAGCCCTTGTCATACAAACGGCGAGCCACGGCGAGCATCTGCCAGACATCATCACGGGCCTGGCCTGGCGCGTCGATCATTTTGAACCATTGCTGGGTTCGACGTTCGCTGTTGCCGAAGACACCGTTTTTCTCGACCCACGTAGATGAAGGCAATACCACATCCGCGATGCGGGTCGTGGCGGTGGGATAAATATCAGAAACCACAAAGAAACGTTTGGACGCATTGGCCATAAGCTCATTGAGGTTCGGCAACGACTGGGCGGGATTAGTCACCTGCACCCAGATGCCGTTCAGATTGCCGGCTGCCATTTCCTTAAACATTTTTACGGTATGGAAACCAGGCTTGGGATTGATCGCGCCGGGCTTGCACTTCCAGAAATCTTCTGTTTCTTTGCGGTGTTCCGCACTTTTGACCACGCGACCGCCGGGCAACGCATGCGCCAACGTCCCGACCTCGCGGCAAGTACCACAAGCACTGGGCTGACCTGTCAAAGAGAACGGGGTCGAGCCTGGCTTGCCGAATTTGCCTGACAGCAGATGCAGATTGTAAATCAGGTTGTTGACCCATGTCCCACGGGTGTGCTGATTCACGCCCATGCACCACAAAGACACCACCTTGCGTCTGGCATCACTGAATACATCCGCGAGAAGGTGCAGGTGTGCCACGGAAATGCCTGACAGTTCGGAAACTTTTTCGGGGGTATAGTCAGCAAGGAACTTCGTGTACTGATCGAAGGTCATGTCCTTCTTGTCACTGCCCTTGAATCGGACAAACTTGCTGACAAATTTCTTGTCATAGCTACCCCGCTTGACTAGCTGGTAGCAAACACAATTGATAATCGCCATATCTGTCTGTGGCACGAATTCCATGTAATGGTCCGCAGCCACGGTTGAACGGGTTTTGCGTGTCCCCAGATCGATGTAAGTAATCTTGTGACCACGGTTGCGACGGTCAATAAAACGGGAGAACAGAACCGGGTGCATTTCAGCCCAGTTGTTACCCCAGGTAATCACGGTATCGCATTCATCAAGGTCGTCATAACAACCTGATGGCTCATCGACGCCGAAGGTGGTAATCATCCCGACGACCGCACTGGCCATGCACAAACGAGCATTGGGGTCAATATGATTGGACCCCATACCACCTTTGAGGAGCTTCATGGCGACGTAGCCTTCGGCGACCGTCCACTGGCCTGAGCCGTAAATACCGAATTTCAGGGGATCTTCGAGAATTTTGTCGGCAATAACATCAATGGCCTGATCCCATGTCACTGGCACAAGTTGGCCACCCTTGCGGACCATCGGCTTGGTCAGTCGATCTCGGCCGTACAGCGCCGCCCCAAGATAGTAACCCTTGGCGCAAAGCAGCCCTTTGTTCACCTCATTTTGAGGATCACCTTGAACAGCCACCAAGCGGCCGCCTTTGATGCCGACAATGACCCCGCAACCCGTGCCACAAAAACGACACGGGGCTTTATGCCAGGCCAAGCCATCTGGAAGATCTTCCGCATAAGCGGGCTTGGTCAACGAAGGCGACAAGGCCGCCACCGCTGCTACCGCCGCTGATTGGACGATGAAATCTCGACGCGTTAATTCAGTGCATATACTCACGATACTGGTTCCCTAATTACGTCTTCAAAGTTGTGATAAATCAGGTCTACTTTAACCACACCAGGCAACTGTTCCATGCGATCCCAAAGCGCTTTGTCCTGTATTTTGTCATCCGTTTCAGTCAGGGCAGCAACTGCCCCGCCTTGCACCTCGACAACAGAAGCTCCGGGCATTTGCCCGATCGCTTGGACCACAGCATCCACCGTGTCCTCGCCACTACGAACAATTAAACTTGAAATCGGCATCGAACAACTCCTAAGTGTGGTTCACAATCAAACATTTAGGCCAACTGGCAGAGGGGAAATGATTCCCCCCTCTGCCTTGGGCTTAGTTAGTATAACGGGCTTTAAACTCGGCAGCAGCCTTCTTACGACGTTCGACTTCAGCAGGGTCCATTTTTCCCACAAACCATTTATGGTTATCACTGTTAAGAATTTCAGTGAGCTTCGCCTGGAGCTTCTTCGCGCCTTCGGCCTTGGCTGCATCTTTAGAATGCAAGTTATCCTCAATGAGTTCTCTCAGTTCTGGGACATATTCTGTGTAGAAGTTTTTGCCCAGGTCATATGTGCCGTGCCAATGGGTGTAATCAGGCCCCATCATTGAAGCACCGTGTCGAGCGCGACGACCTTCATGATGCCACAGTTCAAACCAGATAAAGTCGATCTTATTGCCGAACTTGACCTGATTTTTGCGTAATGGGACGGCCAGAGCGTAGAGGTCCTTGCCGGGCTTGGCGTATTTTTCGTTGTACAGTTCGATGAGGGCATCGTACTGGATATAGAAATTATCAACCCAAGTTTGGTTATGGCAATTGGTGCAGACGTCCTTCATGCTGGCGCGACGGGTTTGCCAAGGCACATTTTGGCCGGGCAGTCCCATTTTGGCATCAGACAGTTCAGGACGCACTGAGATGACTGGACGGTTGTTCCAGCTGATTCGCATGCCGATATCATGGGTCACGTCTTGATCTTTGGTCGCGGACATGTGACAAGTCGCACAGGTCGGAGCAGCAGAATAATCTTCACCGACGATCCATTTAGCGGAATCCATGTTCATCTTGTCGATATTGGCAAAGAAAGCGATGCCATGCTTGGAGGATTCGTAAATTTCTTTTTGAGGGTGATCAGGACCGAGATGGCATTTGCCGCAGGTGTCGGGGTGACGAGCTTGGGCGGCGCTGAAGGAGTGACGGCTATGACAAGCTGCACAGGAACCTTCTGATCCATCAGGGTTCAGTCGACCGATACCTGTGTTAGGCCAAGTCGCAGGATCTAATTTGCCGTCAGGCAATACTTTGATCTGTGAGCCATGGCACTGCCAACAACCGCTGACCGCAGCGGCAGAGTTACCTTCAGGGAAACCTGGGGTGATAAAAGCAGAGTTGCCTTCAACCACTTCAGCTAACACATTGTCCAACGAGCCGAGAATACGGGCTGCTTTGGAGTGATGCGATCCCAAGAATTCTTCCACTTCTTTGGAGTGACATTTTGCACAGTCCTTGGGACTGACGATCACCGAAATGGTCTGATCGTAATGGCGGATGGCATCTTTGTCTTTCTTGTCTGCAGCGTGGCATTCAAAGCAACCGACGTTGCCTCGGTAATGCTTACTTTCGCCCCATTGCTGATACAGTGCGCGACTTTCTTTTTTATGACAGTCCACACATTCGCGGCTCTGATCGCTCAGCTCCCGAAGACCAATGGTCTGCCCCCAACTCATCTGAGCGGCAACCAGCACAACCATGGGAATTACCCAGTTCCTGACCTTGAACATTTTCGTTCCTTTCATCCGGCGGGACATTATAAAAAATCTATTCAACAACTGATTCGAAGTGATATTCCGTGTCATAGGTGAGGCGACCTGCGAGGACCGGAATTGTAATACGCACCATAATCGTAAAGAGCAGCAACCCAAACGCCCAGATGCCCAAGCACACAAGCGTTTCATTAATCGTGGGGACATACTCTAAAATTTCGCCCAAGGGTGTTGGAATAAAAGCAGGGACAATCAAACCCATGCCCTTTTCAATCCAGATTCCCACAATCATGAACACACAAGCGACATTCAAGAATTTCATACTGCGGCTCGCAGGCAGCATCAGCAAGATCATTGCAATGGTATTCAAGGTAATCGCTGTCCAAATCCAACCGACCAGACCCGTATATCCATGCAAACCAAAGAACAAATAGTAGGCCGAGGCAGCATGAGCAGAGCCGGTATAAAACTCCGTGAACACTTCAGACAACAGCAAGAATTGATTGATAATCAATGCCACCGTCACGATGCTTCGAAGCAGCATGATGCCTTTCTTCGATACATCATAAGACGTGGTCTTGTTAATTATCTGGAGAGTCAAAATCAAAAATGCGGGACCTGCTGCAAATGCTGAAGCAAGAAAACGCGGAGCAATAATTGCTGCGTTCCAAAACGGCCGTCCACCCAACCCGACATACAAAAAGGCAGTCACTGTATGAATGCTAATTGCCCAGAAAATCGCGATAAAGACAACCGGAATGTAGAACATTTTGCCTGGCTGACGTCTGCGATAGGCACAGTAGATCAGGTAGCCACAGATATGCAGATTCAAGAGCAAATAGCCGTTGAGTACAATCCCGTCCCATGACAACATGGACATGGGAAAGTTAAAGCGTAAAAACAAGTGCATAAACCGGTCCGGCCGACCAAGGTCCACCGTCACGAACATCAAACACATGATGATCGATGCCACTGCCAGCAATTCACCAAAAATCACGAGGTTGTGTAAATCATGATTGCGGTACACATAAACCGGGATGACCAACATCACCGCGGCAGCAGCCATTCCCACCAGGAAGGTGAAGTTGGCAATATACAAGCCCCAGGAAACTTGGTCTGTCATGCCGGTGACAATCAAACCTTCGACAAACTGCTTGCAATAGGCATTAAGCCCCAGCAGCGCGATCACGGTCAAAAAAGTCATCCACAGGTAATAACGCCAGTCGCCGACGAAACTAATTCGTCCACACCGCCACAAGAAGCGAAGATACTCACTCATGCTTCACCTCCCTGGCTTCTGGGGTAACGTTCGTCGAAGTAGTAAAAGAATCGTGGCAATGTTCCGACGTCCTCTTTAAGAACAAACACGCGTTTGTGTTTGAGAATTTGTGTCACGTCACTATCGGCGTCCAGCACGTTGCCGAACTTACGAGCACCAACGGGGCAAACTTCCAAACAGGCGGGCATTTGTCCCTGACGCGTGCGTTGCAGGCAGTAATGGCATTTTTCAATCACACCCTTGTGTCTTGGGCGGTTTGAGAGATAGCTCATTTTTTTATTGAGCTTGTCTTTGGGAATCTGTGGCTCTGCAAAGTTAAATCGTCGGGCCCAATAAGGGCACGCCGCTTCACAGTATCGACAGCCGATACACCAGTCATAGTCCACCACGGTGATGCCATCGGATTCTTGCCAAGTGGCTTCAATGGGACAAACTTTCACGCATGGCGGGCTGGCACACTGATGACATTGCACGGGCATGTAGTAATGATGATCGCTGGGAACTTTGGGACGGTCGTAATGATGATCGCCTTGTTCGAGATCGGTTGTACCTCGAGGCATTTCCAAAACACGAATGTACTGCACTTCAGGGGAACGGCTCTGGTTGTTTTCAGCCACGCAAGCGTGAACACATTTGCGACAGCCAATACAACGACTCAGATTCAAAGCGTACACAAATTCCACGCCGTCCAAAGGCTTGATATCCGCCACCTCAGGCGTCACGCCGAAGCGTTTTTGCACGTCCTTTTCAATGCGACCCAGTGCCGCTTGCATCTGTTCGCCGGACATTTCTTTGTAATGCTTCTGAATAAATTCTTCGACCGAAGGCAAGTCATCAGGGTCCAACTCACGCAACGGACTCAATGCAGCCGTCAATGCAGCCATGCCACCAAGGGCCGCTGCACCCACTCGCAAAAAGCTACGTCGGCTCACTTTACCATCGCCTGAGCCACAACCGCAGCTGCCTTGGCAACCTTGATCAGAGGCCTGATCTTCTTTGTTATGCGGGTCCATCGTCATAATTAAAAACTTCTTATCACTATTAAGGGCTTAGTGCCCTGAACCTTCTTTATCAGTAGGCCAACTCCACCGACGCAGCGGACTTGGCGAGGCAGTCGCCGGCTTCCCATCATCAATTTTATCCTGATTCTTCTGGTGCTCTGGAGGCATTCGCAGCGTATGCGGCCCGGGCAAAGGCTCAAACGAATCAAATGCTGGTGCATGGGGGTCATGACATTCCACACATTTAAGCGAGCGTCTTTGTCGCGACTGCAATTGCCAAGACCCAAGGGTTTTGCCATGCATCCCATCTTGCCAATCGCGGTAGGTGGTGCCATGACACTGAGCACAGAGCTGATGGGACATTTTAAAGCTAATCTTCTGCCCGGTTCGCAAAGCCAATTTATCACGCTCTTCGGCATCATGACAGTTCAAGCAATCATCATTAATGCCATGATTCAGTTTGACATGCTGATGCTGTGCAAGGGGAGCATTCCGACGAGTGGTTCCCAACAAGGCCCCATGACAAGCCGTGCAAGACTGGTCTACCCCGCCGATCCTGGCGGTAGGCGAATCTCCAAGCATCTGACGAATCGGTGAAGAATCAATCTGAGAAGCGTCAACTTCCACCACGACCATGCTCGGCACCCCCGTGCCAACCGGGTCCAAAATAAACCATATAGTCAACAATACAAAGACCACCATGACTATCAATGGCGTAACTTGTTTTGCAACATTACTTTGAATCTTTTTTTCAGACGAATTCGACGGCATTGTGGAAAACCAATCCTTAATGTTTTTCGTTACAAAAAAGATAATAGGACATTTTACACCTTTTACAAGACCAATCCGGTCCTAATAGTGTAAAAAAGTTATTTTTTATTGAGTTTCAATCGCAACCGTGTATTAATTCGCTGCAAAGAGACCTTTTTGCGTCTCACCGCAATCCATATCGGACCCTTTTAACCGCAAAAAAAAATAGGCCGTTTAAAAAAACGGCCCACACAAGTGACCGCCCAATCATGCCACCAACTCCAATACCCAAAAAAACGCCCTCGAAAAAGAGCATTTTGCATTCAAGTGCAGCGTCTTCGGTCTTTTTGCAGATGCGCCCCGGGCGTAAGGATACTTGCGGCTAGAACACCTCACACTCAAGTGTCGCGGCTTGATTGTCAACTAATCGCCTTGGCAACCAAGTTTATACCGTTTTCCTAGTTGCAGGCCCGCTACACATGCCCGTGATGCGATCTAAAACAACGCCAGACTCTGAAACGTTGGATTCTGTCTGAATGCGACAGATGACTGTTAAATGTTCTAGGTGTGTGGTCGCTGATACCGCCTACGACAGCAATGCGATCCGCCGAATGATCCTGCAAAACAAGGGTCAAGCCTGCATCTGTCCCAACCGACGCCCAAGGTAAAGAAGCGATGTGACAAGCAACGATACAAACACCGTAATGTGATCGAATGCTTCTTTGGCCTGATCAAGCGAAGACGCTCTGCGCGTACAACACTTTTTCGTGATTTACACAGGCGACAAGTGGCAAAAGGTGATGACAAAGACTCTACAACTACCGCAAGTAGCCGTTTTCAAGCGTGACACGAATCTTTTTAAGAGCTTTGTTCTGGATTTGGCGTACGCGTTCTTTGGTCAGGCCGATGATCCGACCCACCTGTTCAAGCGTCATTGGCGACGCATCTAAATCCTGCTGTTTGGCTTCGCCCAGTGCAAAACGATGTTCAATCACATCCTTCTCGACTTCTGTCAGTGAAGCATGGTTCTTGCTGACAATCTGTCCCACTTCATCAGCGCAATCCAGTTCGTGATCCTTGTGGCATCGTTCGAGATAGTCGGACTTTTCAAACTTCGGATCAAAATCCGTGGGGAACAGTTGACGGTACCGGGTAAACTTCATGCCTGACCGGCTAAAACCTTTAAGAATGGCACGGCAAGCATAGGTCGAAAACTTAAAGCCCCGAGAAACATCGAACTTATCCACCGCACGCAAAAGTGCCATGTTGCCTTCACTAATCAGATCCCCGAAATCCATATCACTCATGCGGGTTCGCTTGGCCATCGCCAACACCAAGGCCAAATTTGTTTTGGCAATCTGGTCACGGTACTCCGCAGAACGACGATACCACTTCAACATATCACGCAACTGCGTTTTGGGTGGTTTTCGAGCCGGTGCTGTACAGCTATTGATTTTTTCACGACGCTTGTACACCTGGAAGCGGCAATAATTGAATTGCTGAAACAACAGCTTTTCTTGATCACCCGTCAAAGGCGTTGTGACAACACGTTTGGCTGCTTTAGAAGAAGGGATATCAATGACCGGCCGATACCAACTGGTATCCGGCTGGGGTACTTGAGGTAGAACTTCAAAGAGTTGTTTTTCTGCCCCGCGTTTGTGAAAATCGTCATGATCCACAAAACAAAAAGAATCTGAAAAAACCTGACGAATTTCCAACTGTCTCGGGGCGGAAAACGTCCGAGCCCAAAGTGGAAATGCTTGGGGGGCCTTCTTCTTAGGACTGTCTGTTTGCACAGTCGGAGCCTTCTTGAGTGTTTCACTCATTTAGACAACCTGCCTTTCTTCTGATGTCACCTTTCGGTTTCTCTCGATCTCTTCCCTGCACTCACTGGCTGCTAGACAGATTGAACTTCTTTGGAAATGGTCCGCAGCCTTGTTGAGTGACTCATGCGTAGCTCTCTCTATTATGAATATACACGATCCTTTACTTAAATGTTTCATTTAATTTGGAATAATTCCAAAAAACATTTCAATGGAATCCGAAAAACCGGACATTGCCCTTCCACAATTCATGTCTCACCAAGCATCAAAGCCAAAGACCGCCGCCCCCCTTGTCCATCTGGCAGCCTGTCAGGTCTGGCAGGGGCAAACTGTCAGGTTGACAGCATGGCAAACTAACAACCTCTAAAAACAGCTTTTGTCTAAAAATTTAAACCTTCTTAAAAAAACAACTTAAACAAATACGACCTATCTTTTAGCCTCCGTTCATTCGGCATCCGCCTTGCTTCATATCATTGGTACATTGTGGTTATGACGTTCTATATTGGAACTTGAGAAGGTTCTGCTTTCAGAGCGTCATGCAACTGAACTTGAAATCATTGTCTTGGACTTATATTTGGGAGATCCATCGATATGGCCGCAAAAAACATCGCATTTGAACAAAATGCACGCACCAGCCTGTTAACCGGTGTGGAAAAACTAGCTAATGCAGTCAAGAGCACGCTCGGACCGCGCGGACGCAACGCAGTAATCGACAAGAGCTGGGGTGGACCCACCGTCACCAAAGACGGCGTCACCGTGGCTGAAGAAATCGAACTGCAGGACAAAAACGAAAACATGGGCGTCCAGCTCGTCAAGGAAGCTGCAAGCAAAACTTCCGACAAAGCTGGTGACGGCACCACCACTTCCACCATCCTCGCAGAAGCCCTCTTCCGCGAAGGCCTTCGTCACATCACCGCTGGCAGCGATGCCAACGCTCTGGTTCGTGGCATCAAACAAGGCGTTGCCGTGGCTGTCGGCGAAATCGACAAGCTCGCCAAGCCCATCGATGTCTCCAAAAAAGATGACATTGCCAACGTTGCAGCCATCAGCGCCAACAACGATCCTGCCATCGGCAAGATCATGGCGGACGCCTTCATGAAGGTCGGCAAAGATGGTGTCATCACCGTCGAAGAAGGTAAGAACCTCGACACCTATGTCGACGTCGTTGAAGGCATGCAGTTTGACCGCGGTTACCTCTCCCCCAACTTCGTCACCGACCAGGACAACATGGTCTGCGAACTGGAAAAAGCACTTGTTTTGATCTTTGAAGACAAGATCAGCTCTGTGCAGCAACTGGTTCCGCTACTGGAAAAAATCCAGGAAGCCAAAAAACCTCTGCTCATCATTGCTGAAGACATCGAAGGCGAAGCCCTTGCCACCCTCGTGGTCAACAAACTTCGTGGTGTGTTGAACATCTGTGCAGTCAAAGCCCCAGGCTACGGCGACCGTCGCAAAGCCATGCTCGAAGACCTAGCTGTCCTCACCGGTGGCCAAGCCATCATGAAAGACCTCGGCACCGAGCTCGAAAAAGTCGAACTCGCTCAACTGGGCATGGTCAAAAAAGTCTCCATCAATGGAGACACCACCACCATCATCGAAGGTGCTGGCCAGTCCTCGGACATCCAAGCTCGCATCGTTCAGATTCGACGCGAAATCGAATCCACCAACAGCGACTACGATCGTGAAAAACTTCAAGAACGTCTCGCCAAGCTCGCAGGCGGCGTCGCACAGATCAACGTCGGCGCAGCTTCTGAAGCTGAACTCAAAGAGAAAAAAGCACGCGTCGAAGACGCACTGCACGCCACCCGCGCTGCAGTCGAAGAAGGCATCGTCCCAGGCGGCGGCGTGAGCTTCCTGCGTGCAATCAAAGCACTGGACAAAATCGAAACCGCCAACGAATCCGAAGCAGCCGGTGTCGCCACCGTCCGCAACGCGTTGACCATCCCCCTCAAAACTATTGCCTCCAATGCTGGCGAGCACGGCAGCGTTATCGTCTCCAAAGTACAAGCCGGCAAAGGCAACTTCGGCTTTGACGCTCTGGCCTTGGAATACGGCGACCTCGTCGAAAAGGGAATCATTACCCCTGCCAAGGTCGACCGCACAGCCCTTGAAAATGCAGCCTCGGTGGCAACGTTGCTACTAACCTGTGACTGTGTCGTCACCGACCAACCTTCCGAAGGCGGCGATGATGCCCACGGCGGAATGCCAGGCATGGGGGGTATGGGCGGCGGAATGCCAGGCATGGGGGGTATGGGCGGCGGAATGCCCGGCATGGGCGGCATGGGCGGCATGGGCGGCATGATGTAAACCCAACCTCAGGATCCTTTTTCTTTTTCAATTAAAAATACAACAAGCAACGGAGATTTATAATCATGGCAACAACCACCAAAACCATCGTCAAACCTTTGGACGACCGCATCGTGATCCTGCCCAACAAAGCAGAAACCCAAACCGCAAGCGGGATTCTCCTTCCCCAAGGCGCACAAGAAAAACCCATGATGGGCAAAGTCGTCGCTCTGGGACCAGGTAAGCTCACCGATGATGGCAAGCGTGCTCCTCTGGGCGTGAAAAAAGGCGACACCGTCGTCTATGGTAAGTACACCGGCACGGAGATCGAGATTGATGGGGAAGAACACATGATCTGCCGTGAAGGCGAACTGCTCGGCGTCGTTGAATAAAACAAGTGATCGTCTTGAATAGACCCACTCAAACCTAAAACAAAGTCAGGAATTTAATACCATGGCAAGTAAACAATTGATGTTCGATGCAGACGCAGCAGTCCAACTCAAAAAAGGACTCGAACAACTATCCAACGCAGTCAAAGTGACCATGGGCCCCACCGGCCGCAACGTCATTTTGCAAAAATCTTTTGGCAACCCTGCTGTTACCAAAGACGGCGTCTCGGTTTCCAAGGAAGTCGAACTCGCTGAGCCGTTCCAAAACATGGGCGCTAAAATGATCAACGAGGTCGCCAAAAAGACCTCCGACAAAGCAGGCGACGGAACCACCACCGCCACCGTGCTCGCTGAAGCCATCTACAGTGAAGGCCTCCGACACGTCACCGCCGGGGCCAATCCGGTCGCTCTCCAACGTGGCATCAGTGCAGCCACCACCGCTGCATGCAACGCCATCGACGAATTGGCGATCCAGTGCAAAGGCAAAAACGACCTTAAAAATATTGCCACCGTTTCAGCCAACCACGATACCCAGATCGGCGAAATCATTGCCGAGGCCATCAACAAAGTTGGTAAAGACGGCGTCGTCGAAGTCGAAGAAGGCAATGCCGCTGAAACATACCTCGACTACGTCGAAGGCATGCAGTTCGACAAAGGTTATCTCTCCCCTTACTTCATGACCGATCCAGGTAGCCAGGAATGCGTCCTCGAAGATGCGTTGATCCTGATCTACGAAAAGAAAATCAGCAACCTCCAAGACCTCTTGCCACTGCTCAACAAAGTCGCCATGGCACAGAAGCCTTTGTTCATCATTGCTGAAGATATTGAAAATGAAGCGTTGGCGGCCCTCGTCGTCAACCGTCTGCGTGGCGTGTTGAAAGTCTGTGCGGTCAAGGCTCCTGGCTTTGGTGATCGACGCAAGGCCATGCTCGGCGACATTGCCTCCCTCACCGGCGGCACGTTCATCAGCGAAGACCTCGGATTCAACCTTGAAACCGTGGAACTTGATGCCCTTGGCACTGCCAAGAAACTCATCATCGACAAAGACAACACCACCATCATCGAAGGCAAAGGCAAAAAGAAAGACATCCAGTCTCGCTGCGAACAAATTCGTCAGCAAATTGCCAACACCACCAGCGATTATGATCGTGAAAAACTCTCCGAACGCCTCGCCAAGCTCACCGGCGGCGTGGCAATCATTCATGTCGGTGCGACCACCGAAATCGCCATGAAAGAAAAGAAAGATCGCGTCGATGACGCATTGCACGCGACCAAAGCGGCCGCGGCTGAAGGCTATATCCCCGGCGGCGGCGTGGCATTGATTCGCACCATCCCAGCGATCCAATACACACGCAAAAAAGTCAAGGGCGACGAAAAACTCGGCTGTGACATTGTCATCAGTGCTCTTGATGCTCCCCTGCGTCAAATCGTCGACAACGGCGGCGGAGACGGCTATGTGGTCGTCGACCAAGTCAAACAAAAAACCGGTAACCAAGGCTACAACGCCGCCACCAGCGAATATGTCGACATGGTCAAAGCAGGTATCATTGACCCCGCATTGGTCGCCAAAACAGCGCTGCAAAATGCAGCTTCTGTCTCAGGACTCATGCTCACCACCAACGTCCTGATTGCTGAAATCAAAGACGACGAAGAAGTGATCAATGGCGCTATTGCCTAAATATCTGTGGCGAGATCACTCACCACTGGACGACTGACCCAACCCATTGAACAGCTGCGTCCGACACTCCGGACGCAGCTGTTTTTTTTGGGATCGTATAAAAAATAAAACCTCCTACGTCCTCACCCCCCCCTATTTGATTGTTGATTCAAGCATGGCAACACAACGCGACTATTATGAAATCCTGGGACTAGACCAGGCCGCCAGCAACGATCAGATCAAACGTTCCTATCGCAAACTGGCGATGAAGTATCACCCCGACCGAAACCCCGGGGATAAAGAAGCTGAGGGCAATTTCAAAGACGCCGCAAAAGCCTACGAAGTTCTCTCAGACCCACAAAAACGCCAGCGATACGACCAATACGGCCACGCAGGTCTCCAAGGACAAACCGGACACGACTTCTCCAACATGAACGCAGGCGATATCTTCAGCATGTTCGATGATATCTTCGGCGATATGTTCGGAGGCGGCGGCCGCCAACGAGGACAACAACGCCAACGCGCTCAACGGGGCTATGACCTCCAAACCGAAACCGAAATCACACTCGAAGAAGTCCTCAGCGGCATCGAACGAGAAATCGAATTCGTTCGACAAAACACCTGTGCCAACTGCAAAGGCTCAGGCGGTAAACCCGGAACCGATCCGGTCACCTGTGTCACCTGCGGCGGCAACGGCCAAGTTCAACAAGCTGGCCTCGGCGGCATGTTCCGAATGGTCACCACCTGCCCGGCCTGCCAAGGGCAAGGCAAAAAACATGCACACCCTTGCCCTTCATGTAAAGGCTCCGGACAAACACCCAAAAAACGTGTCATCAATATCAAAATCCCCGCAGGGATTCATGACGGACAAGCCATTCGCGTTCAAGGTGAAGGCGAGCCCGGCGCACGCGGTGGACCGTCAGGCGATTTACATGTCATCGTGCGAATTGCTGACCATAACTTGTTCACACGAGAAGAAGACCACATTGTCCTGCACATGCCCGTGAGTTTCGCACAGGCAACCCTCGGAGCAGTCGTCAAAGTTCCTACCCTCAACGGCCAAACGCATGAACTCACCATCAAACCAGGAACCCAACACGGCGAAGTCTTCCGAATCGACGGTCAAGGACTCCCCAACCTCCGCAGCGGACGTCGAGGGGACTTGGGCATTGTGCTGGAAATTGAAATTCCTTCCAAACTAACCGAAGAACAACGTGAACTTTTATTGCAATACGCAAAAACTGAACACTTTGATGTCATGCCACAGAACCAAAGCTTCTGGGGCAAAATCAAAGACTACATAGGTGGCTAGTCATGACTGAAAACGAACCAAAAACAGAACAACCCCAAGATGCCAACGATCAACCCCAAGAAAAGGGACAAACCCCCACCCCCGGCTCCCCCGGCTCCCCTGATTCCCCCGAAACCGCAGAAGCACCTGAAGAAAAAGATGAACTGACCCTGCTTCAAGAAGAACTTCAGCATGCCAAAATCGAGACCGCACTGGCTAAAGAGCAAGTATTGCGTGCCAATGCGGACTATCAGAACATGGCCCGCCGGTCGCTTCAGAACATTAGCGCAGCCCGTGAGGAACAAGCTCTTTCGATGTCTCGTTCGCTCGTGGGTGTCATGGATCATTTTGACCAAGCGTTGGCAGTCGACCCTGAGAAGACCAATACCGCAGCTCTTCTTGAAGGTGTTCAAATTGTCCGCGATGAACTGATGCGTGCTTTCGAAAGCTTTGGTGTCAAACGGATTGATGCGGTTCGGGGTGATGAATTTGACCCCAACATCCACGAAGCGATGATGCGTCAGAAATCTGAAGAACTCGATACCAATCAAATTGCCATGCAAATTCAGCCGGGCTATCTCTTGAATGACAAAACCCTCCGCCCCGCCAAGGTGGCCGTCGCTGAATAGGAAGAATTATCATGCCAACTTACGACTACATCTGCCAAGCCTGTGACCATGCGTTTGAAGAATTTCAATCCATGACTGCCAAGCATCTGCGTAAATGCCCTGAATGTGGCAAACTCAAGCTCAAACGCCTCATCGGCATCGGTGCGGGTGTCATCTTCAAAGGCTCTGGCTTCTACGAAACCGACTACCGTTCGGACAAGTATCAAAAGGATGCCAAGGCAGACAAGCCCAAAACAGAATCCAAGTCCGACGACAAGAAGGTCGACACCAAAGCGGAGTCCAAAGCGGAGTCCAAAACAGACACGCCTAAAAAAGATCAAACCAAAAGCGATTCTAAAAGCAAGCCTTCCAAAAAGAACGACCCGTAAGCAACCACTTCACTCTAACGTATCAACCCTTGAGGCCATGGCAGTCATGAAGTTTTATTCTTCATTGTTGCCGTGGCCTTGATGCCTTTGGAGCCATCCCTTCTTCTCAAACACCCGCATCAGATGGCTCAGCCACACACTTCGAATCCTCACCCAAAGACAATCTGTTAAACTTCGGATAAAATAGCGGTTCACTCTCGTTTACTGTTTCCCGGACACACGGGGTCTTCTTCTTTTTTACAAGGATTCAAAAAATGAACAAATGTTTTTCTGCCCTGCTTCTGATGGCTTTTCTGCTTGGCCTTGGCAACACCCCTACTTTTGCGGTTACACCCAATGCCTCGTTGATGGCTCAAGCAGCGAAGCTCGCTCAAGATTTGGAAATGACTGATGAACAGCAAGTCCAGTATGCCCAGATCATGCTCCAGCGGCAATCTGAACTTCATGCTTGGAAAAAAGAAAACCAGGCAGCTTTAAAACAAGCATCCATCGATCGAAAATCAAAAGACCCTCAAACAGCCAAACAAGGCAAAGCAAGCCTTCAAAAGCTCAACAGAGAACGATTTCAAATCGTCAACAAGCACGAAAACGCAAGCGACGCTTTGCTTTCTGAAAAACAACGCATCGGCCTCGAAAGTTTCAAACTCTACCAAAAATCAATTGCCCCTTATCAGAAAAAAAAGACACTGACCGATGCTCAAAAAAATGAAATCAAAACACTCTGCCATGAGACTGCGACCAAAATCAAAGGTCCCGCAAAAACAAAACGCAAAGGCTCATGGAAATGGAGCCTCCTTAAGCAACTTAAAAAAGATGTGAAAGCCATTGCCGCCAGCAAATAAGCTTGCGAAGCACCAAAAAAAATGAAGCCGAGGCCTCCATGAGAGCCTCGGCTTTTATATCTATTGCTCAAGCGTTTGCCTTGTTGAAGATCGCCTTCTAAATGATTCCCAAAGTCAATCGAATACTTTACAATCAAACGCACACTTTTATTGCACAACAGAGGGACTTTTTCCATGGAATACCTGCTTGGATTTTGCTTGGTAATCTTTTGTCTTGTGTCTGCCTTTGTGATGCCTTGGCTCAACCGTAGAAAAATGGCACTGCTTCAGGAGGAAATCAACCAACTCCATAAAAAGATGCAACAGGTTTTGGATGGATTGACACTCGCCCAAAAAGAGTGGGCTTTCAAGGGCCCCCTCACAAAACCTTCCACCCACACATGGGCTCAAAAGCCCAACGTACGAGATATTGTCAAAAGTTGTGGATGAGTGATGATTAGGCGGCCTGTTGTTTTTCTCCATCGGTGAACGTAACACCGGCGATCACATCAGGAAGCCCTAGCAGTCAAGGGTACGAAAGCATGAGAAAACAGGCGACCGGCTGAGACAATCAGATTTGAAAAACAGCCCCCAAGCGGAAACAAAAAATGCTGAAATCCCCCTTAAAACAGGAGAATTTCAGCATTTTCAAACGGTGGGGGTGGGATTCGAACCCACGGTGGACCGAGGCCCACGCCGGTTTTCAAGACCGGTCCATTCAACCGCTCTGGCACCCCACCCAAAGGTTCCAACGGTAAAGCGATATCTTCGCGATCCCTACCACTCTTGTCAATCCGAGAAACCCAAGTGTGTGAACGCTCAATAGAAGTGTCACGGTTATTATGACAATAGAAATGTCATGTGTCACGCTGCGGGTTGGGGCGGGCGTAGCGGAGGGCGAGGCGCAGCCGAGACCGTAGCGGAGACCGCCCCAACCCGCAGACGCGGTGCCACCCCAGGCACACTCACCCCTCGCCAGGGATGATCCGCGGCGGGCACAGCAGGCGGCTTATGCGTCGACACACGCTCAACTAAGGTGTCCACCGAGGCTTGGGGACGTTGAGCCACACGCTGCCATGGGATCACATGCTCACGCCAG
>JAJRRC010000056.1 GCA_024279865.1 Planctomycetota bacterium | reverse complement strand
GAGTTCGCCTCGAATCGCTTCAAGGGCAACCTTCGCCTTAAAATCCGTTGAAAATTGACGTCGTTTTGCCATTAGATATTCCTTTCAAATCTAGAAGACAGTCCACCTTAACCGACTGTCCGAGATTTGGGGACCACCTCTATCAGATGATCCGTTTCACTGGCGTAAAATCGGCAGATGCCTACCCACAACGACTTCGTCGTGTGAAGTATCGCGTTCCAGAGGCAGGCGATGTCTATGTCTTTCTTACCAATCATCTTATTTTGCCGCCTCAGGTCATCGCCCAACTTTACAAGCAACGATGGCAGGTCGAACTTTTCTTCAAATGGATCAAACAACATCTGCGGATCAAGGCGTTTTATGGCACTTCGGAGAACGCCGTTCGCGTGCAGGTGTGGACGGCAATCTCCGCTTACCTACTCTTGGCGATCGTTCGCAAGTGGCTGAATCTGCCTCAGGAATTATACGCCATGACGCAAATTCTAATACTCCATCTATTCGAGAAAATGCCAGTTTTATCACTGTTTTTTAACGATTCTGAGAAAAACAAAACAGAGCAATATTGTAACCAACTAGAATTATTCGACTTATAACCGGACAGCAGTGATAAGGGATCAAGAATTTACCTTGCACATCGCCGACTCTCCTAGCCACCTAAATCTGCCTCTTTTTTTGTGCCTTTTTGTGCTTTTTGTGGCTATTAATTCTCCATCTTGCCCTCATACACCAACTCGATCCGGCTCTTCGGCAGACCTTAGAGCTCGGCGTTGAAACTTTTACTTTTTTCAACCTGAATTCCGAGACGACTGCTTACCCGGTACACTCTTGGCATGACGACCCAACCTGCAACTCAACGTGTCCAACGCAAACCCGGGCGAGGCATGCGCCCTTGGTTTTTAATCCCCAAAGTCATTGCCGTCGCGACCTATTTCGGAGCGGCAGCCGTCACGGCCACGCTCTGGTGGCAATGGATTGGATGCCAACCTGATGACGCATTACTGGCCAATGAGGCTTTGGCGTGGCAATTACAAACCATCCGTCAGCTTTTTGTCGAAATTGCGATACCTGCTTTGTGTGTCTGTCTGCTTTTGGGGGCTATCCTGTTTTTTCAACACCCCAAAGCTTTTATCAACATGCGATGGATGCGAGTCAAACTCCTTCTTCTGGCAGTGGGCTTACCCATGGGACACTTGGTCATGGCCTCGCGTCTGTACCACTTTCGAACGGCCGCTGTCGAGGGGGTCATTCATGCCAATCTTAAACAACAACTCAATTGGGGATTTGCGATTCTACTCATGGGATCAATCCTGCTCGTTTGGCTCGGCCGACACAAGCCTCGACTCAAACAAAACTGGGCGAAAACATTTACCTCGTCCGTCAAACCCACCCTCACGCTAAGCCTCATACTCCTCACCGCCTGTGCCCCCGGAAGTGCCCCCGCCCCCGGAAACACCCCCGGAAACACAACCGGGGATACCTCTAGGCGTGGGGGAACTTCCGGGGGGGAAACTTCCGGGGGGGGGCTTCCGGGGGATTTTGCTTTGGAATTGTTTGTGGGGGGCAATGCTCAGACCCAGCGTAAATATCTTTTAGAACCCAATCGCCGTTTGCATTTAGAACGTGGCCTTGAGGCCAAGGTGGATCGCTATCCGTTGCACTATCTCACGCTCACCCACGAGCAGTACCGACAAATCGTCAAACTTGTTTTGGACTACAACATCTATGCAGAGCCGCCCCATCCGCAGGCGAAAGCCAATTGCAAAACTTGCAGAGATGTCACCATCACCGCTTGGGGCAAGACCCACCACTTCCGCACGACGAAAAATGGCTCGCCGCCCACGGAAAAACTCCTCAAACTTTTAATGCAGCTTACCGAAGGAAACTCTTAAATGAAGATCATTTTCCAAACCATGGCTGCATTGGCTTTATTGAGCCTGTTGAACGCTTGCGCGAGTCGTCCTGAAGCCTTGCTGCCTCAAAGTGGTAGACCTGTTGACCTGACACTTCAGGCCAGCACCACCGACCGACGCTATACCTATTTTGAACTCAAGCCCGATGGCCAACTCAGTTTTGGTGGTGGTCAACTTGCCAAGCAAAAATTTGCCAAACCTGTCATGTCCATCACGCCCGCGCAAATGCAGGAAGTTTGGAACATCATCGAACGCTTTGGACTGCATCAAGCCCACGCCAAGCCCACCTCCGCCAAAGCCAGGCACGTGCGATATCAACTTTCAATCAAACCTGCGGGGATGAAACGTCGAAGCTATCGTGGCCATGATGAGGAAGTACCAGGTATTGGTGTGTTGCACGAGACGCTGTTCAATTTACAAGCTGCCGCACGCTATCACCTGCCGAGCTTGCCGACGGGAAAACGATAAAAAAATAAACCTCACGGATAGGCCGCTCTTGCCATTTCAATCGCCTGCCGAGGCGAGCCGATATCGGCGACCACCACCTTGCCTGTATAAGCCTCTACGCCTTGCTGGAAAAATCCCTTCTTGGAACCGACAAAACTCACGGTTAAATCTGCTTTGACTGCCACGTCTGCGGGCTGGCCTGTATCGCAATCCAAACCCGATGGCAGGTCAATAGCAATCACGCGGCCGACGGCTTGATTGATTGCCACAACCGCCTCTCGAACCGGCGAACGAATCGAACAGCCCTCAGCCACAAAACCCGTGCCTAGCAACGCATCGACAATCAAATGGGACTGTTGAAGATCCTCGCATGTGCCATGAACCATTTCCATGCGTTGGGCAATTTGAGCATTCACCGCAGCATCACCCTTGAGCTTGGCCTGCCGAATCACCGGGATCAAAACAACGGACATTCCAGCGTTTACCAAATGACGAGCGATCACGTAGCCGTCGCCGCCGTTGTTCCCGCCGCCGCAGAGAATCGCCACTTGTGAACCCGTCTCGACCCATGGCTCAATCACCGCAGCGGCATTGCGGCCAGCATTCTCCATCAAGAGCAAACCGGGCATCCCAAAGTGTTCGATGGCAATCCGGTCCACCTCGCGGACTTGCTGGCGAGAGAGTCTATATTCCAAAGGTGGTTCAAAGTTCAATGCGAGTACCCAGTAAATCTAGTAGCGCTTTGAGCCATGCAGGATGTGCAGGCCATGCCGGTGCGGTGATGAGGTTGCCATCGACATGCACGCCGTCCATGGGGACTTCGACCCACACGCCGCCGCTGTGATTGACTTCCGGGGCACAGGCGGGATAGGCGCTACAGGTTTTGCCATCAGTCAAGATACCTGCCGCGGCCAAGACTTGAGCGCCATGACAGATGGCCGCAATGGGCTTGTTACTTTTGTGAAAGTCCTGTACCAATTCCAGAACCCGTGCGTTGAGACGAATGTATTCGGGTGCCCGCCCGCCAGGGATCACCAAAGCGTCATAATCCCCCGCACTTACATCCACAAATGACGCATTGAGCGTAAAGTTGTGGCCTGGTTTTTCAGAATAAGTCTGGTCCCCTTCAAAGTCATGAATGGCAGTGCGAATCTGCTCACCCTCTTGTTTGTCCGGACAAACCGCATCCACCGTATGCCCCACCATCTGTAAAGCTTGGAACGGGACCATCACTTCATAGTCTTCCACGAAGTCGCCGACCAACATGAGAATTTTTTTTCCTGCCATCGCTCTGCCTCCTGTTATACCAATCGCAATTGACTCTTCCCGCCCCCGGTTTGCTTGCGTATGCTGTATTTTGTTTTAGTGATCATCTTCATTCACCGCAGTCTTCTCGCTCCTTTTCCCAAGCCGTTCTAAAACAATTGTAACAGACCACCCCTAGTGCGGTTGCGGAATAGATCAGAACTTCGGACAATGGTATCCGTGAAAATCCGCCTCAACAATGAAAAGCGCGAACACCTGTTCAATATTCACGTCGATGACCAATCTCCTCCCTCGGTGGTGAAAGATCCCAACGGCGAACATGAACAGGTCACACTCGACTGGGATGGGGCAATCAATGACGAAGGACATTTGCGTCATTGCCCTGTTTGTGAATGCAAAGACTTGTTTGTCCGCAATGATTTCCCTCAGGTCACAGGCTTGGTCGTTGTGGCCCTTGCAGCAGTCATTTCATTAATCATGCTTTACCATCACTTCGTCCTCTACGCTTGCGTCGTATTGGGTCTGGTGGTCCTCATTGATTTTCTCATCTATTTTTTCACCGGCAAAGTCTTGGTCTGCTACCACTGCCGCTCCGAATTTCGTGACCTACCCATCCGCGACGATCACGCCAAGTGGGAATTGTCCATCGGCGAAAGATACCGACGTTAGTTATTTGAGCTATCAGCTGGTTTGCTCCCCGAATTTTGATCCAGTGCTATGAGAGTTTTGCTTAGACTATCAAGCTTCTAAGTTACATGCCCAACGCGTCCCCGTCAGAGACGCGATTCACGTGCGATCATCACAACGCCAAGCCCTGAACCAAAGGCAAAGTCCCCCCGGAAGTTTCCCATGGGAATTCTCTCGCTCTTGATCATCTCTCCCGAAAGCCTTCTCTCCTTTGAACCTCACGACCAACGGTCATCAGGCACAATCCTTCGTTCCCACTGGGTATCAGGGTCTTTGGAAAACGAGCGGTCTGCTTGTTGAATACAGTCCCAGCAAATAATGGCTATGGGATTGGCCTCTGTGGGCAAGGGGTCTGGTTGCCATGCTTTTGAAGGCGGTTCAATGTGGCGCAAGCACATGGTGCATTCAATTGCTTCTGTTTTTTTAGTGGCTTTATCAATCGCCAAAGCCAAGGCTTCCAGTGAAATCACGGAGCCTTGGTGGCCTTCGATCATGGGTTGAACTTGATCCCAGGCTTTGCCTGTAAAATCACAACGAATGATTATTTCACCGTTGTCGGTTGGACACTGCATATCAATCTGATCCTTGAAGCCATTGGGCAACTTGGGGCGCAAAATAGGTCAAAATCAATTCGGCCCCCGCGCGGCGAATGGCGAGCAAACTTTCCAATGCGGCTTCTTTTTCATCGAGCCAACCGACCGCAGCGGCGGCTTTGATCATCAGGTATTCACCACTGACCTGATAGGCAGCCACGGGTAATGGCGTGGCCTGACGAATTCGGTAGATTACGTCCAGATACGCCCCTGCGGGCTTGACCATCACGATGTCTGCACCTTCTTGTTCATCAAGGCGGAGTTCGCGTAAGGCTTCACGCCCATTGGCGGGGTCCATCTGGTAGGACATTTTATCTTTGGGAATGGGTTTGTCCGATTGTTTGGGCGCAGAATCCAGAGCTCCACGAAAAGGACCATAGAAACAGGACGCGTATTTGGCGCAATAGGACATAAGGCTCACCTCGGTGAAGCCGTGTGCGTCGAGTGTTTTTCGGATCGCGCCGATGCGGCCGTCCATCATGTCACTTGGCGCGATGATGTCCGCCCCGGCTTGGGCCTGCATCAACGCTTGCTTGCACAGGACCGCCACGGTTTCATCGTTGAGTACGACGCCTTCATCGCTGACAATGCCGTCGTGGCCGTCACTGGAGTAGGGGTCCAATGCCACATCGGTGACCACAAGTATCTGTGGATAGGCCGCTTTGATTTGAGCGATGGCTTGGGGGATGAGTCCCTGAGGATTGTAAGCTTCGTCTCCGGTGGGAGACTTGAGCGATTCATCGACCTTGGGAAATAAAACCACTGCTCGAATTCCCAACGCAGCGGCCCGCCCCACTTCCTGGGACAAGCCCGTCAAACTCCACCGGGTACAGCCGGGCATGGCATCAATGGGTTGATTGTCCGATCCCCCATGCACAAACAGGGGATAAATAAGGTGTTCCACCTGAAGCTGGGTTTCACGCACCATCTGAGCAATTGCCGGGGTTCGACGATTGCGTCGGGGACGCGAGGCCAGGTCAAGACGCGATAGGTCATTCTCAGCTAACATGCGTACAATCATATACACATCAGGCCCAAATGTCCCGTAAAGCTTGATGTGTCAAGAATAAGAGGTGCTTGGCTGTTATTTTTTAGAAAAAGGTTCTTCCAACGGAGCGGGAATTCACTTGATTTTTATTTTTACCACAAAGTGGTAATATTTTCCTATCATCAAAACGTTGTAAAATTGGAGCCAGACAAGCGATGCCAATTAGCCACAACAAGAGACTTTTATCTATGACACTTGACATTCAACTATACAACTCTCTGACCCGCCGCACTGAAGCGTTTGTTCCTTTGTCTGCCCCGAAGGTCACCATGTATTCCTGTGGGCCGACGGTGTATGACTTTGCCCATATTGGGAACTTCCGCACGTTTCTTTTTTCTGATCTGGTCCGCCGTTTTTTAGAGATGGTGGGCTATGATGTGGCTCATGTCATGAACATTACCGACGTGGGTCATATGACTGAAGACGACCTTGCCGATGGCGGCGGGCAGGACAAGATGGAACTTGCTGCCGGGCGTATCAAAGAAGATAAAAAAGCTGGTCGCGTCCCTGAAGGTGAAGTTCAAAACCCCGACGATCCTTATCAGATCGCCCAGTATTACACGCAAAAATTTTTGGATGATGCGAAAAAGCTAGGCCTCAAAGTTGCTGCTGAATACCCCGCCCAGATGCCTCACGCCACCAACTGTATCGAACTGATGCAGCAGATGATCCAAACGCTTTTGGACAATGGCCATGCCTATATCGCGACCGACGGCGTGGTCTATTACAGCGTGGAAAGTTTTCCTGATTATGGTCAGCTCAGCGGCAACACCCTTGACCACCTCCAAGGCGGAGCCGGCGGACGCGTTAGTTCCCAAAACACCGCTCATAAAAAACATCCAGCAGACTTCCTGTTGTGGAAACCCGATGAAAAGCATCTCATGAAATGGGACTCACCTTGGGGCAAAGGCTATCCCGGTTGGCATATCGAATGTTCCGCCATGGCCAAAGCTTGCCTCAGTTCCGACATCATCGACCTCCACACCGGCGGCGAAGACCTGACCTTCCCCCACCATGAATGTGAAATCGCCCAATCCCGTGGTAGCTCCGGCGAATCAACCTATGCTCGCCATTGGCTTCATGCACGGTTCCTGTTGGTCGATGGTCAAAAAATGTCCAAAAGCAAAGGTAGCTTCTACACCGCCCGCGATGTTTTTGAAGGTCGCGTCACCGGCCGCCCCGTGCACCCATCGGTGCTTCGCTATGAACTGATGCGGACCCATTATCGCAGCAACCTCAACTTCACCGCTCAAAGTCTTTCTGAGGCAGGCCACGCGGTCGAACGCTTCACCCGATTTGCCAGGCAAGCTCAAGCAGATGCCACCGGAACAGAGGTCACGCTGGACTTATCCCATCCGATGCTCGATGCATTCACCGCTGCCTTGGCTGACGACTTAAACATCAGCGGCGCGATGGGCGCGTTGTTTGGCTGGATCAATGACCACAAGGATGACTCGCCGGTCGTCTGGGCTGCTTGCTGTGAGGTGGACAAGGTGCTGGGACTGCTTGAATCAACCGACATCGACAGCCATGCAGACTCGTCATTCGATGCCCAGGCACATTGCAAACAGCTTGATGCCGCCCGAGTTGCCAAGGACTACGCGCAAGCCGACACCCTGCGTCAGCAACTCATTGAAGCTGGCTACAAGGTGCAAACAACCCCCGGGGGGTCGGTGGCTCATAAAACGTTAGCCTAAAGTGTAAACGTTGGCATGGCCTCAAACAGCCAAAGCCTCATTTATTCCACAACCGCTGGCTGCGTTGCTGCCGTTGGGTCCATCATGGCTTCATCCATCACAGGCTGAGGCTTGGGTTCAATGGAGTAGAGCACGGTGGTGCCATCTTTGGCATCGACAATCTGGAACTGGCCGGGGCTTTGCATGTATGAATTCTGCAAAGCACTTGTCTGAGATCGGTTCAAGGCTTGAAGTTCCGTTTTAATATTGTTGAGCACAACAATGATAAAAACAGCGGTAATCCACAAAATAACGAGGATTCCCATGACCAAGGTATTGGTATTGCGGTGCTGGGGACGTGGTACAGATGCATCGGTCATTAAAATGCCTTTCAGAAGAAATGAATACGAAATTCGATTCTTCCCGATTTTGACTCAAAGGTCAAGAGAAATCATGACCTCAAACCAAACACGAGATATTCTCCTGTCGGCTTTTTTTTATCGGAGCTGAACTTTAATGATCGTGACAAAGCAATCAAAACTCTAAAAAAACCGCATACCCGCGAGTCCATGGATTCTTTGAAGGAATGAAACGAAACTTCTTCAGGCTGCCTTGCGGCCGACAAAAATGCCGATGTCACCTAGGTTTTCATATGCTTTGCATCGACTCATCATCTCATAGTCCGCACGCTGAAGCTTCCATACCAAATTCCACCAACGACGTGGCAAAAGGCGGTAAAAACGCTGCAAAACAGAAAAGCGACGTTCCTTTTCAACCGTAAACGTCGAACGAATCAAATTGATTTCCTCACGGGACAATTTACGTTCGTCCTCTGTAATATGAACATGGTCATCTTGAGAGCAATCTCGTGGCACCAACTTCATCAACGGCTTGAGCTCTCGAATCCGTTCTAAAATCGTATCACCCAAAGGCTCTTTGAAAATCGCCATGCCGCCAGGCTTCAACACACGCTGCAATTGCTCAAGCACCGCCGCCACATCCACATGATGGAGAATGTCCACGCCCGTCACGACATCAAAGGTATTGTCTTCAAACTCCAACATCTCCCCAGGCATCACCTGAAAAGAACAACGGTCTTCAAGGCCATATTGCGCAACTAGTTTTCGAGCGACACGACAATTGCCTTCAGAAATATCAATCCCCGTCACCTGAAAACCCACCTTGGCAAAAACCGCACTGGTGACCCCCATGCCACAGCCAAATTCGAGTAATTTTTGTGAGTTGTCCCGGTACTCATCACGGACCAAGCGGACCAGAGACCAATAAGGACTCCACGGCCGAAGCTGTTCGCTGACCGCAGGTGCAAAATCAACTTTTTGAACTTCATGATTGGTGGAATATTGATCGTAATACGCAACTTCACGCTGTTGGCGATCTGTAAGATCAGTGCGATTCGTTTCCACTGCAACATTTGACATGCAATACTCCTAATCGTTCAGCTAGGCGAGATCGTGGCCGTCATCACTCAAGAAACTCTCTCATGGGTTCACGGTTCTTGAGCCGCCCAAGTTCAATTCGCCCGCACAGATAGGATATTCGACATAATCCGAACGCGACTTAACCCCTGTTTAGAACAAAGCCCCAGTCCTGATTAAAGGCTGCTGGGGCTTTGTCTTGGTTTCATCAAACATCTGTCCAGCAATCGCTGTGACGCAGATCGATGTCTTTATTTTTCAATCATTTCACCATCCGCACGAGGACGCGAAGTCTCTTTTTGGGGTAATGGCTACCTGATTTGGAAAAAGTCCAGTCAGGCTGAGGGCCTGTTTGGCTGTTGCCGATGCCTAGATCTGCGTTGTTGCCTGTTTTCCAGGAATTGATCGCAAAAGCGGTTTGCTTTTGCGCGGTCAAGTGGATTTGCATGCTGCCATAGCCATCAAGAAGCCCACCTTTTTGATCACCAAAGTCATATTTTTTACCACTCGCCCCAGGAATCTTCGCACCGTTATTGGGGGCATAATTATTAGGCCAAAATTCAATATTGCCGTCTATTCCCAAGCCCGTCGCAAGTCCTTTTTCGCTGGTGAACACATTCAGATTTTTAACCTTCTGCTGAAAACTCGCTTTGGAGGCAAGGGTTGGAATACCGATTTTTTTCACATTGTCTGTAAAGGCATCCATTGAAATATAGACCCACTTGGTCTTGCCAGCTTTGTCCGTCAGTTCCATGTAATAGGCGATGCGATCAAACTTGCCCAAGAGACTGCTGCTGTGATCAATTTCGTAGGCCGCTTTTTTACCCAGCTTGGCCAGATCTTTTTCGTAGACCAGTTCGTATCCCGTACTTTCTTCAACATTGATAAACATGGGATCCCAAACAGGTTGCTCGCCAGCAAGGAACGTTTGAGCGGGCAAGCCTTCTTTGTTCATCAGGTTGGGAGTTGCCAATTTGTCATAGGCAAAGCGAACGATACAAGGTGCTGTCACCCCTTGAGCACTGACCACCAGCTTGTTTGTACCCTCAATCGTCGCGTTGGCAGGTGTCCACTGGCTCTCAGGGCTACCAATTTCAAACGTTGTCAGTGGTTTTCCATCACGCGAAGCCAAGCCCGATCCCACATGATCAAAGGTGAGAATCAGTTGGTCTTCCTCAGTTTTCATTTCTTTAAAAACAGGGCCATGATAGACAATGCCTGTTTTGCCATAGGTTTTCACCAGGGCCATGTTGGCGAGTCGTTTTCCGACATCTTGTTTGTTTTTAGGATGGATATCCTTGAGATTCCCGATATCAGAAACCACGACCATGCCTGTATGGGGAATTTGTTTTTCGATTTGAGCTTGTGCTTCCCAGAACTTTGCGAGGACGTGGCCGGATTCTTTGCCATAGTGGTAAGGCGCTATTTGGACAAAGTAATAAGGTAGATCTTTGATTCCCCAGACGTCACGCCAACCTTCGACAAGGGCTCTGGTTTTATGCAGATATAGCATGCCGTCATGGCGGCTGGCTTCGCCTTGGTACCAGATGGCTCCCTTGATCGCGAACGGGACCATCGGAGCAAGCATCCCGTTATAAAGCATGGCGGGAGACTGATGGCTCGTATAGGGCTTAATCTGCTCGGGAAAAGCAACGGGTTCATTGATTGGCTGTTGATTGGCGACCGCTTGCTTGGATTGATCTAGCCACTGGGCGGTGCTTTTGAGATATCCAGAGGCAGTTTGTTTATAACTTACCGAAGCAGGATCTTTAAGAACCATCGCATTGTAAATGCCCTTGGTCTGAACCACTTTTTTAAACCCAATGCGTGGCGTCCAAGGCTCAATGCGTGTGCCACCCCATGAACTACTCAGTAACCCAATCGGAATCTGAAGCTTCTGTTGAAGGTGACGGCCAAAGAAATAGCCCACTGCGGTATAGCCTCCAACAACTTTCGGACTGCAAACCGTCCATCTGGCTGCCTTGAATTTTTCCTGCTCAAACATTTGGGGATTTTTCGTGACTGAAAAATGTCGAATGAGCGGATGATCGGCATTGGCAATTTCAATTTTTGCATTCTTACTTCTCGTAACAGCCCATGCCATATTGGATTGGCCTGAGCAAAGCCAAACATCCCCAACAAGAACATCTTTAACCGTTAACGTCTGATCCCCACTGCCAACGGTGAGTTCCGCAGGCTCTGCGGAAATATTCAAGGCAGCCAAGGCAGACTCCCATTTGCCATTGGCGTTGGTGGTAACCGTCAGCGTTTGGCCTTGAAATTGGATGGTAACTTCACTGCCTGGGGTGGCCCAACCCCAAATAGGAGCCTTTTGCCCATGTTGTAAAACCATGTGATCGGTAAAGACCAAAGGCAACTTCAAGTCCTGCGCCAATGCAACAGAAGCCAGCAACAAAACCGCCAGCGTTATAAAAAAAGTTCTTGAGAAACGAAACATAAAACATGCCTTTCCATAATGAAACATGATGCAATCGGAAACGATTGCTTGTCCATAGCAATGAACATCACGACTATTTTCATCTCAATAAAGACATCACAAATATAATGTACTCACCCAAAACGGCACGCAATCGCCGATACACACCATGCCGTTTCCGAATTTGCCACGTATCCACGGCGAACCACATATACCTGATGAATTTCTTGGGCCACTTTATTTGCTCTATCCCAGTGAAGTATAAAAAAGAGAGCCGAACAAGGCAAATTCATACATGACGGATGTGAAGAGATTGGGTTCCATTGCGAATCTTCAACTCCCAGTGAACTTTGGAGTTTGCCGTTGCAAATAATGATGCCAAATTGCTCTAAACCCGGTCTTTGGGATGGTATTGGCGTTTGACTTTGAAGGCTCGATTGCCTTTGTACTGGCAGATGTGGCCGATGTATTTCCGCTTGCCTTCGATGCAGAGGGTCAAGGGGCCTGAAGCAGGTTTTTCGGTCGCAATAATGTCCCCCGGCTGAAGGTTCATCAAATCACTGAGCTTGATGGTTGTTTCAGCCAGCATCGTCGAGAGCGTAAGCTTGGCCACATCGAGCTGATGGGCTAGTTTCGAGACAAGATTGCTATTGAGGCGATTGCGTTTGTACTGGGACCAGGTTTGATTGCTTAGCCGTTCCATGACCGGCTCGATCACGTTGTAGGGAATGCATAAACTTGCGGTTCCAGCCCGACCGCCCATTTTGATTTCAAACCCAACCACCACAACCACTTCATTGGGTGGAACAATTTGGACCAGTTGTGGGTTACTCTCATGATCGACGTGTTTAATGTTGAGTTTTTTGATACTGTCCCAGGCTTCTTCGAGCGAAGTCATGCCTCGGTCGGTGATTTTTTGAATCACACGTTGTTCAATGGCTGTCAATGCTCGCTGTGGAATAAACAGGTCTGCATTGGACCCGCCAAGGAGCCTGTCGATAATGGGATACACAATCAGTGGACTGAGTTCCAGGCACATGTGGCCTTCGAGTGGCGTGGGGGAAAGCAAGTTGAAACAAGTCGGGTTGGGCAAGCTATGGGTAAACTCACTAAAGGTCATCTGCTCAATGTTGGCGACCTTTACCTCGACGATGGTTCGCATGTACCCTGAGAGTGAGGCACCAAAACTACGGGCAAAGCCTTCATGGAGCGTTTCCAGGGCCCGCATTTGGTCTTTACTGACCCGTTCGGGCCGTTTGAAGTCATATGGCCTAATTTCCGCGTTGGTGAGATACCGACCCTTCGCCACGGACGTAAAGACCTGTTCAGGCGCTTCATCAGCGCCCGGACCGACATCACCGCCGCCCACAGCAGCCAATAAGGCATCTACTTCAGATTGATCGAGAATTTCAGCCATCTTTGCCGACTATCATAAATAGGTACACATGAAACAAAACATAATATTGTTATCGGTCACACTGAGCCATTGGCTCCAATCCCTACGGCTACCTCGCCCGTGGCTGGGACTGTTGATCCTATCCATCTTCCAAACCACCGCTTGGGCGCAATTCGATGGGCTCTTTACACCTCCCACCCAAATAACCGCCCCCCCGCAGCAGCCTGTTAAAATTCAAATCCACTCACTGGCTCAACAGATACGCCAAGGAGATCAACAGGTCCTGGCGGTGGTTTTGGATGTCAAAAAGCCGTTTCATATCAATACAGGTGAAAAACTGGGTGGGGAGCTGGACTTTCTCATCCCCACGCAGGTGCAATTGCTCAACTTGCCGCCGTGGCTGACGGTGGGTGAGCTTCAATTCCCCGAACCTCATTTCATTGAAGTTTCCTACACCACCCCGCCCACACAGGTGCCTGTTCTTGAAGGCCAAGTCGTGGTCTACTTACCTTTGCTCACAGGCTCTGATGCCCCGCTCGGCATGACGGACTTGACGGTGGCGGTGACGTATCAGGCTTGCGATGATCGCACTTGCTTGCCGCCGAAACAGGTCCAGTTGGCTGTGGGCATTCAGATCACAGATCAGCCCACGGTGGTCAACGAATCAAGCCGCGTTTGGTTTGAGGGGTTTAAGTTAGCTTCTTTTAACCCACCTGCTTCGGAGAGCTTGACGTTTAATCTGCCTGGCGGGTCGTTTGATCTGGCAATGGGTGGAGTTGTCAGTTTGATTTTACTTTTGGGGATTGCGGCCGTCGGTGGTGCGTTGTTAAACCTTACGCCTTGCGTGTTGCCTGTGATTCCTTTGAAGATCATGGCCATGAGTCGAACTGCGGGCAATCGTAAGCAATGCTTTTTGCAAGGCGTTTACATGTCTCTGGGCGTGGTCGGATTTTGGCTGGGGCTTGGCTCGGTCATGGCGGCGTTCACCGGACTCACGGCCGTCAACCAACTGTTCCAGTACCCCGCATTCACCCTTAGCGTGGGCATCGTCATCTGCTTACTCGCCATTGGTATGTGCGGCCTCTTTGCGATCAGACTGCCCAACGCGGTCTATCAATGGACCCCAGGCCACGACACCGCCATCGGCTCGATTAGCCTCGGCATTCTAACCGCTATTTTATCCACCCCCTGCACCGCACCATTTATGGGCGCAGCGGCCGCCTGGGCAGCAACCCAACAACCCACGCTAACCATCGCCACCTTTGCCGCCATCGGCCTGGGCATGGCAAGTCCCTACCTGTTACTCTCAGCGTTCCCGCAATGGGCCATGCGGATGCCGCGAGTTGGACCCACCAGCGTACTGATCAAAGAAGTCATGGGACTGTGCATTTTGGCTGCGGGGGTCTATTTTGTGGGTGTGGGAATCAGTGGACTGACCACTTCTCCCCCTGATCCACCTAGCCTTGCTCATTGGTGGGCGGTGGGATTGACCCTCGCTGGCACGGGCCTTTGGGTCACTTGGCGATCAATCCGTCTAGGCGGATTCAAACCTGCTGCGTTGGCATGGGCGGCAGCGGGCTTGCTCCTTGCAACAGGCGCGTTGTGGCAAGCCTCTCAATGGACCGACCGAGGCCCCATCACTTGGCAATACTTCACCGCAGAACGATGGACCCAACTACAAAACGACCAACAACTCGTCATGATGGATTTCACCGCAGAATGGTGTTTGAACTGCAAAGTGCTTGAAAAACAGGTGCTTCATGACCCCAAAGTCGTCGAAGCATTACGCCAATACAACATCGTACCCATGAAAGTCGACCTCACCGCTCAACACGCGGAGGGCGCTGCCATGCTCAAATCCACCGGCCGCCTGACCATCCCACTGCTAGCCCTCTATGGCTCCGACGGCAAGATCCATTTCATGGCAGACTTCTACACCACCGATCAACTCGTCAAGGCCATGGCATCCTTACGATAACGCCGCCGAAGCAATCGAACTCTTTGTCGCCGATTGTAAATACTGCCAATACCGCCAAGCCGTCACAGGCGCAAAGGTGTAAAATGTTTCGCTGTGATGAGCCGCACCATCCGCCTCAAAATGAGCACAGAGGACCGTCGTTTCCAAATCAAACGCTTCTGTTGAAATAGTTAACGCACAGACCGAACGATTCGCAGGAATCTGTACTTGTAATTCCTGGGCCAAAACCACCGAAGGCAACGCTTGACCCTCAGCCAACGTCACAACCTCCAACGTCAACTTCCCCTTCATCGGCAACAGCAAATCATTGACCAGCCAAACAAACGCGTCATGACCCTCTGCATTCAAATCCTGACTCATACTCACCGCCACCGGTGCATACGCATCACGCACCATCTGCAATGACATCCGCGGCACAAGGTTATAGTCCAACAAACCCGCATCAATGCAAGGCCACGCATCGTTGAGCTTCCAAAGATTCAACCCGCCACACTCAGGCTTGCGCTGACGACAACGCTCAATGAGCATCTTGTACCCCCACCCTTGAGCAAATTGAGACACTTCAATCAAACGATCCAAATCCTGGGCATCCTCAAAAAAACGACCTGCACACAATGTCATCTCTAAAAAACCGCGATCAAAAAAGTCCAAGTCCCCGCCATGCAAACGGGCTGTCTTTGTATCGGCAGGCCATTGCAATTCCCGAGGCATAAACGAGTCCATCGTCTGCCGACTCGGCCACGCGTACATCCCCCCTTCAGAAATCACACGACTGATATCCTTGCGAATGTGTTCATAATTATTGTCCGGATGCCAAGGCCCCCAGTTCCGCCGATCCCCCGCACATGACTGACGTGGATCTGGATCATCACTCGGAAAAGATGAAGGCGAACTGGGATGGTAATAACGCTTTTGCGAATCATGCTCGCCCAACGTCTTTAACAAAATGCCACGGTTGATCGGATTGGCTGTGTAATCAATGCCACGATCGAAATCAATCATGTCACTTTCATTGTCGCCACACCAACAAGCAAGACATGTGTGATGACGCAAACGCTTCACCATATCTACCGCTTCAATTTGAACTTCATCCAAAAAGCCTGCTCATCAGGATATTGACCACAAGCAAAATGGAAATCCTGCCAAACCAACAAGCCCATCTCCGAACACATCTCATAAAAATAATCAGGCTCAACCGTGCCACCACCCCACAGGCGAATCAGGTTCACATTGGCCCAAATCGCTGCATCGAGCAAACCCTTAACCTGCTCTTGGTTCACCCGTCCAGGAATCGCATCGGGCGTTTGCCAATCAACGCCACGAATAAAAACATGCACGCCATTGACCATCAAATGAAACGGATAAACGTCCCTTAATTCAGGTGGGTCAAGCGGCACATGGCTCCATGCGCCCGTATCGCCGCCGTCCATTTCAAGCGTCTTGGCTTGCCGACCTGTGACCTGTGAAACAAGCTGTTTGACCGCAGGCGTGGTGATAATTTCAAGCGTGCGAATACCGATTTTAAACTCTGATTCATCCATCAACTTCCCTGCATCATCAATGAGGGTCACTTGGGTTTGATATTGATCGGGGTCCCCCAATGTCGTCGGCCACCAAAGATAAGGCTTCTCCATCTCGACCGTCACTTCCCATAAACCATCCCGACCCACTTGGGCTTCGCCAGCAAACTGATGGTCCCGACAGTTGCCTTGGATTTGAACGGTTCGTTGGCCTGCTTGTGGTGTTTGAGAATTTTCAATCGAGCCTTGCACGCAAAGCACCGCCTTCTGGGCAGTCGGTTCTAGGCTTTTGACATGCCAATGAATCTCTTTCAAGGCACAGGCATTGTGTTGAATCAACTGGACAGGCCTAAAAATCCCGCCTGTTAACAAATGTGGCGAATTGTCCCAGCCATAAGACATCTGCATTTTACGAGCTGCGATTCGTTCTTGGATATCAAAGGACATCCACTTTTTACTGCAATCCACATTATTTTCTTCACACCACTTTTGTGTGGATTCAATTACAGGGTCAATGCGAATTTGCAAAATATTTTCGCCGCGATAATCCAGTTGTTCGGTCACATCAAAACCATGTCTGCGAAACATGTTTTGTACTTGGCCCAAACGGTTGCCGTTGAGCCACACTTCGCCAAAGGTATCAATACCTTCAAAAAGAAGCTCTCGCTTTTGACCCCGCTTAGGCGAGGTGATTTCAAGCTGCGATGCGGTAAAACGACACTCATACCAATACGTCCACTTATCAGCCCAAGCACACGCACGAAAATTCTCTGCGTAAAACGGATCTTCAATTTTCCCCGCACGCTCAAGGTCCAGCAAAATGCCCCCAGGGACAACCGCATCAATGGCGTTCTTTGGATCAGGGGTTAAAGCCGTCGGCGGGCAAGGTGTTACCTGCCATGACAGGTGTGACAAATCAATGGAGCGGGACATAAAATTTCCAATATGAGTTAAAAAAACAAAAGCAAAGCACTATAAAAAGTACAACTAATAAAAAAGCAATTCATGCAAGGCAGCCAAAAAATAGGCCTTGCGCAAAGCATTCAATTAAAATGCCTCTATTTAATAGTAAACAGTTTATTTCTTTTGACAAACTTTATTTTGAAAATTGGCACAAAAAAAACGCATCCCTCAGGACCTCTCGTCGCCAACTTCCACGAGAAGCCATTGTCCCAACATGGCGTTTTCTTGGAATTTCAGACATCAAAAACCACCGCAAGTAATTAACTTGAAGTGGCTTATAAAAATACCCCCGGCAGGGTTCGAACCTGCGACCTATGCTTTAGGAAAGCATTGCTCTATCCAACTGAGCTACGAGGGCAACTGCAATGAACCTCAAATTATAAACGCATGGCAGGTGGAGCTACAAATCCAAGAAAAAACAGGTCCATGACAAAGAGATTCCTAACAGCAAGGCTTCGCAAAAAAAGAACAAACAAAGACCCGTGATACGCATTGAATCAATGAATCCCACGGGTCTTTGAATGTTAAAAAAAGTGAGGCTGCCTTACTTCTTCACGCGTACGGGATGCGTTTGAGAAAAACCCTTGGCAATGGCCGTCGATTCAGGAGAACATGAAGGATGTCCCCAGCCACTGGCACTTTTACCATTGGTAATATCATTGACCATGTTGTCATCCTTGGTCGGGCTCACGCCTGCGGGAACATAGTCGAGTTTCAGCAGGTGGCGAATTTTCCAAGCAATGTTGTGGTCTGCACAGGAACTATCACCACTGACGCCCAGAGCGCCCAGCAATTTGCCTGTTTCGTCATAGAGTGCCAGACCGCCGCCAAAGACATTGATGCCGCCGATTTTTTTGCCGACCATGGGATCGTTTGTGGTTCCGATTTTGTTGGAGTCGCCGCCGTAGGCAACAGAGGTATCGACGGGATTGCTGTGTTGCAAGCCATAAAGGCTTCCACCTGGCTGGGTTGCCGTGAACAAGTTGGCTGTAGAAAGTGCCAAGCCCCCGAGGCTAAAGGCATTGGCGGTATTGGCTTTTTGAGCTGCGATCACACGGCTACCGGGCCATTGTTCACCTCGGTCTGCGCCTGAAAAAGTCACCACTTTGACCATACCATCTCGGTCGACAAGGGTTGCCCACATGTTCAAACCAAACCCGCCATTTTTTTCGCTCACGACCGTTTTAAGAACTTTTTGAAGCTCCGCATGGGTCGGCAATTCGCCTGCATAGCTCATTGAAGCAACCAGTAATCCAAGGGTCATCATCAAGCTTGTGATTGTTTTAATCTGCATCAATCCAGTCTCCTATTTTTGTGTTGGACATTTCAAATATTGATAGCAAATCATATCAAGCCCCAAGTTTTTTGCATAACGTGTTTTAAATACAAAAAGGGTTTTTTCCCACAAAGCATCCATGCCTTTTTTTTCGATTTTTCAGTTTTCAACCCGATGTTGCACGTCGGAATTGGATTCGCCAGATATCAAGGGAAAACAAATGGGAGGGGAGTCCGGCCCTGCGGCCCTCGGAAGGACCTTCGGACGCGGCGTTGTGATGATCGCACGATAAAAAGTGATGCTGACCGGGAAGCTTAAGCGTGAGCGTGGACTTGGGTTTGAACTTGGCAGCCGCACGCTTACAGCGTGCGCGTCCGAGGTGCGGGTTCGGGGTGCGGTAAATAATGGCGCAAAATGCTTTCGCTCTTTGTTGAATTGTCTTTTCGGACTGATCGCTAAAAAAAACCGCTCCCCTGACTTACTCGCTTAGGCTTTCTAGAATATCTGCTTTCATCTGCTTGGCGGTTTGAGGGGAAAAGCCTACGTTGACGCGGATGATCTTGCCATTTTTGATGATGACCGATTGAGGAATCGCTTCGACGCGGTAGGCATTGGAAACGAGGCCATCGGAATCTAGCAACACGGGGATGGCCATGTTGTGCTGCTCGACAAAGGGTTGAATGGTCTCAATGGACTCCTGCTGATTCACAGCATAAAAGGAAACATCTAAATTTTTCTCTTTGGCCCAAGTGTTTAATTCTTCAAGCTCTGCTAAAGCGCCGCGACAGGGGCCACACCAGGTGGCCCAGAAATCCAAGACGACGACTTTGGTGGAAGCTTTGGCGAGATCAAAAGTTCCGCCACCTAGCTTTTCTAAGACCAAGTCAGGTGCGTCTTTGCCACGCAGGTGAACCGCACTATTCGTAGGAGCAAGCATTTCACGCAAACTATCCATGGGCTTGGCATCACCGGCATCAAAGGTGAACAAAGAATTATCCAACGGTCCAGACAGGACCGTTTGTTCCATGGTAAAACGCATCTGCGTTTGCTGAGCGTGGATTTGGGACTCGGCAATGAGCCATGTCTTGGGATTGATCCACAGGGTCATCGTCACATCTCCGACCACCGATTGCAGACCTGGCTTTGCAGCAGGATCATCGGCCCTGGGAGGAAGCAATTCTAAACTGTCGGACTTAAGGAAAAGCTGCATCTCCGTCCCTAGCAACAATGACAAGTCAGGCACCCACAAGAGCAACGGAAACATCGGCCAAGAACGACTAATCGCTACGGGGTCCAGGGGATTTTCAACTGCTTTGCGGTAATACATCTTGCCAACGGGTGTAGCTGCCAAGCGAATGTGGCCGTCGGCTCCGACGAGTCGCAGTTGATCGGTGTGAATCGCGATGCGTTTTTCCACACGGTCAAACGCGATGTAAAGCGTAAGCTGTTGGGGTGTGCCGTCGGGCTGCTGAATTTGAATTGTTTTGGCGACGACGTATTGATCGCACTTTTTGTAAGCCTCGAGGACTTGATCTCGAACCTGTCCGACTGTCAACGGTTCAGCCAAGAGACTGGCAGGGGAAATCAAACACAAAAACGCCAGTACCCAAAATGTTCGCATGAAAATGCCTTGCTTCTTATTTACGTGTCACAGCAGAGGTTTCAAGCAACGCAGACACCTGCGCCCGTAACACTGTTTCAAATTCGTGAGGCATGCCCTCATGCACATGCACCACCTGACCCTGATAAATCACCACAGTCTGGGGGATCGCTCCCACACGATAGGCATGGGCTCCCTGAGCTTCTACATCTAAGAGAACTGGAAGTTGCAGCTGTTTTATTTCCCAAACTTGATTAATCTCCTCCATTGTCTCACGCATGTTCACCGTGCGGATGGACAAGGATTTATCCTCAGCACTGGCCCAGTCGGACAAACGCTGCAAAACAGGGAGCGCTTGATAGACAGGCGGGCCACCCCACGAAGCCCAAAATTGCAAGACCACCACATCGGAGGAATCCTCTTCGAGCCGATACAACTCGCCTTGACTGTCTTGTAGGGAAAGAATCGGGGCAGCGGTGCCTTCTAGTGATGCGGCATCTACGTCATTGCTGCCTAGCAAATCGGTCCAGCTGTTGACGGCTTGGGAGTTGGAGGTATCAAACACGAACCATTCTTTGTCAAATTCTTCATTGTGTTTGTGGACGGTGATGTCATAGCTGAAAGTCACCGGCCCGACATGGCTGGCTCGTTCTACACTGGCCTGACGTTTGAGGGTGGCTTGGGTGATGAGAAAGGTTTTGGGATCGAGTCGCAAGGTTGCCAATCCCAGCCGACTGGCCCACTGCAAGCCGGGTCGTCCTTGTTCATCGGGCTCGAGGGTGGTGACTTTGCCGACGGTGTCAATGGGGTCACCTTGGAGAAGGAGTTTGAGGTCGGGCATTTGTTGACGTACGAGAAAGGGCGCGCGTTGGGCGAGCAAGCCATCGTTAAGAGGTTCATTGAGACGGATTTGGAGGTGACGGCCTTGGATGATGTCGCTGCGGTATCGCAAGTAGCCGTCAGAGCTGATAAGGAGCATGTCCGGGCGTTCAAATCGCAGGCTGTGCGAGGTCCGGTCATACACCACGTCCAGTTTCTCTACCAATTGCCAACGGCTATGGTGCTGACTCTTGGTTTGCACGATGGTCGCGCGATAGGTTTCGGTTTGCTGATAGGCGTGCATCATTTTCGCACGCAAATCAGTGGCCTCGATGGTTTCGATTGCTTGAGCTTCTTTGCGAACATTGATTGTCTGAGCGACCTCGGTGGTCTGCGTGCCAATCTCCGGCAATGCAATGAGTTCAAGAGCCATTTCAGCGGGTGAATCTTGAGGCAAATCCACCAACGGCCCCACTTGCGCCAAACAGACCCAAGGCCCCGCCAAGATGACACTGAAAAAAATGCTAGAACGTACCCGCCTTGTCTTCCATGACATAAGTGATCCTCCATCTGTGATCGGCGCAGGTTATGAATTGTCAATGTGCATTTAAATTATACGCGATGGCTCCAAACGTCACAATCCTTAAATCAAGCACAGGCTGCATACGCCAGGGCTAGCGCATATGACATTTCGCAAGTGATCCGCAGTATTTCTGTTGCCTCACAGCAACTGCACAATTAAGCACGGCACCTGTTAGGCATTGCGCCGTGGCGACAAATCGGGGATTCATACAGGCTCTGTGCGAGCTCGCAGTGATTCAAACGCCCTTTGATTGGAGGATGGTCATGGATGATCCTGCGAACACTTGTCCTTTGCACTTTTTGACACAGCTGCCTGACCCGCGTGCCGCCAACACGCGGCATCG
>JAJRRC010000055.1 GCA_024279865.1 Planctomycetota bacterium | reverse complement strand
CTGGCGTGGCAGAGAGGGGAGACAATCGCAAAAGGAAAGTGCGAACTGCCTTTTTCGCAAGAGAGTGTCAGAGCCTATGTTTGACGGGTAAAAAAGGACCGTCAATCAAGTATTGACGACTTATGGGATGGCTGTGAAAAAAATTCAGACATGTATACCGCAGGAGACATAGCCATGTCGCGCTGTCGTATTAAAATTAGGCATCTTGAATAACGAGGATGAAGACTTTACTTGGGCCATGAACGCCGGTGACGAGGATGCCTTCGATGTCGGCGGTCTTGCTTGGGCCTGTGATTAAGGAAAGACTACTGGGCATGGAACCTGTCTGGGCGTTCCAGTAATCAAGGTGGTCTGCCACGATGTCACTTTTGCGAACGATAGCCACATGCAACGGAACCACCAATGAAAGGCTTCGTCGCGGGGTACTGTCTGACGCACAGAGCAATGTGCCTGTTTCGGCCACAGCCCCTTGCACATCGGTAATGCCAGCATCGTATTTAAAACGATCCCCCTCACTGACAAGCTCAATGCCCCCAGCTTCTAATTCTGCGGCAATATCCAGGTCCGAAGCGACTGCCATACCAACACGCACCGCAGATTCTGCTTTAAGAAATTTCAACACCGCGTTCCCTAGTTCGGATCGTGAGACGGACTCCACAATCATCCCCGTGGCAGCAGCCCGTTCGATAAAAATCCGATTGATATCTTCACTAGATTGAACCAGTCTGGCAATGGATTCATCAATGGCTGGGGGGATTTGAATTTGCGTCGGCGTTTGACTGCGTCCAAGTGCTTGATGCACGCGATCCATAAAAACTTTGCGGGTGGTTGGGGTGACGCTCCGGGTGGTAGTCATGGCTAGTTTCCCCCTTTGTCTTTTTGATGTTCATCCCACCAGGTACGGAATCCCTTGGCGGGTGGCGTGGCTAAATCTCGTTTGGCGGTCCAGCCAGCAGCAGGGCCGGGGACATGGCTGACCCAACCGCGAGCGGTGAAACGGTCGCCTGGTTTTAAGGTGCCTGCCAGTTTGGCTCGTGCGCGGAGCCCTCGGGCGCTGGCCCAACCGCCGAGGCGATAGGTCCAGGGAAATTTGAGGCTCATGGTCCAGACTTTGAAGAAGATTCGGTCGATGAGCTTGTCAAAGTGGCCGCCGATGAGTTCTTCCCGCAGCTTGACGAGATATTTGGGAATGTTGATTTTGACCGGGCATGCTTCGTAGCACGCACCGCAAAGGCTACTGACGTAGGGAAGATCTTTGTAGTTGGCGAGTCCTTTGAGGACGGGTGTCAGGATCGCGCCGATGGGTCCGCTGTAGACGCTGCCATAGGAATGGCCTCCGATTTTGCGATAGACCGGGCAAGCGTTAAGGCAAGCACCGCAGCGGATACAACGGAGCATCTCGCGGGTTTCGGGCTTGAGGACTTCGGTGCGACCGTTGTCGACAAGAATAATGTGCATTTGTTCGGGGCCGTCGGCATCGTCTGTTTTCTTGGGGCCTGTCATCACATGGTTGTAGACGGTGATGGGTGAACCGATGGCACTGCGTGAGAGCAGTTTGAGATACATGGGGAGCCAAGCTCTGCCGGGGATTAGTTTTTCGATGCCGACGAAGGCCACATGAATCCGTGGCACACTGGTACACAGTCGGCCGTTGCCTTCGTTGGTGCAAATGACGAGGCTGCCTGAGTCGGCGAGCATGAAGTTGCCGCCGCTGACACCCATTTCTGCTTGTTGATATTTATCGCGTAAATGTTCACGGGCGATTTGCGTGAGGGTTTGTGGGTCATCGGTATAAGGCACGCCTAGTTCGCGTTCAAAGGCCCGCCCCACCGATTCGCGGTTTTTATGAATCATCGGCGTGACCAGATGCGAAGGCGCATCATGATCCAATTGCAGAATAAATTCACCAAGGTCTGTTTCAATCGCTTCGATGCCAGCATCTTCCATATCACTGACGAGGTTGGTTTCCTCGGTCACCATGGATTTACTTTTTACACAAAGCTTCACGTTTTCACGCTTGGCAATGTCCAGACAGATTTTATTGGCTTCGACAGCATCCACTGCAAAATGAACGGTCGTCCCAGCCGCCTCTGCCGCATCGATGAACTGCTCTAAATAATAATCCAGATGATCGAGCGTGTGCTGCTTGATCTGTCCTGCTAGCGTGCGCATTTTGTCGTAATCTTCGCCGAAGGTTGCTTCGCATTGATCCCGACGGGTCTGGTCACGTAACAAAGTCGCTGAATTAACAAAATTCTGAAGCTCGCTATCCTGCGTCGCAGCAGCAGCCCGTTGATTGATGTCATAAGGCAATGCGGGGAAGAGAATTTCGTGCCCTTCGAGCGTCAGAGCAGTGGGCTTAGACATGGTCCTTCTCCAATAGTCCGAGGCCTTCAGCGAGAATTTCCGCGAGGCTGATAAATTGTTTTTCGGTTCCTTGGCGTTGGCATGAGCCGGAGATGTTCATGGTGCAGCCAGCATCGTTGCTGATGACGTAGGGTGCTTTGGTTTTTTCGATGCACTGCACTTTGTCAGCAACCATGGAGCCGGAGATTTGTGGGTATTTCATGGCAAAGGTGCCGCCGAACCCGCAGCACTGTTCGGATTTTTCCAGTGGAACATAATCAAGGCCATCGATTTGTTCGATCACATCGACGACTTCCTGTCCGCCGCCGGCAACGCCGATGCCTCGGAGGTGACATGAGTAGTGGTACGTTGCTTTGCCGTCCCAGTGAATGCCCAGAGATTTGAAGTCTACTTTGAGGACTTTGGTCAAAAATTCGATGAATTCGTAGGTTTTATCCGCAAGGTCCTTGGCGGCATGTTCATAGGCGTGATCGCCTTCGAACAGCTCGGGATATTGCTCCCGGACCATCGCAGCACAGGAGCCTGAAGGGGTAACGACATACTTGGCATCTTCAAAGATCCCGATCATTCGTTTGGCTAATTCACGGGTGTCATCCCGGTAGCCGGTATTGAACATCGGTTGTCCACAGCAGGTCTGCTCCTGGGCGAAGGTGACTTCACAGCCAAAGTGCTCCAAAAGCTTCACCACGGCAATCGCGGTGCGTGGGTAATACGAATCAGCCAGACAAGTTACAAACAGGGCTACTTTCATAATGATGCCAGTGTAGCAAATTCTTTGGGCTTGGGAGGCTCTTTAAATCAGGGGGAAGAACCTCCTAGGCAGAAAAAAATCTTCACAACTACTTAAATTGGCTCGGGTTTGTGCCGATCAGGGATATATCGACTGTAAGGATTGGGGCGATTGGCCCGTTTATCGGAACTGTTTTGGCTGGGAGAAACGCGTGAGTGCATCGGTAACCACATGGAAAGTGCTCAAACCTCGCAAGGGTTGGCAGATGATCGACTTCGGACGATTGTGGCAATTCCGCGAACTGATGGGCATGCTGGCCTTGCGAGATATCAAGGTCCGATACAAACAGGCAGCATTGGGTGCTGCGTGGGCTTTGATTCAACCATTGACCATGATGGTGGTGATGAGCCTGTTCTTTGGCCGGTTTGCTCAGATGGATCAGAAGGTTGGCAGTGTGCCCTACCCGATCTTTTTGTATGCAGCGTTGTTGCCTTGGACTTTTTTCGCATCGTCGATCACCGCATCAGCCAATAGTTTGGTCGCCAATGCGGGTATGCTTCGCAAGATTTATTTTCCACGTTTGATTATGCCGTTGTCCGCCACGGGGACGCCGTTGGTTGATTATGCGATGGCCTTTATCATTTTGCTGGGCTTGATGGGTTGGTATGGCGTGGTTCCGACGGCCGCTTTTTTGTTGTTGCCTGTGCTGGTTGGCCTCACGATCATGGCTGCTCTTGGTATGGGTTTAATTTTATCTGCGGTGACGGTGAAATATCGGGACTTTCGTTATGTGGTGCCGTTCATGTTGCAGGTCTGGTTTTTTGTCACACCTGTGATTTATCCCAACACAATGGTTCCCGAGCGTTGGCAGTGGGCGTTGTCTTTGAATCCGATGGGTGGCACGATTGAAGCGTTTCGTGCCTCGATTTTAGGCACGCCGATTCCCTGGGCCAGTTTGGGCATTTCTGCCTCAGTTGCAGTGGTGAGTCTTCTTGTGGGCCTGATTTATTTTAACCAAGCAGAACGTCATTTTGCCGATGTGGTTTAGAAAGCAAAGTACATGAATCCGATTGTCATTGACATTCAAAACCTAAGTAAGAAGTACCGCTTGGGGGGGCATTTCCAACTAGATCAAACATTACCTGAAATGGTCAGCGCCAAGACCAAAGCTCTTTGGCAACGCCTGTGCGGGAACGCACCGAAGGTTCAAACGCCTAGTGAAATGTCCAAAGACTTCATGGCTCTTGATGGCGTTGATATGCAAATCCGCCAAGGTGAAGTCGTCGGCATCATCGGCCGCAACGGCGCAGGCAAATCCACCCTGCTCAAAATCCTCTCACAAATCACCGATCCCTCTGACGGCCAAGCCCGCATCCGTGGCCGCGTGGCAAGCCTGCTCGAAGTCGGAACAGGATTCCATCCCGAACTCACCGGCCGCGAAAACATCTACCTCAACGGATCAATCCTCGGAATGACCCGCAAAGAAATTGATGCCAACTTCGACAACATTGTCGAGTACAGCGGCATCGAGAAATTCATTGATACCCCCGTCAAACGCTATTCCTCAGGCATGAGCGTGCGTTTGGCCTTTTCCATCGCAGCACACCTCGAACCTGAAATCCTCATCATTGATGAAGTCTTAGCCGTCGGCGATGCTGCGTTTCAACATCGCTGCATCGGACGCATGCAAGAAGCGGCTGGCAGCGGACGCACGGTTTTATTCGTGAGCCACAACATGGCGGCCGTCCAAACCCTCTGCACACGAGCGATCTTGTTACAAGATGGCAAAGTCGTTGCCGACGGCAAGCCCGATGAAGTGATACCCTTGTACCTCAATGATCACAACAAAAAAACGGCGGCCCTTAACGACCGATCCGACCGCACGGGAACCGAAGAAGCCCGCCTGCTCAAATGCGAAGTTACCGGTCTCGACGGCGGCGATATCGAAGTAGGCAAGCCTTGGCAACTTCGCGTGAAATACAAAACCAACTTCCCTAATTTGCGTCATGACATTGGTTTTTGCATCGCTGCTGCGGACAATCCCAGAGCGAGCTTCCTCGCGACCAACATGCTCAAAGAAGTCCCTCAGTGCTGGCCTGCCATTGGCGAAGTGATTATTGAATCCGAGCAGCCTTGCATGCTTTGGCCGGGGACTTATAGCCTAGACCTAGCGATTCATCGTGAAGGTCGCGTCTGCGACTATGTCCGTGATGCGGTTAGTTTTGACGTGAGCCTTGGCTCTCAAACCGTTTTTCAAAGCATGGGACGCCGCCCGGCCACCATGCTCTTACCCGCAGAAGTAAAAATTCACCCAGTCAACGAAATATCCGTTTTTCCATCTTTGGAACAAGCCGCATGAATGCTCAAAAGTTACCTACCGTTATTGCAACATCTGTCGTCCGATCTTCCCACAAAGGCCAAAGCCATGGCGGCGTTTATCTCGTCAACCTTCACACCGGCGATACCAAACAAGTCATCGACTGGAACGATGGGTCCATCGACTGGGAAGGACGTGGAGGCGAACGTGGTCTGCGAGGCATTGCCTTCTACAACGGTCACGTCTACCTTGCTGCCAGTCGTGAAATTCTTATCTATGACCGCGACTTTAATCCCGTCGGCAAGCTGACCAACCCTTACCTCAAATATTGCCACGAAATTTGCATCGTAGACGACACGCTCTACATCACGTCTACCGGCTTTGACGCGGTCATTGAATATGATCTCAAAGCCAACTGCTTCACCGTGGGACATAGCGTTCGGTACGGCCGATTCGCTCAGTGGCGTCGATCCCGTGGACACAATCCCAAACCAACCTGTTCACGCTTTGATCCGACCCGGCCCAATCAGCAGCCCGACGCGGACACGACCCATCTGAACAATGTCCATGTTGAAGACGGCAAGCTCTTTGCCTCCGGCGGCAAAATGACCTACCTCATGCAACTCTCCCCAGGCAAGCCTGTACCCTATGCATCGCTGCCCAAAATCACACACAATGCACAACCCTACAAAGGTGGCGTTCTGCTGAACTACACAGGCAAAGAATACGTCTGCACCATGGACCTTCAAGGCAACATGCAGCAGGCCACCGAAGTTCCTTCTTACAAAGAAAGCGAACTCACCCATACAGACCTCCCGACCGATCACGCTCGCCAGGCTTTTGGACGCGGCATGGTCATGCACGAAAAAGACACCCTCATCGGCGGATCATCCCCAGCGACGATCAGCGTCTACAACATGGAAGACTGGACTTTGCAAAAGCAGGTCAATCTCACCAAGGACGTTCGCAATGCGATTCATGGCCTAGAAATCTGGCCTTACGCTGAAGCTGCGTAATGGGGGAGAATTGATTGTGAGTTCTGAGGTGTTCTGTCAAAAATATCTTTGGATCGCCCGTGTAGAAATTCCATGTGGAATGCCGATATTCTTTGAAAAGGATTCGTCTTAATCGTGAAGAATAAAATCACTGCCATTGTCGTTTGCCGAAATGAAGCACACCATCTGGATGCCTGTCTCAAGGGACTGCGTTGGGTTGACGAGCTTCTGGTGGTGAACATGGAATCCACGGACAACACGCTTGAAATTGCCAGCAAATGGGCTGACAAAATCATTAGCCATGGGTTTAGCCCGATTGTCGAACCAGTGCGTTGCGTCGCTGCGACCCATGCGTCCAATGATTGGTTGTTGTTTGTCGATCCAGACGAACATTATCCTGAAGCATTGGCCAAGGACATTCAAATCGCATTATCTAAACACAATTCCAAAACCGGCATCTGGCTGTTGCCTATGAAATATTATTTCAAAGGGCAAGCGCTGGATTGCAGTCCTTGGGGACGACCGACGCATCATCGCCCGGCATTGGTGCATCGTCACCGAAGCACGTTGCAGCCGTTGAACTTCCGCGGCCGCAAGCTCAATGAACCTTATGTCGAATCGACGATTACGCCCACGGATCAAAACCATATTCAACACTACTGGATGGATTCGTATCGTGCACTTTTCTCAGCACTTTGCCGTTATGCACCGCGTGAAGGGCAAGCGTTGTACGAATTGGGCCATCGCTTTGGATTTAAAGAAGCCATTATTGAGCCTCTCAATGAATTTCGGATTAGCCTTGTGGCTCGTAATGGGTTGAAGTCCGGACCCAAGGGATTGATCCTGAGCTTGACCTATTCGTTGTTCACGGCCGCGTCAGCTTTTTGTATTTTGCCTCACCAGTTCAAAGGCTCCAAACCCCAGATTGCAATAGAAACATCAGAACAAACCCAACGACAAGCTGCATGAGTCAAACAAACCCGCCACCTCCAAGCCGTCTGGCATCTATTGATGTATTACGTGGCCTCGCTGCACTGGCGGTGCTTCTGTTTCACGGCCTTGGCGTGTTCACTGCGAGTTTGCGTGACAGCTACCCCATTCTCTACGCCCTGACCTATCCCATCACTGCGGGGTTCATCGGCGTACATCTGTTTTTAATTCTGTCGGGCTTCTGCATCCACATGCGTCTGGCAAAGTCCGATCAGCCAGAAGGATCTTATCGCCTACCTTTACGTCAATTTTGGGCCAAGCGTTTTTGGCGTTTGTATCCAGCTTATCTGGCCACACTGATCCTTTCATCTGCCTTTGTCGTACTCACAGGAGCATGGCTCAACAACGACCTCACCGTCGCTGGATTAACGGCTCAATGGGACACGATCTATACCAATGTCCTAGCCCACATGGTCATGGGACACTTGTTTTTCCCCACTTTTGCAATGGCTCTCAACGGCGTTTTATGGTCGTTGGCCCTCGAAGAACATCTGTACCTGCTATATTCGCCGGTCTTGTGGATTCGCAATCGCTGGGGAGTCAGTGGCTTACTACTCATTAGCGGAGTTGTCAGCGTACTATGGAGATCCGTCAGTATTGGTCTATTCGAAGCTGGGCCGAGCATGCCTGCGGGGATCCCTGAGTTGAATAATTTTCTCTTGCTTCAAGCCCCCAGCCGTTGGTTTGAATGGTGCCTGGGCGTTGCAGCGGTCGAAGCGTATGTCGGTCGTATCACGCTACCTGCTTGGTGTAAACAAACCAAAGTTTGTCTGATATCTGCCGTGATGGCGTTGCTTTGCTCTCATCATCCAGTCGCTTGGATTTTCCGCGAACCACTTTGGGGAGTCTGTTTTTTCACACTGGTCAATCTTGTGGTCAACCGTGAAAAATCAGGATCCCAATTTAATACAGGCTTGTTACTACGAGCCATCGGCGGACTGGGGGTCATTTCTTACTCGGTGTATTTAATCCATTTGCCGATGTTTGCCGCAGCCAAATTGCTGGTCTACAACTTCGGCTGGGGAGAGATGGCTTTCTTGGGCATGCGGGTGGCCATGGTCCTCGTTGCGATCCCTTTGGGCTATCTTTTCTACCGCTTGTTTGAAAAACCTTTTATTACCCAACAGGCCCACAAATCGGCTCGCAAAAGAGAGCTCAACGCCTCCTCTCAAAAACACTATTCCAGAGCAGCCTGATCGCCCTTATAATAAATTGCGTCTTGTACCGAGTTTTGCAGGCCAATCAACCTGCTGCATAAGGATTGTTATTGATGAGAGCATTGGTCACCGGCGGCGCGGGCTTTATTGGATCGCATCTGTGCGAAAAACTTCTGGCGCAAGGACACCACGTCACCGCCATTGATAATCTCACCACAGGCAATCACGCCAACATCTCAGCACTTGAAGCGATGGATCGTTTTGACCTGGTCGTCGACTCCGTACTGGACGAACCATTGATGGACCGGTTGGTCCGAGATGCGGATGTGGTTTTTCACTTGGCCTCGGCCGTGGGGGTGAGCCTTGTCATTGACGAACCGACCAAAACCATTCAAACCATTGTCGAAGGAACCCGTGTGGTTCTGGACTATGCCCGTCGTTACCGCAAGCGTGTTTTAATCACCTCGACAAGCGAAGTCTATGGCAAGGGTTCAAAAATCCCCTTCTCCGAAAATGATGATGTGGTGTTGGGACCGACTTCGACCCGCCGCTGGCTTTATGCGTCCGCCAAAATGCTCGATGAATTTTTAGCCTTGGCGCACTGGCATGAAACCCAATTGCCTGTGATTTGTGTTCGGCTGTTCAACACCGTCGGCCCACGCCAAGTGGGACAGTACGGCATGGTCCTGCCTCGCTTCGCCAAAGCGGCCCTCAACAACGAACCCATCACCGTTTACGGCGACGGCGACCAAACCCGATGCTTCTGCCATGTGGATGATGCGGTCAATGCTCTGATCAAACTCACGGAAACCAATGACGCTCATGGCAAAGTCATCAACGTCGGCTCCGATGAAGAAATCAGTATCAACGACCTCGCCAAACTGGTCATTTCACTGGCGGGATCATCGTCTAAGATTCTATACATCCCCTATGATGAAGCTTATACACAAGGGTTTGAGGACATGCGTCGGCGTGTGCCGAACCTTGGCCTTGCCCGCGAATTGATTAACTATCAACCCCGTCATGACCTTGAAGCAGTGATTCAATCCACCTTGGCCTACTGGACGGATCGAGATTGATCAGGCATGATGCTCGTCAAGACTTTTCGTGCGGAACTTTTACCATGCCTTCAACCCATCTACGACAAACTGTTCTGGCATCGGCCAAACACTTGGTGGTCAAGCTAGGCACCCAGCTCCTCACCGACAGTCAAGGCAAGCCTGATGTGGCTTTTTTGCAGACGATTGCAAATCAGATCCGAGTGCTCAACGCCAAAGGATATACCATCACCCTCGTCGCCAGTGGTGCTATTGGCGCGGGCTGTGGTGAGTTGGGTCTCACCCGTCGTCCCCGTGATGTCGCCAAGCTCCAAGCAGTCGCAGCCGTGGGACAACCCAGACTCATGAACAGCTTTCATGAAGTCTTCGCCCGCCATGACGTGCAAGTTGCCCAGCTCTTGCTCACGAGGGCAGACCTTGATGACCGAACCCGGTATCTGAACTTTCGCAATTGTGTCCAACAAGCCCACCGGCTGGGTTGCATCCCCATTATCAATGAAAATGATTCGGTGGCAGTAGACGAAATCTGCTTCGGCGACAATGACCTACTGGCAGCCCTGGCGTGCAATGCGTTGCGAGCAGACGCGTTGGTCTTGCTGACCATGGTCGACGGCCTGCTCGATGAGAAGAACCAACGCATCGATCTTGTTGAAAATGCCAAAGACGCACACCGCCATGCCCGCACCGATAAGACAGCCCTCGGCACAGGCGGCATCGGAACCAAACTCCAAGCAGCCCACCGTGTGACCGAAGCAGGCGAAATCGCAATCATCGCCAACGGCCGCGAGCCTGATATTCTGCTACGCCTTCTTGACGGCGAAAAATTGGGAACGGTCTTCGTCCCCGCCAAACGCAAACTCAATAGCCGTAGCCGCTGGATCGGCCTGGCCAAAAGACCTGCTGGCTGTGTCCAAGTCGATGACGGCGCAGCCACCGCTCTATGCCATCGCGGCAAAAGCCTCCTCGCCACCGGCATCACCGAGGTCCAAGGCTCATTCACACGCGGCCAAGCCCTGGACATCCTCAACCCCGCAGGCCAGCGTATTGCCCGTGGACTCACCAATTATCCGGACGATGAACTGCGCTTGATCATGGGCAAACGCTCCAATCAGTTCCAACGCATCCTCGGGCGAACCTCCTTTGCCGAGGTGATCCACCGGGATAACTTGGTCCTGATTGCTGCAAAGTAGTCAATCTCGCCTCCAGAATAACCGATACAACCCGTAGAATCGTTGGTTTTACGGGAATGCGCGGTGAATGACCTTTTAAAAACACCTACTTTGTCAACCACAGAACGCTTCAAACGTTTGTGTGCAGCCTGTCTTGATGGCCGCTTGGCGGGGGCAGAACTCGAATTACATGAGTGGTCTCGCCAGGCTGACTGCCCACCCCAAGCAAGCGTCTTGCTCGCTGCGTGCATGGCTCGGCGAAATGCCTTTGACGATGCTGCAACGATCCTACGGGATAGTAATACGGCCGTGGGTTCGATGACGCTAATTTGCGTGTACACCCTGTTACAAATGCCTCAGGCAGCGGCCCAGCAAGTACGCAATCTCCATGACCAGTGGGGACATCACTGGCCTGTCGCTCATTGGCTCAATGTCATGCAAATGGCTCAAGCCTCTCCCTCGGATGCCGTCGTCAAAGAACTTGCCGAGGAACTCAAAGCCAACACTCAAATCATCCCAAGCCTCGTCGCAGCCCAGAAAATATCACCTGTCTCAGAACATATTCAAGCGTTGCGTCAAGCCATCGAACTGTCCATCCGTCAAAGGACGCTCGACGAAGAACAACAAGTTCAAATTTGTCATGCCATGGCTGATCTGGCCATGCTTGCCAAGGACCACTCAGACGCAAGGCGATGGGCTCATCGCGGGCTTGCGATCAATCCACTGTATGCTCATTTGGCGATTATCTTGTCTCAATTCGAAGACAACACTCAATTGGGACCCTTGGCGATCACGGTTCTGGCCCGCAATGAACGAGCGCATCAGGGTTATCAAGATGTACGAGCAGCCTTGATCCGCCGGGAACATCAGCACGGCATGAAAGACGCAGCAAGACTACGCATTTCCCATTGGCTTGCGGATGACCCAGCCAATCCCATGGCCAAAAAACTGCAACAGGAGCTTGCTGCATGAACTCTGACCAACTCCAGCGAGCCAAATCCGATCACCACCTCGCCAAAGTTGCTCTGGCATCAGGCAGAGCAGATATCGCACAGCTACACATCACTGCGAGCCTTAAAAATAACCCGCACAATACCGAAGCTCGCCTCACGCAAACCCAAATTACACTCGAACAAAATCAGCCTCAAAACACCACGGCCTCACCCCAAAGCCATCCCCTTGATACGCCAGAACCACCGCACACGCTCCCCGTTGCCATCCTCCGAGCCCGCACCTTGGTCAACACACACAAGGACCATTTGGCGAAGCCGTTGCTTGAACAATTAATTGAACAAAATCCCAAAAATGCTTCACCAAGACGTCTTTTGGTCACAATACACTTGCGAAACAATCAAACCGAAGCTGCCATCGAACAACTCAGCCAGCTTGTCAAAATAAATTCCAACGATTTTGAAAGCCTCCAAACCCTCATTGATCTTCTTGCATCAACCAATCCCAAAGCTTGCTTGAGCCTGATGCAAGCACATGATCTGGATTTTGGAACAGCTCCGCACCAGTTACAAATGGCGCGATTGCATGTGCGTTTTGAAGAATTGTGCGAGGCTGAAATGATCTACCGCCGCTTGATCGCTCGTCAGCCCAAGGACTCACAAATTCAACTTGAAGCCGGTCAACTTGCTGCCAGCCAAGGTGATCATGCACTGGCGATCAAACGCCTTGAAACCGCGAGCGAATCTGACACGCTTGCGTTCGAAAGCCTCACGGCCTTGGCGTTGGTTTATATGTATGCAGGTCGTTTCACCACCGCGGGACGATGCTGGTGGCGTGCAACGCGTTTGGCTCCTTGTGACGCACAGCCATGGGCGGGATTACTCCTCTGTGCCATGAATGAACGCAGGCACACCCTTGCCACCCGAGCGTCTGACAAGCTCACCGAACGTACCAACAAACAAACACGGCGAATGATCTTGGCGACACTTTGGCCTGGGTCCGCTACAGGAAACATCATTCAACAAGCGGTTCGCCCTTCGACCCTCGATCAAGTCGCCACTGCAACCCCCTTACAGATGCTCTTGGATCATGCGACCCGCACCCTTGCTCAACACACTCACGATCACCCACAGCGAGCAGACACCCACTACCATCTGGCGGTCTGTCAGGAAGCGACTGGGCAATTCACACAAAGTGAAAATAACACCAATCAGGCCATGGAATCTATCTCGGCTGCTCTGAAAATTAACCCGACATACACTTCCGCCAAAGCGTTCTGCACACGGCTACTGCAAAGAGCTGCGTAAAAAAACACCCGCAATCACAAACAGCTACAATACGCCTATCAAACTGACCTCACCACCGATAGGAGTCCTATGTCCACCACTGCTTTACTGATTGTCGACTTACAAAATGATTATTTTCCAAACGGAAAATGGGAGTTGAAAGGCACCGAAGCTGCCGCGGCGAAAACGCTCACCCTGCTCAAAAGTTTCAGAGAAAAGGCCATGCCCATCGTGCATGTTCGCCATGAATTCCCGACCGCCGAAGCGCCCTTTTTCCTGCCTGGATCGCAAGGCGCCAAAATTCATTCATCCCTTGCACCCCTCGAAAATGAACCCGTCATTACCAAGTGCCAAATCAATAGTTTCAGAGACACCAACCTCAAAGAAACACTTGATGGCCTTGAAGTCGACCATGTTTTAATTTGCGGCGCAATGAGCCATATGTGTATTGACGCGGTCACCCGAGCCGCTCACGACCTGGGCTACCAATGCGCCATCGCCCACGACGCATGCGCTACGCTGGACCTGGAATTCAACGGCACAACCGTCCCGGCAAGCCAAGTCCACGCAGCCTTCATGGCAGCCTTGGGCTTTGCCTACGCCAAAGTAGCCTCGACAGAGGAGTTATTAGCGGAGATCAATCCTTTAACTTGACCGCACAAGGGAATCCGTCTGATGGATCTGAGTCAAAAGCAACAGAACTTTCTCAAAAAAAGACGGCTCCTTATCAAACTATGGGTTTACGCAGGACCGGCATTGCTATTGGGGATCGGCGTTTTTGCCTATCTTTTATCAATTCAAACGCCATACTTGATTAACCCATTGCAAGTGGGATGCGAACTTCAATCCGGTCAAATTTCTCAAACCACGCTCGAAACCATGGCCCTTTTGTTGCCGATGATGGGCCTCATCATTTTCTTTCTCATGGTGGTCTTGGTGATCATGGTTTACGTGGCATTGTCCAATGAGAAAAAGTATTTGGCCATGCTCGATCAAACTGAGCCCACAGTAGAAAACCCCCATGCACAGTGAATCTGATTTAATTCGTAAATTTGAACTGATTGAACGCCTCTTGGCAGGTGCCAAAACGCCGGGAGAAAAACAAGCTGCTTCCCACGCTCTTGATCGCATCAAACAACGGCTCAAGCAGTTCGAAAAAGAAGCTCCACCCATTGAGTACAAATTCACCTTGACCAACATGTGGTCCCGACGGCTACTCTCGGCCCTGTTGCGCCGCTATGACATTGAACCCTACCGTTACGCCCGTCAAAGACGCACCACGGTGATGGCAAGAATCCCCAAAGATTTTGTAGACACGGTGCTTTGGCCTGAATTTAAAGAGTTTGATGCCACGCTTCAAAAGCATCTCGACGAAATCACTGCCAACATTATTTCCAAAGCGATTTTCTCAGACACCTCCGAAGCAATCGTCAAAGAAGAGAAGCTACTAAATGGGCGTTAAAAACGCTTGCGGGGGTTTCTCTAAAAATATTTTGAAAGGATGTTTCCCAGAAAACTTCCGGGGGGGTACTTCCGGGGGTCAGTTCCGGGGGGCAGTTCCGGGGGTCAGTCAATTGTTTTTGCACCGAGTCTAAAGGTGAATCGGCGGACAATTTTTCGGTTCCATTTTTTGAGGCGTTCGCCTCGGGCTTTCCAGAAATAGCAGCTTGTCAGAATTGCGCTATCAATGCCATCGTAGCCACTGCCGCGAATCAAATCACAGGTAAGGACAGTGCCGTCGCGGTCGAAGGTGATTTGCACCACAGGGTCAAAGCTGGGCCATGCACTGGCAAGGGTCACAGCGGTAAAACGTGGCTGACGGGTTTGAATTTCAATGCCTGCTCCGACGAGGACACTGCCGATCTTGCCTTTCACTTTGATATAGTCGATGGAAAACGGGGCTGACTCACGATCATCTCGCACGGCCGAAGTCGGACGGTCCCGTTTTTTGGGTTGTTCCACCACCACCGCTTTGGCAGCAGCCGCGGCAAGTGTTTGTTCTTGGGGTTTAATCACCGGCTGATTGGGCTTCTTTGGCATGGACTTTCTGGGTTGTTCTTGCGAAGCTTTTTTTGTGTGTGTTTTCAGAGGCTGAGGCACGGGGGTGGTAATCCCCTTTTCCTGCACCGCAGGCGGCAAGATCACAGGCAACGGCTTGACCTGGGCCAAGGCAACTTCAGTAGAAGCCGAAGGAACTTCCGGAACCGGGGGAACCGGGGGAGTCCTAGGGGAAACTTCTGGAGGCGAGGGTTGGGGTTGAGGCTGTGTGGGATTAGAAGCAACTGCTTCGGGGTCCAGTTCTGGGGGCGCTTCTGTGACGGGGTTCATTTGGCGTTGAAAGGCAGCCTGATCATTTTCCGCTTTTTGTGCCAACAATTTTTGATAATCTTCGTAGCCGATCCAGTTCATCGTCGTCCGCTGGATCGCCTCATCTTTTCCCAACGGCACAACCTCTTTTTTCTTCGCTTGAGACTCTGTTTTTTTCTCTTTGACTGCGGGTTCAACAAGCGTGAGTTCTTCAATCGCCACATTGGTTTTCACACCAAACAACCAATGCGTCGCCGAGGGCAACATCGCCACATGTAACGCCAAGGCGCACAACAGCCCCACAAGCAGAGGCAACGGCGAATCAGAATCAAACGTTTCTGTACGCATGGGATTAGCTTCCGGGGACGCTTCCGGGGGCACGTCCGGGGGCGGGAGCGCCAACGATGGTGAATTTTTTGATGCCTGCAATACGAACCTGTTCAATGAGGTCTAGCAGGATCGGGCCACGGTCCACTTGGCCGGCCGCTTCCATCGCAATAAACAGCATGGGTTTGGTCGGATCATCCACCAATTGCGTCAGTTTTTCTTGCAGTGCAGCCTCTTGGATTGGTTCACGATTAAAAAACACCTTGCCGTACCCATCAATCGTAATGGCGTGAGAAACCGTCTCCGTGGCAACCTGGCCAGAGGGCACATCTGAAAGCTGCACGGGCAGGACCTGGGCCTTAACCATCATGATAATGCTGTAGATAAAAAACGTCAGCAGCAAAAAGACCACATCAATCAGTGGCAACATCTCAACGCGAGGGGACAGGTCATGGCGGCGAATGGTATTCATTAAAATTTATTATACAAGTTATTAGTTACGAGCTATCAGCGATCAGTCGTCAGCGATCAGTAAGAGGGGGAATCAGAAAGAAAACCTCAATGCCTGCTTTCAAGCCTGAGAGCTTGGCCTCTGCTTTCTTACTGATGGCTGATGGCTATTAGCTGACAGTTTCTGTTAACTTCGCACTTTTTCCCAGGCGGCTTCGATGGCTGAATCGGGTTGATCGTTGACGATACTGACTTGTCCCATTTGGTCGGGCAGGACCAAGCGAATTTGGCCGTCAGATACTTTTTTGTCCAGTCGCATCACACCTAGTAATTGATCGGTGGGCGCTAAATTCCCTGCTGATGTTGGCAAGCCAATCTGATCGAGCAATCCAACAAGGCGGTCTAGGACCGATGCATCACATCGCCCTGCTGTCACAGCCAGATGGGTTGCCGCCACCATGCCCAGCGACACCGCTTCGCCGTGATGGTGGCTTCCTTGGTCTGTATATTTTTGAGTCGCTTCAATCGCATGGCCAAAGGTATGGCCGAAGTTCAGATGCGCTCGCTGGCCTGATTCTTTTTCATCTGCCATGACCACGGTGGCTTTGATCTGTACATTGCGTTGCACCAATTCGACCAAGGCCTCTGATTCTAATGCCAGGATTCGGCCGACGTTTTCTTCAAGCCAGGCAAAGAGGGATTCGTCACGAATGATGCCATGCTTAACGCATTCAGCGAGCCCGCCACGCAATTCCCGTGGCGGTAAGGACCCAAGCGTATCCGTATCAATCACGACCAAGTGGGGCTGATGAAACGCACCGATTAGGTTTTTACCTTGAGGCAAATTCACGCCCACTTTGCCGCCCACCGAAGCATCCACCATTGCCAGCAATGTCGTGGGACATTGAATAAACGGGACACCTCGCAGATAGCTCGCCGCCACGAAGCCTGCGGTATCTCCCACCACCCCGCCACCCAAAGCAATAATAGGACTGTTGCGTTCTTGATGTGAACTGAGCAACGCATCGTATAAATGACGCATGGTATCGAGGTTTTTATGATTTTCCCCTGCGGGCATCGACGTCGACAAGACTTCGTACTTGGCCTGCTCCAACGACGCAACAACCGTCGGCTGATAGGTTTCAGTCAGCGAAGCATCTGCAATAATCGCTGCACTACGATGTGGAGCCACCGCATGGACCAGTTCCCCAAGCTTGCCTAGCAAACCAGGCTCAATGACGATGCGATACGCATGGTGAGATAGTTTTAGTTCAACAACACTCATTGTTCTTCCTCGTTTTCTAATGCCAATTGACGCAATGCATCGGGCAATTTTTCATCTGCAAGTTTTGATCTAGGAACACCCTCACTGCTATTTTTTTCGGTCTCAACATTTTCTGCCAAGGCTTGCCTCTTCTTGGGACGAAGCGTTCGGCCGACTCGCCGAAGCATGTACCATACTGCCGCAGCCGCGACGATCAAGAGCATGTATAGCTGATTGAAACTGTCACTGGATGCTCTAGGCTCCGCAACAGCTATCACCCGACCGACAAAAACCGGATAGGCTGTCACTTGGCCGTCTTGATCGGGGTGACGCCAAATTTTAAAAAACCGCCCCAAAATCCGAACTCGATCCCCCACCCCCGCCCCCGCCCCCGGAAGCGCCCCCGGAAGTTCTCCCGGCAATGCCCCCGGCAATGCCCCCGCCTCCGGTGATTTTTCTCGGTCAGTTCCGTCCAATACATACACCACCGCCACCGCGTCAGGGGCCACTTGATACAACACCCCCCATCGCTGCACCCGCCCGGTCCATGCCCCCACCCTCGCCAAATCAGTCACTTCTACTGGTGGACCACCCAATTGCCCCTCTACCATAAATAATTGCCCGCGATAAGACCCCGGCGAAGCTAAAATGGCTGGCCAATCGGGAATCATCGCCCCTGGCTCGCCTACTTCTTTCCACATAAGTGCATTTAAAAGCAATGGATACAACGCTGCTTCGTCCCAATTCCCAACGTCATCCTCTGCCGTCTGGACCTGAATCTGCTGAGCTGGTGTTAACGGCGCAACCCCCGCTAACACGCCCAAAGTGCCACACCAAAGACTCAGTAATAAAATCAAAGAAAACCCGCGCATGGATTCAATTGTAACCTCATGCTAAAATCGACGTTTTCCCTTTGTCTTCCATGAAATTGAACCACATATGCCCTCATTACCACACGATCAAGTCATTCCCATCTTGGACTTCGGTTCCCAATATGTTCAACTCATCGCCCGTCGCGTCCGCGAAGCGGGGGTATTTAGCATTTTGGTGCGGCCAGATATCACGATTGAAGAACTCAAGGCCATGAATCCCAAGGGACTCATACTCTCAGGAGGCCCCTCAAGCGTCTATGAAAAAAATGCTCCGAAATGTGACCCACGACTCTTCGACCTCGATATCCCAATTCTGGGTATCTGCTACGGCATGCAGGTCGGATCACAACTCCTTGGCGCTTCAATCCAAAGCGCGAAAGCACGCGAATACGGCCGAGCCCGTCTGAATATCCTAGACTCCTCGGACCTCCTCGAAGGAATCCCACAACAAACCACCGTCTGGATGAGCCATGGCGATCAGGCGGACGCGCTCAATGAAGACTTTATCTCGCTGGCGAGCACGCCGACGTGCCCCTTTGCAGCAGTTAAACACAAGGTGAAACCCTTCTTTGGTGTGCAATTTCACCCGGAAGTAACCCACACACCCCACGGCATCGATCTACTATCGAACTTCCTGTACCACATCTGTGACTGCCAAAATACCTGGCGTATGGCAAACTTTGTCGAACAAGTCGCCCAACAAGTCCACGAACAAGTCGGCGATGGACGCGTCATCTGCGGCCTCTCCGGCGGGGTGGACTCTTCGGTCGTCGCAGCACTGCTCTCCAAAGCCATCGGCTCCCAACTAACCTGCATCTTTGTCGACAACGGCCTGCTGCGTAAAAATGAACGACAAATGGTCGAAACCATGGTCCGTGACCATTTTGACATTGACCTTCGCGTCGTCGATGCAACCAAAGAATTTCATGCAGACCTTGCGGGTATTGAAGACCCACAAGAAAAACGCAAACGCATCGGCCACCGATTCATCGAAGTCTTCAAAGAAGCCTCAGCAGATATCCCCGGCATTCGTTTCCTCGCTCAAGGAACACTCTACCCCGATGTCATTGAATCAGGGCATGGATACTCCGGCGCTGCTGCGAATATCAAACTTCACCACAACGTCGGCGGATTGCCTGAAGAACTTGGCTTTGAACTGATCGAACCATTGCGTGAACTGTTCAAAGATGAAGTCCGAAAGCTCGGCGAAGTCCTAGGACTCACCGAACAAATGGTCTGGCGTCATCCCTTCCCAGGCCCCGGCCTCGCGGTCCGTATTTTGGGCGATATTACGCAGGAAAAACTGGAATTACTGCGTGATGCGGATGAAATCCTGCTCGAAGAAATTGTTGCCAACAACTTGTATCGACGTACCGCACAGGTTTTTGCGGTGCTGCTGCCGATTCAAGCAGTCGGCGTCATGGGCGATGGACGGACCTATGAAAGCGTTGTCGCCATTCGAGCTGTGGAAAGTCAGGATTTCATGACTGCCGACTGGGCTCGCATCCCTTACGATGTGTTAGCCACCATCAGCAACCGGATCATCAATGAAGTACGAGGTGTCAACCGAGTGGTATACGACATCAGTTCCAAGCCCCCTGCCACCATTGAATGGGAATAAACGTTTATCTCCCGGACAACCATTGAACCACCACCGTATCCACCGGATGTCTCCAATACATTGATTTTATATTCGACAAAAATTGGGTTACCCTATCCGAGCCTGATAAAAAGGAATCTTTATTTATGCGAACCATTGCAAAACTTTTTGGCCGATCCCCTTTTGGCCCCCTACAAGCCCACATGGTCAAAGTTGTCACCTGTGTTGAAATGTTGTCACCCGTGCTAGAAGCTTTTATTCAAGGTGATGGAAAAACCGTCCTTGAATCAGCCAAAGTCATTTCAACGGCAGAACATGCAGCGGACATTCTCAAAGCAGATATCCGAAACCATCTCCCCAAAAGCTTATTCTTGCCTGTCGACCGAGACAATCTACTGGACATTCTTGCCACCCAAGACAGCTTGGCTGACAAAGTCGAAGATGTGGCTATTTTGCTGACTCTCAAGCAAATGCAAACGCCCGACTGGCTTGTCGATGACCTGCGAGCTTTTTGTGCGAAGAACCTTGAAGCCTTCGAAGGCGTCCGACTCATCATCGATCAAATTGATGAACTACTCGAATATGCCTTCGGCGGTGCCGAAGCTGAAAAAGTAAAATCCATGATCGACAAAGTTTCGACCTTGGAATACGAAGCAGACCTGCTGGGCCATGACCTGCTGCGAAAACTCTATCAGCATGATTCAGATCTAACCTATGCTCAATTTGATATTTATCAACGACTGTGCAAGGAGTTGGCACAAATTTCCAATTACTCCGAAGACCTCGCCAACCTTGTTCGCATGACGCTCGAACGCAAATAAATAATTGTTCACGATCAATACAGAAACGATCATTAAGACCTTATTTAACATCATCACGGATATTTGATTCATGGATCCCCTGACTATTATTACCACATTGGCCTTGGTTTTTGGCTTTTACATGGCATGGAACATTGGTGCCAACGACGTCGCCAATGCCATGGGAACCTCGGTCGGCTCGGGCGCGTTGACCCTTCGCCGAGCGGTCATCATCGCAGCCATCTTTGAATTTGCGGGTGCGTATCTAGTCGGCTCACACGTCACCGACACCGTGCGTAAGGGGATTATCGATGCAAGTATGTTTGAAAACGATCCCCGTGCGTTCATGCTCGGCATGCTTGCGGCCCTTTTAGCCGCGGGTGTTTGGCTACAAACCGCATCTTATTTTGGTTGGCCTGTTTCAACGACCCATTCTATTGTGGGCGCGATTATCGGCTTTGGCGTGGCCTACAAAGGAATGGATGTTGTTCACTGGGACAAAGTCGCCAGCATTGTTTCTAGCTGGGTCGTCTCGCCGCTCTTGGCTGGCACGATCAGTTTTCTCATTTTCACGGGCTTGCACAAAAAAATATTCCGGTCTTCGAACCCGGTGGCAGCCGCAAAAAAATCACGCCGTTGCTTGTGTTCTTTGTGTTTGTGATTCTGACTTTTGTTCTTATTTTCAAGGGTCTCAAGCATCTGAATCTGGACTTGTCACTGGGACGCGCCACGGGCGTGGCCTGTTTGTCGGGCCTAATTGCAGCGGGGATTTCAGCCATTCTGGTGCGTCGGATCAAACATGAAGCGGTTTCACTGCCCACGCATTCATTCCACGAAACCTCTGTTAGCCGTGCCCTTCGCAAGGCCAAAAAGCATCTGGTCCGAATCAACACCGAAGTCGATCAAACCAATCAAGAACAAGCCCAGAATCTCTTGGCGGAACTCGATAGCCTGTCTCAAAAGATGGAAAAAGAGACCCCTCGGGCCGACCCCGAACTGCTAACCTCTCAACACGCCACGGTTGAACGCATCTTCATTTACCTGCAAATTCTCAGTGCTTGTTTCGTGGCCTTCGCGCATGGTGCCAACGATGTCGCCAATGCCATCGGCCCGCTCGCAGCAGTCCTTGCCACTGCCAAGGATGGTGTCATTGCCGCTCAGGCCACCGTGGACGTTCGAATCTTAATGCTAGGCGGTGTCGGCATTGTCATCGGCCTAGCCACATGGGGCTGGCGTGTGATCGAAACCATCGGCAAACGTATTACGGAATTAACCCCCACACGTGGATTTGCAGCTGAATTTGGAGCAGCCACCACCATTGTCATCGCCTCCAAAATGAGCCTGCCCATTTCCACCACCCACACATTGGTCGGTGCGGTTCTGGGTGTCGGCATGGCCCGCGGGATCAGCGCTCTGAACCTCAATACAATTCGAGACATCGCCATCTCTTGGATCGTGACCTTGCCAGCAGGTGCTGGCCTGGCGATCTTGTTCTTCTATACCTTAAAGCTATTCCTCGGAGGTTGATGATCAATTCCACTCAACTTTAAAACCATATCAATCCTTACAATGATGTGGCTTGGAACATGATTTAAAAACAACTGCACACCAACGTGTGCAGTTGTTTTTTTGTCTCCACCAACCGGATCGCGTCTTGAATCACCCTTCATCATTTCCCTATTTAGAGTTTTTTTTGCAGCCCTCCCCCTCGGACGCGCACGCAGTATGCTTGCGGCTGTTTTCACACGATCAATGGTATTAAATGCGGAAACACCCTCGGTCTAAAATTCAATTCACCGTTTACTTGGTTTTGCGGGTTCTTCGCTCTGCTCTTTTGGCGATGCGAGCTTTCTTTTCTCCTGCCTGCTTTACTTCCTCGAGCATGTCGGTGTAATTGGTCATGCGGGCTTCGGACAGCGTGCCGATGGCAATGGCGTTCTTGATGGCGCAGCCGGGCTCATGGGTATGTTTGCAGTCTCGAAAGCGACAATCTTCTGCTAATTTTTCGATGTCTTCAAAACTGGTTTGCAACCCCTCAGCCGCGGTCCACATGCCAAGCTCACGGATGCCTGGGGTGTCGATGATAATCCCGCCGTTGGGTAAGAAAATCATTTCTCGGTGTCGGGTGGTATGACGGCCATGGCTGTCTGATTCGCGGACCGGTTGAACCAACATTTTTTGTGTTCCCAGCAGCGTATTGACCAAGCTGGACTTGCCTACACCTGATGATCCAAAAAGTGCGGCCGTTTGCCCAAGGGTTAAGTATGGGAGAAGAACTTCCAGTCCTTGCTGAGTTTCCACACTGATGGGATAAATCGCCACCTTGGGTGCAATGGCTTGCACTTCAGAAACCTTGCTTTGGAGGTCAGTACAAAGGTCCATTTTGTTGAGCAGGATGACTGGCTGGGTGTTGCCGTTGTGACAAATGGTGAGATAGCGTTCGATGCGGCGAATGTTAAAATCGCCATCAAGGCCACACATAATCAAAGCGGTATCCACGTTGGCGGCAATGGTTTGCTCTTGGGTTTCGTCACTGGGCAATTTGCGAGACAACCAGGTTTTGCGAGGCAATAGTGCATGAATTCTGCCGGGCAGTTCTTCGGTTTCAAGTTCGAGTGCAACCCAATCGCCGACGGAGGGGAATTCAAATTTTGAATTAGCACCGTGTTGAAATTTGCCGGTCACTTTGACCACGCATTGGCCGTGTTCATGAATGACGTGGAAGATGCCTCGGTCAACGCGTGAAACCCTCGCGGGCACGAGATCGGTTAGCTGGAGTGCTGCAAAATGTTTTTCAAAATGGTCGTTCCAACCCAACTTTTTCATCGGTGGTTTCCATTTTGATTCGCAATGGGGGATCGGCTCATACGCATTTTTTCACAGTTCAACAAACTGCAATTCAGATTCGACGACTTCGCGGACAGGCTCGACAACGGTTGCGTTGAAGTCATCACCCATTTGGCTGCGAACTGTTGCGACATCAAAAATGGAACGAGGTTCGCCGGTGCTAACTGCGAGCAGGTCCAGAGCAATTTGTCCTTCAGGACGAGCGCCTTCCTGAACGGGAACCGCTGCATCAAAAGCTTGAACTTGTCCTCGGTGGTTCTCAAAGCTGCCTGCTTTTTCAGCCCAACTGGCTGAGGGGAGAACAATCGTTGCTTTGGGTGTGAGACTGTTGGGCAATGTGTCGATCAGCACGCTAAAGCGTTTACCGACGGCTTTGGAGAGTTCTTTGGATATCCATGCCTGGGGGTAGTTGCCGGTAAGAGCAATGCTGGCGATGCCTGATTTTTTATCCGCAAGCAATGCCGTCAACGCATCAGCGTCAAGCACTTCAGAGCCTAGGTTTTCCAAGGCCCGTCGCACGCCTCGGCTGTTGGGGCATTTTTCAGCACAGATGGTGTAGCCGTTGGCAAAGGTTCGGTCTTCGCCTTCAACGGGAATGGGTCCAACGGCCAGGATCGCATCTGGGTCGATGGACTTGGCCCAAGTGCCTAGCAGGTGTGCTTCTTCGCTGGAGAGCATGGGGCTGACCATCAATGCGAGTTTGCCATCGGCTTGGGTGATTCCTTGTTGGATGTCTTGGTAGGCACGGTCCCAGTCGGTCTTAATTGATCCGCCGATTTGTTGGCGTGTGGGTTGTGCGAGTCGTTCTTCGCTATGGATAAATTTCCAGCCGTAGCGGACTTCATCGGTGATCCACCAGCCGTTGATATCTTTGTTTTCACGGGGCTTGAATCGGTAGACTTTGCCTTTGTTGTGTTCGATGCTGAGGTTGTCGCCTGAGGCCGTCAGGCCGTCGATGGACGGCGTTTTGCTGAGGAACCAGACACGCTGGGTAAACAGAAAGTCTTTGTCCAGCAGAGCGCCCACAGGGCAGAGATCGACCACGTTGGCTGAGAGGTCATTATCCAGGGGGATGCCTGGGAATACATCAATTTGTTCGCTGGAACCTCGGCCAAAGACTGCCAATTCGGAGGTTTCGGTGATTTCGCGGGTGAATCGGACACATCGGGTGCACATGATGCAACGGTCGGAGTAGAGTTTGACGTGTGGGCCGATGTCTTTGACAGGCTGTTTGATTTTATCTTCTTCGAAGCGGGACTCACCTCGGCCGATTTGGAAGCTGTAGTCTTGAAGTTTGCATTCGCCAGCCTGATCGCACACAGGGCAATCCAAGGGATGGTTGATCAGCAGATTTTCCATGACCTGTTTTTGGTTGGCGGTGGCTTTGGGAGTCGTGGTGTAGACTCTCATGCCGTCGGCAACGGGCGTTTGGCAGGTGGGCATGAGTTTGGGGATGAAGGAGAGCTTGTTGTCATCGCGTGGGTTGGGTGCTTCGACTTCTGCGAGGCAGATGCGACAGCTCGCCACAATGGACAAGCCAGGGTGATAGCAATAGTGAGGCAATTCGATGTTGTTCTCTTGAGCAACCTGGAGAATCATCTTTTTGCCTTCAAACTCACATTCGGTGCCGTTGATGGTGACAGTGGGCATGGACAGTCGCTTCCGCAGTTAGGTAATCCGAGTAAACCGTCCAGTTTACCGCCCCGTTGCAGGTCGGTCCATTCACGAGGCCATCCGCGGTCTGCTTTAGTGATTCATAAGAGGCGATAGGATGGAAAAAACTTGTCCCATGAGACATACTTCAAGCCTACACAACACGTTTTTTACCTTTCCAAACGCCTTATTTTAGTTCATCCGGTTATTCGCGTACGCCGTCGTTTGAGTCTTTGGGTCGCCCTTTTTTTCGCCCTGCCGACCCCAGTGACCGGGCGAGGGGGCAAAAATACGGATCTATTTCCAGAGCAAGTACACAATAACCGGAAGAACCTTTTATTCCTTGCTCAACAGTTGAAGTGCTTCAATATAAGCTAGGCACTCTTGTTCAAACACACGGCCGGCCAGATCATCGGGCGTATCACCCGTCAAAACAGGGCAGGTTCGTTGCACAAGGATCGGCCCGGTGTCGTAGGTGTTATCGCAGAGATGGACGGTACAGCCGGAAACTTTGCAGCCTTGGGCGAGGACCGCCTCATGGACATGGTGGCCGTACATCCCCTTGCCGCCGAAGCTTGGCAGCAAGGCAGGATGAATATTAATCACGCGGCCGGCAAAATCATCGGGAATGGTGAGCAAGCTCATAAACCCAGCAAGACAAACATAATCCACCTCCAACGGACGAATCTGTTGCCAAATGGCTTGAGAAAAATCCTGGGCCAAAGGGTGTTCCTTGCGTGAAACAACCTTGGAAGGGATATGAAGATTGGCAGCTCTCTGAAGACCAAACACATCGGGTTTGGAGCTGAGTACCAAAGATATCTGAGCATTAAGCTGGCCGTCGGCAATCGCGTCTGCGATGTTCTGAAGGGTGCGACCCGACCCGCTGAGCAGGACTGCTAAACGCAAAGGTTTGGAGGCTTGAGTCATCATAAGAAGCGATCAGCTTTCAGCTATCAGTTGTCAGTAAGAAGGGACAAACGAAAATAGCAACTAGGAAATTTCAACTGTAATTGGTATACCATACACGGCAAATCAATGGAAAAGCAAAACCCATCATCTATCACACGCCTAGCTCCCTCCCCCACCGGAGCGCTGCACATGGGCAACGCTCGCACGTTCTTAATCAACTGGGCCATGGCACGCCAAAACCATTGGCATATCCTTTTACGTATCGAAGACCTCGACGGCCCACGCATTAAACCCTGGGCTAGAGACCAAGCGGTCCAAGACCTTCAATGGCTCGGAATTGACTGGGATGAATCCGTTGGCTGTCAGCTTGAAGATCTCTTGCCTTATGAACAGGCTTTGGATTATCTCAAACAGCGTGATCTGATTTACCCCTGCACCTGCACACGCAAGGAAATCAAAGAAGCACTCTCTGCTCCGCATGTTGACGACCATGAACTTCGCTATCGGGGAACCTGTCAAAATCTTGCTAAACCGCAGACTGACAAGCCTGCTGCCTGGCGGGTTCGGATTCCTGATAAACCCCTGCACTGGACTGATGCCTTCATGGGCGAGCAAACCACCGATGTCCAACAACAAGTCGGCGATTTTGTCGTTGCCGCCAAAAGTGGGCTGCCTGCCTATCAACTGGCCGTCGTGGTGGACGATGCTCGCCAAAAGGTGACCGAGGTGGTACGTGGCGATGATCTGATTCGCTCAGCAGCTAGACAACAGTGGCTGTATCAGTTTTTAGACGTGGGCCCTTTGCCCCGGTACTGGCATTTGCCATTGGTGCTAGGAGAAGATGGCCATCGCCTCGCCAAGCGGCACGGCGACTCACGCCTCTCGTTTTATCGCGAGCAAGGCATCAGCGTTAACCGTATCATCGGCCTGCTGGCTTATTGGTCGGGAATTGGCTCGGTTCGCCAACCGATGACCGCCCCGCAATTTTGCGAAGCTTTTGATATTGGCAACTTACCAACGGGGCCGGTTGTTTTTAGCCAGGAGGATCACACATGGCTTCACGATTCTTAAAAAGGACGCTGGCCTGTTTTTGGCTGGTCTGCCTGGGCGGGCTGGCCACTGGAAGCATCTCTGGATGCGTCCCCGGATGCGCCCCCACGGCTGAACTTTTAGAAAAGACGGTTCAAGTTCAACTTGATGGCCGGTGGTTTACGCTGGAACTGGCTCTTGATGGTGCAGCCCGTTATCAGGGACTCAGTGATCGAGATTCGATTGCGTCTGATGGTGGAATGTTGTTTGTTTTTGAAAATGCAGCAGAGCGAACCTTTGTGATGCGTCGGTGTTTGGTGTCACTGGACATCCTTTTTCTCGGACCTGGCGGGGAGATTGTTTCCATGGCTCACATGCCGAGGGAGCCTTATGACCGGCTTGATGCCCAGCTCACCGCTTATCGCAGCGGCTGGCCTGCACAGTTTGTCATTGAGCTGGCGGGTGGGACTTTGAAACAGCTTTCTCTTAAACCGGGGCAAAAGGTAAAGTTGCCGCTCACCCGCCTTAAGAAGCGGGTTCGGTCATCCGATAAGCTTTAATAGTTGTATGCACAGTGAATGTTATCACGTGTTGGGTACTTAGCAGGATCTTGCTGGGGGACTTTCACGAAGAAGCATTCGCGTAAACTTTTATTGCGATTGGTCTTCATGCCTGTCAAAAAATTGACGATTCTCGAATCACGCCCCACTTCGCAAAGCGCCTTTTTAACCAACGGTGTCTTGTCTTGCTGGCATAATGAAGAACGGCCTGAAGTAAAAAACCTCACGCTAGACCAATTCTTGGCCAATGAACAGCACCGCGACCGTACGGGAACGGCTTGGATCATTCTTGATCAATTTGGTGCTGCTAACTTTTCAGCGGCCATCGCCAAACTTCAAGAACGAGAAATTCCGATCATGCTGACCCGTTCGCATGAAATCGCTGGCCCAGGCTCTACCTATCAAGCGGGCATTGTGATCGGGCCTCCGGGCGCCCCCCCCACCGCGTTGTGTGCGATTTTGCGTACGCTTTGGTCTCAAAGTGAAGTGCTAGAGCATTTGCGATCTGAAATCCGCTATCTCCAGGCACACCAAGGGGGCCTGTGTGATCAAATGGGCAAAATTGATGAAGAATTGCGGCTCGCAGCCCAGCTTCAACGAGAATTTCTCCCGCATACATTGCCTGATCTACCTGAATGCAGCTTCCAAATTCTCTTTCGACCTGCCAGCTATGTCAGCGGCGACATCTATGATGTGATGCGGCTGGATGAAGATCATGTTGGATTTTTCTTGGCTGATGCGGTGGGACATGGCGTGCCAGCAGCCTTGATGACCATGTACATCAAACGATCCCTGCGAACCAAAGCAGCAGACCCCCAAGCCCAACGAGGCTACCGGATCATCTCGCCTGCCGAAGCACTGGGACAACTCAACGTGGACCTAGCTAACCAACCCACCGAACAAATTCGTTTTGCCACGGCCTGTTATGGCATTCTCAATCGCAAAACACTGGAATTGACTGTCGCACGGGCGGGGCATCCCTATCCACTGTTGCTGCGTCATCGTGGTGAACCCCAATGGCTCAAACCCGAAGGGGCCATGCTCGGCGTCTTTGATGAAGAAGTCTATGAAGACCTGACGTATCAACTTCATCCGGGTGATCGCGTGATGTTCTACAGCGATGGATTTGAACTGGCCTTCCCCCAAGGCGATGGTGCCGACGATCAAGCGGGCGACCTGGCCAATACGCATTATGAAGAGGAATTTATCAAACTTGGAAACATTCCTTCTGAGGTTGCCATGGAACACCTGGCCATGAAACTGGACAATCAGGCAGGCTCTTTGAATCAACGCGATGATTTAAGTGTGGTCTGGCTGAGTGTGCGAGAGAAAAAGGCTGCTGAGGCAGCGGCCCTGTATGAGCAAGGTAAAAGCCAGGTTTTGAGTGCCGCGGGGTAAGGTAAAAGCTTTGCTTCTAGCCAAAAAACGGGCCATGCACCAGCTCGCCTCCCAGATGACCCACAATTAAAACCAAAATGGTGGTCACCCACAACAAAACGCCAAACCAGCGGGGATGCTGTTGTCTGTACTTTTCAAGGATGACCAAGCCCACACAGAGAATCGCTGTCGCCACGCCAATCCAACGGTGGCGGGTCAGTGTCTCACTGGCATCCACGGATAACGCCCAGCACCAGCCGGTCATCGCAGCCCCCACCGCACCGGCTGCCCCAAAACGCAAGCCATAACGGATCATCCCACTGGTACGTTCTTTATGACAAAACCCTTGCACCAATGCCACCACCACGATCAGGCCAATGGGAAAATGAATCACAAACGGATGTAGCTTTCCCATCCACCCCGCCAAGACAACACGCCATGACGACGTTCGAGCCCCACCCCCACCCCCGGCCCCAGCCAACCAATCCTCTGGGATCGGCGTCCCGGCAATGATCCAATCTTCAATCACCTTGATTTCGGCTTTGGGCATCGGAGCAGAGCTGGATTTGCGAGGCGGCATCTCCGCTTCACTCATCAACAAAAACATTTCCGATTCCAACGGCTTCCCAGGCACCAGAAACTGAGGCTCCGTGACCAATCGAGGTAAATCGGTAATATGCCCAAACTTGCCCTTTGGATGAGCCAACACTGATCCATGGCAAGCTACGCAGCGTTTTTTCAAAATTTTCAAAACCTGACCAGCCGGCTCCTCAGCCGTAACGACACTACAAAAAAGCATAAAAAAACAAGCCAGCAACAAACGCATCGGGTTCTTCCTTGGGAGGGTGTTGGCAACATTGTACAGACGAACTTAAGCTATGGGCGATATGCCTTGGACGTTGTACCGCCACATCCTCAAAGAACTGCTAAAGCTACTGACCATGTCACTGGGCATCTTGGTCGTGGTGATCGCTGTGGCGGTGGCGGTCAAGCCCTTGTCTGAAGGCCAAGTTGGGCCGTTGACGCTGATTAAATTCATTTTGCTCAGTGCGCCGACGATTCTGGATGTAGCATTGCCCTTTGCCGCGGCATTTGCGGGCACACTGCTGTTTCATCGGCTCGCTTCAGACAACGAAATCACCGCCTGTCTGGTCAGCGGCATGAGTACGAGGCTTATTTTTGCCCCGGTGGCGTTCTTGGGGCTGGCTCTCACAGCCATTATGTTTTTGCTGAGCAGTTGGGTCATTCCTGAGTTTTCATTGCTGGCAGCCAAAACCATCCAATCAGACGTCGTGGGGATTGTCGTTTCCAAACTACGTAAGGATCATACCTTTCGCATGGGCCAGCATGTGGTCTATGCAGACAAAGTCGAAGCCTTGGGACTCCAGGAAGGCGACATGGGAGCCGCTGACAGCGACATCAAGCCTCAACGACTGGTCATGCTCCGTGGCGTGGCTCTAGGCCAGCTTGATGATGATGGACGCTTGCGCCGTCATTCCACCGCGGAGCGTGCGGACCTGCTGCTGTATCGCCAAAACGATCAATCCTGGATCACGCTACGCCTTCGCAATATCACCCATTACAGCGGCAACTCAAAAGAGCCTTGGGGACATGCCACCGATGCTGAACATCTAATCCCCATGCCCAACCCCTTTAGTAGTCGACTGCGTTTTAAAAGTGCAGCCCAATTACGAAAATTAGAAAACACCCCCGAAATTTCGCTAGGTATCCTGCGGCTCAAAACCAAAATGAGTGCCTCCATGGCCCGCGAAAAAGTCATGCTTCAAATAGAACAAGCCATCAATGACTCCGAAGGCAAAGGCATTGTTTCCCTCTTGGGAATCACCGATCAACACACCTATGCCCTGCGCGCTGGTGGCGTTCGTCGCGTGGGAGACGACTTGGAATTACTCGCCACCGACCAACAGCCAATCCAAGTGGACTTCTACCTCGAAGGCAAACCTCTCACACAAACCACGTCACAAACAGGCCTGCTTCGAATCCGCTTTGACAAAGACACCATGAATCTCTCCATTGACCTTGGAATCTCACAGGTCAAAGACCTTCGCCGGGTTGGCAGAATTACCCAGCACGCCCAAATGCCCCCGATTTCACCCTTGCGATGGTCTGCCCCCCTGATGTCCCAGTTGAACAATTGGCCGGTGTTTGATCTGTATGATCAAGCGATTCATCAATATCCCAGTCATCAGATCATTCAAAGCCAAGCACAAGAGCTGCGTAATGAATTGCAACGTCTGGGCCGCAAGATTCAAGCCTTGCGACATCAACGCTCTGCATCATCGATGGGATGCTTACTGGTTCTATTGATCAGTGCAATGTTGACCGTCCAACTGCAAGGGAAAATGCCGCTGGTCATCTTTTTCTGGAACTTTTTGCTGACTGCCATCGCAGTCATCATCACCCGGTCCTGTAACAGCATCCTTGTCAGTATGGACCACAATACATTTATGGGCATTACCGCAATCTGGTCAGGCAACTTGATCTTGCTTGGCACGTTCTTCTTCCTAGGCTGGAAATTATCCCAACCACGCAACTAAAACCATGACCTTACTTGATCGCTACATCGTCCGAACTTACCTGCTTAACTTCGTCATCCTATTGGTGGTGTTAAGTATTTTAATGGTAATCGGCAGTGTCCTGCTGGACCTTGATGAATACGTCGGTGCAGGTGAACGACTCGCCTCAGAACTCGGAGGCAGCACCTTGGGGTGGACCCTCTGGTCGATTTTTGACTATGACGGCCCCATGCAATTGATGCTCTATGCCGTCTTCTCAGGAATCATCGCGTTGGGGGCGGCGGGCTTTACCTTTGCAGGCCTCGCCCGGTCACGAGAACTGACAGCCATGCTCAGCAGCGGTATCAGCATGTACCGCATTGCACTACCCGTCTTATTGGTAGGGTTTGCATTGAACTTTCTGACCGTGCTGGACCAAGAATTTCTATTGCCACCCTTGGCCTCGAAGCTCTCACGAAGCAAAGCCGACTTGAAAAAACCCAATCAACAAGCAAGGCCCATTTACTTTATGGCAGACGGACAAGGACAACTGTTCTGTGCAGGAGATTTTACCGCAACCCGTGACCAATTTATGCTGATGGATATTGTCATCCTCCGTCGCAATGAAGCCGGACAAACAATCAATCGCATCGTGGCCAGCCAAGGCATGTGGGACGAACAACGCAAAGGCTGGGACTTGACCGAAGGCTATCTCATGACCAGCCCTCGCCCCCCCGGAAGTGCCCCCGGAAGCCCCCCCGGAAGCGCCCAAAAAAATGCCCCCAGCAAAAGTTCCAACAACCAAGCTTCTCACGAAGTTAACTTTGTAGCTTCAGACCTCACCCCCACCGTCATCCAAGCCAGCCAAGCCTCCAATTATCTGGGGTTTTTAAGTATCAGGCAGTTGCGAAAACTACTCTCACACAGCCAAGTCGATACCCGTCATGTTCGCCAGATCATGCACAGCCGCATGAGCCAATTGGTCTTGAATATGCTTGTGCTGGCGATGGGTCTGACTTTTTTTATGCCTCGTGAACCAACCAACATGATGTTCCAAGCAGTCAAGGCTGCTGGGCTATGCTTAGGAGCATGGTCCATGGGGCTGGTCATGCAAAATACCCAAATAGAATGGCTCAATCCCGTAGCCACCGCATGGCTGCCGGTGGTGATTTACATCCCAGTCACGGCATTCATTTTACAAACATTAAAAACCTGACCCGTCGACAGCCTAGAGCGTCATAAAACCACCTGTCGCATTTTCTGTATATTCGCAGACGCGCCCCCGGGGACGCTGTTAGCGTGCGGCTAGAGCAATTTGCGTCAATCATCTTCACGGGTCATTTTGTTGATCGTGTAAAAATAGCAGAAAGCATACTTGCGTCCCGGACGCGCCCGGGGGGCATCCGGGGGGGCAATACAAGTAAAATTTATTGACGCAAATTGCTCTAATCCACAATGCCTGTCGCACCTGACCAGACCATCACGGCATTGTTGCCTGCGACACCCAGACCGGCTTCATCTTCAAAGAGGTTGTCTAGGTCAAACGCATGAGAACCCAGTTGTGAGAAGACCAGATGATCTGCCTCAAAGGTCACATGGTTGTCGTTCCAGGCCACGCTTCCGATCCAGTCTGTTGCGTTAACCAGTGGATTGGTGTGAATGGATTTGATGCCAGCCAAATTGCCTTGGGCTCGATCACTGAGGACCGGAGCATTGCTGGCTTGGGTATCTCGCCATTGCTGTTCACGTGTGCCGCTGTTAGAAGCACTGACCATGAGCAATGAGTAGGAATAGTGATCGGTTGTCACCGGGCCATTCACCCAGGCGTCTCGTTGTTCTGCGGGGCTGACCAGGTAGGTTCCAGGAAAATACTGTTGTTCGAGAAGCAGGGAAAATCGTTGCTCCACGGTTGGCTGCGTGACTTTGCCATAGCTTGTACAACCGGGATAGTAGGTATTATTGGATTGAGCGAACAGAACGAGGCCCATGTGAATGCCACGCACCTGAGTCGTGCCTTTTAATTGGCGGGCTGTCTGTCGTGCCGAGGCCAAGGCTGGCATCAGTAGACCGATCAGCAGCGCGATGATTGATAGCACCACCAGAAGCTCAATCAAAGTAAACGCATGCCAACGCTTCAACGCTCATCCAAAGTTCTCCCCCAGGGTCACCCCCGACCCTCTGCCTTGATTCGCCTCTGGGCCAATCAAATCAACGCCCATGCCCCAGCGAACACTTTGGATTCACCCTCGTTTTTTCACACTTGGCACCCAAGCGTCTTTCATCCAAATAAGACGATAAAAACTCCTGGTAATTTGTCAAGAACCAAAGCAAGGCAACGGCCCTCTCAACCCCGCTAGCCCCCCTTTTAGGCGTTTCAAACTTGATCCGCTGTATGAGCGTGTCTTGTCCGATAGGCACTGGGACTGACACCAAAATGTGTTTTGAAACGGCGAGCAAAATAGTTCGGATCAGGCCAACCTGTTTTTTGAGCGATCTGCGTCATGCTCAAATTCGTTCGCAAAAGAAAAGCTGCCGCCCGCTCGGATCGGTAACGAGCCAGATAAGCCATCGGAGACAAACCCGTTTGAGCTTTGAACAAACGAACCAAATAAGACTTGGCGACATACAACTTCTTTGCCAATTCAGACAACGTCCAATCTCGATCAAAATACTGTTCTATCAAAGCAATCCCATCAATCACCGCATGGTGATAATGCTGGGGTGAAGGTGCAGGTGACTGCTTGCCCACGGGCCTGTGACGTTGAAGTTCGCCAAGCAACAGTAACAAATAGCCCAGCCGATCAACTTGCCTCTCAGCAACCAAGTTTTTTTCCAACCGATTCAGCTTTTCTAAATATTGTTCACACTGCCCAGTCACCCGCTCAGACAACCGAAACGAAACAATCCCCCCCCCGGAAGCTCCCCCGGTCCCCCCGGTCCCCCCGGTCCCCCCGGTTCCCCCGGAAGCCCCGGCAATTCTGGATGGAACCCTCCCAGCTCCTGCGGACTTGCCTTGCCCTTCAAATGATCCAAGTAAAAGGGTATTGAGCATCGGGTCATTGCGAAGCCAACCCAACTGGCGTTCAAGTAGATCCATCGCCAGACAACAGTTGTAAAGGACCATGTTTTTGCAATGGTCATACGCATGCCACAACCCCGGCCGCAAGACAAAGACATCTCCCCGCTTCAAAAGACGCCCCCCAGCCGTCGTGTGATGCTTGCCGCCACCGCTGCAAACAATCACCAATAGCACAAAATCATGATCGTACGTCTCAATGGAGCCACGCAGCCGATGCTTGCGAACACTTAACCCCATCTGTGGGCCACCTAGCACCTGCTTCGCTCGAAGCTGAGTCACCTGTTCCTGGCTGGTCATCACAATTGCCCTTGATTTAAAATTGTCAATATCGTCCTATTGTAAAGATTGTTCTCTACTATGCACAGAAAAAAAAATACACACAATCAAAACCCGTGTAAGAAGCTCTATTTTTCAGAAGGAAGCCCGCCATGCCCCTCACAGCCCAAACCGCCAACGAAACAATCAGGTGGATTCAATTCCGAAGCGCAACACCAGGGGCTAAAAGCATGACATCGTGAGTCTGGTAAATTGAGGTTGCTTAAAACGTCACTTTAACCGGAGCTCACGATGCCACACCGACAGGTTACCACAAACGAACGCT
>JAJRRC010000054.1 GCA_024279865.1 Planctomycetota bacterium | reverse complement strand
GCAATGAATCACTGGGAGTGTTCGCATCCATGCCAAAGCTCCTTGTCAAAGGATTTTATTAAACGTGAGGCCTCACACGTCAGGTCATGACCCTAATCTAACAAACAAGGCGTAAGGGCGCAATGCCTATCAAAACCCTACCATTCGGTATTCGAGCGAATTTTAGATGCGATGGCCCTGCGTCAAATCTGCCTCGAAAGAAAAATAAGGAACCGCTTCCCCCCGGTTTCTCCCCGGTTTTCCCCCGGGATTTCCTCGGTTTTGCACCTAAGCCAGTCACGGTGCATTGAGCTGAAAACTTGCAAAAACAGGAGCGTGATCCGAACCCACCAGCATTGCTTTATCTTGTAAAACAAAGGTGCGAGGCATGATAATTCGGCGTGCCAAAGCTGGACTGGCCAAAATAAAATCAATCGTGCTACGGTATGGCGGCCGCAGGTAAGTAATGCGGTCTGAGGGCTTCAAATGTCTGTGCATGTCATGCAATAGAACAGGCTTGCCCAGCAGATGCTTCAGCGGCGGATTTTGAGGGGTGTCATTAAAATCGCCCAGCAAAACAACCCACGCGTTGGGGTCTTTCTGGAGAATCTCCTCGACCACCTTGCGGGTCATCATTGCTTCAGCCAAACGCCAATGGGCAGACTTGGGATCTCCCTTGCTGCCCCGTCGACTTTTAAAGTGGACAACAAGAACATTCAAAATGCGATGATCTGAGCCTTGGGAAACTTTTTTCAATTGAGCTGAGGTCGCCTGAGCGTGCGGAACTTGGATGCGAACGTGCATCAGATCCCGGGCGAAGTGCCACGTTTTCTGTTGGCCAGGTAAAGTCAAAGGGGCAAATTGATAACTGGTCACGCTCAAAACCGGAAGACGGCTCATCACCCCCACACGCATGCCTCGCCCGCTGTTGGTCTTGGAGGTCGCGATATAGTCGTAGCCTGCGTCGGGCATAAAATCCAGGGCCATCGCCTTGAGCAGATGCTCATTTTCTACTTCCTGTAACGCAATGACATCAGCATTGAGCGACAAAAGAGTCTTGGCCACTGCCCCAATTTCTTGATGGGGTTTGATGCGTGTTTGTTCATCGCGGGTATAAGGATCATCAAACACGTCGAACAGATTTAACAGATTGTAGGAGGCAATGTTGAGCTGCCTAGAAGGCTGACCCCAAGCAGGTGAAAGTAGGAATAAACCCCAGACAATGATCCATTGATATCGTAATCCATACATGGCTAGATTATACCAATCCCACTTTAAAAGAATCCGACTCTTCGGAAGATCTTAGAATTCGGCTTTGTCAAAGCTGCAATTTTACAGCTTGCGTGTCTGCTAAAATACTGAAACGCGACAAGTGATTTTGTGACGCTCTAGATGCCAGCACTGGGCGGCGGCGTGGGATGATCGAGCCACTGTTTCCAGATCGCCAATTCCAACAAAGCAAACAAACGATGGGTGTGGTCATGACTGGTCGCAAGATGCTCATCAAGAAGTTGCTCACTGAAAGCTTCGCTCAAACCCAAGGAGGCCAACGCACCACTTCGAAACAACTCACGCACAGGCTCTTGGAGATCGCCCCGGAACCATTGCCCAATCGGCAAAGCAAAGCCCTGCTTGGGACGCTTGGCAATAAAAGAGGGAAGCAGGTCGCCTGCGATTTTACGCAGTAATTCCTTGGGCTTGCCCGTGGGCATCAAAACCTCAGGCGGCAAATGAGTCGCCAATTCACACACATGCGAATCCAGCAACGGACAACGCACTTCGAGCCCGACAGCCATGGAGGCGCGATCCACTTTCCGCAAAACTTCCATCGGCAAATAGTGCATCAAATCCCAACGCATCGCAGCATGCACCGGGTCCACCTCGTCAGGCCATTGAGGCATGGCATCATAAGGCCTCGATGGGTCAATCCCTTCAAAGCCCAACTGATTTAATTGCGAGCTACTAAACAAATGCATTATGCTCTGATATTGCGTGGGCGCGTCAGCTTGCTTGGCGGCATCGATGAGTCGTTTGACCCGGGCGATTTTAGATTTTGGATTGGCAGAGGAAATCATGTCCGCAGGCAGATGTTTAAGCCACCAGCGATGTCGTTGGATAATGCGCATGGCACGATAACGATCATAACCGCCAAACAATTCATCCCCACCGTCGCCTGAAAGCGCGACACGCACATGTTGGCGGGTTGCTTTGCTGAGCCAATAGGTTGGCAAGATCGAGCTATCCGCGGTCGGCTCGCCATACACAGAAATCAAAAACCGCAGGTCTGCCAAAATATCGCCGTTGGCGGACGCGACGAGCTGAGTGTGGTTGGTTCCAATGTGCTTGGCGACGGCCTGGGCTGCTTCACTTTCGTCGTATGCCATGACGGGCATTTGCACGCTGAAGGTTCGCAGGGGACCTTCGCCTCGCTTGGTCAATTCTTCGTGCGCCAAGGATGCAACGATGGAAGAATCTATTCCGCCGGACAGGAAGCATCCCAACGGCACATCTGCTTCGAGACGATAGTGCACTGCTTTTCGGATCAGGTCGGTGGTATCTGCCAAGAGGTCTGTTCTGGAATAAGATTTCGAAACACGAGGCATTTTCCAGAACGGGATCAATTTTTGTTCACCCGTGTCGGCATGAATGGTCATGACGTGGGCGGGTGGCAATTCGGTAATTTCGTTGAGCAGTGAATCGTAGCCTGTGTAGCCGAGCCTTAAAAACGAGAGCAGCGACGAGCGATTGATCGTCGGTGGTTCGGAGATGCACAATGCAGGAATTTGGCTGGCAAAGAGCAGGGAATTTTCAGTGTGTCGGATGAACAAGGGTTTTTGTCCGATGCGGTCACGGGCTAGCAGTAGCTGTCGTTTGTCTTCATCCCAGAGAGCGAAACTGAACATCCCTCGGAGTCGTTTGGGGAATTCAGTCCCCCATTGTCGATAGGCCGGTGCGAGGACTTCGGTATCCGAATGATCGGATTTAAATTGGTGTCCTTTGGCTTGGAGTTGTTTGCGTAATTCGCGGTGATTGTATATTTCGCCGTTGAAGACCACGATCAACCGGCCGTGGTCTACATTGGCGTCCGCCTGCATGGGTTGGAATCCACCTTCAAGGTCAATGATGCTCAAGCGTGCATGGCCAAAGACACAGGGATGGTGGACTCGAATTTCTTGACCATCGGGCCCCCGATGGCGGATATAGTCAAGCATGGCCGCGACATCCTGTTCGGCCGTCGGCTGATCATCCAAGCGAAGAATACCTGCAATACCACACATCGTTGGATTGTCGTTCCTTATAAAAGAAGTTTTCAGCTATCAGCGATCAGCCATCAGTAAGAATATGACTGGAAACTTTTAACTTTTTCAGGCTTCGATTTTCACCGCTGGCCTAAGGGACAGTTCTGCGAGTTGGTCATCGGAGACGGGTGATGGCGCTTGGGTCATCAGGTCTGCCCCGTTTTGGGTTTTGGGAAATGCGATGACGTCGCGGATGTTGGTGGTATTTTCGAGGTGCATGACCAAGCGGTCAAGACCTAAAGCAATACCGCCATGTGGTGGTGCGCCAAAGCGGAGTGCATCAAGAAGGAAGCCGAACTTGGAGCGAGCTTCTTCGGGGGAGATTCCCAAGAGGCCAAAGACCTGTTTCTGGACCTCTTGTTGATGGATACGAATGGACCCGCCGCCGATTTCTGAGCCGTTGACAATGATGTCGTAGGCCAGGGATTTGGCAGCACCTGGATCGCTGGCAATCTTCTCCACGTCTTCTTCGTGTGGTGCGGTGAATGGATGGTGCAAGCTGTCCCATCGCTTGGCATCTTCGTTCCACTCGACCAATGGGAAATCGATGACCCATATCCATTTCCAGTCGTTGGGATCGATCATGTCCAGATCGTGGGCCAATTTCACACGCAGTTCACCGAGGACGCGATGCACGGTCTTGATTTTGGAGTCCACACCAAAGCAGATGAGGTCGCCGTCTTGAGCTCCCATTTTTTCGATGAGTTGATCAGCAATGGGGCCGAGGAACTTGGCAACACCCGTGGCAAGACTGCCGTTGTCGACTTTGACGATGGGTAGGCCGCCTGCACCAAAGTCTTTGACCCACACAGCCAACGCATCGGTCTGCTTACGGCTAAGCTTGGCTCCACCGGGGACACAGATCGCTTGAACGGACCCGCCATTTTCAATGGCACCGGTAAAGACTTTAAAGTCAGTCTGGCTAGCCAAATCGCCAATATCCACCAGTTCCATCCCGAACCGCATGTCCGGTCGATCTGAACCAAAACGGGTCATGGCTTCAGCATAGCTTATGCGTGCAATCTCAGGCACGGTAATATCCAAAACGTCTTTCCATAGCCGTCGGAGCAAGCCTTCGATCAGTTCGATAATATCATCCTGATTGATAAAGCTCATTTCCACGTCGAGCTGCGTAAACTCTGCCTGGCGATCTGCTCGGGGGTCTTCATCGCGGAAACAACGAGCAATCTGCATGTAACGCTCTAGCCCGCCCACCATCAGAATCTGTTTAAAAAGCTGGGGGCTTTGAGGCAACGCATAGAAACAACCTTCTTGCAAACGGGAGGGAACCAAAAAGTCCCGCGCTCCTTCAGGCGTCGATTTGCACAAGAACGGCGTTTCAATTTCATAAAATTCATGTTCATCAAAATAGTCCCGCATGATCTTGGTCACGCGGTGACGGGTCTTGAGAATTTTCTGCATGCGTTTTTGGCGCAAATCGATAAAGCGGTATTGCAAACGGGTTTCTTCGCCGACCTTGTGAGCTTCGTCTGGGGTGAAGGGCGGGGTATCTGATTTGTTCAGAATGACCAGTGTTTGAGCTTCAATTTCAATGTCACCTGTTTCGAGCTTCGGATTGGCCATGCCTTCTTGACGCTTGATGCAGGTGCCTTTCACTTGAATCACGTCTTCATTTCGCAGACGGTCAGCCAATGCGTGGGTTTCGGGCTGACTCGGGCGAAAGACGATTTGGGTGATGCCTTTGCGGTCTCGCAGGTCGATAAAGATCACGCCACCATGGTCACGATAGCTATTGACCCAGCCAGCGAGGGTCGCTGTTTGGTCAACGTGTTCAGCTCGTAGTTCGCTGCAATGATGGGTACGCGTGGGAGTTGCCATGGCAATTGATTCCTTCTGGGTGGCCACATCCGGATTTTTCGTCCGGGGGCGAGGGGGCGAGTCTGGTAAAGAGCGAAGATGATACCAGTCTGCGGAGTTTTTTGCACCTGACAGCCAACATCACGCATTAAGCGTGAGGCTAGAGAGGCAGCCTTGATCTCTCATAAACAGGAAGTTCTTTTGTTAACGGGCGTTTGAGGCAAAGCGTTACATGCCTCGACGCAAGGCTTGAAGGTGTTTCCCAAAATGAATCGCGAGGATTTCACGGTAGGTTTTAGGCTCATCGACAAGAATCTGATGCACAGCCGGTCCCAATACCGGATCGGTTAAAACCGAGCCAAATGTGCAGTGCAGAATCTGCCTGCCTGGGTTGGTGAACCCTTTGCCCTGCTGAACTTCATCCCAATGTTCGAGGTAGAGCCCTTCGAGTTCATGCAGGCTTTGAACCTGATCCGATGGAGGCACGTCGGCGACGGTCCCTGAAACGTGATAGGTGGCCTTGTCGGTGTCGTACCGATCCCGCGAAAAGTCCACAATCTGGCGAAACAGCTTTTCGTCATGACGGGCCACCACGCGAAGAGCTTCGAGATAGCTGGTGCCTGCGGTTTTGACGTGGAACAAGCCTTGGGTCGCACGAGAAAATAGTTCGTACATCGAAACCTTGTCACTGCCAGAGTGTAAGCTCAATTTATAAGGTCCAAGCTGACGGGCAATGGCTGCATGATCGTTGAGAGATCGCTCTAATGCGTCGGCATCCCCCTTATAATCCACGCCTTTTTCCAACTCGCCAATAAAACGAGGTGCCAAGCTCACCAGTTTCACCCTTGCTGCGAGACATTGGTCAGCAATGATGTAATGCTCAACTAAGGTGGTGGGCTGATCGGTTTCATCGACACTTAATTCAATTTCATAATCTTGCCCGCGAGAGGTTGCAGCTTGTTTGATGTACTGGGCTAGTTCTAATGCGTGGAGAATTGCCTTGCCGTATTTGACGGCTGCACGCCAGACCGCTAATTCGTCAAATACCAAAGACGGGCCATCTGCAATCGCCACGGTCTTACCCGCATATTGGCTGGCCCACGTCACCTCACCTTGCAACAACGCAAACTTGTCCGCTACCGTTTGAGCATCGTAATGATCCGCCTGCTGATCCACATGATCCGAGGGATCAATGGTAAAAAAGACAAACCCCGCGTCGGCCGTGTCATCCACATCCGCTTCGGTCTTTAGATGATCCGCATCAGACCCCCAAGGCGCGGTGAAACGTTCAGCTTCAACAGCATCGGCGGCCGCAGCCATCACCTCCGTCGGCGTGCGAACCGTACGACTCATCTCCCGAATCGACTGCTGAGCAAAAATCCCCCGAATCGCCCCGCCATCACGGTTCAAAGATTCAATATGACCCGGCGTGGCAAGACCCAAACGATCTCCAAAACCAAAACTCGGCTCAAGTCCCAACGCGACAGATTGACGATTTGATGCCATAACTTTTATCTTTCCAAACTCTGAAATTTCAAAAAACAACGCATTCGTACCCCTACGAATACATAATCGTAGTGTTTCAAGCCCCCCGCGTCAATGAAAAAAGAGCCCAGGGAATTATAATTTCCTTGGGCTCTGAGTTGAACTAAAAGTTTCAAGGCAAAGAAATCCGGCCCTTCGGCAGACCTCAGGGCTCGGCGTTGTGATTAAAAATCCTCATGTAAAAAAGGCTTTTAACCAAAAACGCTGTTACAACGAAACGGCCTCTCCGGTCTGAACGCTTTGCACTTCAGCTTCGACAATTCTGATCGCACGAGCCGCGTCTTCAAGCGTCACCCGTGAAGGCTTCACGCCCTTTTCGATGCAATCCAAAAGATAGGCAATTTCCCGTTCATAACCCATGGCTGCATCAACCTGAACTTCTTGAGAATCAGCACCTTCGGTGTGGAGCATCAACTGCTTTTCTTCTCCGATATCAAAGACCGCCGTGGCCTTCTCAAAATTGACGGTATATTGCATTTTGAAGCCAAAACCTTCGGTCATGGTCCAACCGCCCTCGGCAATGACCATGGGAATGTCATCATAAAAGTAGCGGGTACTCAGATGGTCCACCGCCGTGGTGGGTTTGGAATAGCCCACACTGGAGACTTTGCTGGGCATGCCGAACAAGTGCTGGATGAAGTCGGTGTCATGAATATGCAGGTCCAACGCGGCCCCGCCACACTGGTCACCATTCTGATAGAACCGTCCTGAGGGGTGACTGGCCACACGACGGAAAGTTGCAGACAACACCTTGCCATAGGTCTTGTTGTCCACGGCTTGCTTGAGCCATTCCCAGGCAGGCCAAAACCGCATGCACATCGCGCACATGATGATTCCTTTGGCTTGTTTTTCAGCTTCCAGCAACGCATCGATTTCATCAGAGCGTCGCACCAAGGGTTTTTCCAAAAGTACATGTTTGCCAGCTTCAAGGGCTGCAATGGCAATGTTGGCATGCCAAGGCGTCGGCACACAGATATCCACCAAGTCAATGTCCGGGTCGGCAATCAATTCCAAGCCGTCGGCATATCGCTTCAAACTTGGATTTTTCAGATCAAACCCGCTTTGGGCTTGGCCTTCGACATTGCCTTCGACCGTCTGCTCACCGGCAAGTCGCTTGGGGTCCATGTCCGAAACGGCAACGACCTTCACATTGCTCAATTTTGCGTACGCATCAAGATGAGTCCCGCCCATCATGCCCAATCCAATTACACCTACAGTTGTCATCGTGATATACCTTTAAAAAGTTTTCAGTTATCAGCTGTCAGTTATTCGTAAGAAAAAATACGGATGTTGAAAAGACCGGCCTTACAAAGCCATAATCACATCCATCGAAACACTCGTCCGAGCCAGCAATGACGCATCCCAAGGCATCATCTCTGCAACCAGCGTAGCATCGTAGCCAATGTCCCTCAGAGCTTGCATCGTCTGGAGCCAAGGGACCTGTCCAGCCCCCAAAGAATTAAACGCATAGGAGCCAGTCCAACCAAAGCTTTCAGTAAAATCTTTGATATGCACACGTTTGATGCGTTTGCCTAGCAATTCAATCCAATGAGGTGGATATTGCTGGTAACCCAGACAGTTGCCCACGTCAAAATAAACACCGAGTCGTTCACTTTTGAATGAATCAATAAAATCCCGCAATTCCAGGGGTGAATAGAACATGCCGTTCCACACATTTTCCAGGCATAAATCCACACCTACCCGCTCGGCCGTTTCTAGTAGTTCACTCACTGCTTCACGACAACGGTCGATGGCATGGTCGTAGCGCACTTTTTCATCCGGTGCGATTGGACTTCCCACCACGCCGGGGACCATGAGCATGGCCTGAGCGCCCACCCACGCGGTGCGTTCCAACGCCGCAGCATGCAACGCAATGGACTCACGGCAGACGGCAGGGTCATTGCTCACCGGGTTACAACCCCAGCTAATCCCTGCCGCCACGGTCTGAACTTCAAGGCCTGATGCTTCAATCTTGCCTGCAATGGCCTGACATTCACTTTCAGACATGCTCGTATGAAAGGTACCTTCGGTTCCAATACATAGTTCTAAGCCTGCAAAACCAGCCTTTTTTGCATCAGCCAATGAGTCTTCGATACGGTGTGTGCCGGCCAATCCATCTTTCATGGCCCAAGTGTTGATTGTTTTTATCATGATGAAAATATCTCCTAGATTGGCGTCAGTGTACCGAGAAAAAAAACCAATGCAAGGGTTTTCGTTTGCCAAAATTCAAACCCTACGACACAATACGCTTATGACCGTCTACGAAACCATCAATCATGCACAAATTCGCCAATGGTGTGAAGCTTGCGGCTACTGGCCTGCCTGTCAGCCGGGTAGTCCAGACCGCGTTCGCATCGGTGGCGCGACCTTTGCCGACCCTGAAGCCTTGGACCTTTTAGACTGGGATGACTGGTTCATCGGATTTGAAAAGCGCAAGCTCAAATTCGTCTACGATCCAACCCAAGGCTGGTTCGACATGCAAAGTCGCAAGACCAAGCCTGATTAATCTCAGGCAACCTCTACCTATATTAATCACAGCCATCCCATAAGTCGTCAATACTTGATTGACGGTCCTTTTTTACCCGTCAAACATAGGCTCTGACACTCTCTTGCGAAAAAGGCAGTTCGCACTTTCCTTTTGCGATTGTCTCCCCTCTCTGCCACGCCAGCATT
>JAJRRC010000053.1 GCA_024279865.1 Planctomycetota bacterium | reverse complement strand
TTGGTGCAGGGTCGTATACTTGGCTTTAGTGGGTTTCATTGGTGCCTCCTATGGGTTTTTAGACGCACACAGGATAACCCGATGGCCCGCTGTTTTAGATAATAGATCAACAAATCCTTAATTCGTTATGGGATGGCTGTGTATTTTTTTGAATAGTTAACGGGACAGTACTGATCAGCTATCAGTAAGAACAGAAACAGAAAGGGTGAATCTGAACAACGCGAAGAAACCGTATCCGTTTTCCCTTCTTACCTGACAACTTTTTTTAAGCAGGATTGATCCCATGCAACGCATCAAAGATCTTCTCGCGGCCCCCACGCCACGCACTTGGCTTTTTTACGGTGCCAGTATTACCCAAGGCACCACCCATACCTTCGGCGAACGGGACTACACCGAACTGTTCTCTGAACGGATTCGCAATGAACTGGGCCGTCCCACCGACATCATTGTCAATACCGCCATCAGCGGAAATAACACCAACAACTTGTTGGAGGAATTTGATTGGCGGGCAGGACGGTTCAAGCCTGATGTGGTTTTTTTAATGATCGGAATGAATGACTGCTCGGCCAACTGTACGGCCGTTTCACAGGAATCGTTTGGCTCGAATTTGCGAGAACTTTGCGACCGGTTCAAAGCCATCGGAACATTGATGGCACTTCAGACAACTTGCCCTATTTTGCCTGGTACCTCGCCTGACCGTGAGCCACACTTTGATGCTTACATGGATATCATTCGCGAGATTGCTGCTGAGCGTGAACTTCCCCTGTTTGACCACACTGCTTTTTGGCAGAAGAACAAAAAGAGTCACTATTATTGGATGAGCAATGAATTTCATCCCAACAATTTTGGACATCGTGCGTTTGCAAAATATATTTTCAAACAGTTGGGCATCTGGAAGCCGCACACCAGCACCACTTGCAAACTGATCACGCCGTAATAAGCACGAACACCACAAACCAAAGAAAAAAGGCCAGCCTGTCATTGGGCTGGCCTTTTTTTATGATTCAATTGTTTCGATGAATCGAAACGTGGATTGCTCATTAGCTGCTTGCCATGTTGCGAAGCACGGTGTGCAGGATGCCGCCGTTGCGGTAGTAGTCCACTTCCACGGGGGTATCGATGCGGCAAGTGGTGGCAATTTTCACGACTGTGCCGTCGGCTTTGGTGGCGGCGACTTGGATGTCCTGACGTGGCTTGACGTTGTCGTCCACTTGAACTTCAAAGGTTTCTGTTCCATCAAGGCCAAGGCTATTGGCATCTTGTCCATCTTTGAATTCCAAAGGCAACACGCCCATGCCCACGAGGTTGGAGCGATGGATGCGTTCGTAGCTCTTGGCGATCACGACTCGCACACCCAAGAGGAAGGTTCCCTTGGCAGCCCAGTCACGGGAACTACCCATGCCATAGTCGACACCCGCGAGGACGACCAAAGGCGTGTTGGCAGCTTTGTAGTTCTGAGCAGCGTCATAGATAAAGCTAATCTTCCCGCCGCCAAGGCCAGGCTTCCCGACGTGGGCATCATTACAGGCATTGTCGGGTTCAGCACCGGTAAAGTCGGTGGTGTAGCCACCTTCGGTTCCGGGGGCAAGATCATTTTTCACGCGGATGTTGGCAAAGGTACCTCGCACCATTACGCGGTCATTACCACGTCGTGAGCCGAAGCTGTTGTACATCGAAATGGGAACGTTGTTGTCATCAAGATACTTCGCAGCAGGTGTATGGGTTTTGATAATGCCTGCGGGGCTGATGTGATCGGTGGTCACACTATCAGCGAGCTTGCATAAAACCCGTGCGCCGCGAATCGGCTCGATGGGTTTCACTTCGGCAGTGAGGTTTTCAAAGAATGGTGGTTCTTGCACATAGGTGCTCGCTGCGTCCCATTCGTAAATTTTACCGGTTTTGGATTTCACTGCCTGCCAAGCTTCAGAGCCCGCAGCCGCATCAGCGTATTGCTGTTGGAACTGTTCACGACTTAGGGACGAGGCTACGCAGTCGGAAACTTCCTGGCTCGTTGGCCAAATATCTTTAAGATACACATCATTGCCATTGGCATCTTGACCCAAGGCATCATTTTGCAAATCAATGTTCACCGTGCCTGCAATGGCATATGCCACGACCAGCGGCGGAGATGCGAGATAGTTGGCTTTGATATGGGGACTGATGCGGCCCTCAAAGTTGCGGTTGCCCGACAACACCGAACAAGCGACCAAGTCTTTCTCGGTAATCGCATCTGCAATCGGGGTCGGCAATGGGCCTGAGTTACCAATGCAAGTGGTGCAGCCGTAGCCGACGTTGAAAAAGCCCAGGGCTTCAAGGTCTTCAGTCAAGCCTGCTTTGGCGTAGTAGTCGGTGACCACTTTGGAACCCGGAGCCAAAGAAGTTTTAACCCAAGGCTTGGCGGTCAATCCAAGTGCATGAGCTTTGCGAGCAACCAAGCCCGCAGCGAGCATGACCTGTGGGTTGGACGTATTGGTGCAACTGGTAATCGCTGCGATGCAGACTGCTCCGTGCTTAAGATCAAAGGTTTGATCTGCATAGGTTACCTCTGCACTGTCGCCAGCAGTCCCATTGTTTTTGCCAAAGGTTTGATCCAGGTCACTGTTCCACTGGGTCTGCATGGCAGTCAATGCAATGCGATCTTGCGGACGCTTGGGACCAGACAAAGACATCTCGACGGTGGACATGTCTAGTTCTAACGTGGAGGAGTAGGTAATTTCGTGGCTATCATCTCGCCACAGGCCTTGAAGTTTGCAATATTGCTCGACGGTTTCGATAAGTTTTTCATCGCGGCCGGTGAGTTCCATGTATTCAAGGGTTTTTTCATCGACAGGGAAGAAGCCCATGGTCGCACCATATTCAGGGGCCATGTTGGCGAGGGTGGCTCGGTCGGCAAGGGACATGCTGGTCATACCGGGGCCGTAGAACTCGACGAATTTACCGACCACGCCATGCTCACGGAGCATTTGGGTCACGGTCAGGACCAAGTCGGTGGCGGTGATACCTTGGGGCAGTTCGCCGGTAAGTTTCATACCGACGACTTCGGGGATGAGCATGTAGATGGGTTGGCCGAGCATGACTGCTTCAGCTTCGATGCCGCCGACACCCCAGCCCAAAACGCCCAGGCCGTTGATCATGGTGGTGTGGCTATCGGTTCCGACGAGTGTGTCAGGATAGAGGGTATCGTTGGTATCCCAAACAACTTTGGCAAGATATTCGAGGTTCACCTGATGGATAATACCTGTCGCGGGCGGGACCACTCGGAAGTTATCAAAGGCCTGCTGTCCCCATTTCAGAAATTCGTAACGTTCGTTGTTGCGTTCAAATTCTTTTTCGCTGTTGATGGTCAACGCAGTGGCTGAGCCATAGGCATCGACCTGAATTGAGTGGTCCACCACGAGGTCACACTGAACGAGTGGATTCACTTTTTGTACCTTGGCAGCATCGCCTGTCATGCGTTGCATGGCAGACCGCATCGCAGCGAGGTCCACCACCGCAGGAACCCCTGTAAAGTCCTGAAGCACCACGCGGCCGGGATTGAAAGGGATTTCCGTTTGACCCACATTGGTCGCATCGTAGTGAGCCAACGCGTTAACTGCGTCTTCGGTCACCACGTAACCATCACAATTGCGTAAACATGCTTCAAGAAGCACTTTGATTGCATAGGGCAACTTGGCGACTTGTGAGCCAAGCGTATCGATTTTGTAAATCGTTTTTTCACCCAACGGGGTTGACAGTGTTTGACGTGCAGCTTCTCGGGGATTGGACATCGTGAAAATTTCCTTGTTGTGTTTAAACAGCAAAATCCAAATAGACCTAGCATCGTAACAGGAAACAGCCCGATGTTCGAACCCCGCCCCAACCCGCAGCGTGACACATGACATTTCTATTGTCATAATAACCGTGACACTTCTATTGAGCGTTCACAGGTCCATTTTAAGACTTGCCTTGTGTGATTCTTTCTGCTAAATTACGTTGCTTCGTACCGTTTAGATAAAAAAAAACCGCCAGCGAGGCAACAACTTATGACCATTACCGCAGAACGTAAACACGCAGTCATTGAAGACTTCCGTCGAGAAGAAGCAGACACGGGCTCCCCTGAAGTCCAGGTTGCTATCCTGACCGAACGCATCATTGGATTGACTGCACACCTCAAAACACACAAGCATGATTTTTCTTCACGCCGTGGTCTTTTGCAACTCGTGAGCAAACGTACCCGCTTGCTGAAGTATCTTTCTAGTGAAAAGCACGACGACTACAAAGCACTGATCGGCCGCCTTGGCTTGCGTCGGTAATTTGAGTCTGTCTTAATTTATCAATTCGCAGAGCTTAGCGGCTGTGCGAATTTTATCTGCCGTGGCTTAAAAGATCAAAGCCTTCCATCTGGAAGCAGACGGCAGTGGGTTCGCGACGCTGAAATCCCCTCGGAAGTTCCTCTGGATTGAACTCTAGAAGCCTCCGAATACCCGCCCGCCTGGCCTTTTCGGCTTCATCGTTTTGAACCTTCTGTCCTCTGTATCGCCAAAGCATTCAGCTTTGGGCTCCTTTTCCAAAAAAGATGGCTTAGCCTCGGCAAAACGATGGGCTGCCTTGCAAGGTGCAAGACCGCGTCAAACCATCGTCTTTGTTGGAACGGCCTGTCCGTGAACAGGCCTATTTAAAAAAAGGACTGTCATATCATGGCAATAACCAGAGTAGAAATCGAACTGGCGGGTCGTACCCTAAGCATTGAAACCGGACGTTTGGCCAAACAAGCTGGCGGTGCGGTTCTCGTTCAGCACGGCGACACCGTGGTGATCGGCACAGCCGTCCACGCAAGCCCACGCGAAGGAATTGACTTCTTCCCACTCACCGTCGATTACCGCGAAAAACTTTCCGCTGCGGGTAAATTCCCAGGCGGTTTCCGCAAGCGTGAAGGTGCTCCCAATCAAAAAGAAATCCTCACCATGCGAAACATCGACCGACCTATTCGGCCGTTGTTCCCCAAGCACTACTTTGACGAAGTGCAAATCCAGTGCTGGGTCTTGGCTTTCGACGGCCAAAACGAACCAGACGTTCTTGCAGGTATCGCTGCTTCAGCAGCCCTATCCATCAGCCCCATTCCCTTCCAAGGACCCATCGCCAACGTTCGCGTCGCACGCGTTGATGGCGATCTGACCTTAATGCCTACCCTGGCCCAGATGGAATACTCCGATCTGGACATGGTCCTGTCTTGTCATAAAGACGGCATCAACATGATCGAAGTTGGTGCGCATGAAATCCCCGAAGACGAAATGGTTGCAGCCATCGAATTCGGTGACGAAGCCGCCAAGAAAATTGTTGCCATGATCGACGAACTCGTCGAAAAAGTCGGCAAGGAAAAAGTTCTCAACCCAGCAGGACCTAGCGAAGCCGTCGCCCAAACCGTCAACAGTAAACTGGCCGGCCCACTGCGTGCTGCCAAAACTGTCGAAGGCGATAAAAAAGATCGCTCCGATGCAGTCAAGAAAACGATTAAAGACTTCATCGCCACTGAATTTGCAGAGCCTGATGAATCCGCCAGCTACATTGCCTACCGCAACTGGCAAAACAGCGTCAAGGAAGCCAAAGTCGCCATCCACGATCTCGAAGAAGAAATCACTCGCCAGATCATTCGTGACGGCAAGCGAACCGACGGCCGCACCTTTGACCAGTTGCGTGCCATCGAATGTGACACTTCCGTCCTGCCTTGTGTGCATGGCAGTGCATTGTTCCAACGTGGTGAAACACAGGCCTTGGTCACCGCAACGCTCGGCACCGGCCGTGACGAACAAATCGTCGACGGACTGGGCGAAGAATATCACGAAAAATTCTACCTGCATTACAACTTCCCTCCCTTTAGTGTGGGCGAAGCCAAACGCATCACCGGCCCAGGTCGGCGTGAAATCGGTCACGGCAAACTGGCTGAAAAAGCACTCGTGCCAATCCTGCCAAACCCCGATGACTTCCCTTACACCATTCGCCTCGTCAGCGATACCCTCGAATCCAACGGTTCTTCCAGCATGGCCAGCACTTGCGGCGGAACCCTTGCTTTGCTCGACGCGGGTGTTCCAATCACAGCCCCTGTCGCAGGAATCAGCATCGGCATGATCCAAGCAGACGAGGATGGCCAACAGGACATCTACCTCACCGACATTCAGGGTGAAGAAGATCACTTCGGCGACATGGACTTCAAAGTCACCGGCTCCCGTGAAGGCATCACCGCCATCCAGTTGGACCTTAAAATCCGTGGCCTTTCCATCGAACAGATCAAGCAAACCTTTGTGCTCGCTCGCAAAAACCGCGTCGAAATCATCGAAATGATCGAAGCACAAATCTCCGAGCCTGCCAAAATGAGCCCCAACGCTCCAGCGATGCTCAAGACCCATATCCACCCCGACAAGATCGGCAAACTCATCGGACCTGGTGGCAAAACCATCCGAATGATCGAAGCCCTTACCGGTGCCAAGCTCGAAATCGAAGAAGACGGCACCGTCTTTGTCTCCGCCATCGGCCACGAAAAAGCCAAAGCTGGCCTCGAAGAAGTCGAAAAACTCTGTTCCGAACTCAAAGTCGGGGCTATCTACACCGGCAAGATCGTTTCCATTAAAGACTTCGGGGCATTCATCGAACTGGCTCCTGGGACCGAAGGCCTCTGCCACATCTCAGAACTATCCAACGGCTTCGTCAAGCAGGTTTCGGACATCGTCAAGATGTCCGAAATTGTCCAAGTCAAGGTCATCGCCGTCGATGACCAAGGCCGCGTCAAGCTCTCCATCCGAGCGGCTGCTGAAGAAAATTCAAACCAAGAAACCGAAGAAGCTTCCGTTTCCTAAGGTTTCAGGGTACAATGATCACGGTTCATCAAGGAAACTTGATGCGACGGATGCCGAGGCATGCTATGTTTATCACAGCATTGCTTCGGCATCCGTTCTCGTGTGATTGCTAAAAACAGCCACATGAACCGGTTGGGACAGCACCAAATAGTAAGTTTGAATTTGATTTGGATATATGTTCTGAGGATTTGCATGCAACAGAGTTCTCGCAAACTCATTCTGGACGGATGTAGATTGTGGGATGCTTAATGGGCATGCACCGGTGAATAGGGAGGTGCCTATGCCTATGACGCAAGGCAAGGTTAAGTGGTTCGATCCTAAAAAAGGGTTTGGCTTTATTGTCGGACCTGAAGATCAGGATGTTTTTGTTCATTACAGTCATATCGACGGCGGAGGCTTCCGCTCACTCAAAGATGGTGAAGACGTTGAATATGAATTGATCGAAGGAGATAAGGGCTGGCAAGCACGAAGTGTCACCCGCCTGAACGACGATCAAGAAGAAAGCGTATCTCAAGAAGCCGACAGTGAATCGCCACAAGAAGCTGAATAACACCAGAAGCAATGGACTTGGACTGCTAAGTGTTTGCCCAAATCAGCCTCCTCTTTGAGGTGCGGTGATGAAGTATCGTTTTGCACACAAATCCACATGACTTCTGGTATTCTAAACATGCTTCTGGGCATCTTCTATATAATGTAAAATCATGATTTGGCTTCCTATTGGAATTGCAATTGGGGTCTGTCTTACGATCCCCTTGGTCTATCTCACCGCCAAGCGGACCGAGCGACGGGTGCGCCAACTCGAATACCGCGCCCGCGCAGCAGAACGGCTAGCAGAATTAGGAACCATGACAGGCGGCTTGGCTCATGAAATCAAAAACCCGCTCTCGACCGTCGGCCTGAACATTCAACTGTTACAAGAAGATGTCGAGCAGCTCGAAAAAGCTGTTGAAAATGATCATGTCCTCATAGATATTGCAGGACGACTGCGACGACGACTTTCTTCCTTGGGAACACAAACCCACCGTCTAAAAGAAATCTTAGAAGACTTCCTCCAATTTGCCGGCCGCATAAAACTCCACCGAGAACCCTACGACCTCAATGACCTGATCTCCGAACTTATCGACTTTTTTCGACCCCAAGCCCAAATCGCAGACATCCAGCTACGATCACAACTGGCAGCTTCTCCCGCCCTGGCCTACGTTGATCAAGGATTGTTCAAACAAGCCATCCTCAATCTGCTGATCAACGCCAATGCAGCCATGGCTCAAGCCAAACGCCAAAACATCCCCCATGGCGGCGCTGATGAATTGCTTTTAAGAACAGAGAACGATGGCAATGACTTGGTCATCCATATCATTGATACCGGACCAGGCATTTCACCAGACACGCTCAAAAATATCTTTACGCCCTACTTCTCCACCACCCGAGGCGGCACAGGGCTTGGCTTGCCCACCACCCGACGCATGGTCGAAGAGCACAGCGGGTCCATCACCTGCCACTCGGACCTCGGACGAGGAACAGAATTTACCATCCGCATCCCCCGCGACCCACACCCCTCGCACAACCCGCCATCCTCCGAAAACCCCTCTTAACTTGCACGCACCTGCATACCAGACTTCCCTATCGCCTCCTGGAGTTTAAATACTCCAACATCCAACAACGCGTACCCTATTTGATGCTATGGTCCCCCTCCCGCGTATCCCCTTTACGCCATTCAAGTTTACGACGGAAAACATTTGCCAAAGGCTACAAGCAATTTGGGAGAGCCTTTAAGACGAATTTTTCGCCTCACCAAAGCCCAGACCAGATTCTTTTCTTGAGCAAGAAACCCAAGCCACGTCTGAGTATCCGCAGTCACCGTTAAATCGGCTTGGCTAACGTGCCCCTCTTGAATATCAATCGTTTTGTTGCCAATGACAATCGTGGCTTTGCGTTGTTCATCGCCTGTGAAAGTAAAATGATAAGTGGCATCAAGCCCTTCGGATTTCTGACGTTGAAAGACCAAAGGTATCCCTCGGAGCAATCGAGATGTGCTTTTTTATCTGCCAAATAAGGACCAATCACATCTTCACCCGCAAGACAAACCGACAAACAATAGGCAGCTTTGTAATTGGCTCCAAACCAAAGGCTCTGCCACATAGATGTCGACGCTGAATCACTGACTTTTTTGCGATAGTCCAAATCACTTTTGCTATCAGCGACCTTCTCAACCCAATCGGTAAACCCACCCATAAATTCCCGGTAGTTGTGCGTGTAGCAAGCGGAAAAATCCAAATCACCTTCCGATGAAATCGCACCAACCGGGCAAGCTGCCACGCAAAGTTGGCATTCTAAACAAGGGTTGTAGTCGATCGGTTCACCATACGCTGGAACATCAGCATCAATGAGAATTGTGCCAAGCAAAATAAAGCGGAGAGGGCGGGATTCGAACCCGCGGTAGCGGAAATAACCACTACGCCGGTTTAGCAAACCGGTGCCTTCAGCCGCTCGGCCACCTCTCCAAGTGAGCTTGCATTCTCGCAAATACCATGACTTACGTCAAATCTCAGGGCCATCGCATCTAAATCATGCCTTTCACAATTTTGAGCAGGTAATCGTGATTCCATCCACATTGGAGGCGTTTTGATTGAATGCCCACCTTCAACGTCTTCTCGTTTTTCAATAAATTCTGACTGAATCGTCGCAT
>JAJRRC010000052.1 GCA_024279865.1 Planctomycetota bacterium | reverse complement strand
TCATCAGACATTGGGTTACAAGACGCCAGATCAGTATGAAGCAGCGTATTATGCAGCCGACCACGCCCAGGCTTGCAAAGAAAAACAAGTGGCGTAAAATCAACCCGGTTTGGAATCCACTATTCGTGGGCTACCGCAAAGCATCAGACTTTGTACCCAATCAGCAAAAAGGATTGGCTCAAAAAGATCCTGACTACCAACGTGATTTCCCCGTGGCGTTTCCGTTGTCTGCCCCCAATGTACAAGCATTGAAAAAGTCTGGTTTTCCGGCAGATTACAATGAATTCTGCAAAGACAAGCCTTTGTTGCGAAATTATATGCCGCCTTACTGGGCGGATAAAAAAGAGGATTGATCTCGGTCTGTATCCCTTCGTTCTGTTCTGTTGAAGCCTTTTAAACTTAAAACGGGAATGTTGATTCATGAATCGCACTTTTTTTAATCGTCAACAAATTTTCGCAATGGGTTTTGTTTGCTTATTGATACTCTCATTTTCGTATCACGCTCAAGCAAAAGTTTCGGTGGTCTCGATGTTTGCCGACCACATGGTGTTGCAACGTCAGATGTCCGTTCCCGTTTGGGGCTGATCCCAAGCCAACGCCACAATCGAAGTACAATTTGCCGACCAGAAACAAACGACCCGCGCAGATGAAAATGGGTACTGGCGTGTGAATTTGTCCGCCATGCAAGCCAATGCCAAGCCTCAATCGATGGTCATTGTGGGGCCTAAAAACACCATCGAGATCAAAGATGTACTGGTCGGTGAAGTGTGGCTCTGTTCTGGCCAATCGAACATGGAATTTACGGTCAAAGGGACTGCCTCTGTCAAAGGAGCTCTCGCGGATGCAGCCAAGCGAAAAACCTTGCGCGTTTTTATTGTTTCTAAAAAAACAGCGGGATTGCCTCAGACCCATGTCAATGGTGCTTGGCATCTAAGCAATCCGGGAAGAACACGATGGGTCTCTGCTGTAGCTTATTTTTTTGGCAGAGAGCTCGTCGATGCACTCGATGTACCGGTGGGCCTTCTTCAAAGTGCTTGGGGAGGCACGCCGATTCAGCCCTGGACTCCCAAGGCTGGTTTTGAATCCAACCCTGCATTCCAAAAAGAAATGAAAAAGATCAATAATCATCAGGCCACATACAATGCCCTTAAAAACCAGGCCATCCCCTTAATCGCCCAATGGCTTCCCAAAGCCCAAGCAGCTCTCGCCAAAAACCAATCCGTTCCAGAACCACCCAACTGGCCTGAGCATCCAATTGCAAAATCGCATGGCAACCCCACCGTGCTCTACAACGCGATGATCGCCCCGCTGATTCCCTATGCAATCCGTGGCACGATCTGGTATCAAGGTGAAGCCAATGAACCCGAAGGCTTGTTTTATGCCACACGCCTCAAAGCCATGATCCACAGTTGGCGTCAGGCATGGAACCAACCGAAAATGCCTTTTGGCGTGGTGCAAATCGCGCCCTTTGGTGGTTACCGAAATAACAAACTACCGCTGCTCTGGGAAGCACAAATCAAAATCGTGAATGAGACACCCCACACCGGCTTGGCTGTGACAACTGATCTGGGAAACCCCAAAAACATCCATCCCAAACGCAAGTTCCCCGTCGCCCAACGTCTTGCATTGTGGGCTAGGGCAACCGTCTATGGCGAAAAAAATCTGGTCTACAGTGGACCCACCTACAAGGCCATGAAAATTCAGGGAAGCAAAATAACGCTAAGCTTTGACCATGTCGGAACTGGCCTGGCGTCCCGCGATGGCAAGCCATTAACCCACTGGCTTATTGCTGGAGCGAATCAAAAATTTGTCCCAGCCACCGCAACGCGCCAAGGCAATCAAATCGTCGTCAGTTCCGACAAAGTCCCCACGCCCGTGGCGGTGCGGTTCGCATGGGACAAATTAGCAAACCCAAACTTCATCAACAAAGAAAAATTACCCGCCCGCCCATTCCGTACGGATCAGTGGGAATAACTATCAAATTACCGCGTACAACACTTGAACCAATCGCTCTCAAAAAACAAACCGAAACGAAAGAATCGAAAAAATGACAACGGACCTTCTCTCCACGCCAGGCGACACCTCTTGGTTTACCAACGCACGTTTTGGCTTATTTATCCATTGGGGAATCTACTCACTAACTGCGCAACATGAGTGGGGCAAATCCAAAAGATTCATCCCCGAAGAACAGTACCAACTCTACTTCGACCATTTTGACCCAGACCTCTACAACCCAGACCTCTGGGCTCAAACCGCGGCAAACGCCGGCATGAAATATTTCGTTATCACCACCAAACACCATGACGGCTTTTGCCTGTGGGATACCAAACTCACCGACTACAAAGTCACCAACACCCCCTATGGCAAAGACCTGCTCAACCCCATGGTCTCAGCCTTTCGCAAACAAAACATGCGCGCAGGATTCTACCATTCACTGATCGATTGGCATCACAAAGATTTCACCATCGATGCGCATCATCCCTTACGCGATGAACCAAACGTCGCGGAGCTTAACGCTCCACGCGATCAAAATAAATATGCGCAATACCTGCACAGCCAAGTACGCGAACTGCTAACGGACTTTGATGATATTGATGTGCTTTGGCTCGATTTTTCCTATCCCCAATTTGGTGAGCAAGGCAAAGGCCACAAAGATTGGCAAAGTGAAAAGCTCTACAAAATCGTGCGCGAACTTCAGCCCAACATCGTCCTCAATGACCGACTGGACCTCAAAGAAGGCTGGGATATCAAAACCCCCGAACAGTTCCAACCACGGGCCGATATCACCATCGATGGCCAGCGGGTTGTGTGGGAAGCCTGCCAAACATTTTCCGGCTCATGGGGTTATGACCGCGATCAAACCACTTGGAAAAGTTTAGACCAACTCGTACGCATGCTCATCGACACAGTCAGTAAAAACGGCAATCTTTTGCTCAACGTCGGGCCGACTGGCCGTGGCGAATTTGACCGTCGCGCCATTGACCGACTCAACGGGATGGGGGAGTGGATGAGGCTGCATAGCCGATCTATTTACGAATGCGATGGCCCACCCGAAGGTTTGCATGCGCCCGAAGATTGTCGATACACCTACAACCCCCAAACCAATCGACTCTACGTCCATTTGTTTGCATGGCCTTTCAAACAACTGTACCTCGACGGCCTCGCTGGTCGCGTCAATTATGCACAATTGCTGAATGATGCTTCTGAAATCAAAATCGGTCTTGACGCATGGGTCTCTGGTCAAACCCAAGGCACTCGCATCGGCAATGCCAAAGAAGAACCCCTGGTTCTGGAATTGCCTGTGATTAAGCCCGACGTAACGGTGCCGGTGATTGAACTGTTTTTGAAATAAGGTCTTGTCTTTTATTGAACAGGTCTTGGCCTGATTCTGTGACGAATCATAAAGATGAACTCTTTTTCATTTCGTCCATCATGCTTTTCGGGTGACGCTGGCCATGTTTACCGCAGGCCGTTGTAGGCAGCGAGGTCGTTACAGAATTTCATAAACTGGGCTCGTTGTTCAGCGGTGCTGTTGCGGCCGACCTCTTGGCCGACACGGTCCATTTTTTGGCCATATTTGAGGGGATTTTTAATAATACGATCCCAACGGTCTGCTGAAAGAAGCTTTTCCAACGAGGTGTTGCTCGGTATCGTTTTGATTAAAAAAGTCGCTTGAGCCAAGTACTGTTTTTTGTCTTGAGGCTTGAGTGTGGCATACTGTGATGCGAATTGATGAACCGAAGCAATGCGAACCTGAAGGTTGATTCGAGACTTAATATTTTTAGGCATGTCGGCCTTCTTCCAACTTTGCTCAAATTCCAAACGGGTTTGACTGTCTTCTCTCAAATACCACGCAGCAAGATCGCGCATGAATCGGCGTTGATGTGTTTTAGACAAACGGCGATAGTCGCCACAGAGAAAATCCACCGCATCTTCGGTGGAAGCTTCCTGCATCTTCGGTGGATTGATTGGACGCAGGTTGTCATAAAGCAAAGAGGCTCCGACAAAGAACACCGCCAAAGCAATCACACTCACCGTGATCTTTCGAGCTGGTGTTGCCAATATTTTTTCGCGTAAAGATTCAGACATCAAACTTCTCCAAAAAAATTTATGGTGTTGGCGAACTCAAAAGCCAATCAACATGCGTATCGTGATAAACCGTTTGCCTCGCATCAACACTAGACGGGGCCGGGTGAAACTCTGCGGCATCTGCAAGGATCGGCAACATCCACGGACTTTGCCTAGCCAAATCAACGAGCTTGGGAATATTGTCGACATCAAAAGCAATCGCCAACCCCGGCAAGTATTCATAGCTGATATTTCGTTGATCAAAATAGCCCAAGTCATCTTGCGGACATTCATAAATCGCCACCGATTGCGTGTTCATATATGGTGCTAAAACTTCCATGAACGTTATTTCACTTGGAACCAAAGGGAAGCTCGGCAAGCTGACTGCTTCAGCCATGATATTGGGGTTTTGATCACTGTAGATCGCCCAGATGGTGCCGATGTTTTTAAGGCCCGAGGCACACTTGGTTTTATTGGCAGCCTTGCGAGCCATTTGCAAAGAGGGCAGGCTAATTCCAATTAGCAAGGTAATGATACTGATGGACACCAATAATTCGATGAGCGAAAATCCGAAGGTTTTTCTTTGTTTTTTCATGGTTCAATGGCCTTGATATTGAGTTTTCCGTCAATGGTTTTCATGCTTCCGTCAGAAGAGGTAATGCGTAAAAGTTCTTGGCTATCACCCAGTCGCACGACATCCCCGTGATAGGTAATTTGTTTGCCCTGCTCATAGGCTTGTAAGAGATAAATCCCGCCCGCCAATGCTTGAGCCAATCCTGCGACACTTTTTTTATTGATCTGAGTATCTTTGAGATCGCTCTGTCTCATCGCTTGCACGATCACTGCAGTGGCTCCTTGCCAAGGGAGTGTTTGGCTACTGGGAAAAGTGCCGCCGGTTTGTTTGGCAAAGTTCCGAAAACTTTTCGCCACAGCTCTGAGGCTGGGGTCGGGAATTTGCAGCGGCTGGGCCTGTTTATAAGACTTCGGATTGGTGGGTTTGAACTGCGCGGGCACGTCATCATGTCCCCATGCAAAATGATCGACCACCCAAAGCATGCGACTTCCATTGGGCAAGGGGATTTCACAGTGAATTCGTCTGGGGCGATTGCTACCTCGATCAGCCCACACTTCCACACGCGCGTTGGCGGGAAGCTGTAGTGCTTGGCTATTGATTTGGTAGCCGACCATGTCCAGGTTTTCAGATTCGATACGTTGAGGCTTGCCTGAGAGGCGACTGATTTGTTCAATGAGATTCGCAGGATTGAATCGTCGTAATTGGCGTGGATCAATCGTGACAGGCAAACGGATCGGCAAAGTCACCTGATGAATATGGTTAATCAATAACGTATCGCCAACCCAAGGATGCCAAAGCTGAAGGGCGGGTCTGCCGAAAATACTGATGTCCGAACGAATGCCCTGGGTACGGCTAATCCAAGATTGTGTCTGGCTCAGTGGAATGGTTTTGTTCGTCATCGGCACGGAAAGTTCGATACGTATTTGCACTGCGAGGTAATCAGATTGCCGAATGGTCTCTTGCATGGCAGCAAAGCTATCGGAGTTGTGCGGAATAAAAACAAACAGCAACACAGCCACACAAGCAGCCAGTGAAGAGCCACGGGTGATCCAGCGATAGAGCTTGCTACGATGAGCCTGTTGCTGTTTGACAGCCTCTGCGAGTAGACGTTGCTCAAACTGATTCACCACGCGTGCGTCTGGGTCAGCTTGCGGATTATTTTTTAGAATTTTGTGCAGGTTCAATTGCATGGGCGTTCTGACTTTCTATGGCATAAGCTGGATAGTTTTCTCGAAAGTGTTGTCTGGCTCGGTAGAGCAAATTGGCGATTGCTTTTTCTGAACGATTCAGCCGAGCCGCCATTTCTCGGACACTGATTTGATCCTGATACATCCAAACCAGCACATCGCGTTCAACGGGGGGTAAACATTGCAGCGCCTCGGTCACGCGGTGATCTATTGGCGGTCCATTTTCAGTTGCCGCGTCATGATCCATCGGGTCAGCCGTGAAGACAAGGTGTTTCTGATCGCGGTAATATCGTCGCAAGTGATCCGCGAGCTTGCGACGCACAATGCCATAAAACCAACCTTCCAGTGATCCCTGTTTCGCTTGGTATTGACTGATGGCCTTCAGCGCAGCCAAAAACGATTCTGCCACGATGTCATCAGCACTTGGCCTACAACGCACCCGTCGATGGACGAACCGCCAGACAGACAGATGATGTAATCTGTAAAATTCAGCCCAGCCCTCCGGGCCATGAGCCTTGAGCGTATGAATCAGCGTCGCGTCCTCGGTCATACTTCCCCAATCGCCTTCCGATCAATCGTCGGTGTCACCCTGTGATTCGATTCAAAGAGAGGAAATCACTCGGACCATTCTCTTTTTTTCAGAAAATAATCCATATTTAGACCCTGATGTGGGCCATAACATCAGCACCATGGCAGATTTTACCATGCCACAACCTCACTTCGCCTATCAAAACACAAATCTTTTCTGTCAGGCGAGGGTGGTTAAAAATCCGCGAGCGCAAGAAAGGGTCAAAAAAAGACCCACAAGCTTTGGTACTTGTGGGTCTGCTTAAAAGCCATCCATGGGACTTGAACCCACGACCTCACCCTTACCAAGGGTGTGCTCTACCAACTGAGCTAGGATGGCAATGCAGCGTCAACGATCAAGATCGAATCTGCCGTAATTTGGCTAATCTATCAGGCCAGTGCATGTCCGTCAAATTCAAATGGGCAAAAGATTTTTTTGCCTTTATTCATAGATAAGCCAAGCAAGAATCATGACTTGTAGTCTTTTGGGCCTTTTCGTGGCGGTTCTTTTGGTCCGATTCAGTTGGCAAGGGCGTATCGTTGGTTATGATAATAGTGATTTTATAACCCCTTGAAACAAAGAAGAGTTACTGGCCATGAACCAATCCGCCCCGATTTCTGAAGAAGTACCCAGCGTTCGCCAACGTGTTGCCACGGTTTTGGAACGCATTCGGCCGGCCATTCAGTCCGACGGCGGCGACCTTGAACTCGTCGATGTGACCGATGAAGGGATTGTGAAAATCCGCTTGCTCGGTGCGTGCGTGGGATGTCCTTCAAGCACCATCACGTTGCAAATGGGAATCGAACGCAACTTAAAAGAAAAAGTGCCCGAAGTGGTGGCTGTTGAACAGGTTCACTAAAACGACATGGCTGCAACAAAACGAGGGGAAGGGAAAGGAAAAACCTCCTTGCCAACCTCTAAAATCTGCCGAGAAACACCTGGGGCGTGGAATCATGTTTGACGCATACGCATATTTGATCAGAAAAGAACATGATGTTATACGCATTGCGTCTTTTTGTTGCGCGTTGAGCATTTTATAACGTCTGGTCCATTGGGTCTCCGCGAATAACAAAACACACGAGTTTTTCATGGGAATGGTATTATGCTGGCCTTAACCCGACGCATTGGCGAAGAAGTGGTCATTGGTGACCCCGCAAATCCACTGGGTGTGATTCGTGTGGTCGAGATTCAAGGCGACAAAGTTTGTCTTGCCTTTGACTTCCCACGCTCTATGCAAGTCAATCGCAAAGAACTTGCCGACCGCAAAGCAAATACCTCAAAAGCCCCCCCGGAAGCCCCCCCGGAATAAATTTTAGAACACGCTTTATCCAGACTGGCACGTTTTTTTTTAACCGTTTGCAAAGAAAATCCCCCTTCAGCCTCAGAAGGCTTCAGGACTCGGCGTTGTGATCGTCACACGCAAATCATAAACGCACCACACACACCTCAACATCAATCAAAAAAAACAAGAGCATCAAACCTTTCCAAAAACGCTGGCATAACCAAGGAAAAACTTCCGGGGGAAACTTCCGGGGGGGGGTTCCGGGGGCTATCGTTTATCATAGGTTCATATGCAACACATCATTTTGATGCCCGTCGGTTCTGCTGGAGATGTTCACCCTTTTGTCGCGATGGCTTTGGCGTTGCAACGTCGTGGCTATCGGGTCACCGTGGCGACCAACGGCCACTTTCAATCGTTGTGTGAACGCTTGGACCTACCCTTTTTTGAAATTGGTACCGATGAACATTTCCGTTCAGTCTTGGAAAACTCCGATCTCTGGAAACCAGGTATCAAAGCAACAAGACTTATTTTAAATCTATCGCTAAACGTCATGCGTCAGCAACATGATTTTATTGTCGATCAATTTGAACCCGGCAAAACGGCTGTCATCGCAGGACCACTGGCATTGGGGGCGCGGATCGCGCAAGATTATCTTTCGCTCACCGCAAGTCAAAAACAGCTTGCAGCAAACCAATCCCATAAAACAAAGTTCCCATTTTTAGGCCCACTCAAAGCAGTGCTTCCAGAATTTTTAGGGGGATACCAAGAAAAAATACGGAGTTCGTGGAAACCAGGAGACCAAGAGCAACTTCCCGGAGACGCAGCAGCAAGGGGGGATGGATTGCCGATGGCCACTGTGCAATTGGCTCCTTGCGTATTTTTGAGTTGTGAGAAACCACCACGTTTGCCGGGCTTGATCATGCCGACTTGGCTCCCGCATGGAATTAAATCTTGGATTTGGCGTGCTTCGGACAGTGCCATTGATTACATGGTATTGCCTAAGCTCAATGCGTTTCGCGCGGAATTGGGTTTGAAGAAAACGTCGCGTATTATTGGTCGGTGGTGGAATTCGCCGCAATTGATTTTGGCCATGTTTCCGGAGTGGTTTGGGCTGCCTGCATCGGATTGGCCGAGCCAGGTTCGTCTGACGGGTTTTGGTTTGTTTGATGAGAGTGATGGGTCATCGCTTGATACGGAGATTCTGGATTTTTGTGAAGGGGGTTCGCATCGGCCGGTGGTTTTTACGCCGGGGTCTGCGAACATTCATGGCCGCGTGTTTTTCAAAACTTCGATTGAAGTCTGCCGCAAGCTCGGCCGCCGCGCTATTTTCTTGACCCGGCATCCTCAGCAACTGCCTTGCTCTCTACCGGATCATGTTCGCCATTTTGATTTTGTGCCGTTGAGTCAACTGCTTCCCCACTGTGACGCGTTGGTCTATCACGGCGGCATCGGCACGCTGAGCCAAGCATGCGCAGCAGGTGTTTCACACTTGATCGTCAAGCTTGCCCACGATCAATTCGACAACGCCCAACGCATCGAACGGCTGGGTCTTGGCACGTCACTTAAGCCGTCTCAATACACCGTGCGTCGGGCGACGGCAACGTTGGGGCGACTGCTCAATGATCCGCTGGTTGCTCAACGATGCCAAGAAATTGCGGGCCGTTTTGGCTCCCACGACGGGATTGAAGAAGCTTGTGACCTTTTTGAAAAAGAATGCCTATAGCCCCCCCGGATCCCAGACGCGCAAGCAAGTATGCTTGCGGCTAACTTTATAACCATTCATCAAATTAAAACGATTCAAGCCTTAAGCTTTAGCCAAACCGGTTTCAACGATTTCACACAAACAGTGCAGCAAGAGGTGCTGGGCTTCTTGAATCCGAGCGGTCACGGTTCCGGGGACGGTGAGTTCGACGGTTGCCAAGCCTTTGGTTTGACCGCCACTTTTACCGAGAAACGCAATGCTTTGCAGCCCCATGCGATTGGCTTGTTCCAATGCCAGCAAGATATTTTTTGAATTGCCACTGGTGGTGAACACGATGAGGATGTCGCCTTGCTGTCCAAAGGCATGGACTTGGCGTTCGAATGCTTTTTCACAGACATAATCATTGCCGACGGCCGTCAGGTCGCTGCCACTGGCATTGAGGCAGATGGCTGGATAGGGTCGTCTTTCCTGATCGAATCGGACGACAAATTCGGTCGCCAGGTGGGCTGCATCTGCTGCGCTGCCGCCGTTGCCACAGGTTAATAACTTATGGCCGGCATTGAGAGCAGTCGTCACCATGTCCGCTGCTTGAAGCAAAACGTCGTTCAAGCCGTCTAGTGACTGAATGGTTTCGGTCAAAGCGTTGATATTGTCCTTCAATATGGACTGTGTATCTGTCAAGACAAACCCTTTCGTGGAGACATTGGTTCGACCCCAAGGATCGATGGACTCTATCATATCGCCAAGCAGATGCTCTGGAAAAAGGGGGGGTGATCATCGCAGGTCAATCACACGCGCACCAAACACACCTAAACATCAATCAATCAAAAAAGCCAAGAGCATCAAACCTTCTCAAAGGAAACTTCCGGAGAGCTTCCCAAAACGCAGGGCTCACCAAGAGAAAAATTTCGGGGGGGATGAAAGTATTCTTATTGAGTTGTCCGATGATATATAGTGTGATTACCTCCCTTTTATCTCAACTGAATATTGATCATGAACTCAATGCCCCGCTGGGGCCTTTAACGTGGTATGGCATGGGGGGCAATGCTCAGGCATTGGCTCATCCTGCTGATGCGGAGCAGCTCAGCGCGTTGCTCTCGCGTTGCCATGCAGAGCAAGTCCCGGTGCATGTGTTTGGAAGTGGCGCCAATTTATTGGTCCGCGATCAAGGCGTGAAAGGCATTGTGATACGGCTGGATCGGCCGGGCTTTAAGCAAATGGCCATCGCAGAACACACCGTCACCGTGGGCGCGGGGTACGACTTGGCCAAGTTGGTTTTGGAGACTGCCAAGGCGGGTCTGGGTGGACTGGAAATTCTTGCCGGGATTCCTGCGAGCGTGGGGGGTGCGATTCGGATGAATGCGGGTGGTCGTTTTGGTGAGATTGGCCCGGTGGTGAGTCGTATCAAGGTCATGGATCTCAAGGGTGAAGCTTACGAGCGTTGCCGTGAGGACCTTTACTTTTCTTATCGCCAGACGAATATCAGAGCCCCGATCATTCTCGAAGCCGAGCTTGAATTGGTCGAAGATGATCCTGAGAGCCTGATGAAGCAGGTCAAGGAAATCTTTCTCTATAAGAAAAACACCCAGCCGTTGGGTGAAGATTCCGCTGGCTGTGCGTTTAAAAATCCTCAACCCACCGAAGAAGATGACAATCCTTATCTACGACAATCCGCGGGCCAATTGATCGACAAAGTCGGCCTCAAAGGCCACCAAATCGGCGACGCGATCATCTCCGACCGTCATGCCAACTTCATCGTCGCAGGCAAACAAGCCACCGCCACGGACATTCTCAATCTCCTTGAGCATGTTGAAAAAGTGGTCCTCGAACAACTCGACGTTCCCCTCCAACGAGAAGTCGTCGTCTGGTAAAGCCATCTATACTTGACAGGCATTTAACACTTGAAATAATACACGCGATTGCCCTCCGTCTCAATGGCGTTTTTTGTATCTATCCTGAAAGAATCCACCATGTCACAAACTCAACTTGGCGCTCAGATGTACACGCTTCGCGACCATCTCAAAACCCCAGCAGACATTGCCGCCACCTGTAAAAAAGTCAGTGACATGGGCTACCGAGGCATTCAGGTTTCAGGCTTTGGCGAGATTGAAGTTTCCGAACTGGTCAAAATTCTCAAAGACCACGGCCTCACCTGCGGAGCCACCCATGCGTCTTTGGACCAAATGAAAAATGTCAACCAATGTGTCGAATATCACCAAGCGCTTGAATGCCAATACACCGCCATCGGCGGATTTTGGCCCCAAGAAAATCACTATCTATCAGCAACCTGGATCGCATTTGCCAAGGAATTTTCTGACGTGGTAGCCCAACTAGCGAACCATGGCATCACTGCGGGATATCACAACCATAGCCATGAATTTCTCAAATGTGTCGATACAGGCAAAACCGCTTACGAAACCTTGATCGAACATACTTCTGACAATGTCTGGTTCGAACTAGATACCTACTGGGTCACCCATGGCGGGGGAGAACCTTCTGCCTGGCTCGACCGCGTCGCTGGCCGTTGCCCGGTCATTCATGTCAAAGACATGGGCATCAACCATGAACGCAACCAATTCATGTGCGAAGTCGGCGAGGGCAATCTGCAATGGGACCGCATTGTCTCTGCCTCCAAAAACGCAGACGTACAATGGTACATGGTCGAACGTGATAGCGGTGAATTAGACCCCTTTGACAGCTTAGAAATCAGCCTCAAAAACTTACAGGCTATGGGTTTAAGCTAATTTTTCAACCACGCCCCAAAAACCGCTGGCCTGCTGCTTGGGTTCAACGCTCGCAGCTTGTTTCATTGATCCATTGAGAACCCTTTTTTAGTTTATGGATCATGGTCAAACGCGCTCTCAACCCCTGAACCGGCGAACCAAACAAGCCTTCTACACTTGACATTAATTAATTAATTGAAACAATAGAGGCCGCTTATTAAACAGTTTAACAAGCGACCTTATTATCCTTACCCAAAAAGAACGCACCATGTCACAAACTCAAATCGGCCTTCAGATCTACACACTTCGCGATCATATTAAAACCCCTGCAGACATTGCAGACACCTGCAAAAAAGTCAGCGACATTGGCTATCAGTCTATTGAAATTGCAGCCCTCGGCGAAATCGAAACCTCCGAACTGGTCAAAATTCTCAAAGACCACGGCCTCACCTGCAGCTCGATCCATACCCCATTGGACCAAATGCAAGAAATCAACCAATGTGTTGAATATTACCAAGCACTCGACTGTAAGTACGCCATCTGCAGCGGATTCATGCCCAAAGAAAATCAATATCTATCAGCAACCTGGATCGCGTTCGCCAAGGAATTTTCCGACGCAGCTGCCGAACTCGGTAAGCATGGCATCACCGCAGGCTATCACAACCATAGCCACGAACTGCTCAAATGTATCGACACAGGCAAGACCGCTTACGAAGCACTCATCCAACATCTTGCAAAAGACGTTTGGTTTGAATTGGACACCTATTGGATCACCCATGGCGGCGGCGACCCTTCAGCTTGGATTGATCGCCTCACGGGCCGTTGCCCAATCATCCATGTCAAAGATATGGGAATCAACCATGACCGCACACAATTTATGGGCGAAGTAGGCGAAGGCAATCTGCAATGGGACCGCATTCTCACCGCAGCCAAAAACGCGGGCGTTGAATACTACGTCGTCGAACGTGACAACGGCAAACTCGATCCCTTCGAAAGTATCGAAATCAGCTTCAAAAACCTAAAAGCCATGGGACTGAACTAAAGCGTCACAAAACCATCTGTCGCATTTTCTGTATTTTAGTAGACGCGCAAGCTGTTAGAATTCGGCTTTGACAAAGCCGAATTCTAAGGTCTGCCGAAGAGTCGGATTCTTTAAAACGCGACAGATGAATTCATGCTGATGACGAAGACGGAATTAATCTTCTTCGACTTTAAATTGCTCGTGGCCGTCTTCTTTGATACGACCTAGTTGGGTCACGAGTTTTTGAGCATCGCTGTGGCGTTTTTCTAACAATGAAATTTCCAGGTCCAAAGCCGTCTTAATCAAATGGACCATGGCTTTGCGGTAAGCCAGATTGATTTTGGCTTGTTTTTTGGCTGAAACCTTGCCTTGGGTTTCCAGGTTTTCGTGCATGGCTCCCAAAGCGTGAATCTGTATGTTCCGAACATTTTTAAGGGACGCCGCATCAAACTGTTGCCTGCGAGCCTGACGACGCAGCGCTTTGTAGCTATCAGCGAGCTCTTCCATGTGCTCTTCAAGTGCGCTGTGGTGAGACCCTTTTTTTTTAGATTCAGACGCCAACGTCAATGACGCGACGCAGGCCAACACAATCATCAAGGCACAACTCAAACGAACGATGGACATGAAAAACTCCTAAGGGGTTAAAACTTGTAAGCATTAATAATAACTAAATCGTCAATGCTGCGGCAATGGGCTTGCCTTTGTTGGCGACGGTAAAGGGCCGTTTGGTGGGAGAATAGACGATTTTGTCCAAAGGCAAGCCTGCCGCCGCTGCCACGGTGGCGTTGAAATCTGCCACAGAGAACGGCTCTGATTCGACATGCGATCCCTGTGCGTTGGTTTGACCAATCACTTGGCCTCTTTGAACATTTGCCCCGGCCAATAAGCAACTAAACGCACGCGGGTAATGATCGCGTCCTTTGTTGGCGTTGATCGTGGGGGTTCTGCCAAACTCCGTGGCCAGCACCACCAACGTACTATCGAGCATGTTACGGTCCGCAAGATCGGTCAGCAATGAACTGAGCGCTTGATCCAACGTGGGCGCAAGCTCTGACGCGCGACGAAACAGATCATCGTGCATATCCCAGCCGTTTAAACTCACCTCGACAAACCGAACACCTTGCTCGACCAATCGTCTAGCCAAGAGACAACCCTGTCCAAAAGGGTTTTGTCCATACCGTTCTCGTAACAAGCCCGGCTCACGTTTGAGATTAAAAACTTCAATATCCTTGCTCTTCATCAGCCCAATGGCATCGTTGTACATATCGTTGTAAGCCTTGACCTGAGACTGACGATAACGATTGTTAAAAGCCAAATTCAAACGATCTGCTAATTTAAGACGGCGTTCAAATTGAGCGGGCGTCACATTTTTAGGTAGCTTGCTGTTTTGTAATCCTTTGTTGGGATCACCAATGATCAGCGGGCCAAGTTTCGGCGGCATGTAGCCTGAGGATTGATAGCCTGAACCGACAATCACATTGCCGGGTAATTTGGGATTGCTTTTTCCTTGCAACTGCATCATCCATGTTCCCATACTCGGATGGATGATTGTTCCCCGAGAGGCATAACTGGTGTGCATCAGGTAATAAGCCTGTTCATGAGCACCTTGCTTAGAAGACAGAGATCGAATGATGGCCAACTTGTCGAGGTGATTGGCCAGGCCGACCATGTGTTCGCTAAGTTGAACACCTTGAAGGTCTGTCCCGATGGCGTTGGTGGGACCGGCGATTTTTTGATCTGATTTGGGGTCGAGTGTTTCGAGGTGACTCATGCCGCCGGACATGTAGAGGTAGATTACATTGATGGGGTTCTTGGGCAATTGGGGCATCGGTGCAGCCATCGCCTGTGGCAACATTTTAACGCCCAGATACGCACCTGCGAGTGAAGCGATAAATTGGCGTCGCGTCGGGTCATCAAGTTGTTGCATGATATTTTTAAGTGTCATACCAATCCTATTTCATTGCCCCGTTTTTTTGTCATTGTCGCATCATGCAAAATCGTGCATGCGTCATGCGCGTCTACTTATTGAACAAAAGAAAACTCGCGCGTGTTAAGCAAAGCCCACACCACATCTGCAATGCCTCGCGTGCGACTAAGCTTGTACTCTTTGAGTGCCAACGCCATTTCACTGCTGGTGGGCAGACGGCCAAGCATACTGAGCCAAATAATTCGGAATTTATCCGGCGCACTCGATGCGGCATCCACTTCCTGAACCAACAGCGAATTTTTTCGCATCAACTGATTAAACAACGGGCCATTGATCAGGGTCAAAATTTGTGGAACCGAAGCATCATCATAAGAATGATCAATCAACTCACGATCGGATTGTCCAAACTGCCGCAAGAAGTGTCCCGGCGGCGCGGGCTGTCGCAATTCCGATGCACGAACCAAATTTTTCGGCACCTTGTGCCAACGTGGATCTATGATTTCGGTTTCATTGGGCTTCACTTCTTTTTTAACTTGATTGCGTTGGGCCTGAATTTTTTTCCAAAGCTCTCGTCGTGCCGCCAGTAATTTTTGGGCTTCTTCTTTGTCACCTGATTTGTTCGCAGCGTTCAACTTGGCTTGAACTTCTTTGAGATCGCCTTGATATTCACTTTGCACCTTCATTTTCACCGCAGCGTCAGCCACAATTTTATAAAGCGTTTCGCCATCGGCCTTGCGCAACGCTTCAAGTTTGTCATAGTCATACCGACGCCAGCCAGCCACATTACCTGGCCGTTCATCTAGATCAACCACGGACAAGGTCAGCATCGAATCCCACCATTGATTGGCGGTCATCCGCAGCAGGATCGGCCCGGTGAAAACCTGTTTTTGGGTGGGGTCCCATTGCCGGCGGGCCACCGAACGTCCAAAGAGTCTGGTGTTGTAAAGAACCCGTAAAAATTGTTTCACGTCGTACTCTAAAACCTGCATTTGCCGCACCAATTCATCCAGCAAAAGCGGGTGGGTCGCCTTGGTGTGGTCTTTGATATTATCCACTGGCTCAATGAGACCCACACCAAAAACCTGCTTCCAAAGTCGGTTCACAATCACCTTGGTAAACCGTGGGTTTTGAGGTGAAGTCAGCCATTTCGAAAAAGTCTTGCGAGAGCTTTGGGGTTTTTCAACCGGAGCCAATTCGCCGAACATCGTCGCGGGAGTTACCAGGGATTTGGGCTTGGCATCAGAATACTTGTAATCGTGAGGCAACTTCAACCGATGCCCGGGCTTGTCATAAAGGTCATAGGAAAGTGGGCCAAGCACTTCTCGGGCGGCCCGTTGAAGAAAGATGCGTTTGCTGCGATCTCCCTCTGAGCGAATCATCTTGTACAGCTTTTTCATGTTGGCGTGACGGGTGTTGTTGGCGGTGGTATGCAGCCCATAGGTATAGGCTGCCATTTCGTAATACTCGCGTTGGGTCCACACATCAAACGGATGATCGTGACATTGGGCGCAACCGATGCGTGTTCCCAAAAACGTGCGTGTGGTGTTGGACATGTTGTCCAAGGGCATTCCCATGTCCCGTTGGTAATATCCCACCGCGCCGTTATTCCAAATATAACCCTCGGCCGTCAGCATCTGATAAACAAACTGATCGTAAGGCTTGTTTTGTCGCAACGACTGTTTCATCCAAGTGATGTAAGGCTTTCCCTGGGCTTGCTGGCGTTGAGATTGAATCCGAAGCATGTCTGCAAAATAGTTGTACCAATGGCTGATGTAGCCATCACTATCCAGTAGTTGGTCAACGAGTTCCATGCGGCGCTTGACATCGTGACGTTTGCGATAGACGCTGATTTCACGATACGTTGGAATGCGACCGATGATCGAAAGGTAAAGCCGTCGCACAAAGATATCATCATTGGCGGGTGGATTGGGTTTGAGTTTTTGCTGGCCTTCGAACTTACGCACCATTTGATCGATGCGTTTACTGAACACTAAAATTTCACTGCGTGGCTTTTCATGCACACTATGACGAGGCACAGGGATATTAACACGGGCTCGTGCGGGTTGTGACGTGGCTGGTTGAGCATAAATCGGGGTCGCTACAAAAATCCAAAAAGCGACCACCAACCAATTTGACATGAAATGGAACCGGGCGGGTTGATTCATGGAATTCTATTTTACCCCATTTGGGGATCGATTTTCCATTTTTTTTATCGAATCAATCATAATCGTAACTTGTTTCTCGTTTTTTTGTGTGTGACATCTATGCCTCGCATAGATGCTGTACGCGTTGAGATTTTTATAAAACCTTTTCAATTCGGTCTCCGCCAATCACCATGCGTACGATTTTAAAATGGGATTGGTATGAGAGCGTGTGATGCACTCTTCTTTTTACCAGAACATCAATCGACGAGCGATGGCCCAATAAAATCCAAAAATAGGATTGGCGATTTTTTGTAACGCCCAGTGAGAAAGTTCACTGGCTGGAATGGTCCCGGAGAAATCTGCCATGAACTGGTTATCGCCTAGGGTGCGTCGTTGCCTAGCTTCACGGCGCAGCCGTCGGATCAATCGCCAGGTTGAAGGCTTGAGGAAAAAACCATAACTCCGCGCTTTGGCGGTTGCCATGCCTCCGGTGATGGCATAACCCCATTGGCCCAGTTCCATCAACGCCAGTGCGGGACTGAGCAGGATCAGCGTGGCCACGCGATAGTAAATCAATAGCAGCCACCAGCGATTGCGTTCGAGGTAGCCATAGGCATTGAGTGTGGATCTAAATTCGTATTTGTGAAAGACCTGACTTTGAGGGACGAGCCATGTTTCGTATCCCATTTGTCGCAGCTTCCAGGCGAGGTCTGCATCTTCGAGATAAAGAAACATGGCCTCTTCAAACAAGCCCGCCTGTTCGAGTAAATCCATTGGTAGAAGCACCGCTGCGCCCGACGCAAAACAAAGTTGCCGAGGTTGATTGTATGAAGTGGGTGATTGGCCTGACCCGGTTTTAAAACCAAATCCCAGGAAGTGGCTTTGGTTGCCTGCGGTATTGATCTGATCGGTTTGTGGATGTAACAACAACATCGGCTGCACTGCTCCGACGTTGGGGCGATCCTCCAAAAATTGCACCAAAGGGGGCAAGAAATCTTTTTCGACTTCGGTGTCCTGATTGAGCAGTAAGAGGTATTTCACCTGAGGCAAATGTTCGCGGACATACTGCCAACCGAGATTGTTTCCGCCGGTGAAACCACGGTTAGTTGGACTTTGGACCAGATGCACGTGGGGATAGCGTTCGGTGATGAGCTGAGCGGTTTGGTCAGGGGAAGCATTGTCCACCACCACCAGATGAACCGATGGGTCACGAGGCAAGCTGTCCAAGCAATCCGCGAGGTAAGGCTCACCTTTATAACTGACGATGAGAACGGCTACCTGAGCGGTGCATTGAGACATGGCAACCATCAGCCCTCCTCAGAAGTTTCAGATTCACTGCGAAGGTCTTCAGATTGGTGTGCTTCGGAAATCATTTCAGAAAGATTTTCTGGAATATTAGTAGGAATGCTTCCGGGGACTTGAAAGTTGCCCGCGGACAAACTTCCGGAGGGGGGGGCTCCGGGGGGGGAGAAGGGTTGTTTTTGGGTGAGGATGCCGACCATTTGTGCCAAGGATGCAATTTGGCGTTGTTGGACACTGATGATCGAAAAGAGTTTGAGCAAAAGCACAATGGTAAATGAGCCAAGGCAAAAGACCATCAAGGTGGGCTTTTCCATGTTCATTTTTTCAGATAGCCACACAATCCCATCAGGCCAAACCGCCAGAACCAAAAAGGGCAATCCGGTCGCAATAAATAGAAGCACGTAGCGTTCTTGCAATCGTTGGGATCGCAAGCTTCGCAAAGACATCCACAACAAGAAGCCGCCGAAAATCGCCAGGACCAGAGGTCGAATCATGATGTTTTCCCCTTGTGATCAGGCCAGGGATTTCGGATGGTATCCAGCAACAAGGCCGTGGCGACTTTGAGGACATAGAAGATGCCTTGGGTCAGCGAGATACTGGTTTGTCCGGTGGTTCGTTGTTCCATGTGAACCTGAATTTCTTCGACGGCAAAGTTTGACCTCGTTAGCAAAAGCAACACTTCAGGCTCTGGATAATCATCGGGATACCAGTGCGCATACGATTTGATGACGTCCCGATTGGCTGCACGAAATCCACTGGTGCAATCGCTGAATGATTGGCCACACAACAGTTTGATCCACAAACGCAGCAGGTGGATGCCTGTCATGCGTGAAATTTTTTGTTCGTATTTGGTCTCTTCTAAAAAGCGTGAGCCCACGATCATGTCACACTGTCGGTCAAGCAAAGTTTGAATCACCCGTGAAACTTCAGCGGGGGGATGCTGGCCGTCGCCGTCGACTTGGACTGCCACATCGTAACGATGCATGTCCGCATAGCGGTAGCCTGTTTGCATCGCACCGCCGATGCCAAGGTTAAACGGCAAGCGTACCACGGTCGCGGTTTTAGGCACATGGGCATGAGTCTGATCAATCGATCCATCATCCACCACCAACACGTCCACCTCCGGAAGATGTTCGTGCAATCCACTGACCACCTGAGCAATCGAGCCCGCCTCGTTAAAGGCAGGGACAATAATCAAGCAGCGTGCGGGCGTGCCATCAGGCTTATGAAATTTTAAATTCTCAGCCATCGGTTACCCTGTCAGCAAAAACAATCGGGAATGATCCGTTTGTATGATATCAGTTTTGAGTTGCCAGCTCTCAGCAATCATCTGTCTGTAAGAAAGCAAAAGTTGATTGTTAAAAATGGAACTCTTTTTTTAAATTCCATCTGAAATTCTTTTCTTACTGATTGCTCATGGCTAATCGCTGACAGCTTCATCAATGAGGCATGGGGAACTGCTTGCACAACTCAACGACTTCACTGCGAACCTGTTCAATCACCTGGGCATCGCCGTTGGAACGAAGCGTGCGATCCATCAGGTCCGCCACGGTTTTCATTTGTGGCTCAGCAAAGCCTCGGGTGGTCAGCGCGGGGGTTCCGATACGGATGCCACTGGTGACAAACGGGCTGCGTGGGTCATTGGCGACGGTGTTTTTGTTGGTAATGATGCCGGCTTGTTCGAGCCACAACGCACCACTTTTGCCGGTGAGTTCTGGGTCGATGGTTCGCAGGTCGATGAGCAACAGATGGTTGTCTGTTCCATTGGAGGCCAGGCCATAGCCTGCTTGTTTGAGATGTTCGCCGAGTGCTTTGGCATTGGCGACAACTTGGTGGGCATAGGTTTTGAATGAGGGGTCGAGTGCTTCACCGAAGCAGACTGCTTTGCCTGCGATGACGTGCATGAGCGGTCCGCCTTGGGTTCCGGGGAAGATAGCGCGATCGATTTTGACTGCGATGTCAGGGTCGTTGGTCAGGATCAATCCGCCTCGTGGCCCTCGCAGGGTTTTGTGGGTCGTGGTGGTCACAATGTCACACTGTGGGAATGGCGACCGATGCGCTCCGCCGGCAATAAGGCCAGCGATGTGAGCCATGTCACACATGAGGAGTGCGCCGCAGTCGTCTGCGATTTTTCGGAACCGGTCAAAATCAATGGTTCGCGGATAAGCCGAGTAGCCACAGAGAATCATTTTGGGTTTGTGTTCAGCAGCGAGTCGGGCGACTGCATCGAAATCGATGTGGCCGTATTCGGGACTCGCTTCATCGTAGATCAGTGGGTAGTGGACTGCATTGAACCACTTGCCCGAGACGTTGACCGGTAGGCCGTGGGAAAGATGACCGCCGTCGGAGAGGACCACGCTGAGGTAGGTATCGCCGGGTTCGAGCAGTGCAAAGAAAGCTGCGAGGTTGGCATTGGCTCCGGAGTGTGGTTGCACATTGGCAAATTCACAGCCATAGAGTTCTTTGGCTCGTTCGATGGCGAGTGTTTCGATTTCATCGTAATAGTCGCAGCCAGAGTAATAGCGTTTGCCGGGATAGCCTTCACAGTATTTATTGGTGAGGCAAGAGCCGACCGCAGCCATGACCGCCGATGAGGTATGGTTTTCACTGGCGATCATTTCCAGGGTGTTTTCTTGGCGATCTGCTTCTTGAGCGATCAGTGAAGCAACGGCGGGATCGGCTTGTGCAAGCGCCTGCTGGGGGTCTGTGAGGGTGGCCATGAGACGATTCTCCCAAAAGATAAAAGGCGTAAAAAACCAATGTTATTCGCTCAAGGACCATTCGACAATTTTCACATGATTAAAGATCTGCTATCCGTTACCTATTGCCATTTGAAAAAGGGGGCTAAAATACCAGTAAGCCCCCCCGGAAGTTTCAGATTCGCTGCTGAGACCTTCAGGGTGTACTTCGGGGTAAAATGGCCAAAGATGCTTCTGAAGGCTTCATATTTACCCAAAGAAACTTCCGGGAAAAGCTTTTGGGAAAGAGGGGTCAGAGACCAAGGCCCGGGATATGGGGGCTAGGGACTTGAAAATTTACCCAAGGAAAAGCTTCCGGGGGTACTTCCGGGGGTACTTCCGGGGGGGGAGGATTGTGATGCAAATTTTATTGGCAGGGGGATCAGGACTCATCGGCACAGCACTGCAAAAGCAGTTGTTAGAGACTGGTCACGATGTTGAATTGCTTCGTCGGGGAGCTGATGGGTGGGATCTGAATCGTGAATTTCCCGAAGCTGTGATTCATCTTGGCGGGGTGAACATTGCGTCCAAACGTTGGACGGCCCGCTTTCAACAGCAAATCCGTGATAGCCGAGTCCATAGCACCGAGCAATTGGCTCAAGCCATGGCCAATCAAACGCAAAACCGACCCAAAACCTTGATCGTTGCCTCGGCAGTGGGGCTTTATGGCCATCGCGGCGACGAACCCTTAACCGAACAGGCAACCCCCGGCAAAAGCTTCCTATCTCAAACAGGTCAACAATGGGAACAAGCAGCAAACCCCGCCCGCCAAGTGGGCATTCGGGTAATCCATGCACGGTTTGGTATGGTGCTTTCCAAACAAGGGGGAGCGTTATCTAAAATGCTTCTGCCATTTAAGTTATGTTTGGGTGGGGTGGTCGGTTCAGGCAAGCAATATTGGCCTTGGATCAGCCTCAAGGATGCTACTGGCGCAGTCGAGTTTGCACTAGAAAATGAATCGATCACAGGCCCCATGAACGTGGTGTCCCCGCAGACGGTGACTTGTTATGAATTCACCAAAGCACTTGGGCAAGTTCTGCATCGCCCGACCGTGCTACCGATGCCAGCAATGGCTGCACGCTTGGCCCTTGGTCCAATGGCGGACGAATTGCTGCTAGCTAGCACGCGTGCGGTTCCTCAAAAACTCATTGAAGCAGGCTATGTTTTTTCGCACCAGAGCTTAAGCCAAGCGCTGCGTTATGCGGTATCGGTTTGAACCAGAATTTTCGCAGCAGCCTTGGTCCCCAAGGTGATTGGGTCCCCGCCGACAGGCTGAACCGTAATGGCATCAACCACGGAGTCTCGCTTTAGAATGGTAATTTTGGTATTGGGCAACAAGCCTGCATCATGAATAAATTGCAGAAAGGCCCGATTCTGATCGAGAATTCGTGCGATTTTCAACCCGGTGGTCTGGGAAATGTCGATCAGATTTTGCTGCTTCGCGAATTTGAGCTTACCTTTGGCAGTGGGAATCGGGTCGCCATGCGGATCGGCTTGTGGATGTCCCAAATAGGCATCAATCTTCTCTAGAACCTTGTCAGAAACAGCATGCTCAAGCACTTCAGCTTCTTCATGAACCTCGGCCCAATTCATCCCCAGCACTTCGACAAGCAACAGTTCAACCAGACGATGCCGACGAAGAATATGCAAAGCCTGAACCCGGCCTTCTTCTGTTAAACTAACACCACCACGAGATTTATAATTCACAAGGCCTGTCGATGCCAGCGTTTTAATCATGGCCGTCGCCGTCCCGGGCGCGACATTCATCGCTTGAGCAAGACGACCCATCGCCAACGGCTTTTCAGGCGACTCTTGCCGCTGTTGCTGTTGATAAAGCGTCTTGAGATAGTTTTCGGCCGTACTGGTAGGCATGCGTATTCCCGATGGACTAAATTATCAATTAAGATTCTCTTATATTTAGTAATGTAACAGTCTTATTTGACAAGTACCAATTGCTTGCTGTTTTGAGTGCCCAAATTCTATTTGGAACCTACAATTAATACAAAATCCCTCATCGCAACTGGTACTAAAGATTCGGGGCAAGCCACTTCGAGCGAACATACTTGCAAATTCATGAAAACGACTTACCTTATACGCATTGCGTATTTTAGTTGCGCGATGAGAGTTTTATAAAGTCTTGTCAATTCTGTCTCCGCGAGTCACAAAACGCACGTGAATTAAAAGAGATTGGTATTCGTCAGGCTGTTACCTAAATTTTTACCGCTGGAGAACTCCCATGTCCGAACCCATCCGCGTGACCGTCTGGAATGAATTTCGTCACGAACAAAACCACCAAGCAGTCAAAGACCTCTACCCAGAAGGAATCCATGGCACAATCAAATCCTGCCTCGAAAAACAACTCGGCCAAAATGTCCTCGTCCGAACCGCCACACTCGATGAACCTGAACACGGCCTCACCGATGAAGTCCTCGAACAAACAGATGTCATGACCTGGTGGGGACACTGTGCTCATGGCGAAGTCTCCGATGCCATCGTCGACAAAGTGCAAAAACGTGTGCTCCAAGGCATGGGACTACTTGTCCTACACTCCGGACACTACTCCAAAATTTTCAAACGACTCATGGGAACCACCTGCTCACTACGCTGGCGCGAACAAGGTGAACGGGAACTGATCTGGAACGTCAATCCAGGACACCCCATCACCGACGGCCTCACCGATGAACACTTCGAACTCACCGATACCGAAATGTACGGCGAAATGTTTGACATCCCCGCACCCGACGAACAGATCTTCATCAGTTGGTTCGAAGGTGGCGAAGTCTTCCGCTCTGGCTGCACCTGGACCCGTGGCAAAGGACGTATCTTCTACTTCCGTCCTGGCCATGAAACCTTCCCAATCTACTACAACGAAAACGTCCAACGTGTCATCGCCAACGGCGTGAAATGGGCCAACCAAAATAGCAGCGCGCCCTATCGCTTAAATGCTCCAAACATCACGCCCTCACTGGCGCCAATTGCTGGCGAATATGAAGTCGATGCCAGCCTGCACGAACACTAACCCCCCCCCGGAAGTTTCCCTTGGTGATCCCAGCGTTTTGGGAATCCTCCCCGGAACCCCCGGAAGTTTCCCCTGGTGATCCCATCGCTTTTGGGATTTCCCTTCCGGAAATTTTCTTTTGGCAAACTTCAATCTTTGGAAATTTCTCCCGAGAGTCGCCCCCAAGCGACTCTCGGGTTTTTTGTGCGCTCACCGCACGTTGACTTGGTTGCTTAAGCTGTTTTGCATCCATCAAGACCTCCTTTGATTTTGAATGGGTCTTACGCCAGCCGCAAGCAAACTTGCTTGCGCGTCTGATTGGATGGGGATACAATCTAAGCGTGGACATGGACCTCACACAATGGAATTCACCGGCAGATTTGCGCCTCGTCGCAACAGGCTTGGCAAGTCGTTTTCTGGCCGGCGAACATCGATCTTCTGCCACGGGTCATGGGAATGATTTTTTTGATCGGCGGGCATACTGTCCCGGCGATGACCCACGCTTGGTGGACTGGAAACATTTCGGCCGTACGGATCGGCTATTTGTTCGTCGCCAACAACACTTGGGTCAACAGCAATTTTCACTGGTTCTGGATGCTTCAGCGTCGATGGACTTTGCATCGCTGTCATCTGAGAATTGTTTGCCGACAAAATTACGGTATGCCGCCACCATGGCTGGGGCGCTCACGCAAATTGTAATTCGTCAGCATGACAGGGTGGGACTGGACATTTTTCAAAAACAAAATTGCATCGTTCATTATCCACCGATGCGTCACCTCGCTGCCACGGGTCGAATTTACGAAACACTTTCTCAAGTCATTCAAAAAAAGACCGCTAAAAATTGCCAAGAACGATTCCGAGAAACTTCCAAGGGCATCAAAAAGATGAGCGAGAACTTCCGGGGGAACCGGGGGTTCCGGGGGGGGGTTGTTGTTTGGCTTGGTGATTTTCTTGATGACTTGCCACAGTTAGAAAAATCCATTCGTCATTGGACCCATGGAGGCCGTGAATTATGGGTAGCTCAAATTCTTTCGCCTGATGAATTACAGTTACCTCAAAAAGGGCATTGGCATTTGCGTGACAGTGAAACCCATGAAGAAGTACAGACTGATTTACAAGCGGTGGGCGAGCGTTACCAAACGCAAATAAAAAGTCATTTAGATCAGGTTCGTCACTGTTGTCATGTGGCTGGCGTGCGTCATGTCTTGATTCGAACGGATCAACCGTTGCTCCAGTCATTAAGACGGTTACTCTCTGCTCAATCGCTGCGATCTGCATCCCAATAGCAGGCGACTTTGATCCTATTAAACGGGATATTGACAAGTTTCTCGTCATATCCATCGCTTTGTTTTTGCGAGGGGTTGAATCTGCGGCTAGAATTTAAGTGAACGGGAGGCCTCGATGAGTGCAGCCGTCTCTAATTTAAATGCTCCAGTTCTGGTGCTCAACAAGCTCTGGTTAGCTGTTCGTGTCACCGATGCTCGCCGCGCTTTTTCACTTTTATGTTGCAATATCGCTGAAGTCATTCATGTGGACGAAGGCAACTACAGCGGGCACGATTTTGAAAACTGGTCCCAGCTCGGACAAGCCTGGAAACAATTTGAACAACAAGACTATCAACGGGTCCGCACGGTTCGGGCCCATCTTGTCATTCCCAAAATTATTCGCCTCCTTGGCTATGACCAATTGCCTCGCCAAGGCGTAAAACTCAATCGTCGAAACATTTACGCGAGAGACCACAGCCTTTGCCAATACTGTGGTAAGAATTTTCCCACCACCGAATTAAGTCTCGACCATGTCCTGCCTCGCAGTCAAGGTGGAATTAGCACTTGGAAAAACCTGGTGTGTTGTTGTGTTCGGTGCAATGCGAAAAAAGGAGGACGCACCCCTCAGCAAGCTCACATGAAACTCATCAATCAACCTTACAAACCCAAACGCAACCCCGCCATCACCGTCCGCCTGCAAAACAACCGCTTTGCCTGCTGGCAAACTTTCCTAGACAACGCCTACTGGTCGGTCGAACTAAAATAACCCCCCCCCCCGGAAGTTTCCCTTGGTGAACCCAGCGTTTGGGAAATCCCCCCCGGAAGTTTTTCTTTGGTTTTGCCTTGCTTCTTTCGAAAATTTTGGGGGAGATTCTTTTACGCTCGTGTTATTTTTTTCAAACGCGCCAAAAAAGACCATTCGATTCAGCCCAAGCCGAACTCTGCTGAAGAGTCGGATTCTTTATTATGAATGACCAAGCGCAACACGCGCGCCAAAAAAACGATTTCTAATTTCGTTGTATCCGTCTCTTTACTTTGCGCTCTGCAAATAAGCCACCAACAAGTCACGGCAAGCATATAAATCCACCAGATGAACCATCTCCGTCACGGTATGAATATAGCGCGTGCCACACACAAGCGTCATCACTCGGTAACCCATATCCCGTCGTTGAATGGTGGACGCATCGGTTCCGCCGCGTGGGAGAATCGTTCGCTGAACGGGGATCTTGTTCTTCTTTGCCAGAGCTTCAAACTCTTCAAGAAGTTTTAGGTCTGTCATCGCACTGGAGTCCATGACCATCAGGCCAGCCCCTTTGCCTTGCTCGGTGATGGCAAGTTCCGCAGGCACGCCTGGCGTGTCACAACACAGCGTGGTATCCAGCGTGATCGCGACGTCTGGTTGCACACGTGCCGCGGCTGGACCCGCACCGCGACAGCCAATTTCTTCTTGCACGGTGAACACGGCCCATATTTCACAATCGTGATACTTCAGTTTTTTGATCGCGTCGATGGCTTCCCAACAGGCAATGCGGTTGTCCAAGCATTGGCTCACGACCGTGTTGCCGACTTGGGTGAACGACGCGCGAATGACCACCATGTCACCGACGCGCACTTTTTTATTGACCTGTTCCACAGGCAATCCAAGGTCCACCACAAATTCTTCAATCTCTGGCACTTTTTTGCGATCTTCAGCAGACGCCAAATGCACCGGCTTGCCGCCAGGGTTCAGCACGCCAGGCAAATCTTCCTTGGCAGTACAAACCGTCACCATGCGAGCAAACAAATTCCGCGTATCAAATCCACCCACCGGCTGCACACGCAAAAAACCTTTGCCATCAATATGACGCACCAGAAAACCAATCTGATCCATGTGACAAGCGAGCATCACTTTCAGCGGTGAAGCGGTGATCGATTTTCCAGAACCCTTCTGAAGCTTCCGGGGGCGGGGGCGAGGTTTGCGGCAACAGAGTAGAGACCCCATCGCGTCCACATGCGTCTGGTCAAACAAACCTTTGGTTTGCTGGAGAATCAAGTCACGCACACGATCTTCACGACCCGGCACGCCAGGTGTCTGCACAAGTTTTTCAAGTAGTTTCATAACCAGATAGTTTAAGCGATCAGCGATCAGCTTTCAGCTATCAGTAAAAAACGTGCGGAAAAAGAGGGAATATCCAAGCAACGCAGACAAGCCGTTTCCGAATTTTTCCCCTCTTACTGACAACTGATCGCTGATCACTGATCACTTCTTATACAATACGTTTATGACGCAACAAAATGCACCTTGGACCACGCGCCGTCTGCTGGGATGGACGACGCAACACTTTGAAAAGCACCGGCTCGATAGCCCTCGGCTCTCAGCGGAAATGTTACTGAGCCATGTGCTGGAAGTCAGTCGCATCAAGCTTTATATGGATCAGGACAGGCCCGCAAGTGAACTCGAACGGGCCGCTTTTCGTAGCTTGGTCGAACGGGCCATTGCCCATGAACCAGTGGATTATCTCGTCGGCCACACGTTGTTTTATTCTTTGATGCTCAAGGTCAGCCCCGCGGTATTGATTCCCAGGCCCAGCACTGAAACGATCATTGATCATGTTTTACAACATAGCCGCAGCACGCCCGGATTGAATTCACCCATCATTGCGGACATTGGCACCGGCAGCGGCGCGATTGCCATCACCCTTGCCAAAAATCTCCCTGAAAGTCATATCATTGCCACCGATGTCAGTGAAGACGCGCTAGCCATCGCCAAAACCAATGCCACAGAGCATGGCGTGGCAGACCGAATCGAATTTCGCTGTGGTTCTCTTTTAGAACCTTTTGGAGAAGCTCAAAAACTTCACTATCTCATCAGCAATCCGCCTTACATCAGTGATAAAGAATTTGAAGCAGTCGAGCCCAATGTCAAAAATTACGAACCCCACTTGGCCTTGCGTGGCGGAGAAGATGGACTGGATTTACTTCGGGTCTTGATTGATCAAGCTCAGGCCTATTTAGAAACCGATGGCCAATTAATTCTCGAATTTGCTGCTTCGCAAGATCAAGCCATGCAAAAGCTCGCCAAAAAGGCGGGGTTTGACCCGGTCAATATCCTAGCAGACCACGAAGGCTTCCCCCGCGTGTTGGTGGCGGGTGGTTAACGTACCAAAAAAAATTGATCTTAAAGCAGTCCCGCCGTTTCGTCTTGCCCGAACATGATATTCATGTTCTGGATCGCTTGGCCACTGGCGCCTTTGATCATGTTGTCGATGGCTGTAAAGACTACAATGTGAGTCACCGGGCCTGATTCGACTAGCCGCACACTTAAGTCACAGAAATTGGTGTTGCACACATATTTCACATTGGGAAGGTCATTGCGAACCCGCACAAACGGCTCATTCTCATAAGCCCGCTCCAATGTCTCAAAAAGTTCTTCTTCGGTAATGTCATTGGCGGTGGGCTGAAGATAAATCGTCTCAAGAATGCCCTGATCAATCGGCAGCAAATGAGGCACAAACAAAACAGAGGTTTCCTCCCCTGCCACCTGATCCAAAGTCTGTTCAAGTTCAGGTTGATGACGATGGCCTCCAATTTGGCCATAAGCTGAATAACTTTCGTTGTGTTCGGGAAAATGTGTGATCAATTTAGGACTTCGGCCAGCGCCGGTTGTGCCCGAAGCTGCGTTGACGATGATGTTGTCCGCTTGCACCAAACCTTTGGCTAGCAAGGGGCTGATCGCCAAAGTCGCAGCGGTGGGATAACAGCCGGGGTTGGCGATGAGCGATGCCTTGGCAATGGACTCACGATACAACTCAGGCAAGCCATAGACGGCTTGGCCGAGATGCTCGGTATCGATATGAGGGTTGTTGTAAACCTGTTCATACAGGTCCGCATCGCGCAAACGATAGTCTGCTGACAGGTCAATGACCCTTAGCCCCGCATCAAGCAAAGGACCGGCATAGGTCATCGCCACTTTATGAGGCAAGCCTAAAAAAACCACATCCGCTTCACGCGCGATCGCTTGAACATCAATCGGACGACACACCGAAACCGAGGCGGTCAGCCGACCTGCCAATCGAGGAAAAACCTCTGCAATGTCAGGCAGCTCCTTGCGCGCACTGGCAAGATACGTCAGCTTCGCGCCCGGATGACGCAACAAACGTTCAATCAGGTGCAATCCTGTGTAACCGGTGGGACCGACGATGGCAACGCGAATACTCATGAAAGGTATTGTCCAATCCCTCGTACGCTTGTCAATCAATATCGATCATACCCTATTTTTTTATTTGGATTTTAGCGGTTCAGCCTTTTTACGGGGCAAGGAAAAATGAGCCGAACTTCTGGTAAACTTTTCCATTGGCAATACCAGACGACCATTCCATCGCCAATCGCGAGGTGGAACCTGATTGGCTTGAAGGATCCACATCCCGATCATTACACACCACAGAAAAGCCAAACAACGTACCCATTTTAAGTGGAGCTGGCATTAAAACCGAACGATCAAAACTCATTTCATAAACAACCGTTTTACGACTTGCATCTACCGTAATAGCTGTCTTGACTCCTTTGGGATTAATCGCATGTTTGGGCAAACGTTCGGGAATCGGTGAAAAATCAACCACGACCGTATCGAGACCTACCACCTTGGCAAAAGTGTATTCATAGTAAGGCCACTCATCTTTGACGTACCGAAGTTCACCCGAAGGCCGAAGCGTGCGACGGTCTTGCAAATAAGGATCAAGGCCCACCTGAATACTGTCTTCCTCCCAGGCAAGATGCGCATTGGTAAGATTTTTCTTTTGGTAAAAATCATCATTTTCCACCCGAACGCAAAGGTACAGTTTGTCTTTGTCCCATTGCAGTGCAAAGGAGCATTGCATGTCGTAAGCATCAAGATTCCCGCCACGCGTGCTAAACCACGGTGCGGCTCGGAAGTCGATAAACTGGGCGTTCTTCCAGTCATTGAGCTTGCCATCTACGGTCACCGCCTGTTGAACTTTGGTCGCAGGAACATAATAAAACGACGATTGAAAAGCTTCAATCGCATCACCACTTGCGTTGTAAAGAATTTTCAAATCATACGCACCTCCGGTTTTGACCGTCTCTGGCAAATCAAGGTCCAGCGTTTGCTTTGTATGATCAAATCGAACGGAAATATCAGATTGGCCGTTTTTATCTTTAAAAACAACCAATCCAGGAACAGACTTAGACCCCGCCACACGATAGTTCAAACGAACTCGACGCGCAAGGCCTTCACGTAAAAGCTCGTATCCCGTGATGTTTATTTTCTGTTTCAAGTTCACCACACAAAAACCCAAAGGCTCGCCCGAAGCATTTTCTACAAACACCCGGGTCAAGCCTGGTGGTTCTGCTTCAGAAAAATTTCCGGAGAAACGAGCAAGACCATGCTTTTTTGTTTTTATAAGACTCGATGAATCCTGACGAATTTGATCGCCATCAAGATAATGTAAAACAACCTGTTTGATGTCTGTTGGCAACGCTTCGATCCGCATCGCCAAAGGGATGCCTTGCTTATCGCCAAAACTCGTTGCCGCCATCATCTGTTGATCACCCATCAACGTATCATTCATGACCAAGTCTGCATCGGTCATCCCCAACACATAAACCGGATCGTTACCGATACGAAGATGCACCAAGCCGTTTTTCGGTTCGATGGTGTGACGATTGCCCATCATATCCACCACTGTAATTTTATTTTTGGTGTACAGCAATATATTTCGTTCGCGCCAATGATCCCAGATTGTAAGAATGCGAGGATTCTTTTTGCCTTCAAAAAGAAGGGCATAAGTCGTATCGTTAAAACCGGTTAAATCTCGAATAAATTTACTTTTGTACATCATCCGCGTCATCACGCCATAGGCTGCCGCGGAGGGGCGAGGCGTGGCGGTATAGGCATCAAAAAAAACAAACGCATTTCGCCATTTTCCTACCGGCGTTGTGTCTTTTTTACTATTCCAAACAGTCCAATAGGTCACCGCTCGAACATTTTCCGCCAGTTGGATCAGATAGCTTCGCACCACATAGCGTGCTTGATTTTCAGGGCCACCAATGGGTGATTCTGCATCGCCGCGCCAACCGTATTCTGTATTCCAGATGGGTTTTTCGCCGCCGTGGTCTCGCATCAGTTTTTTGAGATTTTGAAGCATCACTCGAAAGCCCGATGTTTCGGGAGATTCGTTTTGGATATAGGGGTGAATGGAGATGCCGTCACAATAGTCCAAGAGTCCCAATTCAAAGAGTTTTTTAATATCACCCATGTGCTTAAAAGGATTCAGTGTTGGTCCGATGACGGGTTTATCTGGGTCAATTTCTTTGATGGCTTGATAGGTCGCTTTGTGTACTTCAAAATAACTCTTATGATCCCCTGGCCACATTGAAGTTCCGAAATAAGGTTCATTCCAAATTTCCCACGCAGAAACCATCTTTTTTTTTGCGGTGACAATGGTTCGAACAAAATTTAGAAATGGGTCAAGTTCTTTCAGTATTCCAATTTTCTTTTTTGGATCAGCCGCCGCCCAATCGGGAACACTGCTGTGGCCCAGTCCCATGAGGTATGCTTGTGACCCAGCCTTGGGATAATGAGGAGTTGGAATCGTGGATTTTTCACGAGGTTGAAGCCATTTCCAAAAATACCATGACCGTTGCCACTTAAACCCGAGCACTTCAGGACGCATATACTTGGCGTACTGTCCCCAACCGCCGAACATCGAAGCATTGTCTGGTTCATAATAGTCTGCAGACATTTTCTCCAGCACGACAAAAGAAGCAGACAGCGTTTCAACGGTATGGCCTGTTTTATTTTTGGCATCAAGCGTGAGTTTAAACCAGCCTTTAAGATTTGAAAGCGAAATTTTATTTCGTGCCGAGAGTTCTTTCACATCACGGCTTTGGGTGTAAACCGTGTTTCCAAAATAATCGGTGACGACAAGATCAACCGTCTTAAATTGAGTTGGCAGCATTTTGAGGGAAAAAAAAAGATCCGCCTGATTTCCCTCAAAAAGATTTGCTGGCTGATCTGTGAAAATTTTTAAATGGGATGACTCAATGCCAGGCGATGGCTTTACGCTTAAACGACGTTCGTCTGAAACCTGCTTCTTTTTTTTGGATCTCGGTGTTTTAGAACTCAGCTTCGCTTTTTTTGTTTCGGGCTTCTTATATTCAATCGGGTCCACTGCAATCAAACGCACCTCATCAATTCCAAGTTCACCAACCCCCACCCCTTTATTTTTGATAAACAGCATTAATTTTTTTGTGCTTGGTAATAAACTTTCCTTATAAACATGGACTTTAAATTCCATCCATTCAAAGGTACCTCCGGTGCGAAACAGTGTTTCAACACCCTTACGCGCGGGGTGAAAGGCCCATCCTTGTGGAGATACCTTTTTCCCTTTTCGCGTACCCCATTGAAGAAGTGAGATGCGAATGCTGTCTTTGGGTAAATTTTTGCCACGCAACACAAAACTTAATTCGTAGTCACTGGTGGGATCAATCTGCCCCGAAGTCATTATGCTGCGTTCGCCTTCATGGCCAGGCAAAGCCATGGTGTATGAAGCCAGACCTTTGTATGACGTTTGACGATCCAATTGACCCGGCTCGATTAAGCCTTTCCATTGTTCCCACGCCCAACCACTCATTTTTTTTCAAAGCCGCCGTTGGGAAACAGGTTTTGTTTTTTTGAGACCTCCTCTGCCAAACAAATGCCAGAGAATAGTATTGCTATCGCTAAACAGCAACTATAAATTTTACTTTTCATTTTCATCGCCTTTACAAATTACAAAAGAATATCTGTGCATCAATGGTTTTAAATCATGGCTGTAAACTGGCGATGATAAAATTATCTGTAGATATCGCCGAGACATAGAATTCCTCCGTGGTAAGATTCTGTCTGCGAACATGGCCATCATTAAAGGTTACATTCAGTGTGCCGCCGGGGTGTACCTGACGACGGGTATTAAAAAGTTGCCAATAACTTGCTTGAGGTTGAGGCGGCGCATTATTTTGCGTGACATAAAAATCTCCATCCATAAAACTAATCAACTGGCCCACTTTGATTTGGCCTTTATTCACTAAGGTTCCGCTACCAACGTTCCCTTTTAATCCTTGCAACATTGTTTGTAAGCTCATCGACGTTTTCTGACGACTTTTAATTGAGGGTCCGGTATAACCCTGTAGCCCACCAAAAAAGAAGGAATAGGCCGAGGTCCCAGTCGCACCTTTCTTCGAACGACCCCGATCATAAGCCGTGCCACTTCCATACTGGCCATCGGAATTATTAATTCGGTTGTTTGGAAAAATGATTGCTTGGGCGGGACAATTGAAAACTTCATAAGTTCGTGTGTAAAGCTCTAGTTTGTGCATCCAGCGATGCTCCGTCATTGGGCTACGCCATAAATTTCCGTAATTGACACCACCGATAGAATCCGCAAGTGGAACGTGGTATTCCTTGTTGTCTGCTTGGTAAACATTATCCGCTACGCCTAACTGTCTGAAATTACTCATGCACTGCATTGACCTAGCTGATTCACGCGCACTGGATAACGCAGGAAGTAGAATGGCAATTAAAATAGATATGATTGATATTACCACTAAAAGCTCAATCAAAGTAAACGCTAATTTGTTTTTGATCATCACAGGATTTCCTTTTTTAACATTTTTAATTGATCGATACGTTTTGGTGGTGCCAAAGTCTTGCCTTCAATCCAAGGCATCTCAAACTGCATACTCACAGGCAATGCGTCAGGGTTGGCCAACCGACGTTCAATGAGCTCGGGAATGATGCGTCCAAGCGTTTTCATTGGATTGCCCATTGTCGATAGCGGCAACACTTCATCATCAGGCTGACTTAAGTCGTAATCGCCATAGCCCACCAAACTGATGTCCCCAGGAACATCAAGGCCCTTTTTATTTAAAACCTTAATGGCCACACGCGCAGCCAAACCCGTGACACAAACAATCGCGGTGGGCTGTGGTTGGTGTGATAAAATCTGTTCAATCCCTTGACGAATCACATCTTCATGGCTTTGCGTTCGCCAATCACGGTTCATTAAAACCAAGGGTTGATATTGAGGCTGATTGGGGCAGTAAGCAAATTTACTCCAGGTTGCAAAACGCACATGATGAACACTGTTGATCAAAGATTCTGAGACATCATTGGTATTTTGATCTTCCACAATATTGTGATAAGGAGAGTGATGATCCAAAATACCTAGCCATGCAATTTGTTTGTGGCCTTGTTGTTTGATTTTTTCAAGAAGTGTTGAAGTGGCTCGAAACTCATTGCCATAAACACAATCAACGTCTTCATGAAAATCAAAGGCCACTGCGTAAACCACCGGGCCATATTGTTTGAGTTTCTGAATCCAAGATTTCGGCAAAATTTCGCGTAAGATCAACCCGTGATAGGCTCCACTTTTCCATTCTTCAAGTAGATCTTCGAGGTTGTCGTAGTTTTTTTGGTGAAACTGGCCGTTGGAAAGTTTTAACCGTTCGTTAAGGCCGTCTACGAGACGATTGAGATACCACTTTCCTACAAGGTTGAGGGATTGACAGATGGTGGGTCCAAACAATTGTAGTTGGTGGTCTGCTTTTCCTCGTCGAATGGGAGGGAGGATCAGGACGCCTTGAGATTTTTGATAGCCCATTTCCCGGGCGGTTTCTCGTACGCGTTGACGTGTTTTATCGCCGACTCGTCCTACGCCACGCAAGGTGCGAGAAACGGTCATTGGACTTACACCTGCTTTGTCAGCAATTTGTTGTAGGGTTGGAATCATAGGCCACCACTCACAAGAGTTATTTTATCTCTTATGAGTTAATTTATCTCATTATTGTTTAAAGGTCAAGGTTTTTCGGTTAAAAATGGACCTCTGTTTTAATCCAAACCAACCTAAAATTATATCTAAAAAACTATAACTATTTTAAATTTAAATAATTATAATTATAATATTTGTTTAAAATTTACTCGTTAAAGACCTGATACTTGTGTCTTTTTGATAAACCCATCTATTTTTTGAGCGACATAATTGGGATCATCCAACATGAGCCAGTGTCCAGAATCGGGGACCTTTGTAATTTCTAAATTTTTAATTTCGGTCATCCCCAATTGATTTTTCCAAGCTAAAAGGTCTTTTTCTGGTGGTAGAGGTTGGCCACTGTCAGCGACTTGAACTTGAATTGGGATATCCAGTTCGTTGATCCAGGGTGCAGCGTTGTACCCTTTTTGGCTAGAGATGAAGGATTCACGAAAAGTCGCGTGTTCATTGAGCCACAATGAATGGCGCATGCGTCGTCTTTGGAATGCGATTTGTTCTTGGGATTCAAAACGAATGGGTCGTCGATGCTTACGGCTAATGGTTTGATTTTGGATTTCTGCGTTGAGGTAGCTTTCTAGAAGAATGATGCCTTGAACTTGGCCATGATGACGCTTGGCGTGTTGCAAGGCAGCCATCCCGCCACTGCCATGCCCGACGACAAAGTGAATTCCCACACCCAACTGGGACAAGGACCAATCGATCACCGGGTGAAGGTCTGAAGTAAAATCAAAGCGAACATCAGGCCACTGGGTTTCAGATCGGCCAGGAAAATCCAAGCCCACCACTCCAAAACGTGAAGTTAACTGTTCCATCACCGGCCCAAAATCCGCGGCAGATCCCCCATTCCCAGGAAAAAAAACCACCCCCCCCCCCCCGGAAGTTTCGGATTCGCTGCCAAAAGTTTTGGGTTGGTTGTCTGATACTTCAGAACTGCTTCCCAAAGCTTGGTGATTGTTTGAAGATAAATTTCCGGGAAGGCCTAGAACGGAGGTTTCTAGGAAACTTCCGGGGGTTCCGGGGGTTCCGGGGGTTCCGGGGGGGGGGGGGCCGACTAAGGCATGAACACGCCGGCCAGGACCAAACTCCACAAATTGATCTGTTAACGACGAAACACTCATATATCAACCCATCAACATGATCGTAAAACAATAATATAACAAAACTTATAGAACAAACAAAAAAAATATGTAACCCGTGACAAAAGACCTGTTTTAGATTCTCTGGAAAGCTTGTGGAAAAGCTTTCTATTTATCTGTCTTTTATGATTCTCGTTTTTCCTAAAAAAGAGGCGAAGAACCCATTGGCCTTCAAATCCGATTTTTACGAACACGCCAATGATCTTTACGATCATGGAAAAACAGGTTTTTCCACATCCGGTGTTTTTATTGTAAATAACTATATATAAAAGTATTAGTGTTCTATTTTTTTCTTGTTTCCACAAATAACAGGTGCGAAGAAGAAGGAGAAGGATTTATATATTCTATTATTAGTCTATCTTCCAGAGAGGAAAGAGGGGATTTGCAGCGAAGGGGTCTATCTAAAATCCTTGGCTAAATAATAGCTAAATAGACAAGTCCAAGGATCGGGATTGATTAATGGTCAAACTTAACTTCCCATGGCCTGAATCATTTTTTCGGGAGATCCTATTTGGGTCACACGAATACCAAAATTCTCACCAACCTTCACAGCCACACCCTGACCCACTGCAATGTTGTTGATCAAGAGGGTTAATTCTTCTTCAGCTGATTTATTCAATTCCAGAATCGCACCTGGGCAAAGCGTTAAAACATCATCCATGATCATCTTCTGACCACCCACATGGACAATCAACGGCACGGTGAGATTCAAAATAGTCTTAATATCAGTCGGCATGATCATATTTATCGGCTATTTTGGAAGTTTGGGCTAGAAAATTTCTGGCTAGACATTTGATTTGGCGTTCACTCCCAATCACAATGTCTTTTCTGGTCAACAGCAGATGGTTTTTAGATAAAGGCTGGTAATTTGAAATACGTCATAGTGATTCCCGATGGTGGGGCAGATCATCCGTTAGAGGTTCTAGATGACCGCACGCCGTTTGAAGCAGCTGGGATCCCCCATCTAGATCATTTGGCACAGATCGGCCGTCAGGGGACCGTTCAGACCACTCCCAAGGGATTCCCTTGTGGGTCAGATGTGTGCAGCATGTCCTTGCTGGGCTATGACCCGGTTCAATATCACAAGGGACGAGCCCCACTCGAAGCGGCTGCGTTGGGCATTGACATGGACCCAGCGGACTGGGTCTTTCGGGTGAATTTTGTCACGGTCATCCATGAGTTGATGCAGGATCATTCTGCTGGAGCGATTAAAAGTGAAGAAGGTCGACGGCTCCTAGCTGATTTGACTGAACAAATTACCGATCCGAACTGGGTTTTTCATCCGGGCGTGAGCTATCGCAATATTCTCGTCGATACATCCGGTCGGACCGGCCAAGGGCGAGATTGGTCCAAGCTCAAAACCACCCCGCCTCACGACATCCCCGGAGAGCTAATGAATTCGTATCGTCCCAAGGGAGAGAATGCTGAGTTGCTTAATGAATTGATTGACCAGAGTTTTAAGTTGTTTGAGAGTCATGAAGTGAATTTAATGCGTCGTGAGCTGGGCGAATCGCCTGCGACGCATTTGTGGCCTTGGGGGCAGGGACAAAAACCCATTGTGCCTGACTTTGAAGAACGCTTTGGTCTCAAAGGGGCCATGATTACCGCGGTTGATTTGTTGGCTGGAATTGCTTCATTTATTGGTTGGGATCGTTTGGACGTACCAGGTCAAACCAGCTATCACGACACCGATTACGCAGCAGCAGGCAAGCACGCCATCGACGCGCTGGATTCTTATGACGTGGTTTGTGTGCATGTCGAAGCGCCCGATGAAGCATCCCATCAAGCAGACGCCATCACAAAAGTCGCAGCCATCGAGGCCATTGATGAGCATATCATTGGTCCCGTGCATCAAGTTCTTCAAAAGCGTTATCAAGAAACCGAAGGCTATCGGATTTTGGTGATGCCTGACCATTACACTGCTGTGCAAACGCGTAAACACGATGCAACCCCCCCGCCGTTTGCTATCGCGGGAACTCAGATTAACAGTGTGGTTCAAAAATCATTCACCGAGCGCCACGCCCAGGACTCAGACCTGCACATTGCCCATGGCCACGAGTTGATGGAATATTTCCTGCGAAGTGGTTTGCCCACGCGTTTTTAAAATCACACTCGAACAATCACCGCTTAAAAACAATCACCCACCCAAAAACACCCAAATTCAAAAGCGTTAAAAATAAAACCGCCAAAGCACTACGCCACTGACGGGCAGCAGCGATGGCAATAAAACGCCTGCGAATAATCAAGGTAATGATCGAAAGAGGAATGGTCGCAATAAAATAAAAGACCGCGCCTTGAAAAAATCGTTGAGCAACCAGATCCGTTCCCAGACGAACCATTCCAAATTGCCAGATGACGGCAATTAAAATACAACCCAGACCACCCGTCCAACAAAAACACGCAGCGATCAAGGCCCAAGGACCAAGAATCGGCATCCCCACGCCAACCCCCAAGATCAGCTCGCTGCCACACTCTGGGCAACGCGCACTGGTTAGATGATTTAAGTGATACCCACAAGTTGGGCAATTGGCATCATGGTCTTGAAGATAAACAATTAATTCTTGTTCGGTAGATGACATGGGCCGTGATTGTACTCTATCATACGCTCTATGAATGGTAGTGATGCACTAATCCGATTTGTTGATCGCTGGAAACCTGCGAAAATTGTCGTGGCTGGCGATTTTATGTTCGACCATTATGTCTATGGCAATGCCCAACGATTGAGCCCTGATGCGCCAGTTCCGGTGCTGGCAATCGAACGTGAAAAATGGATGCCAGGTGGCGCGTCCAACGTCTGTCTAGACCTGTTGGCACTCAAGTGCAAAGTGTCTGCCATCGGCCTGGTGGGAAAAGACGATGCAGGAAAAAATCTCAAACAAAACCTTCGGGACAGTGGTTGTCATGTGGCTGGCCTGATCGCAGATTCAGACAGACGCACCACCATCAAACAAAATTTTGTCGGGTTGGCTCAACATCGCCATCCTCAAAAAATGTTCCGTGCGGACATTGAAGATCGTTTTCCCATTGCCGATGCAGTGGCTGAAAAATTGATCGCGGCCGCCAAGCGACAACTCAACAAAGCCAGCGTTCTGATTATTGAAGATTACAACAAAGGGGCCATGACCCCTGCTGTTTGTCAAAGCCTCATTGCAATCGCGAATCAGCAAGGGATTCCTGTTCTTGTAGATCCAGCCGCGATTGAAGATTACAAAAAATACACAGGCGCCACTTGCATCACCCCCAACCGCACCGAAGCTGCTTTGGCGACAGGTTTGAATCAAGATGAACCCCAGGCGATGGCTAAAAAATTGCTGCGGGAATTCAAATTGCAGACCGTGGTTTTAACCATTGATAAGCATGGCGCGTTGCTTTTGGAGAAAAAGAAGGCTCCCAAGATTATCCCCACCGAAGCGCGCAGTGTGTACGACGTGACTGGCGCGGGAGACATGGTCATTGCCATGCTTGGGGCAGCATTGAGCAATGGTGCTGATTGGACGACCGCGACAGAGCTTGCAAACATGGCTGCGGGGTTGGAAGTTGAGCGGTTTGGCATTGTGCCCATTGAACTAGATGAAGTGCTTTTGGCATTGCTCGAACGTCAACATGCAGAGCTTGGCAAGGTTCGCACGCTCGAACAACTTGGCCCGGAATTGGCCGCCTACCGCAAGCAAGGAAGACGCATTGCATTTACCAACGGCTGCTTTGATATTCTTCATGCAGGCCACGTCGCTTATTTACGTCAAGCCCGCGCCCAAGGAGATTTATTGGTGTTGGGTGTGAATGCTGATGCATCCATTCGCCGCATCAAAGGGCCCGACCGTCCGGTCAATCGCCAAGATGATCGGCTTATGGTTCTCAGTGAATTAGAAAGTGTGGACTATGTTGTGGTCTTCAATGAAGACACGCCCATGAAATTACTCCACGCAATCAAGCCTGACGTTTTGGTCAAGGGTGGCGACTATGCCAAGAACCAGGTTGTGGGTGCTGCTTACGTCGAATCTCATGGCGGATGTGTGATCGTTGTGGATCTGGTCAAAGGTCGCAGCACCACCAACATCATCCAAAAAATCGAAGCAACAAAAAGATAAAATAATCAAATAATAGAAATAACCACAAGGTTAATTTCTTTTAACACAGTAAAAGAAACTCGGAGATAAACTCATGGCAGTGCAACACATGGTCTGGATCAAATTCAAGGCTGACATCACAGAAACCCGTATCAATGAACACCTTGAAGGCCTTCGATCTTTGACCGCCAAAGTTCCGGGAATCACTGCGTTGTCCGCGGGTAAAAACTTTACAGATCGTGCCAATGGGTTTAACCATGGCCTGTTGGTCACGCTTGAAAGTCGTGACGCATTGGACGCTTATCAGGTTCATCCCGAACACGTTGCCGTAGCTGTCCCACTCAAAGCTGATGCAGACCTAATGGCCATGGACATCGAATCCTAACCCCCCGCCCCCCCCCGGAAGCTTTCATTCGTCTTTTTTATCATCAATGAAAAGTGAAGCTGTTTTGCGCACGTTAGAAGCGTGTATTTAGAGCGTCACACTTATCAGACGCGCAAGCTGTTAGCTTGTGGCTGTGACAAAGCCGAACTCTAAGGTCTGCCGAAGAGTCGGATTCTTTTAAAACACGATCTCTGAATTCATCACGCTCTAGGTGGGGCGTTTGAAAAGCAGCCGCACGCTAACAGCGTGCGCGTCCGGGGCGCGTCCGGGGCCCCCCCGGGGGGGGCAGGAAATAATGCAAAATGCACTAGAATCAGAGGTTCGCGCGGGGCATCCGTTTGCTTGTGGCATTGCTTATTTGGAAATGTCCAAGGCAAATCCAAGGTTTTTGGCAGCATCGCGTAATTTTTCCAGATCACTGAAGTGGAACTTGGCGCATTTAAAGGTGCCGTCTTCGGTCTTAACGCGTAAGCCAGCGAACTGGCCATCGGGGCGTACCACCAAGCGTGCGTTGGTGCCATATTCAAATTGACCCTGACGGTGGAATTTTTTGTAGATCAGACGACGGTCTGTCAGGACCACGCCGGCGAGTCCTTCATCTTTTTTACGCATGTCAGCATCATTGATGAAATACCGGAATTTTTCGCCCGGCTGAAAGTTTGTCCAAACTTCCAGACGACGACGAATTTGCTCGTCTAGGGCCAGCCACACATCTTGCCACAGGCGATTCACATCTTGTCTTAACAAGTCATACTCCGGCCCACAGACCCCGTTGACCTGAGCGAGCCATCGAATGGCAAACGGTCCTTCAGGCATCAAAACATGAGCAAGGGTCGAACCATCTTTATGCTTTGTGGTATAGCATTTAAGTGAATGCGAAGAATGGTCCTGACGCAGATAGTAAGGAAACGGATAACGGAACGGTTCAGCCAAATCCTCCAACACACCCATGCGAGCAATCATCTCTTTGCGGGATTGGCCTTTGATTAATTTTTGTTCGTGACCGGCTTCAAGTTCATACGCATTTTTTAAGACTCCATTGGATTGATCCAAAAAAGCCAACGGCCGAGCTTGAAGTAGTGTCCGATCAGTTTCACCCGTGAATGCACACATCACAGGCATGGAAAGTCGAAATCCCATGTCTGCTAAAAAACGCGCATCAAAAGAGAGAGTTACCCCACTTTGAGTACATTCGGTGACAACGAGGTAAGGCCTCGGATGGGTCACTAAAAATTCTTTGGGATAATCTCCCCCGCTGTAATGTTTGCGAAGGGGAACTGGTTGTGCTTGAGAACGCGAGATCACAGGGTCAAACGTTTGCGTGGCAGGTTTGGCAGAGGTGGGTTGCGTCTTTGGAGCAGGTGGAGTTGCTTCGGTGGTCAAAGCTGGCTGGTCTGAAGCTAGCACCTTTTCAATTTCACGGGCGGTTTCTTTCCGTTTGATTTCTTCGTCGTGAATCTTGCGATCTGTTTCTTCTTTTAAACGGCCTTGCCAATACTGATCATCTTCACTGGCCATTTCTTCGAGATCTTGATCGATCCAAGCAGAGGCTGTCTGCTCGGCAATCTCCTCTTCGGTTGGAATGTTAAAGGCTGTATGGCAGGCTGGACAACGAGCCGCTTGACCAGCTGCAGTCAAGGGAACCATCAATGTTGCGTGACAATGCGGACAATGAACTTTTAATTCCATACACCGGATCCACCACAAACGAAATTTCGTTTGAGCCAGTCCCCAATTCGAAATTCTTAACCAACAAGATAGATTTTAAGTGTTTCGTGGGATCAATTCAATGTTTTTTTTATCTCTTGCCAAGTAAGAGCCTAAAACTTCAACCCGTAGCCTGTTCATCCCAAACATGTCACCCACTGATTGACACCGATGAAGTCAAGGTCACAATAGAGACAAGCCCGCGTTATTTTCAGGAACCGCGTCATGCGATGCCCCTCATGCGATTCGTCGCGTAACAAAGTCATTGACTCACGTGCCACCGACGCGGGGGAATCGATCCGTCGTCGTCGGCAATGTCTAGATTGTGATCGTCGGTTTACCACGCGTGAATATGTGGAACAGAAAAATCGTTTGGTGGTGATTAAAAAAGACGGCACGCGTGTGCCTTATAATCGCTTAAAGATTCAGTCAGGTTTGGAAAAAGCTTGTTATAAGCGTCCTGTCAGTGATGAGATTTTACAAAAACTCATTGATGATGTGGAAGAAAGCATGGCCCGACAATATGAACGTGAAGTACAGGCCATCGAAATTGGACGGGCTGTGGCAGACCGTCTTAAACGGGTCGATCAGGTGGCTTATGTGCGCTTTGCCAGTGTTTATAAGCAGTTTCGGGATCTCGATGACTTCCTAGAAGAAGTACGTGATGTCATGGAAAACCAAGGCGACGATCCCGCCAATCAAGACACCCTGTTTTAACCCCCCCCCCCCCGGAAGTCCCCCCGGCTTTCCCCGTCCTTCTCATGCACGAAACAATTCATACCAATGAACAAAGCTCGAGGGATCGATTTTTGAACATCAATCCGCAGATTTTTCTGCTTCGGCTTCTGCGACAGCCAGTTGTTGTTCGTAACGATGACGATTGGTGCGATAGTCCATGAGCAGGAACAAACGCTTGCGGTCTTCAAGCGAAATGGTTGCTTCAATTTGCTTGCGAGCTTGGGCGAGGTGGGTCCGACGAGACAAGTGGGTCAAGACGATGGCCTTGGCTTTGGAGAACCTTAATAGTCGAACAATGTCATCAAGGTGCATGTGACGGCCAGCAAGAGCGCGATCCCGATGGCCTGATTCAAGAAACGTGCATTCGGTGATTAGAATTTGGGCGTTTAGCACATCAGGCCGATCAAAATGAGCCCCCCATGCGGTGTCCCCGGTGTAACAGACCAGTGGATGCTCTTTGGTGATGGTGATCTCTTCACCTTTTTTCTTGAGCGCAATGATCTGTTCCTGAGGTAGGCCTAATAATTCAGGCTTAAGCTTCGAACGTTTTTCAATAATCGTATAGCCTAGCGAACTAGGCGTATGCACCGTTGAAAAACCACGCAGGAAGACATTGTTTTTAATCTGAATTTGGCCTTCAGGCTCCAACGCACAAACGTTAAACGGCGTTTGTTGGGCTTCAATATCCACCCAGGCGCGCATGACATTGCGAATGGGTTGTTCGAGTTTGGGATGGCAAATCACCGTTCCCACGCCCATGCCTTGGAAAAAACGCTGCGAGTAGTAATACGCCAAGCCCGCGGCATGGTCCATGTGGCCATGAGTCAAAGCGACATATTTACTCGCCAAAGCAGCCCGCGGACAACGGCCAAGGTCAAAACAGGTGTCCAGTTCCGGGATTTGGACCACAGACTCTTCACCTGCCACGGAAATCCCCTGCACCCGGTAAGGTGGGAGATACAAAAAGCCCAATGAAGGGCGACGTGGAGGTTCACTAGGGATTATCACAACCGAGACCTGCTTTCCTATAGAGCACAATGCGGAATCCCGTAAGATACCGCGCCACGCCACGTTTGAAAAATATTGAGGAGATTTATTTGAGCCACAAGCTTCCTTGTTTGCCCGTTGGAAAAATGTTGATCAAGCATGATTTGGGGAGTGAACCCCGGTTCTTTCCAATGCAAAATGTCCAGAGATTGAAGAGGCCAAGGGGTGTGAAGTTTAACCTGGGGAAAGTTTTCAGGAAGCAGGATCTTTACCTAGGGGGAAGCTTCCGGGGGGGCTTCCGGGGGGGCCAGTTTGTCCATCGCTTGGACAATGCCTGCGACGGGATCTGCTTTTGCTTGCCAGGCAGCTAACACTTCGACCGAGGCTTGGCCCATGTGTTTGGCGGTTTGTCCTTGGGTCATGCGAAGGATCGCCTCGGTCAGCTGATCAACATCGTCGGGTTCTACTTGCAGGCCGTTGTGGTTGTGATGGACCAATTCGGTTGCAGCACCGGTGACATGGGTCGCAATGACAGCCAATCCCGCGGCAACTGCTTCATTGATGACCAAGGCCCAAGGTTCATACCGTGGCGGATGGACCAGAACATCACAACAGTGATAACAGGCAATGGTCTGCTCAAACTGAAGAAAACCCAAAAAATGAACCCGTGCTTTGAGTGCTTCGGGAACCTGATTTTTAAGTGAATCTTCACATTCCCCGGTCCCGGCAATGACCAAATCCCAGTTGGGTTGTGAGTCGGCAACCCGGGTAAACGCATCGAGCAACACATCCACACATTTCACATCAATCAAACGACCGCAATACAGGAGCCGTTGACGGGTGGGGTCTAGTTGATGATCCTGTAAAAACTGGAGGATGACCTCTGGCGAGCAGTCGGCAATGGCCTGATAATTGGGTTCATACGGACAGAAAAACATCGGCAATCGGTGGTTGGGCATCCAGTATTCAAAAAAAGCTTCGCCACACCGCCCCATCGGCATCAGGCCAGCGATATGTCGACCGATCCAGCCTAGCACACGGCGTTTGACCCAACGGCGAACCGAAGGCAAATGGGATTGACCATGGATATTCGAATCCCCCCGCAAGACCACAGGCAACCCCTGTTTGTGAGCCCATCGCAGTAAAAGTAGCCGCGTCAGATCGGCATAGCCGTTGAGAATGACCAGTTGGATTTTTTGCTCAATGAGGTAGTTTCGGATTTGTTTGAATAGCCGATAGCATTGCCGCGGCGACTGAGTTTGACCCAAAGCCTCTTTCTCAAAAAAAACCGGACGAGGCAACTGATCCATGTTCATGTCCCAAGGAACATGAGCTTTATCCAAGGTATGCGTGAAAATAGCATGGACGTGCAGGGCCGGCTGCTCATTGGTGAGCCGCTCAAGCAGGTGCAACCGGTAAGGGGTTGGTTCGTTACTAATAAAAGCTAAATCGCCCATGGGCCTATTTTAAGTGGTCTGCGATTGCTTGTCATACGCAGAGATGCATCGCAGATATGATGTGCGCATTGAAATTTTTATAAAGCCTTATCAATTCCGTTTCCGCGAATCACCATTCGAACGAGTTTTAAATGGGATTGGGTGATCAGAGAACAAAAGAAAACAGGCCACGCCATAGCTGCACGCGAGAGCTGACGTGACCTTTTTCTTTTTTCATCTTCTCTGACGGAGAACGGATCGCTGGAAACTGATAACTTCTTATCTAATAAAAAATTAACCCACTTCACGGGTCTGGAACAGAATCACCGCCAAGCTGAGTAGGGCGCCGATTAGGCCCAGAGCATACAACACGACCATGCCCACATAGCTAAGGGTAAAGTCATGGCCCTGTGTCAGTGCATCGGCAGGCCAAAAGAACTGCAAATTGGGAACGATGCGGTAAATTACATCAAAGTAAATGGATTCATCCGCCCAGCGGCCAAGCATGTACTGACTGGCTAGGCCCAGGAAAAAGATGCCGATGCTGATGAGCAAGGTCATCATTTGACCTAGCCTTGTGGACGTTGCAATGGCGACCGCACACAGCACGGTCACTGCAACAAAAACCATTAAAATGCCCAGTAGCAGTTGTTGATTGAGATCGACCAGAGGTGATTGGAGTTCCCATTGTTTATCCACCACCAGCACAAGTGCGTAGCCCAGAGTCAGAAAGACTCCTCCCAATCGGACCACCGCGGAGGTAAAGACCCAGTTATAAAAATAATTACCCAGGGCCGCCACAAGGATCGCCAAGAGGCCAAATCCAAAGCCAAAAACCCAGACAGGCATATCAAATTTGTCCGAGGCGGTCTGCATCACCTGATGCCTCACCGTCAGCAAAAACACAATGGAGAGCGTCCAATACGCCAATCCGATGGCCCCGGTGACGCCTAGGTATTTGCCGATGATAAAAATCGGCCGCGAAACCGGCTTACTCACCACCGTCAACACGGTTTTATTCTCAATTTCAGAACAAACCACGCTCGTCGCGGTAAAAGCACCCAGCAAAAGACCGATAATAAACAGCGTAGACAAGCCCATGTCAATTAAGAGCTTGTTGTCATTATCAAGCGTATAAGCGGACAACGACGGGTTGAGGAACAACGCCAGCGTCGCGATCAGCATGACCACGACAAAAATCGGCTGTCGAATGCTCTCGATAAAGGTGTTGCGCGCAATGGTCCAGGCTTGTGGAAACATACAAGTAATACGAACGACTTGGGTCATAAGTTCACCCCCCCGGAAGTTTTCTTTGGGGATGCTTAAAGCATTTGGATTCACTGAATTGTGTTTTTGTCGAAAAAAAGGGGAGTGGACTTTCGGGGTTCCGGAGGGGAGCATTGGATTCTTTGAAAAGTAGCCGCACGCATACTGCGTGCGCGTCCGGGGCCGGTGGCCGGAAATAATACAAAACACTCTGTCGTTTCTCCCAACGCGTGAGTGATCACAAGCGTGGGTCGCAGAAATCACGCCAAGGACCAGGCAATTCATTTCCGAATGTTTTTTCTGACTGATAGCTGATAGCTGATAGCTAGTAACTGGTCGCTCCAAAAACGCTTCGTTTTTTGGAAAAAAAAAGACGACCCGGGATTAACCGGGCCGCTTTGGAAGATTCGGGCAGAATCACCATAGAAAGATTTTTAGACGCATTGCGTCTGTCTTATGTACACGTTGAGAATTTTATAAAGTCTTGTCAATTCAATCTCTGCGGATAACGACCCGCACGCGTTTTTATCATCATTGGTATTAGAACAACAATTGGAACTGAGCACGCAAGGCAATTTGATCGCCTTCGCCTGCGTCATCATATTTCATCAGACCTAAGCCAGATGAAGGACTATGACCGCCGAGATTTGCCGAGGTAAGTGGATCCAAGGCCCATACCACGTCCACCGTGAATTTGGAGGCATGTTTGTTGAGATACCAGTTGGCACCCAAAGTAACAAGGCTCACATCTTCTGCTGCCACACCATCCATGGAAATGAGTTCATAGCGAGCAAACGGCTCGAGTTTGTCAGTGATGACGTGGTAGCTGCCTTGAACCAGAAAGCCATAGTTATCCATATTGGCAGCGATTGGGCTTGCAGCATTGAGATGTTGGCCGACGACAGCAGCATAAAGGGTTCCACCCTGTTCGCAGGTTGCAGAACCATCCACGGTCCAAGTAAAGAGGCTGTCGTTGGCGGTACTTCCTTGGTCGTCTCCGGTTTCGCCCACTTCATAGTGAGCAGCAGCACCGATGAACAGGGAAGCGTCTTTACCGCTCCAGGTGGTAAATTCTTTTTTTGTTTCCAGTCACCTAGCAGGCGTAGATCGACACGACCGGTGATGGCGAAATCGGTGGTATCGTCATCAAAGTCTTTTTTGGCCTTGGAACTAGGTTCACCTGAGCGGCTTCCGTCGGTGATGGCAACGTGAGCGATCAAATTTTCATTGGCTGTCCAGACAGCACCGACACCTTGTGTGCGGCCAAGGGTGAAAATTTCGTTCATTTGTGAACGTTCCACAGTGAGTTGGCGTGAAGAGCTGGTAAGTTCTTCGCGAAGGAACGGGGATTTGCGTTCGCCGGCCCAGAGGACCAGATCATCGCGAAGTTTATATTTGACGTATGCGTGGTCAAGGTAGATGGTTTCATTGGTGCGGTCGGTTTGGATGCCGATGGCGTAGCCAATTTTCGGTGAATTGATGTGTCCTTTGAACTTCAGTTTGGTACGACGTAGTGTGAAGCCGCTTTCACCATTGTCATGACCGTTCCGAGAGACACCCTTGCGTTGATTCATGATGTAACGGAATTGGATTTGGCCGCCGATGTTTAGCAAGAAGCGACCATCTTCAGATGCCAGGAAAAAGTGTTTGCCGTTGTGTCCAGCAGTCATGCCGCTTTCAAGCAAGCTTGCACGGGTGTCGGCATCGGCTAGGACTTCGCGAACAATATCCTTGACTTGTTCGACGCGACGTTCATTGAGCCAATTGGCATCTGAATCCGCTCGCAATTGAGCCAATTCAGCTTGCATTGCTTTGAATTGCTCCTCGAAGTTCGCATTGATAGCTCCAAACGTTCCAGCCGTCAGACTGAGCAGCAAAGCTCCTGTCATCAGTTTCATACATTTTTTGATAACCATTTTATCACTCTCCTGTGAAGAAAAAAAACAATCCAATTCCATTTTGAAAGGCTGACACATCATCAGCTTTCATCTTTGGAGGAGTGTAGTCATGGTTTATCATTTTCATGTTAAGAATGAATGAATTTTTACAGAATGTTTTTGAGAACGATTCAAAGTATTTTGATTGATGGATGAGCGTTTTTATCGTAAAGGGCGGGGGACCGGTAGAGTTCCGGGGGGGGGGTAACTCCCAAACACATGGGCGATCACAAGCGTGGGTCGCAGAAATCACACAAGGACAAAGCAATTCCTTTCCGAATGTTTTTTCTTACTGATAGCTGACAACTGACAACTGACAACTGACAACTGATAGCTGATAGCTAGTAACTGATCGCTCCAAAAACGAAGTGTTTTTGGAAAAAAAAAGACGGCCCGGGATGAACCGGGCCGCCTTGGGAAATTCGGGCAGAATTGTCTAAACAATTTTTAGAAAGTCAACTGGAACTGAGCACGAAAAGCGAGTTGATCTTCTTTATTCGCATCATCCGCCAGCAAGCCCAAACCGCTGGTACCGGTACCATTGGTATTGACGCTGTTGATCGGGTCCAGTGCCCAAACCAAGTCCAAGGTGAACTTGGAGGCATGCTTGTTGAGGTACCAGTTGGCACCAAAGGTGAGAAGGCTGATGTCTTGGACACCAACACCATCAATGTCGATCAGTTCATAGCGGATGAACGGTTCGAGTTTGTCAGCGATGACGTGATAGCTACCCTGAACGAGGTAACCATAGTGGTCCAGATCGGTACCACCGCTCACAGCATCAGTGTGCTGGCCGATAACGGCAGCGTAAAGAGTCGCACCTTGATCGCAGGTTGCCGAAGCATCCACGGTCCAAGCGAAGACGCTGTCGACACCTGGGCTGGCGACCTGTTGATCGCCGGTTTCACCCACTTCGTAGTGAGCAGCTGCACCGACGAATAGAGAGCTGTCACGACCACTCCAAGTGGTGAATTCGTTTTTCTGAGCCCAGTCACCGAGGACGCGAATGTCCACACGACCGGTGATAGCGAAGTCAGTAGCATCGCCGTCAAAGTCTTTGGTAGCCCCAGGGCCAGCTTCACCGGAGTTGATACCATCGGTAATCGCAACTTGAGCAACCACGTTTTCGTTGGCGGTCCAGATTGCACCGATACCCTGCACGCGACCTGCGGTGAAGACTTCGTTCACGAGTGAACGGTCCACCGCCAGTTGACGTTTGGAGCTGGTGAGTTCTTCGCGAAGGAAGGGAGCTTTACGCTCGCCAGCCCAGATCGCTACGTCGTCACGCAGGTCATATTCGACAAATGCGTGATCGAGGTAGAGGGTTTCGTTGTTACGGTCGGTCTGAATACCGATTGAGTAACGAATCTTTGGTGAGCTGATGTGTCCGTTGAAGAATAACTTGACGCGACGCAGCGTGAAACCAAATTCGCTGCTATCGGTTTGTCCAATGGGAGCACGGACGATATTACGTTCGTTGTAAACGTAACGGAACTGAATTTGTCCGCCGACGTTCAGCAAGAAGCTGCCGTCTTCGGATGCCAGGAAAAAGTGTTTGCCGTTGTGGCCGGCAGACATGCCATTTTCGAGAAGGCTTGCACGGGTGTCCGCATCAGCTAGAACTTCGCGAACGATGTCCTTGACTTGTTCGACACGACGTTCGTTGAGCCAGTTGGCGTCAGAGTCAGCTCGCAATTGAGCCACTTCAGCGCGCAGTGATTTGAGTTGTTCGGCGACACCAGTATCGGCGGCGGCGAACGCACCAGCGGTCAGACTGAGCATCAAAGCTCCAGCCATTAGCTTAGTACAATGTTTGATAACCATTTCGTCATTCTCCTATGAAGAAAAAAAAGAAACTGCCCAGTTCCATTTCGTGAGGTTGATACAGCACCAGCCTCGACATTTCAAAAAGTATAATTACAAATTGTCATCTTGTGTTAAGAAATTGTAAACGTGAGTCATGAGGTTTGATGACAATGTGTTTTCAGATTGTGATTGATTGTGCGTGGGTGGCGTTCCCATGTTTGTTTCGCCAATTGTCCATCTGGATGTTGCACACTAATGCTCTTTAATTTACAAAGGTTTTTTCTGAGGTCAACCTTTTTTTAAAGATACTCCATTTCCTGTATCGGACATCTTTCTCAAATTTCCGTAGAATATCGACCACAAGATTAGGAGAACTTTAGATATGGCAGGACATAGTAAATGGGCAAACATCAAGCATCGCAAAGCAAGACAGGATGCCAAACGCTCTAAAATCTGGAGTAAATGCGCTCGAGCCATCATCGTCGCAGCCAAAAATGGAGGAGGAGATCCCACCACCAACCTCACCCTTCGCTATGCGATTGATGAAGCCAAAGCCGCCAATATGACCAAAGACACCATTAACAATGCCGTCAAAAAAGGCTCTGGAGATGGTGACGCAAACAGCTATGAAGAAATAGTTTATGAAGGGTACGGCCCCAACGGCGTGGCGGTCTTACTCGATATCCTGACCGATAACCGAAACCGAACGGTCAGCGAAATCCGAAAAATCTTCGAACGAGCCAACGGTAACCTCGGAACCTCCGGCTGCGTGGCGTACCTCTTCACCGCCCAAGGACAAATTTATATCGCTAAAGAAGCAGCCGACGAAGATACGATCATGATGACCGCCCTTGATGCAGGGGCTCAAGATGTGGCGGACGAAGAAGATGTTTGGTTGATCACATGTGAAACCACGGATTTTATCGGACTGCGAGAAGCCCTCGAAGCGGTAGAAATCGAAATTGCTGAAGCACAAATTACCAAAGTGCCTTCGACGACCATTGCCTGCACCGGAAGTGATGCCACCAAAGTCTTTCGGCTCATGGATTCGCTAGAAGATCATGACGATGTGCAGAAAGCTTATGCCAATTTTGATATTTCTGATGAAGAAATGGAAACAATCCAGGCCGCTGCCGGGTAATACCAATGATGATCAAACGTGCGAACCATGATTCGCGGAGATGGAATTGATAAGGCTTTGTGAAAGTCTCAACGCGAACATATATAGATAGATGCAGCGCTTCACCGTTCATTTTGAAGGACACGTCCAAGGCGTGGGGTTTCGCTATACCACCACACGTCTGGCTCGTTCGTTTGACGTGACCGGTTTTGTCCGCAATTTGCCTGATGGCCGGGTACAATTGGTCATTGAAGGAAAGGCTCCTGAGCTGAACGCTTTGATCAAAAAAATTCAAGAAGTGATGCAAATGAACCTTGTTCATACAGATTGCGATCAATCAGAAGCCTCCGGCGAATTTAAACGATTCAAGATTAGGTAAACAAGTTATCAGCTATCAGTAAGAAGAGGCAGGGCGGCGTAAGGTATTTGCAAAAGGGTGGGCGCGATTGATCGACCAAGAACCCAAAGGATTGCAACAGCAGACACGAAGCGACCCTTTTTCTGCTTCTTACGGAAAACGGATAGCTGACAACTGATAACTTTTTAAAAAGGATCCCTCTGATGTTAAAGACTTTTCTTGCGAGTTTGTTGTTGCTGGCCATGGGATCGACGGGGGCTTGGGCGCAAACACTGGAATCACCGACCTTTAACAGTTCGTTTTGGTCTGTCTGGGGAGATGGCAAAGCAGAGCTGGCGGGCTATGAACTGACCTATCCGCGTTATCGGGAATTACGAAAAGGCACGGCCATCACCATTTTTGTCACCGAAACCTTCTCCAATGAAGCCCGTGTCAAAGCAGATCATGGCGTGCATCATCAATCTGATGAAGTGCCTGTGCTGAAACTGAACTTTGTTCAGGATTTTCAAACAGGCATTTACGATTACAACTTAATGACCAGTACGTTTGTCGCACTGAAGCCTACTTCGGGTCGATTGGCGGGCTTGCCGATGAAAGTTTCTTTTTCCAGCCAGGAATGGTGCGGGCAGGTTTATCACCAGCTTCTTTTTGACCAAAATAAAATCCGCTCCGTGTCCCATAGCTATTTTGACCGAGAAGCAGACCAGCAGAGCAATTTGCCTTACCCGCCCAACGGCATCAGTGAAGATGTCCTCTTTCACTGGGCCAGAGGCTTAGCAATGCCAGTGGTCCAACCGGGTCAATCTGTGAAAGTTCCCTTGTTCCGGTCCTTGACCCATGTGCGGCTGAGCCACAAACCGCTTCAGTGGACCACGGCCACATTCGAGCGACAAGCTCCCGAAAAATCTCAAACCATCACCGTCCCCGCAGGTACGTTTGAAGTGGACCTCTGCACCGTGGCCATTGAGAACGGCCCCACTTGGACGTTCTTTATCGAAAAAGCTTCCTCCAAACGAATCATCCGCTGGCAAACCAGTGAAGGTCAAAAAGCCAACTTGCTCAAAAGCAGCCGATTGGCTTATTGGAAACTCAATGCCAACCGCTTTGAAAAAGAGCTTGCCAAGCTGGGATTGAAAAAAGAAAATTAGAGCATTTTGCATAAATAATCTTCACAAATGATTTTGTTGAGCGTGTAAAAATAGCCACAAGCATACTTGCTTGCGCGATCCGATCCTTGAATACAAGTGAAGATTATTGACGCATGACGCCCTAATCAAAATTGGCAGAGTCTGCTGTTTTCTTTAACTCAAGCATCCGCCGACGCAGTTCTTCGGTGACTTCTTGATCGGTTGCGTTGGGATCAATCGTCCAAGGCTTACCAAACTGCACGGTTGTGCGGCTAGGCAATAGAAAATGAAAAATCATCTGACGAGCCCGCGGCGAACCTTCAATCCAAGTGGGAACAATCACCGCTTTGGATCGTCGCGCGATCATCGCAATGCCTGGGGCAAAAGGTTGTAGCTCTCGCTTTTCACGTTGGAGCGTGCCTTCGGGAAAGAGGCCAACGACTTTACCTTGGCGCAATACGGTGATGACTTTACGGATTTGGCTTAAGTTTGCGTCGTCATGTTCGATACAGATTGGTTCAATGGCATCCCAGACGACATTCGCCCATGTGAAGCGATAATTTTGAAGCATCAGCCAATGTGCCATGCGATTGGTACGGCATTGCAGGACGAATGGGTCTAGCGCGGTGAGATGGTTGGAGGCAATAATCACGGGGCCAGAGCCTGGGATATTGGATTTGCCTGAGACTTTGAGGCGATGCCACACTTGGCTGTAGAGCTGACAGCCGTGCCAGATGATGTTGGCTTTGGGGCAAGGTGTCAGACCCACCCGCATCATATAAATCATGCTCACGATACTGACCAACGCCAAGATGACGGAGGTGACTAGGAGGCTTGGGACCATCCATTGGTCTGCTTGGGGCATTTGCCAGATCAGGGCATTGATCAGCACGATGGACAAGGTGGTTAAAACATCGCGTAAGCCAAAGACGCGGCCTCGGATGTAGTTGGGAGTGAGCGATTGGGTCAAGGTTGCCATGCAAATCATGGCGGTATTCCCAAAGAACCCCGCCAGTGTGCCGAAGATCAAGGCTACCTTGTAAGAATGCACCAACGCCACCACGATCATGCACAAGGCAGCCAAAAATAAATTCAACATTGCCAGCCAGCCGGTTTCACGGCGAGTCCGAAGCCAAGCGACAAATAGGCTACTGGAGAGCATGCCCAAGCCCACGAACATGCCTAGGTCTGCAATATGAGATTTTAATTGCTCCGCTGGCACGTCATAACGTGTTTTGCAAAGGGCCGCCAAGGCAGCAAGAAAAATATTCGCTGCCGCCCAAAATGCCGCATTAAAAATCACCAATTGGGCAATACGGCGATGGTGCTTGAGATAGTTGGCTGCTTGGACCAATCGCTCCATTTGACCTATTTGGACTGTCGGGCGGGGGTGGGTCCGCAGTTTCATCCAAGCAAAAAAGCTGCCACTGATTAAAAACAAACCCGCGCCAATTTGAAGGCCTACGCGAATTGAAGACTGTTCAATAATACGGCTACCCACGCCCAGCCCGATCATCGACGCAATCACCGCAATCCCCAAAACCACCGCATTGGCGGATTGAAGCTGACTCGTCGGCACAATCTGCGGAATGGTGGCGTTGCGGGTGGGACTAAAAATCGCAGCCATCGCCCCGACCCCGAAAATTAACGCATAGATCATCCAAACTTCATTGGCTTGGGCCACGCCCATCGGCAAAACGAAGACCGCAATGACCAGCAGCAAGCCCCGCACCTCATCACAGCCCAGCAAAATCCACTTGCGATTAAAAGTATCCGCCAACCAACCGCCCAAAGGACTGAAGATCAGGTATGGAATGAAAAAAATACAGTAGACCGCGGCCTGAATGCTCGAGGCCTGCGCGCCAGGGAGGTCAATCCCCAGCATCTCCCAAGCAGCCAACTGGATCATGCGGTCGCCAAAGCCGCTCGCAGCGACACTGGACCACATCAACGTAAAACTCACATGACGCCACAGCGGCAAATTTTTATTAAGCTTCATGGATTCGTCCCGGGTCATGGTACAGATTCATACGTCCCTCGCGTAAAAAACCTATTAAAGTCATATTCATCTCGATGGCTAAGTTTACAGCCAAACTGCTTGGCGCGCTCACCGCAGCCCTGCTCATAACGCAGGACCGGCTTGGAGGTCGTCATAAAAGTAGAACCATCACGCATCAGGAAACATTATGACTTCAATGACACAATCACGCGATCCACTTCCGCCAAATCAGGCTTGCCTTCAAGCAAAACCTGTTCACCCTGCGTCAAAACAGGAATCCGGTAACGATAGGTTTCATACCAATGAGCGTTGGCATCAATGTATCGAATTTTCAGATTTTTCAGACGCGGACCAAGCATCGCATGCAAGCGATCACACAACGGACATTCTTCACGTGTATAGAGGTAAAGATCCATGACGGTGGGTTTAAGTGGCGTTGAAAAGGGTTTTTTCAGAACGCTTCTGCGTGACGACTTATTCGCAACATTCGTCTTTGTCTTTTTCGATATACGCATAAGCGTTGTGATTGTGGATGGACTCGAAGTTTTCACTGGTGATCTGATACCAGCAAATGCGGTCTTCGTTGTCTAGCATGATGGCCAGATCGCGGACGATGTCTTCGACAAATTTGGGATTGTCGAAGGCGGTTTCGGTGACCCATTTTTCGTCCGGCCGTTTGAGAACCGAAAAGACGGGGGAACTGGCTGCTTTTTCGACAATATCAAACAACTCTTCAATCCACATCATCTTGCCTGCGGTGAAACGCACGCGGGCTTCGATTTCACAACGCTGGTTGTGCGCTCCGTAGGCTGAAATTTCTTTGGAGCAGGGGCACAAGCTCTTGCCTGGCACTTTAACGGACATGATGAACTCATTTTTGTCCCCGGCCGTGGCATCGAAGGTCACCTGAATATCCAGCATGCCTGGGGATTGGGTCACAGGGGCTTTTTTATGGATAAAGTAGGGAAACGTCAGTTGCAAGTGAGCTTCAGGTGCTTCGAGACGATCACGAATGTCCGCACAAATGCTCATAATCTGGTCCGAGCGAATTTGCTCTCGGTGTTTATTAAGTACCTCTAGAAAACGGGACATATGAGTCCCTTTTTGGTCGTGAGGCAAGCTCACATACATATTTACCTTCGCAACGGTGTGCTGCACATTGCCCGTGGCAGGGCAATGCAGGCTAATTGGATAGGTAATGTCTTTCACGCCGACCTTGTCAATGGCAATCTGACGGTAATCGTCAGCAGCCTGAACGTCGGGCATGGCAGAAGCGAGGGTGGTTTTTTTAGTCTGTGTCGTCATGATTTTCGATCCATATGAGAGCAACAGATAGTAGACCGCCAGCGGTTTAAAGGCAATTGTGCGAGCCGTTTTCACCACGCAGGTTACCGAATAGGCCCCGCAGGAAAAGAAAAGAGCCTCTTTGTGGCCTTGAAATAAATCTTCGGGTTCTACCTTTATGATAGGAATCGTTTTTGAAAAGAGATCACCCAGGCTGTAAAAAAACGAAAGGGTTCGCATGTATGCTATCCTCAGCATCAGATTCTTCCTATGATGAATCACAAAGAGATGTATTGCCTTAGCCTCAGAAGAACGCAAACGGCCAGTGGGACGCATCGCCTCTGTGGGGGCATTGAAAATTTTAGAAACAATTGTTTATTCAAAACCCGTGAATAACAAAAAAAAATCTGTTCATTAAATGGAATTTGTATGACCTCGGACAATCCTCAACTCATTCAGCTGGTCGATGATCAGGGCAATATTCATAGCGAAGTGATTGATATCCCGTTGGACCCCAGCGCGGTCGACGATGATGGCAATATTCAATTGCCCAAAACCCTGCCTGTGCTGCCCATTCGCGGCGCGGTGATGTTTCCAGGCACGGTGATGCCTTTGGGCGTCGGACGGCCAAAAACGCTCCAGATGATCAAAGAAAATCTGGATAAGTCCAAAATCATCGCACTTGTGACCCAGCACGAAGAAGATGATGAAGACCCAGGACCGCAAGACCTTTATCACGTCGGAACCGCGGTCATCGTCGTCAAAGTACAAAAAGAGCCGGACGACACGGTTTCTTTGCTGGTACATGGCCTTGGCCGCATCAAAATCCGCAAGTATGTCCAAACCGAGCCTTACTTTGTGATTGAGCATGAAGCGGTCAAAGAGATTCCAGGCTCAAGCAACAAAAAGTTCCACGCGGGCGTTGAACAACTCCGCGAACAGGCGCGCCAACTTATCGAGCTGGCGCCCCATGCGCCCGAGCAGGCCATTGGCGTTTTGCTGAATATTGACAGTCCCAGCAGCTTGGCGGATTTCTTGGCGGCGAACCTGAACCTTGATGTGCAGCAAAAACAGGATCTCCTTGAAGAAGCGGACGTGGCCAAACGGATTCGTACCGTGCATCGTCATGTCTCAGCCCAGTTGGAAATTCTGGAGCTGCAACAAAAAATCCAGGCAGATGTCCATTCATCCATTGGTGAATTTCAACGCAAGGTCTTTTTGCGTGAACAGCTCAAAGCCATTCAAAATGAACTAGGCGAAGGCAACGGCGGCGATCAAACACTCGCCGATATCAGAAAACGTCTTGAAGAGGCCAATCCCCCTCAAGCGGTTCGTGATGATGCTGAGCGGGAGCTGACCCGTCTGGACTCCATTCCGCCGGCAAGCCCCGAATATGCCATGCTCCTGACCTATTTGGAACTGCTCGTAGAGCTTCCTTGGAACAAGAGCGACAAAGACAACTTGGACCTCGACCAAGCCCGAAAAATTCTCGACCGTGACCACTACGGCCTAGACAAAGTCAAACGTCGTCTCATCGAATACCTCGCTGTTCGAAAACTTAATCCCAACGGCCCAAGCCCGATCCTTTGCCTCGTCGGCCCTCCGGGTGTGGGGAAAACCAGCCTGGGCCAATCTGTTGCCGACGCACTGGGACGTAAATTCGCACGCATGAGCTTCGGCGGCATCCGGGATGAAGCTGAAATCCGAGGCCATCGCAGAACTTATATCGGTGCGATGCCCGGCCGAATTATTCAAGAACTCCGTCGCGCGGGAACCAACAACCCCGTCATGATGCTCGATGAAGTCGACAAACTGGGGTCGGACTTCCGAGGTGATCCCGCCAGTGCGTTATTAGAAGTGCTTGATCCCCGACAGAACAATGCGTTTGTGGACCGCTATTTGGATTTGCCCTTTGATCTGTCCAAAGTCATTTTTATCTGCACTGCCAACTATCTACAGAACATTCCACCGGCGTTGCAGGATCGCATGGAAGTGATCGACATCACAGGCTACACCGACAACGACAAACTCCAGATTGCCAAACGCTATCTGGTTCCTCGCCAAACCAAAGAGAACGGCCTATACAAATCACACTGCAAATGGACTATCCCCGCCATCCGCAAAACCATCGAAGATTACACCCGTGAAGCCGGGGTGCGTGAGCTAGAACGACAGATCGGTGCGATTTGTCGTAGCGTCGCCTCGAAGGTGGCTGCGGGCAAACGTCGGTCGCGTAAAGTTTTTACCATTGATCCCAAAGCAGTGGTCGAATATCTCGGCCCTGAAAAATATATCCGCGAAGCTGATAGCCGCGTCAAAACCCCTGGCGTGGCAGTCGGACTGGCCTATACCTCCGTCGGCGGAGAAATCCTTTTCATCGAAACCACCGCTTATCCAGGTAGTGGGAAAATCACCATCACCGGCCAACTCGGCGATGTCATGAAAGAGTCCGCCACCACCGCACTGAGCCTGTTCAAAAGTAATGCCGACCAGTTTGGTTATGACTTGGCAGCATTGGAAAAAACAGACCTGCATATTCATGTCCCTGCCGGGGCGGTTCCCAAGGATGGACCCAGTGCAGGCGTTTCAATTTTTACTTCCATTGTTTCATTGCTGTTGGATATTCCGGTCAAGCCCTATTTGGCCATGACGGGTGAAATCACCTTGCGTGGCTTGGTGTTACCGATTGGCGGCGTGAAAGAAAAATCACTGGCTGCTTGTCGTGCTGGCATTAAGACGATTTTGATACCCAAGCAAAACGAACGGGAGTGGGAAGAGATCGAGCCTGAAGTACGTCAGAAATGTAAATTTGTTTTTGCAGATAATTTTAATGAAGTGCTCGAAGCAGCTTTTGATCCACGCAAGTTCCGCAAAGCCATCAAAAAATAATCCCCCCCGGTCCCCGGCCCCCCGGAAGTTGTCCTTGGGTCAAGCTCAAGGTCCGCTGGAATTCCTCGGAAATTTCCTTTGATTTGCTTCAAGCATTTTGATCAACGCCCAAGCAAGTATGCTTGCGGATTCTTTTCAGACGTAACGCTTCGTTTAAGAATGCTCTCAATAAAACAAGGCCCACCCTTAAGAGGTGAACCTTGTTTAAATAACAGTCAATGATTGAAGGGGTTCACTTATTCAGCAGTGAGTTCCAGATCATCAATGAGAAGGGTGCCTTCTTTTTTCATCCCCCAATTTGCCAAGATCAAAATTCTGACGAATTTGGTTCCAGGCCAGAATTGTTTGAGAGGGCTGCCTTTGATGGAGTGGCCTTTGATTTTTGCAGAGAACTGGGTCCATTCATTGGGAACGATTTTGCTGGATGCCGCAGAGTACATATAGCTTCCCGAGGCACGATGAACACGAACGGGTGTGCCAGCTTCTTTGGTTTGCTTACAGGGTTTTGCCAGGGTGACTTCCCAGTAATCGCCTTTGTTTTGGACCGCTTTGATACCATGGCCCGTTGTTTGGCGATTGGGTAAATCTGAGAAGTCTGAGGCTGTGTCAAAGGCCACAACTGAGTATTTATGAGCAACCCATTTGGACGCATCGGCGACCTTGATGACGGTATCCCCTTTGGCACAAGCTTCAGTTAGCGTGGTTTGGGTTTTAGCGAGGGCGTTGACATGCCAGGAGGCAATTTGTTGTTTCTTGGCATTGAGGGGGGCGAAGCCGAAGTAAATGTTGCTGGGTTTTTCGCCCGCAGACTTAAACCAGCCTGAGAGGGTATAGGTTTTGTCTGGATCAATGGCAATGGGTTTGTGATTTTGGACATTGGTATGGCCTGTCATTTCAAAGCAATGCTCGCCACCATGGGGATCGTTTGACGTGGTCGTCAGATGCAGCCAGGTTTTAAAATCCGTAAGCTCTGCATCACCATTGATGATCAGATTGCCCCCGGAAGCCCCCCCGGAATCGCCCCCGGAAGTTTCTCCGAACGCAAGTCCAGCTCCGAGGCTGAACATCAAAGCCAGAATGCCGGTTCCCATTTGTTGTTGCCAGTGTTTTGATAGTTGCATCAATTGATTCCTTGTGTATGAAGTGAGAATGGATAAAACCATATTTTACTTAGCCGTGAGTTCTAGATCATCAATCAGGAGGATACCTTCTTTTTTCATGCCATAGTTCGCCAAAATCAAAATTCTGACGAATTTGGTTCCAGGCCAAAATTGTTTGAGGGGGATTCCTTTGGTGGCGCTGCCTTTGATTTTGCCAGCGTATTGGGTCCATTCACTGGGAACGATTTTGTTGGATGCCCCAGCGTATATGTAGGTTCCTCCCGAACGGTGCATGCGAATCGAGGTGCCAGCGTCTTTGTCTTGCTTGCAAGGTTTGGCCAGGGTGATTTCCCAGTGATCGCCTTTGTTTTGGACCGCGGTGATACCCAGGGCGGAGATTCGTTTGTTGGGGAGATCTGAGAAGTCCGCTTTTGTATCAAAGGCCATGGCTAGATGTTTCAGTGCTTTCCATTTCGAACCATCGGTGATCTTGATCACCGTATCGCCTTTGACGCAAGCTTCAGCCAAAGTGGTGTCAGTTCCAGCGACGACGTTGACATGCCAAGGCATGATTTGTTTTTTGTTTTGATCAAAAGGAACAAAGCCAAAATAAATCTTGCTTGGTTTTTCGCCCGCAGATTTGAACCAGCCTGAGAGGTTGTAGTGTTTGGAGGGATCAACTTTGATGAATGGTTTGGCTTGAACGTTGACATAGCCATCGACTTGAAAACTATGGTTGCCATCATGAGCGTCATCGGACACGGCGGACATGCGGAACCAATTCTTGGTATTGGCTGCCTCTGCATCACCATCAACAATCAGGTTTTGAGCGTTGGCTACGCCAGCTCCCAAGCCCAAGGCCAGACCCAAACCCAAACCCAAAGCCAGCGTTCCAATTCCAAGTTTCTGGTGCCAGAGCGTGTGGATTTTCATATACGGGGTCCTTGTCGAAAAGACAAAATTGAAGAAAGACATGAAAGATAAACAAGGCTATCTTAGTATAACCAAACTTGGAAAATTGATGGAATCAAGTCGCTTGTCATCTGTTCCTTGCGTATCCTAGTGGTTCTATGAAGGCTGCTGTCAAAATCATCGAAGTCTTGCAACAAGCTGGGCATGTCGCTTATCTGGCTGGCGGTTGTGTGCGAGATCGGCTCTTGGGCCTGGTTCCCGAGGATTATGACGTGGCGACCGATGCGCGGCCCGGGCAGGTTCGTGACCTGTTTCGCAACACCCAATTCGTCGGTGAAGCGTTTGGCGTGGTTCTGGTTCGGCTCATGCAGGCCCAGGTCGAAGTGGCGACCTTTCGCACCGAATGGGGTTACACCGACAAGCGACGGCCAGATGGGGTCACCTTCAGCGATGCAGAGCATGACGCTCAACGTCGAGACTTTACCATCAACGGCCTGTTTGAAGACCCCTTGACCGGCCAAATCGTCGACTATGTCGCAGGCCAAGCCGATCTACAATCAGGCCTCCTTCGAGCCATTGGCGATCCGGATCAGCGATTTAATGAAGACTATCTAAGGCTTCTGCGAGCAGTGCGGTTTGCCGCTCGGTTTGGCTTTGAAATTGAAACCACCACCGCCCGGGCCATTCGCAATCAAGGTCGTTACCTCGGCCAAATTAGTCGTGAGCGTATTGGCCAGGAAGTTCAAAAAATGTTGATGCAGCCACCCGCCAAACGGCTCAGTGCGCTGCAATGGATGCAACAACTTCGCCTCGATGGACCAACCCTTCATGAAGATCCGTTGGATGTGCCTTTGCCCACGGTGGAAAAATTGTCCGGTCAGGCCGACATGCCGACCTGCTTAAGTGCATGGATGATTGACCGTCATGCCCGGTCAGGCCAGGACTTGATCACTTGGATGTCCAACGGAGCCACCCGGACTCAGACCCAGTGGCGTAAAGCGTTGTCTTTAAGCAATGAAGATCGCAATGCGGTTTCTCAAATCCTGGGGATCATTTGTCGGGTCTTGGATTGGTCTGCATTGGGGGTTGCTGGCCAAAAACGACTGTTGTCTGAAACGTATTGGCCTGGTGCGTATCATTTAATCGAAGCATTAAAGTCCGTCGCGGCAATTGAGCGATTGTGGCCAGCACTTGAGCAAGAAATCCCTCTGCTCCAAGCCCAAGGCGTGAATCCGGACCCTTGGGTACGAGGTGAACATTTACTGGCGATGGGTCTGACACCAGGCCCGGCATTTGGCGATTGGCTAGATGCGGTCTACGATGCTCAGCTCAATGGCACGGTCTGTGACGCTGCTGAGGCATTGGATTGGATTGGTCAGCGTATCAGAGCTGAGTCCTAAAATTTTGAAGGCTCCCTTTCTTATGGAAGAATTAATTCAACACTTGCCCTATCTCGGGTTGTTCACGATCCTGTTTATCAGTGGGTTCGGCGTGCCGATCCCCGAAGATATTCCTTTGGTGCTAGGCGGTTATTACTGCGCCAAAGGCGATGCGAGGATTGAAATCATGTTGCCTGTGGGATTGATCTCCATTATCGGGGCAGACTTTTTGGTTTATCTGATGGGACGGCGATTTGGCCATATCGTGCCGAATTTGCCGGTGATTGGCCGTTATTTTAATGAAGCACGCTTGGCGCGGGCAGCAGAAGCGTTTCATCAACATGGCGCGAAAATTATTTTCTTTGCCCGTTTTTTGCCTGGCCTGCGAACGCCGATTTATTTTACGGCCGGTTCATTTAAGCTTCCCGCGTGGAAAATGCTGTCGATGGATGGGGCGGCAGCTCTGTTGAGTGTACCCCTCTTGATGTTATTACCCTACTATTATGCAGACCACATCGACAAAGTATGGGTCTGGATTCATCAAGGCCAAATGACCGTGCTTGCGACCGTGGTGATCCTGATTACAGGTTTTGTAGGTATCAAATACTTTCGTTATCGTCGTCGGAATAAAATCGCGAGTTGAAAAACCCTCGCTTCTTACCTATCTTCACAGAATGACCACCACACGTATGACGACCAGCCAACAGTTACGAAATGCTTACACTGAAATCACGGATCGTATTGCCAATGCAGCGATACGAGCTGGCCGAGCGGCCAATGATGTCTTGATGATTGCGGTAACCAAGTCCGCAACGCCAGATCAAATTCGGATGCTTGTCGACCTTGGGCATCATGAACTAGGCGAAAGTCGTCTTGATCAACTGGAAAAACGCGTGGCGACGTTAGAGGAATATCTTTCTCGCAAACGAACACTCGGGGCCGGCTCCACCCGTGAAACCATTGATCCCGCCAAGGCAGCCACCCATGTCCGCTGGCATATGATCGGTAACCTCCAACGCAACAAGGTCAAACACGTCGTCCCGCTGGTTCATATGATCCACAGTGTCAATAGCCTGCGATTGGCTGAAGAACTACAGAACTTCGGCAACAAGCGTGACGAGCCCATTGATGTCTTGCTTCAGGTCAATGCTTCTGGGGAGTCTTCTAAGTCAGGTGTCGCAGTTCCCGCGGTGAGCCATCTGGTGGAACAGATGGATACCATGCTTAATCTTCGCGTACGAGGTTTGATGACCATGGCACCTTTGACCGATGATGTGGAGGTCGTTCGCCGCACGTTCCTGCGGACAGCGGAGGTCTTTAACGAAGTCAAAAGCGAGAATCTCGGCGGTGAGCATTTCACAGCCTTGTCCATGGGCATGAGCCATGATTTTGAGCTGGCCATTGAATGTGGCGCCAACGTCGTCCGCATCGGTCGAGCGTTATTCGGCGAGCCCCCGGAACCCCCCCCGGAAGTTCCCCCGGAAGTTCCCCCGGAAGTTCCCGAAGTATCTGCCTAAAGTCCCAAGACCTTGGGCTTCTGAATCACTTGTCGCATCTTTCGCATGAATTTCGGATGTGATTGTTTTAAAACAATCACGAGGCTTTTTGGGTGCTTGTTTTTTTTAAGTCTCACGAAATATTTTATTTATGAGCCATTGAGAACTAAGTTTTTGGGGGATTTGGTATAATCGTGGCAACCTACCTTGATACCCGAAAGTTTTTATGTCATCTGAATCGAACCATCCGCTTAAAAAAAATCTGCGATACCGCCAAAAGCAACGCCAACGCAACCACGACCAAGAAGCGGGTCAGCCAGAAGTCTTGACGCGGATCCCCGATCATCCGCTAATCTCTCGTCAGCCAGCTGAGCTGATTGATACCGATATTGCCTTGGCGGAATTGATTGTCCATTTGCGAGAGCATGGCAGTTTTGCATTTGATACAGAATTTATCGGAGAGCTGAGCTTTTATCCCAAACTTTGTCTAATTCAAGTGGCGACCACCGAACAGGTCGCATTGATTGATCCCTTGGCAGAAATCGACTTGACTCCTTTTTGGGAATTGATCGCAGACCCAGCGGTCCAAAAGCTCGTGCATGCAGGTTTGCAAGACCTTGAACCGGTGGCCCGTCTGCTGGACAAAACGCCCTCGCATATTTTTGATACTCAAATTGCCAGCGGTTTTGTGGGACAACTGTATCCCTCTTCGCTGGCGAATCTGGTGAAGCATTACTGCAACGTGAACTTGGCCAAGGGTGCGACTTTCACCGCATGGGATCGACGGCCGTTGAGTCCTTCCCAGCACCGTTACGCGTCAGATGATGTGCGTTACCTGCCAGCGATTCATGACATGATCGTCAAAGAACTCGATGAATGCGGTTACGGCGATTGGGCCCAACAAGAATGTATGAGCACGCTTGAACAGATGGCGACCTATCGGCCGAATCTGGATGCTCAATACAACCGTGTTCGTGGGACTCGATCCCTCAAACGTCGGGACATTGCAGTGGTGCGTGCGTTGGTACAGTGGCGTTATGATCTTGCCAGGCAAGAGGACATGCCCCCGCGTAGCGTGTTGCCTGATGAAACCTTGGTGGCCTTGGCCAAAAAACGGCCGACGGATCTTCAGGCCATGTACCCCATTCGCCACATGCCTCGTCCGGTGGTTGATGCCTATGGCAAAACGTTGATTCAGGTGGTGCAAGAGGCTTCGGACCTGTCCAAAGATCAACTGCCCAAGGCCGATCCGGACAAGCCCAATTCTCAACAGCAAATCCAGATTGATAGCCTGTGGTCGATGATCAGTTCTTTTTGTCGGGGGCGGGGTGTGGACCCTGCTTTGGTGACTTCCAGACAGATGATTGTTCAAGCTCGCCACGCATTGACCAACGGCGGGTTGGAGAAGGATCATCCGTTGGCTCAAGGTTGGCGTCAAGTTTTCATTGGCGACATGCTCGCTGATTTTATGGCCGGGAAAAGCCAAATCACCCTGTCATGGGAAGATGGGAAGATTCAATCTCAAACCCAGGTTTAGTCGTAGTTTTTGGGGAGCATTTTGCATAAATAATCTTCACGGATTATTTTGCGAATCGTGTGAAATAGCCCCAAGCATACTTGCTTGCGCGTCCGATCCCCCAATACAAGTGGAATTTAGTTACGCAGAATACGTTCTAGAGAAGGGATTTTATTGAACCTTGGCTTGACTGTACCAGCCGCCGAGGGGTTTGGCTTTGCGTTTGGCTGCAAAGATGGTCAATGCAATGCCCGCCAAAAGCATGATGATGCTAAGCCATTGACCGCGTGAAAGGCCCATCTGATAGCCCAGATGTAGATCGGGTTCTCGGAAAAATTCAGCGGCAATCCGAAACACCGAATACCAGATACAAACAGCCCACTGATAAAAAGGGGCTTGCGGGGTCGTCGCCAGGCAAACATTAAAATAAGCCACAACAGCAAGCCTTCAAGCAGGGCTTGATAAATTTGTGACGGGTGGCGGGTGGTGACCCAGGTTTGAGCGATTTGCACAGCCAGGGTATTGCCTTGCTGGACTTGATCGATAAACCAACTGGGATAGCTCATATTCACCGACGGCGGCATGGGTAGTTGGCGAGCCAGTTCCGCAATGAGGCTGTTGTCCCAAAGGTGAATTTCTTGCGGGAATTTGACCCCCCACGGCAAGTTGGGCGAACAAGCGCGGCCCAGAAGTTCACCATTCACAAAATTAGCAATGCGTCCAAAGAAAACGCCCAGTGGCGCAGCACACGCGCCAAGGTCGATGAGGTGTCCCAACGCGTGGCCGTGTTTTTTGGCATACCACCAACAGGCCAGGATCATGCCGATCATCCCGCCATGGCTCGCCATGCCCCCGTTGTTAATCGCCAGTACATCCCAGAACGGCAACCGTGAACTAAATCCCCAAAGCATCGCAGGTTTATAGAACAGCACATAGCCCAGGCGGCCGCCAATGACAATGCCCATGGCAAGGGTCACGATCAGGTCCGCAGGGTCTTTGGGCCCCAAGGTGGTGATGCCCACTTTGGCGATGCGTTTGAATAGCAGATAGGCCACATAAAACCCCAGCAGATAAGACAGCCCGTACCAACGGACCGGTCCACCTTCCCAAAGCTTGATGGCATAAGGATTGATCTGATGAAGATAAGTCGCAAGTTCACAAAGCATGGTCAGGTTCAATTTCTTTTCATACAGGGCGTTTGGGGAAGTTGCTCGCTTTGAGCGGGTGGCTTATCGAGAAGGTCAAAATAATTATACCGAGTCAGAAAAGTTACTTGAAGTAGCCACACGCGAACGGCATGGGTGACGCGAGAATTCGAGAGCATTTTGCATCGTGATTTTCCGTTTTCAGTTGGATGGATTGCTTGAAAACTAGCCGCACGCATACTGCGTGCGCGTCTGGCAGGTGGCAGGAAATAATGGCAAGCGTTCTAAAGGTGACGGGCGAAAATTTTTCTGGGAAAACTTTCGCTCGTCACTTCCAAAAATGCTTCATAAAGGCGCCAAGCAAGCCGCAGAAAAACTTCCGACATTTCCGGGGGCCGGGGGGGGTTATTTGCGTTTTTTCTGGCGTTTGAATTTCATGGATTTGCCAGATCCTTTGCGGTGGCTTTGTTTTGTTTTGGGGCGTTTGCCTTGTTGTTTGTGGTCCGCTTTTTCGATGATCGTCAGGTCCAGCAATCTCGCTGCGGGGTTCACCCGCGTGATGCGAACGGTAAAGGTATTGCCGATGCCAATGGCGCGGCCGGAACGTTGGGCGACCAATTGACCGGTGGTTCGGTTCAAACGCCAGTGGTCTTGATGGCCCGGTAACTCATCGGTCCGGATAAAGCCATCAACAAGGTATTTGTTGAGTTGAATAAACACGCCAGACCCGGTGACGCCGGTGACGGTTCCGTCAAAATCGTCGCCGAGGAATTGTTCCATTAATTGCAAAACCAAAAAGGCGCGAAGTTGGCGTTCAGCCGCTTCGGAATTGCGTTCGGTCGTCGAGCAATGGCTTCCCAGCTCGGCAAGTTGGTCTTCGGTATTTTTGAGTTTTTTCTTTTGCAGGTAAGTTCCAATCGCGCGGTGGACGATCAAGTCCGGATACCGGCGAATGGGACTGGTAAAGTGCGTGTAATGTTCGGATGCCAGTGCAAAGTGTCCCACTTCCGTGGGTGCGTACTCGGCCTTGGAAAGCGTTCTGAGAACCGCAAAATGGACCGCTTGTTCCGATGGCGTGTCTCGCGTGGCATCGAGTAACGTTTGTAATTCCCGTCGGGTGGGGCGGGCTGGTACGTTGTGACCTGCGACGCGGGCAAACTGTCGCAATTCGTCGATGTCATAGCTACTGGGGTCTGGATGCACGCGTCGAATCATGGGCGCTTTGAGTTTGATGAATAGCTCGGCGGTGACTTCATTGGCCTCGACCATGAACATTTCAATCACACGATGGGTAAAGGCGTTGTCTTGTGGCTGAGCGTCGGTGACCCGGCCAGTGTCATCAAAAATCAATTGCACTTCAGGTAAACCCAGCTCGATCATCCCCGCAGCACGACGGCGAGCAAGAATCTGTTTCGCTAGTGCGTTCAACGCAATCAAAGTATCTTCGGTCTGAGGAGGATAAGGGCTGTCGGTAGCACCCTGACTGCGGGCTTCTTTGAGATCGCCATCAATCAACGCTTGGGCTTCGAGATACGTGAGGCGTTTGTCCGAACGAATCAAGCCGTTGCAAAAGCGAGAGCCCACCCGATTCCCATCACAGTCATAACGGATAAAAGCAGTCTTGGTAAAACGCGGTTGATCTTCTTGCAAAGAACAGACGCCGTTGGACAACAGTTCAGGCAACATCGGAATCACACGGCGAGGGAGATAGGTGCTGTTGCCTCGGGCGAGGGCTTCGGTGTCCAACGCACTGCCTGGCGTGACGAAAAAGGAGACGTCGGCAATGTGGATGCCCAGCTCACAGACCGCGCCATCAGGTTGAGGCTTGTCCCATTGTGTGAGGCTAATCGCGTCATCAAAGTCTTTCGCGTCTGGCGGATCAATGGTGAGGGTGAACAGGTTTGTTAAATTTTCACGATCAGAAGCCACCGCCTGGGGATCAAACGTGGCTGCAGCTTCGCGGGCGGCAGACATGATGGCTTTATCAAAGTGTTCCTTCAGATTGAAGGATCGCATGACCGCGAGGGTTTCGACGTTGGGTTCACCCTGTTCGCCGAGGACTTCGGTAATCACGCCTTGGGCCATGCTGCGTTCAGATGGATAAGAAAGCAGTTCGATAACGACCTTGTCGTCGAGCTTGGCATTGTGAGCCTGTGGGTCGCCAATGATGACCGGTTCACGCAAGAGTTTGCCGTCGACCTGGACGAACCATTGACTGCCCCGTTGGCCCAGTCGTCCGACATATTGGCGGTCTGCGCGTTGGATAATATTGACAATGCGTCCGATGTACGGCGACCGCCCCCCGGATTGCCCTCCGGACCGCCCCCCGGACCGTCCACCACCACGTCGGGGGAGAACTTTGGCACAAACCCGGTCGCCGGTCATGGCATCCATGGTATTGGGGGCCGGGACGAACAAGTCCCCATGGGCGGTACGTTTGTCGGGGTCTGGGATAATAAAGCCAAACCCTTTTTCATTGCGTTGAAATTTACCCACCACTTCGCTGCCCATGGGAGGGAGCGCAATGGCATCTTCATGAACCACGTGACCCGCTTCGACCAGATTGCCCACTGCTTGGCGAAAGGTATCGAGGTCTTGGGTTTCAATGTCCAGATCACGGGCAAGTTGGTGGAGTTTTTTAGGTTCGTAACGTTTATCACCCACATGGGCTAAAATTTGTTTTTCAAATTGGTCAGGCATGGTTTGATACCCTTTGGGTATGAGAGGTTGGGTCATGATCGCGGCTGGGATGCGTCAAACAAGCAGTCACATCGACAAGTGGCCTCGCTTATTTTAATCGCGAATCATCGACTTGTTGAATAAAAAAGCCGTCTACAGATGTGAAATGTAACAGGAATCGAGCTTTGTTGCGTGCGTCTGCTTTTCAAATGCCCAAGGGTCGCTATCCTTAGGCGAACAATAGCCATGCTTAAAAGGAGCCTGTGATGGCCACCAAAACCGAAATTCTCGATGCCGCCAAGGCCCTAGGCGAACTGATCGCTAAAAATCCCGTGGGTGCCAAGCTCGAAGACGCAATTAGTCAATTGCAAAATGATATTGATGCCCAGCGCGTGATGACCGACTATCAGCGGTATCTTCAAACCATCGGCGAAAAAGAAGCCCAAGGCCAGCCCATCGAAGTCGCTGACAAACAAAAGCTTCAAGCTCTTCAACAAGCAGTGGTTCATAACTTGATCCTCCAGCAGTTCCAAGTGGCCCAGATGGATTACCTAGACCTCATGCGTGAAGTAGATGGCGCCATTGGCCAACAAGCCGCCCCCGGACCCGGCCCCGCCCAGCCCGCATCGCCCCTCAGCTAATTTGGGTCATGATTTTTAGAGGATCAACACGTTTGCCATTGACGCAGACGTGGCTGCTTGATGCCGCGCTCAAGGCCAGCGTTGAGCGCAGCATCAAATTTTGAAAAAAAATGATGCAATAAACAAAGCTTTTACACGTTGAATCTTCTGTGGAACGAACATTCTGCATGGAGAACCATTGATGGCTATCAATTCCCGCCTGTCGCCTCTCCCCGAGGCTGACTTTGATCAGACCAAAGCCAAACACCTGCTTAACCGGGCAGGGTTTGGTGGAACACGACATCAGACCCGCGCACTGGCGGAGATGGGACTGCATGGGGCAGTGAAATATCTCGTTGATTATGAATCGATCCATGCCAGTAAACTTACGAAGCTGGAGATTGATCCAGACAATATACGTGAGTTTAAGCCCAAAGAACGTCGAGATTTTCGCAAAGCGCGACGCAGTGGCGATAACGAAACCGTCAAAAAATTCCAAGCGGAAATCCGAAAACGACAAGTGCAGGACCGTCAAGATGTTCAATATCTTATTCAGTGGTGGCTGGGACAAATGCTCATCACGCCTCGGCCTTTGGAAGAAAAACTAACGCTGCTGTGGCATGGCCACTTTGCATCGAGATACCGCAATGTCCGTGATGCCTACCTGATGCAACAGCAAAACCATTTCCTGCGAAAACACGCCAACGGCAGCTTCGCCGATTTGGCGCATGGCATCATACGTAACCCGGCCATGATCAAATTTCTCAACAACAACACCAACAAAAAACAAAAGCCCAACGAAAACCTCGCCCGTGAACTCATGGAACTATTCACCCTCGGCGAAGGACACTACACCGAACAAGATATTAAACAAGGCGCCAAAGCACTCACCGGCTATACCCTCAAAGACAACGATTTTAAGTTTAATAAAAAACAACACGACCAAGGCAAAAAAACCATCCTTGGCCAAACAGGTCAATTCGATGGTGATGATTTTGTCGACATTCTGCTTCAACGTGATGACTGTCCCAGATTCGTGGCATACAAAATCTACAAACACTTTGTCGCCGACGTGGACGATCAAACCAATGGCGAGCAGACTCAGGCCATGACCGTCATCAATGCACTGGCTCAATTGATTCGTCAGCACGACTATCAACTCAAGCCTGTACTGATGACATTGTTTCAGAGCCAGCATTTTTACGACACCACCATCATCGGCAATAAAATTAAAAGCCCCACCCAGCTCATGGTCGGCACCGTGCGCATGCTCAACACGCCCACCCGTGATATCTCTATTATCACCGGTGCCAATACCATGATGGGACAAACATTATTCAACCCCCCTTCGGTCGCAGGCTGGGACGGCGGGCAAGCTTGGATCAATACCTCGACCCTCTACGTACGCCAGAATGTGGCAACCTATTTCATCACCGGTAAGCTGCCTTTTGAGGATGACTGGACCAGCGATGACGTAAACTACGATCCCATGTTTTTGCTTGATGACCTTGAAGGCTCACGAACCATCCAAGCGGTGGTCGATCATCTGCTAGACCTTCTTTTGGCCAGTGACGTGCATCCCCAACGGCGTGAATCATTGATCGCAGCAATGCAAGAGCATGTTGATTCAACGGTGGACGATCCTGTGGTGGTGATTGCGTTGTTGCTGTTGATCACTGTGATGCCTGAATATCAACTTTGTTAAATTAGGTTTACCGATCTGAACTTCCCGGAGAATCCGCCATGTCCGAACAAATTGCTTTTACACGTCGTCAGTTTATGCAGGGAAGTTTGGCTGTGGTCTCGACGCTGCATTCGATGCCGACGTTTCTCAATGGTGCCGCTCACGCAGCAGGTCCAGTGGGACAATCTGGCACAGCAGATGATCGGGTGCTTGTCGTGGTGCAGTTGTCCGGCGGCAACGACGGCTTGAACACAGTCATCCCTTATGGCCAGGGCGCGTATTACGATGCGCGGCCGAGGCTGGCGATCCCCGAGAAAAAAATCCTGCAATTAAATCAAGACCAAGAGATCGGCCTGCATACCAAAATGACAGGCATGAAAGAACTCTACGACAGCGGTCTCTTGAGTATCGTCCAAGGCGTGGGCTATCCCAATCCCAACCGTTCTCATTTTGCATCAATGGATGTGTGGCACACCGGGGACACCCGTGGTGGGCATGGCGTGGGTTGGATTGGCGCAGCTTTAGATGAAGACCTAACCAAACGACAAATTCAAGCGCAGGCCACCACTTGTATTAGTATTGGACAAACGGCCCCCTTGGCGACCCACGGCAAAAAGGTGAAGGCCATTGCCTTTGAAAGTGCAGAGCTTTTCCGTTGGGCAGGTCAAGATATTCATCCCGCACTGGGACCGGCGTATGACCAGATCAACCGACGTGGTGAATTGGCCCCGGAAGTTACCCTAGAAGTTTCCGGGGGAATTTCCGGGGGAGTTACCGGGGGGCAGGCTGCATTTGTGATGCGGACGGCGTTGCATGGACAGGTGGCTTCGGATCGTATTCGCGCAGCAGTTCAAGCTGGACCACAAACGCGTTTTCCCAACGGCTCCTTGGCGGACCAGCTTAAAATGGTCGCAGCGATGATTCGCGCAGGATTGCCAACCCGTGTGTACTACGTCGCGCTCGGTGGATTCGATACCCATGCAGGCCAAGAATTTCCGCATGGCAATAACTTGCGATTGTTCTCCGAAGCCATGCTCGCATTTCAAAAAGAACTCAAAGCCATCGGCCACGACGAACGTGTTTTGACCATGGCCTTCAGTGAATTCGGCAGGCGGGTGGGCCAAAATGCCTCCAACGGAACCGACCACGGCTGCGCGGGTCCCATGTTCCTCGTCGGTCCCATGGTCAAACCCGGAATCCATGGCAAACAGCCAAGCCTGACCAAACTCGACCAGGGTGACCTCATCTATCACACCGATTTCCGTAGCGTCTACGCGGCAGTGCTCGACCGATGGATGAAAATCAACAGTGCCAAAGCACTCAACGGCAAAACCTATCGCCACGCCAACGTCATTCGAGCAAACGTCTAAAACAGGTGTTTTTTGTTGAAATTGATTTCTTTTTTTTAGGTTAAGCCAGACGCGCAAACAAGTTTGCTTGTGGCGAGCTTTAGCCTCAAAAATAAACCAAAAAACCACAAGAAAGAATACAAAACACTCTATAAAGTGTGTCTGTGATTGATCTGGGGCTGCTAGCTTAAAGTAAATCACTCGATTACAATTCTGTCCTTCCCGCCCAGGAATGTAAAAGGACATATCTGCTATGAATGACACCGCCCCTTGGGTAACTTATCGGCCGGAATTACAAGTGATGGACTGCACGATCCGCGATGGTGGTCTGATGAATGATCATCAGTTTGATGAAAAATTAGTCAAAGCGGTTTATCAAACTTGTGTCGATGCGGGAATCGATGCCATGGAAATTGGGTACAAAGGTTCCAAAAAACTTTTTGACCCAGCACAATTTGGCGCATTTAAATTCAGCGATGAAGAAGCAATCCGCAACATCGTTGGTGACAACGATACCAATTTGAAATTGGCGATTATGGCGGACGCTGAAAAATGTGATTACAAGACGGACATTCTTCCCAAAGAGCAAAGCGTGCTCGATATCATTCGCGTGGCAACCTATGTGCATCAAATTCCCGTGGCAGTGGAAATGATTCACGATGCTCATGAAAAGGGCTATGAAGTTTGCTGCAACATCATGGCTGTTTCGGTGGTGCAGGAGCCGGACCTTGACCAGGCTCTTGAAGTGATTGCTCAAACACCCGCGAGCACCGTGGTGGTCGTGGATAGTTTCGGCGCGTTGTATCGTGAACAGATTGACTACCTCGTGAAGAAGTACGCCAAGGCTGTTGAAGGTACCGGCAAAGAGATCGGCATTCACGCTCATAACAATCAGCAATTGGCCTTTGCCAATACCATTGAAGCAATCATTCTTGGCGCAAACCGAATTGATGCGACCATGATGGGACTCGGTCGTGGAGCGGGTAATTGCCCGATGGAATTATTGCTTGGCTTTTTGCGTAATCCGAAGTTTCACACGCGGCCGGTGTATGAATTGTTACAGGATTATTTTGTTGATTTGCAGAAAACGATGGAGTGGGGCCCCAATGTGCCTTACAACATTAGTGGCCTGCTCAATCAGCATCCACGAGCAGCGATGGGTTTGCGAGCTTCTGACGACAAAGATCAGTATGTGGCGTTTTATGATCGCTGTATTAGCGATGTCTAGAGCATGATAAATCCAAGCGTCGCGTGTAAAAAAATCCTCACCCCCCCCCCGGAAGTTTCCCCCGGATTCCCCCCGGGGGCCGTATGCGTGCGGCTCTTTTTCAAGCCGAAGCGTTGGATTCTTTGGATTCTTTCCAGATGCAACGGCTGGATTTAGAACGCATCTAAGAAACGGATCGCGTTATTTTGTATCGACGGAGGAATCGTCCAGTGATGGCTCGTCTTCATGGTCACCAAGATCAATATCAAAACCGATTTCTTCAGGGACAATCGTTTCAGCATCAGGTTCTGCTGTGGGTGAATTTTTCATACGATGGGTTTTGGGGTTCATCGGATCATAATCGGGGATGTATTCAGCGGAGTCTATATCGATGACAGGCTCGGGCGTGATGTCTTCCAAAATAGACATCATCAAAGAGGACGCATCATTGGGGTCTGTAATCGGGTCATGTTGATCGAGTTTATCCAAGCGTTGTTTTTTAGGTTTGGGTATTTTTTTGGGTTTTGGTTTTTCAGTTTTGGTTTTGCCCGAGTCGATGTCTGCGGGGGCTTGGGGATTTTTGGGGGGTCGCGTGATTTTTTTGGTGGATCGTTTGAAGACCAGTTTGGTCATGCCGAGCTTGATGGCATAGCCGTCACGGAGTCGGGCGATGCCGTCGATTTTTTCACGGTTGACGATGGTACCGTTGGCGGACCCAAGATCTTTGACGAACCATCTTCCATCTTTTTTGAAGAATTCAGCATGGTTGCGTGAGGACTGGGCATCGGACAACAACAGCGGCGCATTTTTACGGCCGATGATTTGTGGTTGTGTTTGTGATAAACGAAAAACCTGGCCTCTATCGGGGCCTTTAACAACGACGAGCTTTGCCATGACGGGTTTCTTCTCCCAAACAGATATGACGCATCATACAAGTAGCGATACGGTACCACTATTGTAAGGCGCTAGAGGGACAAAACCAAATATTAAGTGCTCAAACAGAGTCGTTTTTTTGAACTTTTTTATGGGCAGCAGCGAGCCATTGGTTAAAACGCTTATCGGACATTTCCAATGCAACTGCCAGATGGTAGAGAACTTCTCGTTCTTGGGTTTTCAACTCACCATCGGCACAAGCAACCATAAATAAAAGTTGCATTGCCTGATCGGGGTCCGCTTTAAGAATACGGAATTGTTCTTGATAAAAAGAAGGATCCGTTTGGCCTCGTTGGATCATTGCATTTAACGAGACTTTTCCCACACCGGTTTCGTCTGCAAGCCGTTGAATCAAAATTTGTTCACGCTCAGTGACCTCACCATCAACGCCTGCGACACAGCAGGCTGCCCGCAACACTTCGACTTTCTTCATCAACATACAGGACCTCCAATCCGGATAATCCGCACAGGCCAGCTAGCCCATCCGTTAATGGAGTGCTTTGGGATGATTCTGTGACGGCAATTTGTTTCTAAGGCCATTGTATCCATTAAGTTTACTACGTTCTATGTCGAATAACCGAATAGGTCCGGTTCAAGAACTTTGTTTGTTTGGTCCAAGCAAGGATTTTGTAACTCCAATGGGGAGATTGGCCGTAGGCCACGATGAGTGTCTCTACGGAAACGATGAATGTTTAATTGGTTTCATAAATTAGGTCTTCGGGTCAAGGCAACCCTTGGCGTATTGATCATTGTAGGGATGGCGATCGCAGCCAATTCGGTTGTGACGTTGTACCAAAGCTTTTGGACCGTTGATCAGATGACCCAGAGGGCGGCTCGTCTTAACGCGATTCATCTGGCTCAGGTGAGTTCGTGGCCTTTGCAGACGGGGAATCAGGTCGCACTCACCAAAACCACGCGGCAGGCCACGTATCATCAAGATATTTTGTTTGCAGCGATTTACAATGCCGATCACAAACTTCTGTCTTTTCATATTAAAGACCATGACGCATGGCTTACCTATCAAAGGTCGCCTAACAAGCTCGCGGATTCTTTTGTCAAAGCAACGTTCCCCGTGCGACCGGTGGTGCAGATTTCCAATGCTGAATATCCAGCTAGCGGTTCTGCTTCGTTTGGTTATGTGACAATTGGGTATTCCACCAACGCGATGCATCACGCTCAGACGATGCAGTTGATTGTAATGATCGCAATGTTTGTACTGACCGCCTCGACGGCAGGTCTCATTGTCTTTAAAGCAGTGGGACGGTGGACCACACGTTTGGGCCGACTGGTTCATGCCAGTGATCGCATTGCCAATGGTGATCTCGCAAACCAAATTGAAGAAGACGGGCACGATGAAATCGGACGCCTCGGTCAAGCCTGTGAAAAAATGAGACGGGCCGTCCAACAACGCGACCGAACGATGCAGCGTTTTAATGAACTGTTGCAAGAAGAAGTCGACATGCGAACCGAGCAACTCATTGCAGCCAAAGAGTCTGCTGAAGAGTCGGCCTTAAGCATCCAGGAAACCAATCAAAAATTACGGGATCAAGCACGACATGATGATCTGACAGGCCTGCCCAATCGCACGTTCCTGATGGAACGTCTGACCGTTTGCATGGCACGCGCCAAGCAAAACCCAGACGAGCAGTTTGCGATTTTGTTTATGGATATGGATCGCTTCAAAGTGGTGAATGATAGTCTCGGCCACGCCGCTGGCGATGAACTGCTCATTCAATTTGCAAAACGTATGACCTCGAAACTATCCCAAGGCTACGCTTTGCCAGGACTTGAGCCAGATGTCATTGCACGTATCGGCGGCGATGAATTTGTCCTGCTCATCGAGTCGGTGGCAGATACCACCGATGTTTGCCGTCTCGCTCAACAAATCGAACAAATGCTCGCAGAGCCGTTTCAGATTGCTGGCCAAGATGTCTTTACCGCCAGCAGCATCGGTATCGTCATGGGGGGCGACCGCTACCGAGAGGCCTCGGATATTTTGCGTGATGCAGACATGGCCATGTATCACGCCAAGGGTCAAGAGCATTCGGGGGGCTATCACCTTTACGACCAAACCATGCACGAACAAGCGCTCATGCGTTTGCAATTGGAAAATGATTTACGCCAAGCCATCGACCGCAAACAATTCTCACTTCGTTTTCAACCCATTGTGGATTTGAAATCAGGCTACATCAGTGGTTTTGAAGCCCTCGTCCGCTGGGATCATCCGGAGCTTGGGATGGTGAGTCCCGTACGTTTTGTTCCCATTGCTGAAGAGACGGGCTTGATTGTGCCGTTGGGTACATGGATTTTGCGTCAAGCCTGTGCGGACCTCAAACGACTGCAATCGCAGTTGCCTTCGGATCGACCGTTGACGATGAATATCAATTTATCCAAACGCCAAATCAGTGAGCCGGGAATCGTTCAGATTGTGGCCGATGCAATCGCTGAAGCTCAAGTTGATCCGTTGGACATCAGACTTGAAATCACCGAAAGCGTCATCATGGAAACGGCCGATCAACTCATCCCCGTGTTGCACGAATTTGCAGCACTGGGCTGCCAGTTGCACATGGATGACTTCGGCACCGGTTACAGCTCGCTGAGTTGTCTGCATCGGTTCCCATTGGATGCTCTAAAAATTGATCGCGCTTTCATTGTGAACATGACCGACGATCCTCGCCATGCAGCCATCGTGAATACGATTGTGATGTTGGCGAACAATCTAGGGATGAAGGTCACTGCTGAGGGCGTGGAAACCAAGGAGCAACTCGCTCAAGTTTTGGCCATGGACTGCGATCATTGTCAGGGCTACTACTTCGCCAAGCCGTTGACCTACGCTCAAGCGGGTGAGCTGCTCGCTGACAACCACATGCCCTTTGAAACCTTGCGTGCGGAGGACTCTTGTCAGGTGAATTAGAGATTTTTATCTCAGACCAATCATGTTTAAAACTCGTGCATTTCGTGATTCGCCGAGGCTGAATTGGCAAGATTTTATAAAACTCTCAACGCGTAATAAAAAGAGGCAATGCGCATCAGACGGGTTTTCCCAAGTCGTACACCAAGGCCGTCATTTGAAAGATTCTCAAAGTCTTATTTTTGCTTAGGTCACAGGCGCTAGGGTGACGTGGTTAAACGTTGTATGACCTTTTGCCCTGATAGATTGGTCTGCTCTGCCCATGTTTGACAATACTTTGGGGACAATGGCATCTGTAGCACATAATTTATAGGGCTCTTCGCGATTCACGAGAATTGCGAATGATTCAGTCTCGCCAGCATCAAGTTGCTCCCAATAACTTGGTTCAAAACTTGATTGAAAATTTCCATATTGATTCATGGGGCAATCAATCATGGTTATTTGACCATTGTCAATTAATGGTTATATCTCTATATAAGTTGGCTTGGGTGCTTATCTTTTTTGTTTACCCAGCCGCTTTGCGCTCGGCAGCTAAATGGGCTTCGGTGAGCAATTGACCGGTTTGAACGGGGTTGGTCAGATGACGGCCGATGACCTCGTGGAGCTGGGCGGCCCGGATGCCTGTGCCGGGACGGCGGACGGTTAAATCTTCTGCCGTAAGCTGATGGTCGGCGGGGAGGTTCTTGGTTACGCAAACGCTTTGGCGACAAATCTGACGCACTTCCCGTTCAGAATCGCTGACTTTTTTGGATCGGGGCCCGCAAAGAATCTGGGCTTGGCGAATTTGCTGGACGTACGCACGGAACATGTCAGGCTCAAAACTGGCTGCGTGATCAGGGCCAGTTGCCTGGCAGTCGTACGTGAAATGTTTTTCAATCACACACGCGCCCCCGGCAACAGCCAACGCGCCGGTCAACGGATCGCTGGTGTGATCTGAATAACCCACAGGTAACGCATAACGGCCGGCAAGCACGCCAATGGCATGGAGCGTGGCCTGGGCAGCTGGCGCGGGATAACTCGAAACACAGTGCAGCAAACAACAAGGTAAATCACAAATGATCCTTGCTGCGGGAGCAATCTCTGTTAAATCTGCCGTCCCGGTGGAAACCAACATCGGCTTACCCAATGACGCAGTTTGCTCCAGCAACGGTAAATTCACCACGTCAGGCGATGCAATCTTCACCGCATCAACGTCCAATGCTTGAAGGGTTTCAAAATTTTCCAAACTAAACGGTGTCACCACAAAGCCCACGCCAATTTTATGGGCGACTTCGCGGATGGCTCGCATTTGGTCAAGGTTCAATTTCAGTTGATCAAGCATGTCAAAGGCATCGGTGAGCCCTTGCTTTTTTTGATAGTCCGCGATGACAGCATGATCGGAGAGAAGATATTTTGGGTCAAACAATTGAAGTTTGATGGCATCGGCACCGGCTTCTTTGGCTGCATGGACCAGTTCGATGGCTCGATTGACATGCCCGTCATGGTTGACACCGATCTCAGCAATGACACAGACCTTGGGCCCATGCTGAGGGGTTGCGGGAAAAAACTGTAGGTGATTTTTAATTGCCATAAAGACGTTATCGGTCTGTTATGGACTGGGGGTTGAATCTGCTTGGGTGATGGCGACGAGTTGGTCTAGGGCTTTGCGGGCAGCTTTGGAATCGATGGCTTGGCGTGCGAGGGTGAGTCCGTGGTTGAGATCCTGAGCAACTTCGCCGACGACGAGGGCCGCTGCTGCGTTGAGGCAGACGATTTCACGTGCGGGACCTTGTTGGCCATCTAAAATTTGAGTGATGATGGTCGCACTGGCCTTGGGGCCGTTGGCTTGGAGGTCGTTGGGGGTGGTGTGATGCGCTGCGGGGTCGAGGTCTATTTCAGTGGGGTTGAGGGTGATGGTTTGGACTTTGCCGTTTTGGACGATGCTGATTTGGGTGGTGTCCCAGGTGATCAATTCGTCCATGCCTTGGCCGTGAACGACCATGGCATGTTCTGCGCCGAGGTTGGCGAGCACTTGTGCGAGTTTTTCGGTGAGTTGGGGGCTAAAAACGCCCAGGACTTGTCTGGCTGCGCCTGCGGGGTTGGTCAGAGGTCCCAGTAGGTTAAATAACGTGGGAAAGCCCAGAGCTTGTCGCACGGGCATGGCATATTTCATGGCAGGGTGATGTGCCTGGGCAAAACAGAAGCACATACCCGCTTGATCGAGGCAATGGGTAAGGGTTTGAGTTTTTACCTGTAATTTGACACCCAGGGTTTCGAGGACTTGGGAGGAGCCTGACTTGCTGGTGACGGATCGGTTGCCATGCTTGGCGACGACTAGGTTGTGGGGCCTGCCTGCGCCGGCAGCGACGATGGCTGCGGCAGTGGAGATGTTGAAGGTTCCGCTGTGATCGCCTCCGGTGCCACAGGTATCAATGGCGATGAGTCCATCGGGGACAGTCACGGGGGTGACTTTGGCGCGCATGACCGAGGCAGCGCCGGTTAATTCATCGACGGTGGGCCCTCGTTGCTGCATCATGGCGAGCATGGCCGCGATTTGTGGCGGCTCCATTTGGCCTGTCATCATGGTTTCAAAAGCATCGGCAGTTTGCTGGCGGCTCAGTGTTTCGCCTCGTACGAGTTGGCTAAGCAATGTTTTCATAGTCCGATGATCTCCGTGAGCCCCAATAGGATTGCTGAGGCCAGTGCCATGAATCCCAAAATTTGACAAGCCAGAGCCATCGCCTGTTTGGGGAGTTTGTGTAGTTGTTTGTCTGGAATCTTTGTTGCTTTATAAGTGATAGAGACCGCTAAAATGAGAGGGATGATAAACCACAGCCAATAGCGATCAATGGGGATTGGGTCCAGTAGGGGTGTATAGCCCAGGGCAAGGAGAAAGCTGGTCATGCGGAGGGCTCCTTGTATAGCACATCAATGATGGCCAGCAGGTTCAGTAATCCCGCGAGGGCGGTATAGAGGATGCCGATTTCGTTGACCCGTCCGAAGCTGGGCTCGTATTGGATTTTGGGTTTGGGGGGTTGGAAAGAAAATCCTTCTGAAATCGCAGCAGGTCTTTCCGGGGGAGCTTCGGTGAGGAGGTGGTCTCGGGCGACCGCGACGGCAACAGAGGGGGCGGTTAGCATTTGGCCCCCAAACCAAGCACGGTGTTGGTTATAATTAAAAATACTGACACCGCCGATAGCCCATCCGCTGAGCCAGAGCAGGCCGATGGTCAGGCCGATAATCATGCCACGTTTGCGGTGTCCGAGCAGAATGTGACCCGCTCCAGGGATCAGCCACGAGGCCACTGCGGCACTTGGATGCCAAGGTGTTGAAGAGGCAGGTTGGTCAGAGGTTGCCATGGCATTTCCAAAAAAAAGACAGTTGTCCAAAAAATTATATTGACAAATACACAATGGACGATAGTTTAACGGCGCACACGACCTTGGCCAAACATGATTTCACCATGTCCAAGACAACGGTCCGGATGTATTGAACCCAGTAAACTCAATTTTTTGCAGGAGGTATTGTGATCATGTCCAACCAGATGCAACACTCAATGATCGAGATTTCGAATTACCCAACCGTTACAGACGAACCTTTGGCCCCGTTTTTAGTCTTTGAGGACGACGATTCGTTTGAGGACGAAGAAATATTTGACGACGAAGAAGATGACGACGAGGACGAATTTCTCGATGACGAGGATGATGACGACGAGGACGATGAATTCTTTGACGACAAAGAAGACGAAGGCGAATTTTTTGACGACAAAGACGATGACGACGAATTCTTTGACGATGACGACGAAGAAACCAAAGACGATTAAACCTTGCTGAGGGTGTTTGTCAAACCTGTCAGCGTACCGACAGGAGATCCATTGATGTCAAGCACTCCCCCCAAAGCAACGTCAGAAGCCCTTACTGCTTCACCAGAGACAATCAATCGCCGTGGAGGCGATCGACGCAGCAATGCCGTCGATCAGCGTGCCGCTCGGCGAGAAACGGGCCTAGAGCGACGGCGTGGCCCAGGTCGGCGACGAAGCGATTTTATAAAATCGGCTGAAGAAGGCGAAATGTCCCGCGAGCAGTTTTTGTTTGTGATGGCCATCGATACCTACAAAAAAGTCAACAACACGCCCTATCCGACTTGGACGGAAATTCTCGAAGTGGTCCGCAAGCTCGGCTACCGCAAGACCTGTGAAATGTCCCTGCGGTTGTCCAATTGTGAAGATTGGACCGAGCAGCCTGATGCTCCAGCTTTCCCCAGCGAGGAAGTCGCGTAAAAACGCACACAACCAATACAAACCCCAAGGCAGTTCCAGTGAAATGGAGCTGCCTTGGTTGTTTTGTGGAGGTTGCCGAGTGGTTGGCGTGAGCGGTACAACAAACGTTTTACCTTATGAGTATTCCAGATATGAGCAAGTTCATTCGCCAAGGTTTTCAATCCCCCCAAGCGTCTGATGGCATATTAGAGGACCCCGAATCCAGCCTTTCGGCCCCGGAGGGACCTCAGGGTTTGGCGTTGGGATGATCTTACGAACAAAATTAGCCGCCCGCCTCAAACCTCACCAAACGAAAACTTCCGAGAGAAGCCCCCGGCCCCCGGCCCCCGGAACTTATTCAAGAGAAACTTCCGGGGACTGGGGGGGTAAAATGCGTTACGCTCATAAAGTTGTTAAAATCTGCTGCTTGCAACCTTAGGGGTTATGCGCCTGCGTATTAACGTGGGTTTGTCTGCTTAAAATAACTTTGAACTTGCCGGAAATGCTTTGCTATGACTCTACCTTTGGCCAGTATCCTGCCTGCTTTGGTCCACGACAACATTTGGCTGCTCATCGCAGTCAAACTCGCCATTATTGTGGGGGTCTTCCTTGCGGGTGTGAGCCTCATTGCCATGTTCAGTATCTGGTGGGAACGCAAAGTCTCCGGCCACATCCAAGGCCGCGTCGGTCCCATGCTCACAGGCGGTTGGCATGGCTGGAGTCAATCCCTCGCCGACGGCATCAAACTGATCCAAAAAGAAGACCTGATCCCTGCCAGTGCAGACTCCTTCCTCTTCCGATTTGCACCGTACATGGCCTTCGGCCCGGTCTTTGCAGCCTTTGTCGCACTTCCCTTTGCCCCACAATTCTGCTTTGAAGGCGGCCTCAACAACGGCCTGCTTTATATCCTTGCCATCCTTGCGGTCGAAGTCATGGCAGTCATCATGGCTGGCTGGGGCTCCAATAGTAAATGGGCTATCTACGGCGCAATGCGTGAAGCTTGCCAAATGGTCAGCTACGAAATCCCCCTGGGTATTTCACTGATCTGTGGCATTCTCGTGGCTGGTACGTTGAACCTTGTCGAACTGGGCTACCTCCAAGGTGGCGGGTTTCATGACTGGTTCCTCTTTCACAATCCCTTTTTGTTCATGGCTTTTGGCTTGTATTTTGTTTCGAGCCTCGCTTCGAGCAAGCGGGCTCCGTTTGACTTGCCTGAATCTGAAAGTGAACTGGTCGCAGGTTTTCACACCGAATACAGCGGCTTGCGATTTAGCTTCTTCTTCTTTGCCGAATACGCAGGCATGTTCATCGTCAGTATGATCTCCGTGTTTGTCTTCCTTGGCGGCTGGAACAGTCCCCTTGGACCGCTGGACCCGATTTACAATCTACTGGGCTATGACGTGATTGCTGCCGGTGCTGCTTATGCTCAAGGCGCGGTCACCGAAGCACGCAGCTTTACTGAAACCGCCAATGTGATTAACGAAGCGGCGGGTTTGACCTATTCATCCGTGGCGGGCAGTTGGCTTAATGCCGACGGGCAAACTTCAGGGCTCAATGCCATCGGCCTGATTCTGGTCAATCTTTACAGCGTCGGATGGGTGGTCTTCAAAGCCATGATCCTCGTTTCCGTCCAGATGTGGATTCGTTGGACCTTGCCTCGCATCCGTATCGACCAAGTGATGTACACCTGTGTCAAAGTGCTGTTGCCTGCAAGTTTGATTTGTCTGGTGGGAACAGCTTTCTGGGTTGCTTTGGTGCCACAGCCCACCGCTCCTGTGACCGATGGTGCGAATTGGGGCCATCTCGTCGGCAGCGCGACGGGTGTACAACTGGCAAGCCAAATTATCTTGGCGCTCGTCGGCTTAAGCATCTTGGGCGCGATGAAGTCGGTGGTACTCTGGACTTGGCTCAACCGTGACCAACACCCACGCAAATCCTTCTTTGAAAAGGACATGCCAGTGGGAACCGAAATTGCCTTTAACCCAGGTACCGCAGCCAAATCTTCGTAAGGATGCAAGGTTTCGCAAGGCCTCTGCGTTTGTTAGAGCATTTCGTCTGAATTATCTCCATTTGTCGTTTGAAAATAGCCGCAAGCTTACAGCTTGCGCGTCCGGTTTTTGAATCGAACAGGAGATGATGGGCGCAAGTACTCTGGCGGATATTTTTTATGCAGCGCAGGGCGGTAAAGATTCAGAACGTTCGGTGAGCATTTGAAGCACACGCTGGCCTTCAGCTTGCCAATCAATGTCTTCACGCAAGCCAAACTCAATCAAGTCCACAGCCTGAGGAAAATCCAGATAAAATTCAGGCAAATCATCCGCCAATGGCAAGGCCGCAATAGAAGGTTTTGAAAAATCCGATTTCATTTTGTGTACCTATTTAGAAATAGAATGAGGAACAGGTGGGCTTTAGAAGAAGCAAAAGAAAGGTTTTTATCATGTCCACCCTTGTGAGTATTTAATATCGGGTTAAAGACTTCAAGAACTATAGAAAACCAGTTAAGCCTCTCAATTGACGGTCACAATAGGACCAGATGTCAAGGAGAAACTGGCGAATGAACCACCCAATCTCCCTTAGAGCCAAGGAACTGCTACAATGCTCGACTCAGACCAATTTTGAAAAAAAGCACGTGGGTCATGATTCACGGGTGCAGAACTGATAAGACTTTATAAAAGTCGCAACGCATTAAAAATACGTCACACGTATTTAACTCATTTAGCCAGGAAACAGACGCACGGTGAATATTCGCAACTTCTGCATTATCGCTCACATTGATCACGGCAAAAGTACGCTTGCTGACCGCATGCTCCAAGCCACCGGCGCGATTCAAGACCGGGAAATGCGCGAGCAAATCCTTGATGGCATGGAACTCGAACGTGAACGTGGGATCACCATCAAAGCGTCTGCCGTCACCGTGACCCATGAGCATAAGGGAACGCCTTATATGCTCAACTTTATCGACACGCCCGGGCATGTCGATTTTCATTATGAAGTGAGCCGCGCCCTGACCGCCTGCGAAGGGGCGATCCTTGTCGTTGATGCCACCCAAGGCGTCGAAGCTCAAACCGTCGCCAATGCTTACATGGCTGTCGAAGCGGGCCTTGATCTAATTCCCGTGGTCAACAAAATCGACTTGCCGTCGGCAAGACCTGACGAAATTGCCATGGAAATTGAACAGGTACTAGGCCTGTCTGCTGAAGAATGTATTTATTGTTCAGCCAAAACAGGTGAAGGCATACAGGAATTGCTTGATGCGATTTGTGATCGTTTGCCCGCGCCCAAGGAAGCTGCCAAGGAGAAGACCCAGGCACTTATTTTTGACAGTGTGTACGACGATTACCGAGGCGTGGTGCTTTACTTTCGCATGATGAGTGGCAAGCTCAAAGCCAACGACCGAATTTACATGATGGGAACCGGGCGGACCTATTCCATCACTGAAATGGGCAAGTTCACGCCGAAGATGGTCCCTTTGAAGCATGAGTTTCAGGCGGGCGAAGTCGGCTATGCCGTGGCTGCAATTAAGACGCTTGGCGATGTGAACATTGGTGATACGATCACGCTTGATGCGCATCGCGCCGCTGAGCCGTTGCCCGGTTATCAAGAACCACAGCGGATGGTCTTCTGTGATTTTTACCCCTCCGGCGAAACGCAGTTTGAAATGTTGCGTGATGCTGTGGAGCGATTGCATATCAACGATGCGAGTTTTACCTATGCCGCTCACCACTCTGAAGCACTGGGTTTTGGTTTTCGATGTGGGTTTCTAGGCATGCTCCATATGGAGATCATTCAAGAGCGTCTTGAACGTGAGGGCAATGTTAATATTGTTCAGACCGCGCCCACGGTGACGTATGAAATTAAGCTCACCGGCGGGAAAATTATTCAAATTACCAACCCAGCCGATTTGCCTGATATGTCCACGGTGGTGGAGATTCGTGAGCCGTTGGTGACTTGTGAATTCATCATGCCCAATGAAAACATTGGCGACTTGATGCACTTGTGTGAGCAACGTCGCGGGGTTTATAAGAGTCAGCAATATCTTTCAGAGACCCGGCAGATTCTTAATTATGAGTTGCCGTTGGCTGAAATTATTTATGATTTTTATGACAAGCTCAAGTCGCTCAGTCGTGGTTACGCGACGATGGATTATACGCTGACGGGTTTCCGCAAGGACAACTTGGTGAAGATGGATATTTTGGTGAATGCCATGCGTGTGGACGCGTTGTCGGTGATTGTGCATCGTGAGAAGGCTGAGACCCGCGGCCGCGCATTACTCAAGAGGCTGAAAAAAGAAATCGATCGGCATATGTTCGAGATCCCACTGCAAGCAGCCCTCGGCGGGAAGATCATTGCCCGTGAATCGATCCAGGCCATGCGTAAAAACGTGACCGCCAAGTGTTACGGCGGCGACGTGAGTCGTAAGCGTAAACTGCTCGAAAAACAAAAAGCAGGCAAAAAACGCATGAAGCGCATCGGCTCGGTGGACATTTCCCAGGATGCCTTCATGGCGGTCCTCGAAACCGACGAATAAAATTCCCCAATCCACAAATAGCAATATCGCCCCGGACGCGCACGCTGTTAGCGTGCGGCTGCTTTTCAAACGACCCACCTAGTCAGAAGTCAGTAAAAAATGATGCAAAATGCTCTAAGGGTTTTCTTAAAACGTGATGAATGCATCTGTCGCGTTTATAAAAGAATCCGACTCTTCGGCCTCCGGAGGGACCTCAGAGTGCGGCGTTGTGATGATCATACGCTGACGTATGAAGAAAATAACCGCACCCCAATACCATCTGTGTTGGCTCCCCTCCCCCGGAAGCCCCCCAAAGCTTACTTCCCTCGGAGGCTACTTCCGGGGGTTACTTCCGGGGGCGGGGGCGGGGGATGAAGATGACGTATTCGTTTTGGTTTTGGCGGGGGAGCATCTGGTAGTGTTGCTGAATGGTGTCCAAGAAAATTTTGGGTGGCATCATCATGCCCAGATAGCTCCAGGTCATGCCCGTCATGACCATGACATCATATTCTTGGCGCTGAACGGGGCCGAGCATGCTTTCTAGTGGCAACCCGCCGCCTTGGATAAGCGTGGCGTGGACCAGAGGCTCAATAATTTGCGGTTGATCCAAAAGAATATTCAATGCGGCATCATCGCTGTAGCAGATGAGTTTTTCCTGATTGACCTTCGCTGCAATGACCTTGCGATGCGCAGCAAACCGACGGGTCATCCGTTCTGCCACTTCAATGTCAGGCTGTTGCCAAGTTTCTTTCAATGGGCTGAGATTGAGCAACATGAAAACCAAGGCAACACAGACCACAGCCGGGTGACGCCATGGGCGGGTTTGAGCCAGCCAAACAATTCCCAGCAACGTGCCATAGGTAAAACTCGTAAGAAAATAGTAGACGTTAGAACCCGCACGGGTCGATGCGATGGCGGCAAAGCAAAAAGTGCAAAACCAAAAAATCCATACCACCCGCAATGCTCGGCAAGGTGAGCGATACACCCAACGCCCCAGTAGCAATGGCAAGCACAACGGCAACCAGATTTCCGGCCGCTTCAAACAAGCGAGCATGTACCCAATGGAAATTTCCATTTTTAAACCGCTACTCATCGCACGCCAAAAAGCACCCTCGCTCAGGTGTTGAATCACCACCATGCTGGCAATCAAAACGCCCAAAGCCCCGGCGGCCACCACGATTCCACGCTTGAATTGTTTCTGAACGGCAAAGCCCCAAAAAATCGGCAACGTCATGCCTGCCGCCGCTGGCTTAATGGTGAACGCAATCGCAGGCAACAAAATTAAAACAAACCAACTCCACCGACGATCCGGAAATCGCACAATCAAATAGCACGCCAAAACCGACAAACAAGCGATCCAGTGGTCCGGTCGGTAGCTTGCCATGTGCGCGACGATCCGATCATTGGCCAATAAAACCAACAGGATTGCCCACAGCCAACGCAGATTGATATTGACCTGTCGCAAGAATAAACCCAACAGCAAGGTCATCGCCACGCTGGCGGTCAGAGAGATTCCCCGGCCGATGTAGTACAGTTGTTCAGTCGAAGCATTGAAGCATCGGCCAAGCCAGCCCACCGAAGCGTGAAGCAACGGCCCATGATGAGAGGGGTAGTACGGGCGATGGCGTGCGCCCTGAAAGAGTCCTTGGTCATGCTGAAACCGTTTGGCAAAATAAACCTTGCCTGCTTCACCGATGGTGTTGCGACCGGGTAACGCAACGCCCTTGGCAGCATGATTTAACGTCAAGCAAGCCCGTCCACCTAGGATGAGCAAAAGCATGGCAAAAATCAAAATGGAGAGATAGGTACGCATGGGTCATTTTCTGGAACGCAAGCGTATTATATCCCCTGATTAGGGGATGGGCTGTGTTTATCGCATCAGAACCGCCCCAATTCATACAATCCGCACAAGTCAATCGTCTGATAATTGAAATCATTGCTTCGGACTGGTTTCTCATTGAATTGAAGGTAGCGTGTTAGAAGGAGACCTTGATTATGATTACTGAATCGCACATGGCACTTTTGCGTGAAGAAATTACCAAGCTTCGTGATCGAATGATTGAAGGTCGTACCGATTTGGTTCGTTTAAATACGGTTGAAGCCATGGTGGGACGCATGCTTGAACAGGAGCAAGGCGGTCCCTTTGAAAAACAGCTCACGGTCATTGGGGGCTTGCTTCGTGCGGTGTCTGATACCACCCGTTATCAATTTGAAATGCGTCAATATGCCGCGGCACTGGATCGCATGAGCCAATAGTTTTTTTGAGATGATTGAAAAATAAAAAAAGCCCAAAGCATGAACCAATCACGCTTTGGGCTTTTGGTTTATATTCACCGCGTTATTGGTATTTGGCCGGTTTTTGAAAATTAATTCTGGATGGAGTTTTTTTGTAAGTTCACTTTTGCACTGAAATAACCGACAAAAGTAATAGGAAATCATGGGAATCGGTTCATGCGGATCACACATATTATCGGAAGTTTGGATGCTGCCACGGGCGGTCCCCCAATGGTGGCCAGCCGTCTTGCCGCTGCACAGGCGCAGCTAGGCTGTCAGGTGCGCATTGTTTGCTATGCTTCAACGCAAGGTGATTGTGATGCGGGTCGTGAACAAGTTGACGTTCAAGCCATTCCAGGTTTTGAACAAGTTGAGGTTCAAACCATTCCCCATGGTGGGTTTTCTGAACGCTGGACAGGTCGGTTGGCGGGCCGGTTTTTTAAGAATCATTTTCGCACAGGCGAGCGAGATGACATGGTACATTTGCACGGTGTTTGGGAGCCGATTTTAAAACAGGCTTCGGTGGCTTGTCGTCGTGAGAATGTGCCTTATGCCATTGCACCGCATGGGATGTTACATCCATGGAGTTTGGCGCAACGTCGCTGGAAAAAACATGTGGCCTTGTGTTTGGGATATCGACGTATGTTGCGCGACGCAACGTTGATCCATACGCTTAATGAGGATGAAGCTTTGGCGCTCGGCGCGTTGGGACTTTCTTCGCAATGTCGTGTGATCCCCAACGGCATTTTTTTTGAAGAGATCGAACCGTTGCCATCGGCAGGTTCATTTTATCAGGCATGCCCTCCATTAAACGGGCGGCCGTTTGTTTTGTTTTTGAGTCGTTTGCATCCCAAAAAAGGACTGGATCGTTTGGCTGATGCGTTTGCGCATTTGGCGGAGAAACACGAAACGGTTCAACTGGTGGTGGCGGGTCCGGACGGGGGCGCTCAAAGTGATTTTGAAAAACAGGTTACTCAGCTAGGCTTGTCCGGCCGGGTGCATCTGGTGGGTCCGTTGTGGGGGCAAGCCAAATTTAGCGCGATGGTGGATGCGACTTGTTTTTGTTTGCCCAGTTATCAAGAAGGTTTTAGCGTGGCGATCCTTGAAGCCCTTGCCTCGGGTTTGCCTGTGGTGATTAGCAAGGCTTGTTGTTTTCCACAGGTGCAAGAAGCAGACGCAGGCAGATATTTAGACCTGTCAGCTTCTGATGCCAAGGTAAAACTTGCCGATACGATGTACGAAATTTTAACCGATCCGGTCAAGGCTCAAGCGATGAGCCAAGCAGGTCGTCAATTGATAGAAGGCCGATATACCTGGTCTGGAATTGCCCAGCGAAGCTTGGACGCTTATAAAGAATGTATCCAGTCATGAATCAATCTGAACATGACAATTTGAAAACTTTTCAGCGGCTTGATCAGACTGCCAGCTATCCGCACAAGCTCAGTGATTACATCAAACGTTTTGCTTGGCAATGGGTGCAGCGGCTTTTGATTCGACCGAGCCCACGTCGGGCGCACGGTTGGCGGCGATGGTGGCTTTGTCGCTTTGGCGCGAAGATTCATCCGACCAGCGGGACCAAGGCAACTACGGTCATTTGGCATCCATGGTTGTTGACGATGGATCGTTACAGCATGTTGTCTGAGGGGGTCGAAGTTTACAACCTTGGGCCGGTGACGATTGGGGAGCATACGGTTGTTTCACAGGATGTGTATTTGTGTGGGGGGAGTCATGATTACACGGAGCCGAATTTGCCGTTGCAAAAATTGCCGATTGAAATTGGAGCGGGCGTGTGGCTTTGCGCGGGCGCGTTCATCGGGCCAGGCGTGAAGGTTGGCAATAACAGTGTCGTCGCTGCTCGCAGCGTGGTCGTCAAAGATGTTCCGCCTGGCATGGTCGTCGGGGGCAATCCTGCCAAGGTGATTAAACCCCGTCCGATGAAATCATGATGGCGTGCGGAGGGAGACTTGGGGAAAATTTTCGGGAACACTTCCGGGGGGGTACTTTAATGTTGAATCACATCCCAGATACCCAGTCCACCCAGTAGCAGACTGATGATGCCGTTGACCATGAAGAAGGCAATTTCTAAATGTCCTTTGCGGGCAAGCCAATGTTCAACCACCAGCAACATGACCACCATTGCGATGCCCACCGCAAATCTTGTTTGTAGCATTGGACTGGTTTGCCAAATGCCGACCAAGGCCCCCACGCTCAGCAGATGTAAAAGTCGACTGACCCACAGTGATCCCTTGACGTTAAGTTTGGTTGGGATCGAATGAAGCCCCTCTTGCAAATCCGACGTTCGATCTTGCAACGCATAAATCACATCAAAGCCCGCGACCCAGCCAAGCACCATCAATCCCAACAGCCACAACGTTGGCAAAGCCAAGTAGCTTGGGTCAATGGCTATGCCTGCTGCCAGTGGACTGATTGCCAGCGCGCTGCCTAAAAACAGATGGCACATCCATGAAAAACGTTTGATAAAGCTGTACGCGCTTAACCAAACGATTACGATCGGGCAAAGGATCAATGGCCAAGGATTGTGATCTAACCACCAAAACCCGCTGGTCGCTGCGGCAAAACCGATTGCGCAGAGGATCGTGACGATTAAGACATATTGAAAACTCAATCGCCCGCTGGGAATCGCTCGCCCGGCCGTCCGTGGATTGCGTTGATCAATACGATGATCCGCCAAACGGTTGACCGTCATCGCCAGCGTTCTCGCAAAAAACATGCAAAGCACAATCAAACCCAGCAACCCCCATCGTTCATGAAGCAACTGGCCATCATGTCCAGCCGCCAAATAAGCGCCCAGCAATGCAAAGGGCAACGCGAATACCGAGTGACTCAATTTGATGTCACCGGCGAGGGCTGCCAAACGAGATTGCTTGATCGCAGGAGATTTGTCAGAGGATTGATCAGAGGTCATTTAACGGGTATTTCCAAGAGAGCGACTTCTGGGGATAAAGACATTTTAAGGAGAACAGGATCAAGAGCCAGAGGCCTCACACGCTCTAGGCCTCGCCAAGGAAAAATTTCCGGGGGGAGTCAGGTCTCGCCAAGGGAACCTTCCGGGGGGCCAAGGGAACCTTCCGGGGGGCCAAGGGAACCTTCCGGGGGGGGTTGTTCTTTCCAGCGGATGGAAAGGTTGTGCTGGACCTCCATGAGGTCCAGCAAACGTGCGACGACAAAATCGACAAGGTCATTCAAATGGCGTGGCCCCAGATAGAATCCCGGATTGGCAGGACAAACAATCCCACCTGCTTCGGTGACCGCTGCCATATTCCGAATGTCGATCAATCCCAAAGGCATCTCGCGATGGACCAGCACCAGCCGTCTGCGCTCTTTGAGGGTGACCTGGGCGGCACGGTGCAATAGATTCGTCGAACTACCCATAGCCACCGCGGACAAGGAATGACTCGAGCAGGGACAAATGACCATGCCATCGGTGACAAAGGAGCCACTGGCAATGGCTGCGCCCACGTCTTGATAGGAATAGAGTGTGATACCCGAGGGGTCTTCATCGCCTGCGAGCCACGACAGGTCAGTGGCATCATGGTCCAGCTCATCATGGACCAAGCGTTGTCCCATGGGAGAGATGACGAGGTGGACTTCGATTTTGGCCCGCAGCAGGCTGCGTATGAGTTGTTGGGCATAGCATGCGCCACTGGCACCGCTGATTCCTACGATAATTCGTCGATTGGGTTGCATCGGGGCATTGTAGTGTCCCCCCGGAAGTTTTTCAGAGGATCTATTTCGCAGAGCAAACCTGGGGGGTGTCTTGGTGGTTATGGAGCGGACTTGATTTGAAGGATGACCCCTTGGGGTTGGATGTCCAGTGCGGTGAGGCGAACCTTGCGTTTGGGGTCGGTCGGGTGGCTAAAGACAGGCTCAAAGGTTTTGCCTTGCATCAAGGCTGAGGCCTGTTCAGCTAAGCTGGACGATCCCATGCGATCAGCAATCCAATCGCTTTTAAGTGGTAATTTGCCGCCTCGCATTTCTCGCAGGCGAACGGTCATCAGTCCGCCCGGCGCGACTTTCATATCAAAGACAAGTGTGACAATCTGTTCATGACCTTCATGGCTATAGGCAAAGGCGACGGCAGGTTGGCCTTGCTCGGTATGGAGCATCAATTTGCTGACTGCTTGGGGCATTTGAATGTTCTGGTTGGCGAGCCATTGGGGCAGTCGCACATGCAGCCAGGCATTGACGTGTTCAATCGACAGGCGAATTTCTTCTGTGGCGTTGCTTTGGCCCGTTTGCGTGGCCTGGGTTGGATTCACTTGGCCTAAAGCATATTGACCCCTGCGTGTGGACAGGGCATTGAGCACTTGGTTTTCAACATCTTGAGCAAGTTGCTCTAATTGTTCAGCCTTGGTTTTTTCGAGAAACTGAGTATTGGCCTGCCAATAGGTTGGGGTGGATTGCCATTGCCAGTAGGCCCATCCACCTCCAAGAATAACGGCCAGCATCAAGAGGCCCAGGAAGATGAGCGTCAAGCGAAAGATTTTTTGAGTCATGGTTTTCATGTAATATACCAATCGCAGTTGAGTTTTCCCGTTTTCCTTTGTACGTGGCACCTTGTTTTAAGCGTCCAAATCGTTTTTATCGCGGGCATTCTCATACCCGATGGGTATAGTTTGGTGAGCGTTAAGATTTCCCAGGGGAAACTTCCGGGGGTTCCGGGGGGGGCTTGCTGCTCGAGGCGACGATGCGTTTGAGTAAAGCAGGACTGATCGCCCCGATCCAGTCAATAAAACGATAATGGCCAGGGACGTACAGAGCCAGTTTTGGATGTTTAATTAATCGTACAATTTTGCGGGCAACTTGATCCACGCCGATGCCATGCTTGGCAACTTGGTCGTGCATTTTTTCGTAGCCTCGTTGATCGAAAAATTCGGTTTTCACCACGCCAGGCAAGACATAGCTCAGATGGACCTTGTCGTCTTGATGTTCAATGGCCAAGCTCTGGGTCAGGGCCACCAACGCAGCCTTGGCGCCCCCATAGGGGCCATGTCCCCACGGACCGAACCTCGCGGCAATCGAGGCGATGTTAATCACGTGGCCTTGGCCTTGTTGAACCATGCCAGGCAACACCGCGTGCATCAAGGCTGCCGGGGCATGGTAGTTCACTTCAAACAGTTGACGATGTTCAGCCTCGGTCAATTCGAGCATGGGACGATAATCGCCGTAACCGGCGTTGTTGATTAAGACTTGAGGGCCGCCATGCTTTTCCAATAGTTCTGTAGCGGTTTGGCGAACTGCCTGGGCATCTGCCAAGTCCAGTGTCACGGCCGTGGCATTTTCCAACGACGAAGCCAACGCTTCGAGTCGATCCCGACGACGGGCGATGAGCAGGGTGTGGTAGCCTTGTTGAGATAATTGCGTTGCGACTGCTTGCCCAATGCCAGCAGACGCACCTGTGATCCAAGCTGTTGGAGATGAACTCATAGTAGAGACATGGTAACGTACAAGGCAATATGATGACGACTTCCCAATCAATATTATTGACAACGTTTGAACCCAGTGGAGACGCTTTGGCGGCCGGCGTGGTCAGACAGTTGCTGGCTCAACATCCGAATCTCAAAATTTATGCCATGGGAGGCCCCAAGCTTGCCGAGGCTGGTGCGACGCTGATCGAAACCACCACGCAGCACGCAGCCATGGGTTTGGACACACTCAAACATGCCTGGGCTCATCGCCAACGCCTCAAACGCTTGCGTCGTTGGCTGGTTGAAAATCCGATTGATATGCTTGTGCCTGTGGACAGTCCTGCTGCCAATTGGTCGATTTGTGCAGCGGTGCGTAAAACATTGCCTCAGGCAGCCATCGTCCATCTAGTCGCCCCACAGCTCTGGGCTTGGGGTGCGTGGCGGATTCGGCGATTGCATAAATGGAGCGATCATGTGCTCTGCATTTTGCCGTTTGAGCCGGACTGGTTTAAACAGCGAAACATGAGTGCGACCTTCGTCGGCCATCCGGTTTTTGATCCTGCCTGCCATCCGCCCGGTAGCGACCAAGTAGCGGGTGATCTTCCTGAAGCTTCAATGAAGTTGGCGATTTTGCCCGGCTCTCGAACCGGTGAAATTCAATCCAACTGGCGAACCATGGTGGCTGTTTTTGCAGCTCTGAAAAAAAAGCATCCCCAGCTCGTCGGCATTGTTGCGGCCTTGGACGAACGCTTAGAGCAGATGATTCGTCAGATTGTCACGGAAGAAGGTTTCGATTATTTGTGGGATGAGGGATTGACCATGACGATGGGGCAAACCGAATCGGTTTTGAAATGGGCTGATTTGGTGTTGGTGGCTTCGGGGACTGCGACGTTACAGATTGCGTTGCATCAGACGCCAATGGTCTCGATGTACAACCTGAACAAATGGCTTTACAAATTGATTGCTCAGCACTTGATTCAGACGCGCACATTCACGTTGCCAAACTTGATTAGCCAGTGGTTGATGCAGAAGGATGCGATTACAGAATTCGTTCCTCACTTTAAGCAAGTTCAGCCAGTGGCTGACGCGGTGGAGGATTTGTTGTGCAGCGAAACAAAACGTCAATGCCAACAGGTTGATTTAGCGCGTGTGATCCAGGCGTTTGAAGGCAAAACTTTTTCACAAGCAGCCTCACTAGAAATCAGTCAACGGCTCCCCCCCCCCGGAAGTAGCCCCCGGAAGTAACCCTCTGGGAACCGCAGGGTTTTGGGAATGATTTTTTGATAGATTTCAGATGCGCAAGCAAGTTTGCTTGCGGCTAACTTTACAACTATTTACAAAATGAGAAACCGCAAAGATTGATACTGCTAAGCACGTTAAGGCGTGTCTTTGAGATCGATTCAAAGCATGCGATCATCACAACGCCGCGTCCAGAACCTTCTGAGGTAAAGGGCCAGATTCTCGCGCTGTAAAAAGAAACGCAAAGATCAGTCAGAGAGTTGAAGCTTAAAATTTAAAATTTACAAACTTGAAGTTGAAAGTTGAAAACTTAAAACCCAAAAGCAGGGGACTCGCCGTCAGGGTTTTCCGAACTTCCTGGGGCATCAGGGAGATGACGGTGGTGGATGCGGATGATTCGGGCTAGGCGTTCGCCGAGCAACGAGGCCACTGCCTGACAGGTTTGGATCGCTTCCTGGGTATAGGGGTCTGATTGGTCGCGGAACAGAATCATCACTGCCAATGTTTCATCTTCATGTTGACAGGCAAAGGCAATGACGTGGTTGTCTTCGAGATACGCAGCATCGTCGCCGATCCAGTCGGTGAGTGTTTGGTTGTCGGTGAGGTGCAAGAGTTCGGTACGATCAGCCATGCGTGGGGCAACCACGTCTGCAAGGTGATGCAGGATCATGTCCGCTGCTTCACGGGACCCATCACAATTGACGTATCCGCCAAGTGCGTATTCATCGCCCACCGAAGGCAAGAACAAGGCCGTGTTCGTAGGCCCCAGTTTTTCGAGCATGTATTCCAACGTGCGACGCAAAAGATGTTCGAGATTTAATTTGTCGCCCACATAAGTAACGAAATCATGGGTCTCAACGGTCTGCTGCATCTGGGTCGCCAAGTCGTGATAAGCAGTCACCAGGTCATTGCACAGCACATCAACCTGACGGGTCACATCGGCATGGGCTTGGGTGAGTTTGTCGCAGGTTTGTTGTAATTTCTGGATATGGTTGTGTTGTTGACGCTGGGCTTGTTGCTGAGCACTGACGAGTTTAAACCGGTTCGTTAGAGCAGTCTGATCCAGCGGCCGCGAAAGAATGTCACACACGCCAGCCCGCATTGCACGGATGGTTTGCTCCGTCGACAAGGTCGAACCAAGCAACAGAGAATCGGTATCTAAATGTTGATCGTGAATTTGTTTGGCCAGCGACAGCGCTTCATCGACATTTTCTTGCGCGTCGATTAAAACCAGATCGTAGGCATCACGATCCAAGGCTTTGGTGGCCTGTTTCAAAGAACGGACCTGGACGGTTTGTTGGACTAGGTCCAGTTCAAGGTTCGTCAGAAGCTCGCTTGTCGTTGGGTCCGCATCGACAATCAGAACCCGTAAGGATGAACTGGTTTGGGCGCGGGTTACCTGGGGCAATGTTTTTTTTGTCACAGATGAAGGTTGATTCACAGTCAATGCTTTCTCCAGCCTCGACCCCTTTCCCCCAGATACTTCTAGGGTATTGCCTTGGGGTCTATGCTAGGGTGTATCGGTTAGGTTCAAGGACGAATCAAGGGGCAAGGACAAAGTTGCCTCAGTTCCATGACCCGGTGCGCTGCATAACCCCACCTCGCCGCCATGGGCGAGGGCCAATTGCTGGGCGCGGGTCAATCCCATACCCACCTGACGGCCGGCAGGCTTGGCACTGAAAAAAGGGTCCATGGCATGCGCTAAGGTGTGTTCATCCATGCCAGGCCCTGTGTCAGATACCTTGATTTGCAGGTGATTGGCATCTTCACTGAGCTGGGCTTGGATTTTCGCAGTCGCATCAGTAGAGGCTTCTAAGGCATTACAGATCAACGCGCTCAACGCTTGCTTAATCTGCACTGGGTCCAATAAAACGTTTGGCAAAGGCTCTATCAGTTGAACTTCCATGCCCACCTGGTCTGCCAATTCGCCAAGGCTCTCTCGGACGTTTTGAAGGGTTTGCTCCAACAAGGCTTCAATGTCCGTTGGCACCCGGTCAGGCAACACCGATTCGGTGCAAAGCTTTAATGCGGTAATCAAATCACTGAGGCGATGTGATTGCTCGACGATGGTTTGGGCGTGCTTGTGTGATGAAGAATCTGGGTCCAAAGATCGAGCGAGCAATTGGCTTCGACCGCAAATGACCGCCAAGGGATTGTTCATCTCATGTGCCGCGCCGCTGGCCATCTCACCGAGTCTTGTCATGGCTTCGGCTTGTAAAAGTTGATCTTGTGCTTCAGCAAGCGCGAGGTTGGACTCAGCTAGTTCTTCGCCGAGCCTGCGAGCCCCTTCATGTTGGGAGGCTCCAGCAATGGCGGCTCCCCAAGTATGCGTCAGCGTGCTGAGCTGCGCCCACGCAGGAAGCTGTTCTCGGTCATGCAGCAAAATTGCAGAAGTCCCCCAGCCACAACTCAACGGCAACATCTGAATTTTGCGTACGTCCGGCGACTGAATTAAATAATCCGCGACCCAAGGAATAATGCTCACCAAATTCATCGCGGCAGGACCGCCCGGGTCCAACTGCGCCAAATCCGGTGCATGAGGCGGCGGATCAATCAATTGCCACCCGCCTCCGGAAAATTCGCTGGGAAAATTCGAACCCTGATCAACCCCTTCATGAACTTCACGAGGGATGCTTGTATCAAGGTATTGACGAATCATCCATTGACGGTTGTGCTTTTCATTTTGAGGCTGCCAAAGCATCACGAAAAAACCTTGGCCAAGCGTTTGATTGGCGCTTTGAATCACCGCGTCAATGACTTCCTGTACGCTGCGGCCGGGGACGGCTTGAGCGTGAAAATCCGTGACCGCAGTCAAAATTTTGGATTGTTCAACAGAAACCTGACTCCGTCGTTCTAACGCATTGTTCAAGCGTCCCAATTCTTCATTGGCACGTTGAATGGATTCGTAAAACAATTCGCGTGAAGGAACTTGAGACAAACCCAAAATACTGCTGCGGTTTTTCACATCTTCAATCAACGTCTTTTCAATGGCATGGACCACCTTGACATTGAGCCCCAATTGATCCGCCAAAGAAGCAATGTCATCTTTGGTTTGGAAATTGCCACTAAACCCAATGTGAAGTTTACGCGCCATCATATCCGCCAAGCTGATGAGGCCGATGAGTCGACGGTGGTCGAGGTTCGGCAAAGTGCTTGGATCTGCCCCGTGAAGCCAAATGCAATCTTGAAGTTTGTGAGGCAAATGCCATTGCTCTGCCAAACGTTTGCCTGTGGTGTGATGATCAATGCCCACAATGCTGCGTTCAAATTCAGCAATGTTCCCACGATTTAATTTTGTTAATTCAATGACCCGCTCATAACTGCGAGGCAGTAACATATCCAACGCCAACTTGCCGATGTCATGCAACAGACCACACACAAAAGCATCGGCGGCATTGAGGTCCGGCAAATGAGGGTGCGCTTTGGCAATGTTCTCAGCGGCGACGGCGACGGCGATGCTGTGACGCCAAAAATCAGCTCGGCATAAACGGGCGGAATCGGGCGAAGCCTGTTCAGACTCCTCAAACGTGTCAAACACTTTCATGGATAAAACGGCATTGCGAATGGCATTAAAGCCCAGCATGACGACCGCTTGATCGACGGTCATGATCGGCGTGCGGATGCCCAGATTCGCAGAGCGACACAACGACAAAACCTTGGCGGTTAAAGCAGGGTCCGTGGTAATCAAATCCACCACATCCTGAATTTCACTCTGTTCGTTTGCGGTTAATGAAAGTAGGCGTGTCGCCACCGCAGGCAGCGTGGGTAACGCATTGACCTGCTTTAAAATTAATTCAACATGGCGAGCGCGAGGGTGATCCATCGAAAAAATAATCCAAAAATCCAAAAGCGTAAAAAATCTAAGGGCTTCAAAAAAGCTCACAACAGCTTGAGGTAGTTGCCAAAAAAACTTCCGGGGGGAACTTCCGGGGGGGTTAAATTTGGAGTAACTGGGTAATGTTCTTGAGTAGTTCGTCAATGGAAAAAGGCTTTTTAAGAAAGCCATCGGCTCCGGCTTCGAGGAGCCGACCCACTTCTTTTTGATCGGCGACGCCGGAGACAATAATAATTTTGGTATTCGCCATGTCAGGATTGTTGCGAATGGTTTGGCAGACAATGTTGCCGTTCACATCAGGGAGCATGTAGTCGAGGATGATCAGGTCCGGTCGAAATTGCTCGGTGAGAATCCCCGCGTCATAGCCGGTGCCTGCGGTTTTGATTTCAAAGCGTTCGTCATCACGAAAGACGTCTAGAAACAATTCGAGAATCTGTTCATCGTCGTCCACGATTAAAAGACGTTTGCGGCCGCGGGCCAAGGATTCAATCGGAATATCATTTTCCCGCATAAAGCGAACCAGCTCGTCACGGGGGATACGCCGAAAGCGACTGCCCGGGACGCGAAAGCCTTTGAGCTTGCCACGATCAAAACAACGGATAATGGTTTGCTGCGAAATTTTGCAGACATCTGCCGCTTCACCTGTGGTGAAAATCTGTTTGTCGGATAAATCCTGGCTACCAATGACCATGTTAGACTCCCAAATACAATGGGCTGGGTTACCAAATTACCCAGCTTGCCTGTCTTTACATCGTCGTCTGCGTGGGGCGACTTAATCATGCAGTGATATTGAGGTCTGCAATGGGGGAAAAGGCCGGGAATTTGGGATTTTATACGGACCTTGCTGGGGTTTGTAAGGTTTGTGTCATAGAGCATTTGTCGCGTTTTTTTGTATTTCAGCAGACGTGCCCCCGGGGGCGCAGTATGCGTGCGGCTTCTTTTCAAACGGCTCACTTAGTCAGAGGCGGCAAGAAATGATGCAAGATGCTCTAAGATGTTTCAGAGGAAGCTCTTTTTCTGACGTACAAAAACCGTCACGCTTTGATGACGAGCGTTTGAAGTGGAGTCTTGTTTTTGGAAGTGTTAGCGCATGATCCAGCGTTCGGTTCGTTTGAGTACCGGCTGATCTTGAGGGTGAACGTCGGTGCCTGGCATGCCATAGACAAGCATGAGCGTTTTTCGGAGCAGGACTTGTTTTTTGCTTTTGGGCAAGGTCATTTTGACGGTTTCCCCGCTGAGGCCTGCGATGAAGATTCGCATTTCTTTAACATTTTTCCCAAAGTGAGGCCAAATGGCAACGCTTTCACGGGCAAAATCTTCGCCTTGCAGTAATTTTCCAACCACCGCCAAAGAGCTTTTTAAAAGAGGGTTGTGTTCGCGGCGGACAATTTGTTTGAAGACCGTCGCGGGGACATCCCGGCCGGTCAAAATGGCTTTGCCATCGTCATAGGCCACGGTTACTTCAGGTAAAAACAAGCGATCTTTGCCCGTGGTGTTGGTGACTTTGTAGGTCATGTACCAGTACCAGGCAATGTCTCCCTGGGTATTGCGAATGGCAATGGGTTGAGGCTTGCCATGCGTAAAGGCCAGTTCATGGGATCGTGGCACAATGGCCGGTTCGGGTGCTGCATGGACCCATGAAGTACAAAAGCCAGTTGCCACAAGGGCGCAAATCCAAAGTGAGTGTTTAATCATGACCGTCTATTGTAAGAGCGAGGTCCGTTGGATTCAATTGAATGTGTGATCGTTTTGTTTTTTAGTCGCTATTTGAGGCGATTTTTAGGCATGCTTTAGGCATTGGGAGGGGAGCCGTTTGTGTGGCCGTTGCCGTTGGCAGGGTTCCATTGCCAAGCCCCGACAAAGAGCATCATCCAGCCGGCAATGAGGGCGAGTCCTCCGATGGGGGTGATCATGCCGAGCCATTTGAGTCCGGTGATGGTCATGATATAGAGCGAGCCACTGAACAGCACAATGCCCCAGGTAAAGCACCAGCCCGCCATGGTGACGGTTCTACTGCGTAATCGCGCGCTGGCCAGAGCGGTCCCCAAGATCGCCAGCGTATGGATCAGATGGTATTGCACACCGGTGCGATAAACCTGGAGCATTTCATCGGAGAGATAGCCTCGCAGGCCATGGGCCCCAAAGGTTCCCGCAAGCACGCCGAGCATACCGAAAATACCAGAAAGCATGAGAAGTCGTTTAGCCATGATGAAAGAAGCAATCAGCCGTTGCGGTTCGTGAACGGCAAGAGAAGGTTTCAGAGTTAGAGCTTTATGAACAAACGATCCGTCTTTCGTTTTGATTCTGACGGATAGCTGATACGCATTGCGTATTGTTTTGATACGTGATAAAACGTCATAAAGCCTTGTTAGTACAGTTTTAGCCAATTATCATGCGTCTGGATTTCAGGACGTGGCATGATGAACGGCTTTTGATTAGCTCATGTATTCTTGGAACATTGGGGTGGTCAGATAGCGTTCACCACAACTGGCACCGACGGTGACGATGGTTTTACCTTGATTTTCAGGTCGTGCAGCCAGTCGTGCAGCAGCGACCACGTTGGCTCCGGTGCTGATGCCGCCGAAGATACCTTCTTCTTTGGCGAGTCGTCGGGCCATTTCGAAGGCTTCGTCGTTGGTGACTTGTTCGGTGGCATCGACGATGTCGAGGTCCAGGTTCTTAGGCACAAACCCAGCACCGATGCCTTGGATTTTGTGGGGGCCTGGTTTGACGTCTTGGCCGTTGAGGGTTTGGGTAATGACTGGGGAGTCTACTGGTTCGACGGCAATGGCTTGGACGTCTGCTTTTTGGGCTTTGAGATAGCGTCCCGCGCCGGTGATGGTTCCACCGGTTCCGACGCCTGCGACGAGCAGGTCAACTTTGCCGTCGAGGTCGTTCCAGATTTCCGGGCCTGTGGTGGCTTCGTGGATGGCGGGGTTGGCGGGGTTTTCAAATTGCTGAGGCATCCAGGCATTTTCGGTGGTGGCGACGAGCTTGGCGGCTTCTTCGATGGCAGCTTTCATGCCGCCTGAAGCTGGGGTGAGGATCAAGTCCGCTCCCAAAGCTCGGAGCAAGGCTCGGCGTTCCATGCTCATCGACTCAGGCATCGTCAAAGTCAATCGATAACCCTTGGCAGCACAAACAAAGGCCAATGCAATTCCTGTATTCCCACTGGTGGGTTCGATGATATGAGTTTTTTCATTGAGAATGCCATCTCGCTCAGCAGCTTCGACCATGGCTCGACCGATTCGGTCCTTGACGCTGTTCAGTGGGTTGAAGTATTCGCACTTGACGTAGATGTCTGCATGGTCTGCTGAAACGATTCGGTTGAGTTTAACCAGAGGGGTGTTGCCAGTGGTTTCAATAATACTGGGGTAGGATTGTCCGTGTTGAAGGGTCATGGTGATATTCTCCAAGATATTAGTAAAGCTAAGATTTTGTTGGCTTTGAGGCCAAATCAGACTTCTTAATGTAGCTTTATCTTTGGGCTGAGGCAAGAATCAGAAGGTTTGACGCAAGCCTTTTACCCCCGTAGCATGATGTTTGAAAATCGCTTGGCCCGTAGTTCAATTGGCAGAACGCCTGGTTCTGATTCAGGAGGTTGGAGGTTCGAGTCCTCCCGGGCCAGCTTTTTTAGATTCCTTACCTCTCCCCAGGTTTTGCACGCTGAAAACCATCTAAATACTTGTGTACGCAGTACCCACGAACCACCAATCATCGCCAAAATGAATTATAATTGGCATGAGATGCTGTTTTTTTTCAGTCTTTAGCCACCTGTACCACTCTTTGCTCTATATAGGATAAAGGGGAACTTTGGGCGTTGCGTGTACGACGGCCTGCTGGGCATGCAAACCATTTGCCGACAACTTCAACGAATTAGCCATTTTAGCCGTGGGTTGATGGTCGCTCAGCGATTGCTCCAAGGCTTGACGGGTTTGTTTATTATCTCCTTGGTCGTCACGGTGGCTGATTATCTATTGCGATTGCCTCCGTTGGTCCGCTTGGTGGTGGGGGTTCTGATTCTCCTCCTCGGTGGAACCTGGCTCATCACGCGCTTGGCAGAGGCGTGGCGGTTTGGCCCGCGTTTAACGGACTTGGCCTTGCGGGCTGAAGTCTTGTTCCCTCAATTGGCGGGCCGTTTTGCCAGTGCGGTGGATTTTGCCATGGGCTCATCGTCCAACCCGCTCGCACAGGTGAGCATGCATCAAGTGCGTGAACAACTCGACAACATCTCCTTGAACCGTCTGATCAATCCCACGCAAACACTGAGGCATCTGAGCTTTGCTGCGGGTTTGGGATTAGCGGTTTTTATCCTCGTTTTGGTTTGGCCTCAATCGAGTTACTTGGCTTTGAATCGTTGGCTTGCTCCCTATGGCAGCACGCAATGGCCTCATCGCACAGACATGCGAACCTTGGTGCAAACCCAGGTGTGGCCCACCGATACCCCTTTGCCCTTACAGGCGGTCGTGGTGCGAGGCGGCTCTTCTGATATGCGCGTTTGGCTGCGATACCGATGGATCGATGCGTCAGGAAAAACGTTGGGGGCCAAATCCCAAGGATGGCAATCGGTATTGATGAGCCCACAAGGTGCAACCCAAAACCAACAATGGCGGTTCGAACGTCTCATCACGCCTTCTCCTCACAGTGCTTTGGCTGGCGTGTCCGAAACTTCCGGGACAGGGGTGGAGTTTTATTTTCAAGGGGGAGATGACCAGACCGCCACGCAACAGATTCGCCTCGTAGAACGGCCAGCCTTAAAAACATTGACCCTGACGACCCAGCCCCCAGCCTATGCGATGGGGTCCATCTCGCCTCAAACCCTGCACTGGGACATGGCAACCTTAAGTCCCGGTCAACGGGTCAGTACCGATGTCTTAATGGGTTCGCAGGTCACCTGGACATTGACGCTGAATAAGCCGTTGGTTCATTTAGCCATGGACGCCTCAGCAGTGTTGGAAACTTTGTTGCCTGGGCTGACGGATGAAAAAAAGGTTCAGCTTGAAATGACGGCCGACCATCGGCTAGTTGCGCGTTGGACGTTGACCCAAACCATTGGAACCACGGTGAATTTGACCGATGCTTTTGGACTGACAAATTTGTCGGATCGGATCTATCGGATTGAAGCAGTGAAAGACAGCCTGCCCACAGTGAACCTAAGGCAACCCATGGCCGATCAATCGGTGCTGCCCCAAGCGGTGGTCGCCCTAGAGGCCGTCGGCCGTGATGACATTGCGATGAGTACGCTCGCGTTAGAAGCGAAGGTGGACGAATCAAAAGATTCCGTTCGTTTGGCTGAGCAACATGATCGTGCTGAACAGATCAAAGTTTCTGCTGCATTGGATTTAAGTCGTTGGCCTTCGCTCAAGGCCGGCCAAGTGGTGGCTCTTTGGGCGGTGGGTCGTGATGGTTTTGATTTGGCTGGCGAGTCACATCAACCAGTCCGTTCAGCGGTTCGGTTGTTGCACATCATTGATGAAGCGACGCTGACCTCTCGCATTCGTTCAGAGTTGTCAGCCATTCGTCAGCAGGTCATTCGTTTGCAATCACGTCAGCAAACACTCATTAATGCCCCGGCTGTGGCTGCTCGCGTGGGTCAAAAGCGGGTCACTGAACAATTGATTCACCAGCGACAGGCGACAGCTTCTTTACATCAGCAAATGCGCGCTAATAAATTAGATCAGCCCGCCCTTGAGCGTTTGGTCCAGCGTGCGGATGGGCTATTGGATCAGGCACGCAAAACTTCTGACGAAGCCGTCAAACGATTGGGTCAACCCCAACGTCGTCATGCAGCAATATCGCAGGAAAAAGTCAATGAGCATTTGCTCGCGTTGATTTCACTTTTGGATCAAGGTCAAGATGCGTTGACCTTGCAACTTCAAATCCAGGATTTACTCAAACAGCAACAGGCCATGCGTCAGCAAGCACGTGCGTTGTTACCTCGCACGTTGGGCCAAACCCCCCAGCAGCTTTCAAAGGACGTTCGCAAAGAATTAGAATCTCTTGCGGACCATCAAAAAGCGCTCGCGGACAAGGCCAGTCAACTACTGGATCAATTGCGTCAAGCCAGTGAGCAATTAAGCCAGCAAAAAGAAGCTGAAAGTCAGGCCGCCGCCGAGGCATTGGATCAAGCTTCGCATGTCGCCCAACGTCAGGGGCTTGAACAGTCGATGCGTCAGGCCGCCGAGGCAGCCAGTCAAAATCATCTGACCGAAGCTTCAGACCAACAGCGACAAAGTGAAGCAACTCTTGCATTGATGCTTTCTCAAATGGCGCAACAGGATCAAAAAAGACAGGCTATTCTTCGGCGGCAGATCATGGCCTTGGCGAAAACACTGGAAGCTTTGATTCGTCAGCAGCAGGTTCAGCTTGATCGTTTGGGCAAAGCAAAATCTCTTTCGCCGTTGATCCCGTCCTTGGCTCAGTTGCGTCGCAATACCATGGTCGCCCAGGACGACGCTTCAGCTGCGCAGGCGGTGAAGGTTGTGGTGGAAAACTTACGCTTGGCCGTCGATCAGCAAGGCAGTGCATTGACCCAATTGCGTCAATCACAATCGACGGTCGTGGCATTGCACGAAGCCAAAGCACTTTCCCATTTAAAAACAGCTTTGGAAGAAATTAAAAAAGAGCAGCAAAAAGAAGAAGACGCTCAAGCTCGCAAAGAGCAGCAAAAGCTCAAACAAGCTTACGAAAAATTAGCTCAAACCCAAGATCAAATTTATCAGGACACCGGTCCCTTTGAAGCAATGGTTAAACCAGACCGTCGGGCTCGTCGTGATCTTCGTAAACTTGGTGTGCGTCAAGCAGAGCTTCGCATGGAAGTTTCGACTTTGGAACAGAAAGTGCAAAAGACCCTTTTGTTTCGCCATTTGCATCAGCGGGTGGATGCGACAGCCAAGCAGATTACAACCGATCTCCGTCAAGGTCTTGCCAATGGGGACGTTCGTCATCGTCAGCAATCGATCACCCGGTTATTGCGACAGATGGCAAACGCGTTAGAAGCCCAAGCCGAGGCAGAACGTTTTGCCGATGCCACCCAAGCACCGCAAAGTGGAGCTGGCGGCAGCGGCAGTGGCGGCGGCAGTGGTGTGCCACCGATTGCAGAGCTTCGGCTCTTGCGGTCTTTGCAGTTAGAGGTCTATGAACAAACTCGCCATTTACCGAAGAAGGCCAGTGAACAACAGCTTCAAGCCTTGGCGCTAGAGCAACGAGAATTAGCTTCGCTTGGCGAGCAGCTCATTGAACAGTATGCAAAGCAGCACACGCCGTCAGTCAAGGAGGCCAAGCCATGACCTATCGCATATTGTTTTTAATAGGGACACTTGGGGTGTTGAGCTTCTGTGCGCCAAGTGTATGGGGGGGGCCGGGGGGACTTCCGGGGGGGGCGACGTTGGATGAGCTTTTGAATTTAGAACCTGCTCCCAAGAAAAGCCAAGCTCCTCAAAAAGATGTTCGTGAAGATTTGGTCAAAGCGCTCACCGCACGTCAGGTGGGCGATGCGTTTGAAAAATTAATTGGACAAATGCGTGATGCTTCAGAACGCTTGGGCGCAGACCGTGATAGCGGACTCCAAACCCAACGTTTGCAACAGGAAATTTTAGATAAGCTCGATTCAGTCATTGCCTCAGCTAAGCGACAAAGTAGTTCCAGCAAATCCGGAGGCTCATCTTCTGGTGGAGGCAAACCCTCCTCAGCAAGCGAAGCAACGAAACACAACAGCGCCCAAGAAAGTGATTCTAAAAACGGACAAGCCCAAGCGGCCGCCAAACGCGCTGCAGCCAAAAGTAGCAGTTCACCCACCGATCAAGCCAATGCCGCAACCGCTCAACAGCCAGGCAGAAAGACCGGTCCCATCAAGACCCATCGTATGGAATGGGGCCATTTGCCACAACGATTACGCGACGAACTCATGCAAGGCACACGCGAACGCTTCAGCCCGCTCTATGAACGACTTACCGAGCAATACTACCAACGCTTGGCCGAGGAGGCAGATCAATGATTCTTAAGCGATTAGCGATCAGCGATCAGCGATCAGTAAGAGAAGATTGCTTGAAGTTTGATCGTGTGAAAAATAGCCGCACGCAAACTGCGTGCGCGTCGGGGAGGCGTTTTGGTTTGACTGGACCTTGGATACAAATTCTGTGCATCCTCTGTTTGTACATCACCCCCCCCGGAAGCCCTCCCGCCCCCGGAACCCCCGGTCTTACCCCCGGTCTTACCCCCGGTCTTACCTTCGGCATAACGCCAGCCTGGGGGCAAACGCCCGAACAATCAGAAGAACCAAAAAATTCGGTTCTGAAACTTCCGGGGGTGGTTCCGGGGACACTTCCGGGGGCGGGGGGGCTTCCGGGGGGGTTTGTGGAGTTTACGCCTCAGTCGCGGCAAGGGATTGAACGCGGCCTCGCCTTTTTATCCCAAGCCCAAGCACCCGACGGAAGCTACGGCGGCGGACGTTACGGCAAGCACGTCGGGATCACCGCACTGGCCTGCTTGGCGTTTATGGCTGATGGGCATTTACCCGGCCGCGGCGCGTATGGCCGTCATGTGCAAAAGGGCTTGGACTTCGTGTTAAACCATGTCCAGGAAACTGGCCTCGTCGCAGCAGAAACATCCCATGGCCCAATGTATGGCCACGGATTTGCGACCCTCTTCCTCGGTGAAATCTATGGCATGACCCCCAGCCCCCGAACACGCGAAGCACTCATCAAAGCCACCCGTCTCATCGTCGACAACCAAAACCGTGAAGGCGGTTGGCGGTATCAACCCGTCCCCTTTGAAGCAGATATTTCCGTCACCATCTGCCAAATCATGGCCCTGCGATCAGCACGCAATGCAGGCATCCACGTTCCCAAAGAAACCATCGACCGAGCGATCATGTACGTCCGTCAATGCCAAAACCTTTCCGACGGCGGATTCCGATACATGCTCGGAACAGGGGGCTCGGCCTTTCCCCGATCTGCCGCAGGCGTGGCGAGCCTCTACTACGCGGGCATCTATCAAGATGATGCACTAAAAAAAGGGATCGCCTATTTACAACGCCAACGCCCCGCGGTGACCAAACGCAGCATCGGCCACTATTTCTATGGCCACTACTATGCCGCCCAAGCGATGTTCCTTGCCGGCGGAAAAGATTGGGAACAGTGGTATCCGGTCATCCGTGAAGAATTATTGAAACAACAAAAAGCCGACGGCCACTGGGAATCGAGCTATGGCAATGCCTATGCTTCAGCCATGGCGTTGTTGGTTTTGCAAGTGCCGAGCCGTTTATTGCCGATCTTTCAACGATGAAAAGGAATCTCATGTCAACGCAACGGCCAATTCAACGAACGCTTGGGTTTAGCCTCTGCTTGGGTCTTTGTCTGAATTTGTGTGTCGATCTTTCGTCTTCGTGGGGAGCGGTCTCTGCGATTTTGGTTGATGAAAATTTGACCGAGCAACCGATTACGCTGCAAAGCCTCAGCCGCGACACACTGGTATTTTTTGATGCTCAGCGGGTGTTGCGTCGCAAGTCCCTTCAGCGTCTTTTGCAAATTCGATCATTGGCTGGGCGATCACCTTCAGTTGCCTTGCCGACGCGCCAACATGCGTGGCTTGAATGGGTCGACGGCCAGCGATTGGTCGGCCGTTGGGATGAATCCTCACCCATTAAATCTGAAATCGTGCCATGGTCCAACCCCATCGTCGGCTTGCTCCAAATGCCATTGGACCAAGTGCGACGCATACGGTTTGCCGAGGCAAACCCCAGTGAAAATAATCAATCCGACCGACTGCGATTTACCAACGGCGATCAAATGCGGGGTTTTATCACCTCGGTCGGACGAGATGAAGTACAAATCGAACCCACAGACCAAACCGATGGCGTGGCCATTGAAATCAATCGCGTGGCCATGATCGAGCTGGCCAATACCGAACCGTCATCTCCCCTGAACCGTTACATGGTGTGGCTGGTGGATGGGTCGCGGTTACGCGTTGAAAAAATTGAAATTCAAGCAGATCGTGTGACCCTTTATGGCACCGATTTCAAACAACCTCTGCAATTGCCGTTACGCGAACTGGTCCATATCAATTTCACAGGTCAACACCGAAAGATCATCCCCCTAAGCCAATTAACCCATCGGGTTGAAGTACCAAGCAATGTTTTTGGCCATACTTTTCAACCTGTTTTACAGGATCAATTGATCCTGCTGCATTCGCCGATGCAATTGGATTTTGATTTGCCCAAGGGCGCTTGCCGATTCGCAGGCGAAGCAACCGTGTACTGGGATTCCATCCCCGTTGCCAAGCGAGGCTGGGTTGATTTTGAAGTGGAAATATCAGTCGATGGCCAAACAATTTGGAAGCAGCATTTTCATGATGCTGTGAAAGCTATTCGGATCAACGAGCCTGTTGAGGGAAATGTTTTAACCATCAAGATCCATCCCGGTCGCAACGGCCCGGTGTTGGACCGATTGCGATTGAACCATCCCGTGGTGTTGGTTCAAGTCGGTTCTTCAAAGCCATAAAAAAACCGTGCCTCAAACCACATGAGACACGGAACATCTATTGCGATAAAAAAGACGAAAATAACAGCCCATAATGCGTTCAGTTAACCCAAAAACCCTTTTGGGTTTCAGACGTTGAACGTTCCCCAAGGAAAACTTCCCGGGGGGAACTTCAAGCTACTTTCCCGAGGAGAAAAAAAAAGCGACCGGCCACAAAAGTTCCCGCCTGTCCCTTCTGCGGCCGGCCACACCTCATGACGTCGCGTGAACCGTTCAAACAAAAACTGAAACTTCCGACAAAACAAATTACTACGTCGGAGTACACTCGGCGTCACGCTTTTTTAATGATCAAGATGGAAAAAAACTTTTGAACCACCTGTTCGTCATCTACTACAAAAGAGTATCGGGTATTTTTATTGTGTCAACCCTTATTCTCAGAAAAAAATTAAAAAATACACAATTGCAATCAACAATGGTGGAATAATCCCCAACAACGCCTTAACGGGGGAATTTGTCTGCCTGTTGCCTCTTTTGATGTGGAACTATACTGGTTGGTTATGACGAATGAATCTGCGATCAATTTGGTGCAAGAATTACTATCCATTGGAGGGCTCAGTGGCCAGGAAGGAGCGATTGTGGCCTTGATCCGCGAGAAGCTCTTGGACGCTGGCCTAGCCCCTTCTGCGATCAAAACGGATCAGGCTCACCGGAAAAGTCCCCTTGGGGGCGAAGTGGGTAACCTGATCGTCAAAATCCCTGGCCAAGGTCAATTTCGTCGATCACCACGGCGAATGTTCATGGCACACTTGGATACCGTGCCGATTTGTGCCGGGGCCAAACCTGTCCGACGGGGTAGTCGTATTGTTTCAGCCGATCCCAAAACCGGCTTAGGAGCAGACAACCGTGCGGGCGTGGCAGTGGTTCTGAATACCGCATTGACCTTGCTGGCACAAAAAATAGACCACCCGCCGTTGACGTTACTTTTTCCAGTGCAGGAAGAAGTCGGCCTCATCGGCGCGCGTTACGTTAATCTGGCCATGCTCGGCAAACCTCAAATGGCCTTCAACTTTGACGGCGGGTCCAGTGCCAAACTCACCATCGGAGCGACCGGAGCCTACCGAATGGAAATCTCCGTCCAAGGTACCGCCTCTCATGCAGGCGTGCGACCTGCCGACGGCATCAGCGCCATCACCATCGCCAGCCTCGCCATTGCAGATCTCCACCGCAACGGCTGGCTAGGAAAAATCAAAAAACGAACCCCCACCCCCGGAAGTACCCCCGGAAACCCCCCCGGTAGTACCACCAAAAATTCCACCGGCAGCGCCAATCGCAAATCTGAAATTTTCGGGGGGAGTGCGAATGTGGGAGTTTTTGAGGCTGGGCAGGCGACCAATGTCGTCACGCCTTGGGCTTTGATCAAGGCCGAAGCTCGCAGTGATGATCCGGTCTTTCGCAAACGGATTCTCGATGAAATCATTGGTGCTTTTGAAAAAGCAGCCCGCCAAGTTCATAACATTGCTCAAGAGCATGGCCGCATCGACGTGCAATACCATCAAGATTATGAATCTTACAAACTGAGCCAAACAGACCCCTGTGTCATCGCCGCGGCCGCGGCAGTCCAGGCCGTCGACGGCGAAGTGCTCTACGCTCACACCACCGGCGGAATCGATGCCAACTGGATCAACGCCCATGACATCCCCACCGTCAGCCTCGGAGCTGGCCAATCCAATCCGCACACCACCGATGAGATGCTGGGTCTGTACGATTTTCAACAAGCGTGCAAAATCGCATTGCATTTGGCGACTGCTAGCTGACTTTTTTGATACCTAATCCTTATACTGATAAGTCTTGTGGAAATTACCTGCCCTCATTTGCCGTTTAAACTTCGGATTGACCCGAAGCTCCCGATCAATGACCGACGTGAGGAAATCGCGGCGACCATTGCCGATCACCAAGTCGTCATCGTTTGTGGCCAGACCGGTTCTGGTAAATCAACCCAGCTCGGACAAATCTGTTTGCAACTGGGACGCGGACAAAAAAAGATCATCGGCCACACCCAGCCCCGTCGTCTCGCGGCCCGCACACTGGCCGCCCGCATTGCTTCAGAAACCAAAACCCCCTTGGGACAGACCGTCGGTTACAAGGTTCGCTTTGGTGATGAAACCTCCAAGCACACCAGGCTCAAATTGATGACCGATGGCATCCTGCTTGCTGAGTCTCAGCACGACCCGTTGTTGCGAAGGTATGACACGTTAATTTTAGATGAAGCCCATGAGCGGAGTTTGAATGTTGATTTTTTGCTGGGCTATTTGAAACAGATTTTACCCCGACGGCCGGACCTTAAAATTATCGTGACATCCGCGACGATTGACCCGGTGCGGTTTAGCAAACATTTTGACAATGCGCCGATTATTGAAGTGTCCGGCCGCATGTATCCCGTGGAAGTTCGATATCGACCCTTACGCAATGAAGAACTCATGTCCGAAGCCATCACCGCTGCTCTGGGGGAACTGACCAAGTGTGGCCCTGGCGATGTGCTGGTCTTCTTGCCAACCGAACGAGACATCGGTGAAGCAGTCCATGCGCTGCGTGCGTTTGAATCGCGTGGCATGGAAATTCTTCCGCTGTTTGCAAGGCTCGCCACCGAACGGCAAATGCGCGTCTTTAAACCCAAGTCTGGCTCCAAACGTCGTATCATCCTAGCAACCAACGTCGCTGAAACATCGGTCACCGTGCCTGGGATTCACTATGTGATCGATACCGGTCAAGCACGCATCAGTCGATTCAGTTCACGGGCAGGGGTTCAACGCTTGCCCATTGAAGCCATCTCTCAAGCCTCGGCAGATCAACGCAAAGGCCGGTGCGGCCGCGTCGCCAGTGGCGTTTGTATTCGCTTGTACGCTGAGGAAGATTTTCAGCAGCGTGACGCGTTTACCACCCCTGAAATTTTGCGATCCAGTCTGGGATCGGTCATCTTGCAGATGAAGGCATTGAAGATCGGGTCCATTGCCACGTTCCCTTTTCTGGACCCACCCAAGGGCAGCGCTGTTCGCAAAGGTTTTAAAACACTTCACGAATTGGGCGCGGTGGATGAAGATGGTGTCTTAACAAAAATCGGCGAACAGTTGGCTGCGTTTCCGGTTGATCCCAGACTTGCTCGGATGTTGTTGGCCTCGGCTGCTGAAGGCTGCTTAACAGAAATGCTTGCGCTCGCGGCGGCGATGTCTGTGCCAGACCCACGCCAACGACCTGCCGACGCACCTCAAGTGGCCGACGAAGCGCATGCTCAATTTCGAGATGAAAAATCCGATTTTTTAACGCTCTGGAATCTCTGGAAATTCATCAAGACCCAAGCCCGCAAATTGTCCAACAACCAGTTTCGAAAATGTTGCAAACAAAATTTTCTTTCATTTGCGCATATCCGCCAATGGCAGGAAGTGCATCACCAATTAACACGTTTGTGTCGTGAACAAAAGTTGCACGTCAACACTGAACCTGCAAAACCTGATGCGATTCACCGAGCCTTGCTCAGTGGTTTGCTTTCACACTTGGCGTGCGCGGGGGATGGGCTAGAGTTTCGTGGTGCAGGGGGAAACAAGTTGTTTATTTTCCCCGGCTCGGTTTTGTTTAAGAAGCGACCTGCCTGGATCATGGCCGGTCAATTGGTGGACACGGCCCGTTTGTATGCCCGGACGGTTGCGCCGGTGAGTCCACAGTGGATTGAACCGCTTGCGCCGCATTTGGTCAAGCGAAGTTATTTGCATCCGCGTTGGGATACATTGAGCGGGCGGGCGTTGGTGGATGAAAAGGTCACGTTGTTGGGGTTGACCATTGTGCCTCGTCGGACCAAGCCGATGGATGTGTCGGACGTGGTGGCTGCGCGAAAATTATTTATCCATCACGCGTTGGTCGAACAGGATTTTAATTGTCGCGCTCCGTTCATGGCACACAATCAACGGCTCTTGCGCCAGGTGCAACAGATGGAGGCCCAGAAACGGACGCATGATTTATTGGCGGATCAGCAACAGCGTTTTGACTTTTTTGATAAGCGTTTGCCTCAAGACATGACCAACGGCCCGAAGTTTGAAAAGTGGTTACGCAAGGTCCAGGAAAAGCAGCCTCGAATTCTCTTTATGGAATTAACCGATTTTATGAGGCCCAACGCTCAACCAGCTTCTTCAAAGGCTTATCCAGCCCATGCGAAGGTTTTTGGTTCACGGCTCAAACTCAGTTACCGAGCGGAGTTTGGACATGTGGATGATGGTGTGACCGTGCGGGTGCCGATTGCGGAGTTGGATCATTTGGATACCGATGGGCTGCATCGGATGGTTCCAGGTTTGCTGGGAGAAAAGATTGAAGCGTTGTTGCGTGCGATGCCTAAAAATGTTCGCCGTCAGTTTATTCCGATTAAAGAGGTGGCTCAGCGTTGTGTTCCCTTGGTGGAAAAAAGTTAACAGCCGTTGGCTCAAGCAATCGGTGAGGCTCTTGAGCAGATCACAGGCTATGGGTTAGAACCCGGGGTATTTGATTTTGAGTCGTTGCCTGACCATCTCAAACCCAATGTTCGCGTGGTGGATCAACGTGGTAGAACTCTGGCCAAAGGGCGAGGGTTACAAGACGTGACCGAACAAGTCAGCAAAAAAACAGGTCAGCGTTTAGCCAATGTGGAACATCCCACCTGGACCCGTCAGAACATTACCCGCTGGGATTTTGGTGATTTGCCGATGCAAATTAAGGTGCGCCATTTGCCTGCGTGGCCTGCGTTGGTGGATGAGGGGACGTCGGCGAGCTTACAACTTTTTGAAAGTGAAGCTGCTGCCACGGCCGCGATGCGGGGCGGGTTGCGTCGACTGTTTGTGCTTCAGATTCACGACACCTTAGCTCAACATATTCGCAGGCTACCTGGGTTTGGCGCACTTTGCTTAGACCATGCGCCGTTTGGCTCTAAAGAAGAACTCGTTCGTCAATTGATGGACCTCATTGCGGATCGAACGTTTGTGGGAACCGAAACGGACCTGCGAACGCAGAAAGCTTTTGTGGCAAGGTTTGATGAGCGATGGGGACAGCTTGCGAAGATGACCGAACAGATCGGCTCTTGTGTACGAAATATTTTTAAAGCTCGGCGAGAGCTAGACGTGGTGCTTGAACAAGCTTGGCCCGCGCCCGCACAACTGGCAGTCGGACAAATCTCTCAACAACGTAATCGCCTCATGCCCCCCGGAAGCTCCCCCCCGGCCCCCGGAAGTTCCCCCGGAAGTTTTCCCCCGGTTTCTTCACGCCCCCCGGAAGCGACCCCGGGTTCGCCCTCGAAAGTTTCCGGGGGTTCTTCTTCTCATTTTTTACTTCAGATCCCTGCGGAGCGATTGGAACATTTGCCTCGTTATTTGCAGGCGATGATTTGTCGGTTGGAAAAATTGCAGGGTCGTCACTATGCCCAGGATTCACAGATCGCTCAAAGCATTGATCCGTATTGGCAGGTCTGGTTCAAACTCACCGATGAGCAAAAGCAACAGCCCCAAGGCCAGCGGTTACGCTGGATGATCGAAGAATTTTGCGTGGCGAAATTTGCTCAGCACCTGGGAACCAGCCAAACCATTTCTGCCAAGCGATTGGATAAACAGGTCGCCAAGGTGCAACGCCAACCCGGCGAGGTAGCCAGTTCTGCGGGACAGGTGGACGTGGTGCCCGCGTCACAATTGAACCAGGCGATTGGTGATTTGACCGCCAAGTTTTCGGGGCCTTGGGAACAGAAGTGATTTTTTGGGGGGGGGAATCCGGCCCTTCACTTCAGAAAGTTCAGGGCTCGGCGTTGTGATTGCAGTGAGTCAACAGTGTCGTTGTTTTTGCCACAGCAACCGCCCCCGGGACGCATCCCCGGGACACGCTCTCGGACGCGCATGTTGTTAGTGTGCGGTTTTTCTTTTAACGAATAATCCAATCAGGGGTGGCAAGTGTTGATGCTCAAGGTTCTATTGAGTCGCGGCTTGTTCGCTTCGATAGGTGCATTTGGTTTTGCCTGTTTCCCAGACGGAGACTTCGACGAGGGTGGCCTTGAAGTTTTTTTCTTTTGTGAGTGTTTCACTGAGCATCTGGTGGATCACCTGGACAATATTTTCAACCGATGGGTTGCGTGTTTGAAATTGAGGAACGTCCATATTGAGATGTTTGTGGTCGAGTTTTTCAATGACTGTGCGATCTACAAGGTCATCAAGTTGCTGAATGTCCAGCGTGTGTCCTTGTTCATTGATCGGGGCTGCGACGGCTACTTCCAGACGGTAGTTATGTCCATGTCCAGAGGGGTTGTTACATTTGCCGAAGACTTCTTTGTTTTTGTCATCAGACAAGGCTGGCACATGCAAGCGATGGGCAGCGGCAAATTCATATTGCTGACGAAGAATAATTTGATCCATGGCATCACTCCCAAATTCCAAATGATAAAACGGCGTGAGTTCCAGACAAATGTGCTGCACGGTCTGTTCTAGTGGCGGTTGTAAACACGCCCATATTTTTTGCATGAGCAAGCCCATGGGCACCCGATCCGTCTGCGGAAAATCGATGAGCTGTTGGTACAGCAGCGGCAGCACATGCTCACGCACCGCTTGATCAATTTGGGTGATGTTTATGAAGTAGCCGGTTTGCGGGTCCGCTTCGCCGTGACAACAAACCTGAAGCTGATAAAAACGTCCAAGTCCGGACATCGCAGGCCAAGCCGAAAAAGTATTCGACCGCTTTGGGGGATCAGAAGAACCAACTTCTAGCGAATTTGACCTAGAGAAAGTTCCCAAAGGTGAAGATGAACCAAGGAAAACGTCCGGGGGGGCCGGGGATTCCGGGGGGGGTGGGTCGTTGAGACAGAAGCGGACACAGCGGGTCAATTGGATCATGGAGGTTATTGTAGATTTTTTTTAGCCAAGTGCGTTGCTTTGGCCTCAATTGTATTGGATATTAATGAATAGACAGAGCTGATCTCCCCTCACGAGTTTGGTCAAGGTATTGCACCAGGGCTCTCGTGAAGGATCAGTTCTTTTTTAATTCAAAAGGAGGCAATTGTGATCCCGTGTTTTAAAATTCACGGCGTTGGCGAGCCGGTGGGATATGCAGCTGTTTGCGATATTTCGCGACGGTTCGTCGGGCGATTTCGATGCCAGCTTCTTTGAGTTGAGCGACAAGTTCGTCATCATTGAATGGTTTGGCTTTGTCTTCAGCGTCGATGATTTCCTGGAGTTTGGCCTGAACGGCAGTCCAGCTCATCGATTCGCCCGCGTCGGTTTCGGTGCCGCCTGAGAAGAACATTCGCAGGGGGAAGATGCCTCGGGGCGATTGAATAAATTTTTCGCTGACAGCGCGGCTGACCGTGGCCACATGAATGCCAAGCTGATCTGCGACCAAGGTCATTGGCAATGGCTTGAGGGCTTGGGGTCCCATATCAAAAAAGTCACGTTGTGATTCAAGCACCACATTGATCACCCGCAACAGCGTATGGCTACGTTGTTCGATGGCATCGATGAGCCAGCGGGCGGATCGCAGGTTGTTGTTCACAAATTCTCGTGTTTTGCGGTCCGTTGTTTTGTCGGCGCCAAGTTGTTCGTATTGGTAGTTGATCTGGACTGCTGGGACGCGGCCGTGACAGAGAAACGCGACGTAGCAGTCAGCTTGTTCATCGTATTGGACAATCGCGTCGGGTCGAATGACTTGGGTAGGCGTGGAGACCAACATGCGGCCGGGGTGGATATGAAAGGCTTTAAGTCCGAGCAAGGCTTGTTTGACTTGTTCGATATCAATTTTCAAAGCCTTGGCGATTTTCGGCAAACGGTTTGCTTCAATGTCAGGCAAATAGTCGCTGACGATAGCGCGTTCGGTGGCCATGGCTTGGGTATCGGGAATCTGAAGTAGCAAACATTCCCGCACATCACGGGCTCCCAATCCCACGGGTTCGAGGGATTTCTGTAATAGTTCCAAGGTTTCATCGAGCAAAGAGGTGATGACATCACGGGGCGCTTGGCTGTGGACCTGATCCCAAGGCAAACGGATGTAGCCATCGTCATCAATGAGTTCAATGAGGTATTCACCCGCTCGCCTCACGCCAGGGACGGTGTCCAGCAAATGCCAATCATCCAGTAATTGGTCCGCTAAGCTGCGCCCTCGGGCGGCGGTGTTGGCCATGGCATCAAGTTTGGCATCACGTTCACCGGTGTTGCGTGCTTTTTGTCGTGGGGGGGCTGCGGTTTCGTAGGTATTGCTTTTCCAGGCTTCGCCGTATTCTTCGGAGATATTGGCTAGGCGTTCGAAGTCTGCCGCGTGGGACATGTCCGTTGTGTCATCGGAGATGACCAGTTCGCGTTCGCCTTCTTGGGCATCGCGTTGTTCTTGTTCGATTTCTCGTTTGGCTTGTTCTTCTTCGTCGGCTGGTTGTTCGTACAGTTCGAGCGTGGGGTTATTGGATAATTCCTGTTCAATGCGTTCTTCGAGGGCGACGGAGGCCATCTGAAGAATTTCCATTGATTGGATCATGCGTGGCGCCAGCTTCATTCGCTGGTCCATCCGCTGATGTTGTCCGAAGTCGATTCTCATAGGTTTAACGTGTTTCGTATCGCGATGAAGCGCGAGTTAATACTGATCCATTTAATTCTCGTAACTCACAGCACAGGCTACCTGAGTAGGTATCCTATACCACGATTAGACCATGAATATGGTTCATTTCAAATAAAGATCGCAAAAAACTTGAAGTTTGGCATGGAAATTGCCTGCAAATGCGGAAAACGAGGAGGGTTAGACGCATGATGAATATTTTAGGAAGGGTCAAAATTTTACAAAGTGTTGTCAGTTCTGCATCTGCGAATCCTCAAAAGGATCAACTGACAGTCAAAAGACCTTAGACCGTCAGCACAAATTGCAAGACGACATAGATGACATACAGGGCCAGCAGGGGATAGCCTTGCCAGCGGCGAAATGAGCCGTGCTTGATGGCACTGAAAATGTAGAACATGAACAAGCTGGTCATAATCAGCATCGTCGGCAAGTGGAGGTAGAGGAAGATCGCGGGGATTTGGCCTGAAGGGTCAATGATCGGCAACGGTCGGGCGATGGCTGAAACACCCACCACAAACAGCACGTTGAGAATATCCGCCCCGATGATATTGCCAACCAAGAGTTCATAATGGCCTTTTCGGATCGCAGACATTCCGACCATCAGTTCAGGCAAAGAGGTGCCAAATGCAACGAGTGTCGCGGCAATCACCACCTGAGGAATGCCCCAACGCAAAGCGACCTCGGTTGCTGATCCCACAAGAAATCGGCTGGCAAAGATGACCACCACCAAGCCGATGAAAAGCCACAAGACCATCATCCCCATGGATTTGTGTGCCAATTCCGTCGCATGTTCTTCATGTTCAGAAACGACGGGTTGGACGGTTGGATTGGCTAATTTTTCTGCTGCGTTGTGTTGTCGAGCCCAGTAGACGCTCAGTAGCAAATAGCCTACGAGTAAGACGCAAAGCAAGATGCCCACTGCTCGGCCGAGGGTGGCTTCATCGCCCATGGTGAACCACGTGGTATAGCACAGTCCGATGAGCAGGACGTCGGTGGCGATTTTCGTCCAGCCTTGGCGTTTGAGTACAAATTTATCCGCAGGCAAGACCACCATCGCGCAGCCAAGGCCGAAGATCAGCCCGGTGTCTGCAATGATCGAGCCCACAGCATTGCCCAAGGCCAAGCCGGCATTGCCACTCCAGGCAGCCATGACCGAGACGGCACATTCAGGACTCGTCGTGCCTAGGGAGACAATGGTTGCTCCGACAATGATTTTGGGAATGCCCATGCGATAGGCCATGCCTGCCGCCGATTCGACCAGAATGTCAGCACCACGAATCAGCGCATAAATCGCAGTCAATGCAACCACGATCAGCATGAATTGAGGCATGTGCTCAAACGAATGGTCGGGGATTAATGCTTCCATAATTGCCCGCCAGTGTAGCGACCAATCCGCCCCAGTGGAAAAAATGCCAAGACCATCAAGCGGAGGCCATCAAGAGGGTTGTTGTGTCACGGTCGCAAAATTGCCTGATGTTTGGAGGTCTTCGAGCTGTTCGGGGCTTAAAAGGAGCTGCGCCCGGGTGGTCAACCATTCGGCAAGTTTGGGTTTGTCCGTTTCCTCAGCAGCGGTGGCGAGCATCTGATGAATGATTCCGCATTGCAGTGTTGGCATCAGTTCGACCAACTGGATTTTGCGATGGATATCCGTCAACGCATGGTCGTAATGACCGACCATGACGTGATAGCGTATTTGCAATGCCAACTTTTGGAGCATCCGAACCAGTCCCAACGGCTCACGCGACAAAGCAGTCAACGTCAAAAAGGCGCCTTGAACATCCTTGCAGGCCAATTGAGATTCACAGAGCATCAACAAGAGGTGTTGTTTGACCACGGTCGCGCCTCGCAATCGTCGCGTGAGAATGCTATGGCAGATGGCGATGACTTCACTGTAACGTTGTTGTTCGTGGCGGACGATGGCGAGCCGGTGCAGTGCCATCAATCGAACTTGAGGCGTTAAGAGTTTTCGGTTGAGGACCCAGGCCAATTGCTCTTCGATTGTTTCGATGGGTTGTTGCATCAGTTGGTCAAGGTTGGCAATTTGACCCCAGGCACGCGCATTCATCAGGCTCAGCCCCAGCCACGCTCCGACGAGCATCATCATCATGAGGCCGAATATTTCTTGGACTTGATCGGCCCAGAAGCTAATCCCGCCTCCGACCAAAGGCACCCCCAAGAGAATCAAGCCTCGCAGGATTCGGTCGCGCCAAAGTTCTCGTTGTAGTTGGCGTGGATCAAAGGGTTTTAAGTGGGTCATGCGTCCACCTCCGAGTCATTGGACGTTGGTGGCGGGCTAGGTGGGATATTTTCGGGGAACAATTCAGACACTTCGCCAAGGGAAGCTTCCAGAATCATACCCGGGGTATTTTCAGGGGCGGGGGAACCGGACGCTTGAGGATGATCCAAAGGAAAACTTCCGGGGGCGGGGGGGGTGGAGAGTTGGGTATCGAGGTCTGTTAATTCGGTGAAACGTTGGCTTAGAACTTGGGGGCTCAGCAGATGGGTAGCCCGTGTCCACCAAGTGGTCGCGTCGGCCATGCGTTGGGGTTCATTTCGCTGGGCTATTTGGAAAAAGCACAGAGCCATGAGGCCATGCCCATAGCCTGCATCAATGCCCAGTGGCCTGAGGTCTTCGAGGAGGGTGGGGGCTTTTTCAATGGCCTCGGCAAAATGGTGGGTGCGAACCTGTTGAAGCAGTTGTACAAAACAGTAGGCGGCATCCATGGATGCGTCGGCCAAATTTTCGATGCCGCCTCGCAATTGTCGAATCGCGGTATCGGCACTGGCCAGTTCATCGTTTAGGAGCCATGCCTGGGTTTGTTGTAATTGAAGTTGATATCGACCGGGGTGTTCGGGGGGCAATCGGTCCATCAAAAAATGGTAGGTGAGTGAGGCTGCATCATAAGCGCCCAGTCGGTCGAGATTGTAGGCCATGCACGCAATGACTTGTCCTTGCATCTGAGGCATCAAGGCGGTTTTGGGGAGCAGAGGCCAAGCTGCTTGCAAGGCTGAATCCTGGTAGCGGAGCATGGTCAAGTCTTGCACGTGGGTGACTTGTGCTTGGAGTCGTTTGAGCTGTCTGACCCGTTGTCCCATATACAGGACCACGGAAGCCACGATCACCCAAGGCAACAGTGCGGTGAGAATATGATCTGTAAAAAGGGTCATCACACAGGCCCCGATTAAGAGCGCCAGTGGTATCGAAGCAGTCCATGAGCGTGGACGTGGTTGACCATAAAGGTCCAGATGTTCACGCATTTGCTCGGTCGTAGGTGGTGTGAAAGATGTATTCATTTGTTTTAAGCTATCAGTTGTCAGCTATCAGCGATCAGTAAGAGAAGAGGATTGTAAAACAGTTGATCCTTTGCGTCTTTCCTTACGTTTTTCTCAATGCCGAGCCCTGAAATTCCCCTCTCCGATATTCAAAGTGACATTGCCAGGTGTGTGAATTTGGCCTAGAGCCAAGTTTCCGGGGGAGTTTCCGGGGGCGGGGGGGTTGAAGTGGTAGAGCATGAAGTAAATGACCACGCCTGTGAGGGAGACATACAGCCAAATCGGTAACGTCCATCGCGCCAAGCGGCGGTGGGCTTGTGTTCGCCCGGTTAATCCCAGACGAATCAGCCAGATCGCCAATACCGGGACCATCATGGCCAAAACCAGATGGGTCAGCAAGATGAGCAGGTACGCCCCTTTGAGCCAACCTTGGCCGTGATAGGTGGTGTGCATCTCTTGGCCGGTGTTTGCTTTCCAGATTTTGTGGGTGAGATAGCAGATTAAAAAGAGCGTTGAAACCCCAAAGGCCCCCAGCATGCAGCGGCGATGGGCCAGTGGACGATTTTGTTTAATCAGGATCACGCCAAAGACAAGTAAAACACCTGATAGGCCGTTGAGCGTGGCATTGAGAGCTGGAAGAAAAGCAAGGTCCATGATTGAATTAGTTCGATTCTGCCAACAGGCGTTGCAGGTCCGTTTTCATTTGTTGACGACTGGCATCATCAAGGCCTTCGTAATAGCCTCGGATACGCAGTTGCCGATCTACCAGCACAAACTTTTGACTATGCACAATCGGGCTCTCACTGGTGGGTTCCCCTTCGAGGAGAGGCAATTTAAAGCCATCACGGATCAAAAACCAAATCGCGTCCCGTGAACCGGTGAGCCAAAGCCATTGAGCTTGATCGGACTTGGCGATGCGGGCCCGCTCCGTTAGAACCGTGGGGGTGTCGTATTCGGGGTCGACGCTGATGCTGACCAGTCGCACATCGTCCCAATGGGGCTGGTTTTGTAGATCCAGTTGTAATTGTGCCATGCGAGAGGTGATCATCGGGCACGGGCCTGCACATCGCGTGAAGACAAAATTGGCGACCCAAACCTTGCCACGAAGCTGCTCTGCGCCAAAAGCGTCGCCCGACCGCTCCGTCAAAACAAAGTCAGGCAACTGCACCAACACAGGAACCCCCGGAAGCTGGCCCTTGGCAACCATCAAGCCCCCGGCTCCCCCGGCTCCCCCGGAACCCCCGGAACCCCCGGAAGTCCCCTTGGCATTCCCCCCAAAATTTCCGGGGGAATTTCCGGGGGCAGGGGTCTGTTTTTGCGCCACTCGCAGGCCAATTAAGAGCGAGGTCGCCAAGGACACCACCGCCAAAAGAACAATAAGCAAGGTGTTTCGTTGCATTAGGAGGTTCCATCACGACGGGGTCGATTTACAATCGTGCTGGCGACCCAGACCCAAAAAGCAGTAAACCCAAAACTGATGCCAATAAGCAGCGGCATCGGTAACAGTCCGGTGTCGCCTGGCGTGTTACGCAGCACGGCCGTCAACGCCGATTGCCCATAGGTCAACGGATTGGCGTACATCACCACCCGCATCCAGATCGGCGATTGGGTCAATGGGAACATGGCTCCCGATAAAAACCACATCGGCATCAAGAGCAGGTTCATAATCGCATGGTAGCCCGCAGTTGAATCGCAAGGCCACGCAAAACACATGCTCATCGCAGTCAGCCCAATCGATAGCAAAAACATGATCCCAACAGCCCCCGCCATCATCCCAATCCCAGGCCAAGCACCAATCACGGGCCAAAAGGCCAGGAAAATCATTCCCTGAACCGTCGCAATGGTCGCGCCGCCTAGAACTTTGCCCATGACAATGGCCAATCGGGGAACCGGGGCCACCAAAATGCCTTGGAGGAACCCTTCTTTGCGGTCCTCAATGACGCTGATGGTGGAGAAAATGGCAGTGAACAGCAGCACCAGCATAATCGTGCCTGGATAAAAATAGACCATGTATCCACCCTCAATGTCGGGGATTTGGAAACTACGGTCCAGCCCTGCTCCAAGTAACAGCCAGAACATAAAAGGGGTGGCCACTGAGCCGACGACTCGGTTTTTTTGTCGGAAAAAACGAACCATTTCTCGTCGCCACAAAGAAAGTGATGCGGTAAACAGGTTGCCTCGCCTTGCTGGGGGCGTCATTGTTAGGGTGGAATTCGTTGTCATCTGAAACATCTTATACCAATCCGAGGCATTGTTCGCGTTTGAGGGTAGTCAAAAAATCTCCCATGCTTGCGTCGGAGAATTTGATTGCGCAAGAAATTAGTTTCCTTCAAATTTCCGCAAGAGGATGCCTTGGGCACAAGGCCAGAGACTCGATTTTGTCAAAAGTCTGATAAAAAAGGTCAAGGCAAGGCTGTTTTCACAGAACCTGGTGGGGAAATTTCCGGGGGATTTCCGGGGGTGCTTCCGGGGTGCTTCCGGGGGAACTTCCGGGGGGGGCGTTTGGAGGAGAGGCCATGGGTCGCTAGACTATGAACTCTCTCTATTTCGCCCGGTGGAAACAGGCGCAGAAGTTACGGAAGCAGGCAACATATATGAACAATCGTTGGCAACGTTTATGGCGTGGGTGTGGTCTGGTCACCCTCTTGGCACTGATCTTAGGGATCACCCCCGGCATTACCCCCGGTTTTATTTCTCAATTCTTCATGTTAAATGAAGCTTCAGCCCAGAGTATCGACCTCAAAGGCCGGCCCGTGGCGACCCTTGAAATCGTCGGCCTCAAAAAAGTCTCCGAACAACTCGTTCGCAACCAAATCCGTCAAGCCACCGGCGATCCATACGACCCACAGGTCGTGGCCCAAGACGTGGTTCGATTGACCCACCTCGGACGATTTAAAACCGTGCAGACCCAGGTCCAGCAACTGCCCAATGGCAGTCTCGTTATCAAATATATCTTTGACGAACAGCCCCTGATCAGCGATGTCCGTGTCGTCGGTAATAAAACGCTAAACGATCAAGAACTCCTCGCTTTGGTCGTGCTGCGAACAGGTGACCCCGTCGATGCGTTCTTAATTGACCGAGCCCTGAGCCAAATCAAACGCGCTTACGAAGAAAAAGGCTTCTTCATGACCGAAGTCGTTCTAGACCGTCAACTGCTTGAAGAATCAGGCGTGCTGCTGTTCCATGTGCGAGAAGGACCCAAAATCCGTATCCGTCAAATGAAATTTGAAGGCAACCAAGTCTTCAGCGACAAAGAAATTCGCAGCCAAGTGCGTTCTAAAACCTATTTCCTGTTGCTTCGCAATGGTGAATTGAGCCGCAACGCACTGGATGATGATGCAGACCGCATTCGTCAGTATTACCGCAACCGGGGCTATCTGGATGCCCAGGCAGACCGTACCATCGAAGCATCACCCAATCAGCGTGATGCCAATGTGACCTTTGTGATTTCTGAAGGCTTACAGTACACCGTCTCCTCCGTTCGTGTTGAAGGCAATGAACTGTACGGCGAAGCCCAGATCATCGAGGCCATGGCCTTGCGACAAGGTGATGTGTTTTCGACGAATTTTCTTAAAAAGAGCAATCAAAACATCATTGATCTTTATGGCAAGCAAGGTTTCATCGAAACCACGGTTCAAATCCAACGTCTCTTTCATGACAATGAACCCAAAGTTGACGTGGTGGTGCGGATCAAAGAAGGTTCGCCTTACCTCGTCGGCAAAGTCGCTGTGCGTGGCAATCAAATCACCAAAGACAACGTCATCCTCCGTCAGACCCGAGGCATGAGGCCCGGCCGTCGCTTTGACCGCACGGGCTTAGAAACCACCCGCAAGCGTTTGAGTGGTTCAGCCCTGTTCAGCGATGCCAAGATCAGTATCCTCGGCGAAACCGTTGATGAAACCCGCGACGTGCTCATCGAAGTTAAAGAACAAAACACAGGCAGCATCAGCTTCGGTGCAGGCATCAGTTCTGATGCAGGTATTCTCGGTGCCATTGAACTGCGTCAACGCAACTTTGATATTGGTGATATGCCTGAAAGCTTCAGCGAATTTATCACCGGCAAAGCCCTCCGTGGTGCGGGTCAATCCTTTAGCTTGGTCTTGCAGCCGGGTGATGAAGTGAGCAATTACTCAATCAACTTTGCAGAACCTTACCTGTTCGATTCACAGTATTCTTTTGATTCAAGCCTGTTTTTCTTCAATCGCAACCGTAACGATTTTGATGAAGAACGTGTGGGTGCGAATGTTGGCTTTGGCCAGCGTTTTGGCGATGTCTGGGCCGGCCGCATCGGTTTTCGTGGTGAAAAAGTAGATGTCTCCAATATTCAACCCACGGCCCCGGCAGACTTTACCAGTGTGATCGGGCAAAGCTTGCTCACCTCCGTGACGGGTAGCCTGTCTCGCTCGACGGTGGACAGTCGCATGTTCCCCACCCAGGGCAGTCGTTTTAGCGTGGGTCTTTCACGCGTGGGTGCTTTGGGCGGTGATTATCAGTTCACCAAGGCCAGTGTGGAATTTAAGAAATTCTGGTCGGTGGATGAAGATTTCCTCGGTCGCAAGACGGTGTTGAGCTTCCGCTCGAAAATGGGCTATATCCTTGAAGACAACGAAGCTCCCATTTTTGAACGCTTTTTCGCGGGCGGTCATCGCACGTTCCGTGGCTTTGATTTCCGAGGCGTGGGCCCGTTTGGAACCAATGCCAACGGCACCGAAACCGATGAATCCATCGGCGGCGATTGGCTATTTCTCATGGGACTTGAATACAGTGTTCCCATCTATCAAGACATCATTCGCATGGTCTTCTTCAGCGACACAGGCACCATCGAAGAATCTTTTGGTATCAGCGATTACCGCGTGACCGTCGGAACGGGCTTGCGTTTGAAGATCCCATTCCTAGGCCAAGCCCCTTTCGCGTTTGATCTGGCAGTGCCTGTGATGAAGCAAAGCAATGATTCCACCCAGGTGTTCAGCTTTGATATTGCCTTGCCCTTTTAATAATAAGTTAGAATAGTAAAAATATCGGGAAGCTTATAAAAGCAAGAGGCGTTTTCGTCTGACTCAAAATGAGATTGCTGAATTGCTTGCATCCTGATCTGATACATGGCTGTAATGCCAATGGGTATGTACTTTAACTGCTTTGGAGAATAAAAATGATGAAACAAAAATTAGCTCTTTCATTGGTCGCAGCACTGCTGTTGTCTGTGACGACTGGCCTTGTTGAGGGTGCAGCCACGGGCGTGGCTGTGGTGGATGTTGAAAAGGCGATGAATTCGCTGGATCAGATGACCCAAATTGAAGCGGACATCAAAACACAATACGAACGAATCAAAGAAGAACACACCAGCCGTCGTAACAAGCTCAAGCAATTGCAAGAAGACCTTGAATTGCTCCAAGCAGGAACCGATGCTTTTAAGCAGAAGTTTGACGAATTTCAGCTTCGCGCCATCGAAGCTGAAGCCTGGTGGAAGTTCAAACAGATTTCTCTTAGCTCTGAACGCGTGCTTCAGATCGGCAACATGTACCACAAACTGTTGAACACCATTGGTAAAGTGGCCTCGGAAAACAGTTACTCCATGGTGATGTTCAAAGAAAAAACACCGTCATTCCGCAAGATCAAACCCGAAGCTCTCAGCGCGATTATTGCTCTTCGCAAGGTTCTGTGGGTCAGCAATGATCTGGACCTGACCGATCAGGTTGTTTTGCGAATGAACAATGAATGGAAAAACCGTCGTTGATAAGAAGGTAAAATGGCTGGCTTAAGGGATCATTTGATCCGTGGCCACATTTCATGCCCAGGATGATTCGCGTATGCCTACTTTGACCACCCAACAGATTACCGCCCATGTGAAGGGGGTTCTCGTCGCGGGGCCAGCAGACATGACCATCAGCGGGATCGAAACGCTCGATCGCGCGGGGGCCGATCAGCTTTCGTTTATTCGCAGTGAGCCATTTGTCGATGCTTGGCTTGATTCAAAGGCTGGCGTGGTGCTTGTGGGCGAAGACCTTGAATTGCCCGATCATGATCGGGCGGTCATTGTTGTGGCGGACGCAGATTTGGCATTGAATATGGTGCTTGATCTTTTTGCTCCACCAGCTTTGGTACCCGCCATAGGCATCCATTCCACCGCACAAATCGATCCATCCGTCACCCTTGGCGAAGATGTCGTTATTGGGCCGCATTGCGTGATCGGGCCAAACGTTCAGATCGGCCACAGCAGCGTGCTACACAACAGTGTTCACATTCAAGATCAAAGCACCGTGGGGGCCCATTGTGAACTTTATTGCGGGGTGGTGATTCGTGAACGCTGCACCATCGGCCAACATGTCATCATTCATTCCAATGCGGTTATCGGAGCTGATGGGTTTGGCTATCGACCGTCTGATGATGGCCGTTCTGCGGTGAAAATCCCACACATCGGGACAGTGGAAATCGGCGATCATGTCGAAATCGGAGCCAACACCTGTATCGACCGAGGCAAGTTTTCGGCCACCCGAATCGGCGCAGGAACGAAAATCGACAACCTCTGCCAAATTGCACATAACTGTGAAATAGGCCAAGGCTGCCTCATTGCCGCCCAAGTCGGGATCGCTGGAACCGTGACCATCGGCCACGGCGTACAAATCGGAGGCCAAACAGGTTTTCGTGATAACATCACGATTGGTGATGGCGTGAAGCTCGGCGGCTGTTCAGCCGTGATGAACGATATCCCCGCAGGAGAAACCTGGGCAGGCGTGCCTGCTCGGGAATTTAACTTGGCCAAGCGTGAACACGTCGCCATTCGACAATTGCCTGGGATGCTTAAAAAGTACAAAGAATTTATGCGGAAATTTAACGACTGATCTGTAAACGGTGATGACTGTGACTCAATATCAACAAACCATTGGCAAAGAAGTTTCATTTTCCGGCCGCGGACTATTCACCGGCCAGGAAGTTGTGGTGACGTTTCAACCAGCGCCGCCTGATCATGGCGTGGTCTTTGTCCGAAAAGACCTTGGTGGTAAGGAAATACCCGCCTCTATCGACCATGTGGTGCAGGAAGATCGCCGGACCATGCTTCGCAACGGCAAAGCAACCGTCATGACCACCGAGCATTGCCTCAGTGCTTTGGCGGGCTTGCATATTGACAATGTGATTGTTGAAATTGACGCTCTGGAATTACCCGGAGCCGATGGGTCTGCCAAGCCTTATATGGATGTTCTAGAACAGGCAGGGGTGCAGTCCACGCAAGCGCCGCGGCGGACGCTGGTGATTGATACGCCGATTTCAGTGAGTCATGGCGATGCCATGGTCGCGGCATTGCCTTGCGACAAAGAGCAGATGCAGGTGGTCTACGAATTGGACTACGCAGAGCACAAAGCCATTGGCCATCAGTTAAGGGTGTTTGATCTGGAGCATGGTGATTACGCCAAGCAGATCGCCCCAGCCCGCACGTTTGTTCTAGAATCTGATGTCCGCGAATTGCGATCCGCTGGCCTGGGTAAACATCTCACACCTCAGGATATTCTGGTCATCAACCGTGATGGCCCGATGGGCGACAATGCCTATCGTTTTGATGATGAACCGGTTCGTCACAAGATTGTCGATCTGATTGGCGATTTGTATTTACTGGGCGTTCCGATTCAAGGACGCATCGTGGCGTACAAGTCAGGCCACGCGTTAAATCATGAATTGTGTCGTGAGTTGATCAAGCAGTACCGTGAACAACGTCGCACCCAGTTGGCCAAGAACAACTCGCTTTTGGACATTCGGCAGTTGAGTCGTATTTTGCCGCACCGGTATCCGATGTTGTTGGTGGATCGGGTGTTGGAGGTTCAGGGTTCCAAGCGTGCGGTGGGCATTAAAAATGTAACCATCAATGAGCCGTTTTTCCAAGGCCACTATCCCGGCACGCCGATCATGCCTGGCGTTTTGATTGTTGAAGCGATGGCTCAATTGGCTGGGCTGCTTGTCGGTCAAGAGCTTGAGCACACCGGCAAGTTGGCGGTGTTGTTGAGCTTGGACCGGGTCAAATTGCGTCGTCCCGTGACGCCTGGGGATCAATTGTTGCTCGAAGCCACGACCCTGCGGACTCGCCGACAACTGGCGCACATGGCATGTCGCGCTTTTGTAGGCAACGAATTGGCTGCTGAGGCAGAGATCAAATTTATGCTCGTGGATGAAGAACAGGCTTAGCCTTTTTCTTTGCGTCTATTTTGTGTGTGTCCAGCATTTCATTCTGTCATATGCGTCTTGTTTTTAGAAGTTTTGCTTGGCCTCTATTTTTTTTGGAAGTTTGGTATCCCATGCTCAAATCCAAGACAGCCACGAATTCTCTCTCATTTAACGAACGCGTCTGGGCAGTCACCGCGACCATTCCACGTGGTTGTGTGGTGACGTATGGGGACATCGCTCACAAGCTCAAGAGTCGGGCTTATCGTGCAGTGGGCATGGCACTGAATCGCAATCCCCACGCACCGGTGGTTCCTTGCCACCGAGTGGTGGGGGCGAACGGAAAGCTGACTGGGTTTGCCCAAGGGCTTGCAAAAAAACAGCAGATGCTTCAAGACGAAGGTGTTCAAGTTGTGGACGGCCGGGTGGACTTGGCTTCCTATCGTGCAAAATTACCCTGATTGACGCCCGATAATCAGGTAAATGTCCCAATCGCTCAAAAACTCCTATTGTGCTTCGCGCCGATGATCGAAAATAGGCATATGTAGTTTCGTTGCGCGCTTTGGAACAAAATGGTTTATGAGTAGTACGCCCAATCCACAAACAAGACCACGGTCGGTAGCCTTGGCCCGATTGGTAAGGGCGGTACAGCAACAAATTCTCCGAGGCACGCTAGAGTACGAACAGTTTGGCCAAGTGCCTGACAAGCCTCACATGCAGAACTATTGGTTTTCAACGCCCGGCGAACCCGATACGCCTCAAGAGGTGTTTGACCATCTGCACTGGGGTGGCCAGTTTGTCTATGTTTGTACCGACCAGGTGCAAGCTCAGCAGGTCGCAGCCAATTTCCACGATCAAGGTGGGTTTGTTATGGAACGTTCGGTCCAACGCATTGTCACACGCGTGGCAGGATTGTGGTTGCCAGGCTTTTCCAAAAAAGGCTACTTCTTCATCGCCCGCAAACTGCTATTGGTACTGCCTGGCCAAATGACCGACCGCTTTACGTATCACGTTCAGCTCGTACGAAACCCCCAAGCAGACTACGGCTACGTCGTCTACAAAGAAGTCCCGACGCTGGACAACGTGGCATGGCGATTGCGAGAAAAACATCCGGACATACCAGAAGAAACCATCGTTAAACGTGCTCGCAAATTGGTGGAAAATGTGTTCCCCATTTTCCTGACACGTGAAACCGCCATCTTAAATATCTTGCAGCGTGATCTTCCCAAATCCTATCGCCATCGGGTTCCCAAGGTGATCGGCTACGAAAAAGATGACCGGGGTTTTGTCAGACGACTGTATCTCAACTGGCTTCGATTGGGTGGAGAGACCATGTCCCAAATCGAATTTGCCAAACAGACCGCAGACTTATTGCGCGTGCTTCACAACGATGGCGGGGTGATTCATCTGGACTTGAGGCTGGACAACTTTGTCATTTCCAACGGGGAGGTGAGCTTTGTTGATTTTGGATCTGCCGTCCGAGACGGTGAAGATCTCAGTCAAAGCCCCATGCTCACCAGCTTGTTTGAAGAGATGATGCGGACGAGTCAAATTCAACGCTTGCTAGGCAAGTGGGCCAATTCCGGTCGCATCACCAACAAAGTCATTCGCGAAAAATTTCAACATGTGGACAAGGCCATTGATTTTTTTTACATGGCCGTCCAGATGAATCGTCCACACCACAATCCCGAATTTCAAGACCTTGTCCATTGTGATAAGACGAGCCTTGAAGCAGAACAGATATCAGCCTTGACGGCTTCTATTTTGAGGCCCAAGGACCCGGACAATCCTGCCTTTCAATCCGCAGCAGATATTCTCGAGGGAATCCATCAGATTGAAAAATTTCTGGTATCACAGGAAGACCAAGCTGCCTAGTACGACAGCGCTATAAGAATTCCAGATTTTTCGCTTTTTCCGTTTTCTTTCTGCTTGCATACGACGCTTCGTTACGTACCTGATAATAGCGGCATTGCCTTTGAAGATGCGTCCATGAATAAGGGTGCTTCTGCCAT
>JAJRRC010000051.1 GCA_024279865.1 Planctomycetota bacterium | reverse complement strand
TCGAATGGCCTTGAATTTGTTGAAGAACGCTGACGCACACACGCGACGCAAAAGCATCAAGGGCCGTCGAAAGATCGCGGGGTGGGATCATCAGTTTTTGTTACAACTCCTCGCAGGCTAAGTCATATGCGTTGGCCCTGGTTTTATACCCATCTTTTGGCCTTGAAATTTGACACTTAAAAACGGGGCTTGTACCCTTTTGCGTCTACCTTGCATGCCTTTGGGCAATGGAGGTTTTTATGCCATCGGACAAACCAGCGCCTCGTAGTCATAAAGCAAGTGAACCTAACCCATTAAGCCTTTTTGGAGCAGGTCTTGAATTTGCTGGAGCGACGGGGGGGTTGACCTTTGTCGGATGGTGGCTTGATAGTAAGTGGTCCACGGAGCCTTGGTTGATGTGTTTGGGGCTGGCAGTGGGCGTGATTGGCGGAACGTATAAAATTTGGCGGCTGGGCCGTCGTTTTTTTTAGGTTTTTTTAGGAAATGAACGCGTAACAGCAATTTCATGTCTGGCAACACACTTCAACCTCGATTTCCTTTGTTTACAACACTGGCTGCCCTGCTGGGCGCGTCGGTGATTTTGTTTGTTTTGGCGTGGACAGTGTTTCCCACCGTCACCGATGAGCCTGCCACACGATCATGTATCCTTTTTGCAGGCATTTTGGTGTCCGTGATTAGTATGCTGACCATGATCCCGGTGGCCATACTCGGGCCGATGGGTTTGATGCCAACGATGTATGGCGTGTTTGGATCGATGGCGGTCCGAATGGGCATTTGTCTAGGCGGAGCTATTTATGCCAACCGTGTGTTGGAAATGCCTCGCGTGGTGTTGGTTGCATCGTTAATGTGGTTTTATTTGCCGTTGATGTTGATTGAAATGGCCAGTATCGGACGATACGTGTGGCAAAAAGATTTCATTCCTCAGCCTGGTAACTCGGAGGTAATCGCGTGATTGATTTGCTCATGGTGTTGGCTAGCCCAGTTGGACATATCACAGACAAGCCTCTCCTGACCAATGCTGATGGTTCGCTGTGGTATATCAGTAACGTGACGGTCATGTTGGTGGTCAATGCTATTTTGACCATGCTGCTGATTATCCCTGCTGCCCGCCGCATCCAAACCGGACCGGCTCGCTCGCTGGAAGATTTTCGGGCTCAAGGCATCTCCGCCAACTTGGTCGAATCGGTTTGCGTGTACATGCGTGAAGATGTTTTTCGTGATGTACTCGGCGACCAGACAGACCGTTTTTGCCCGATTCTCTGGACCTTTTTCTGGTATATCCTCGTGTGCAACCTCGTGGGCTTGATCCCGATTTTGGATATCACCGCGATGTTCGGCCTAGGTCATCATGGCCACGGCATCGGTGGCACTGCCACCCAATCCATCTGGGTCACTGGCGCGTTGGCGATCATTGCCTTCCTCTTTTACAACGTGACTGCTTTTATCAAAGACCCCAAGAGCTATCTCTTGCACATGACAGGTGGCGCTCCGATTTTCATGTGGCCGATCATGGTTCCTGTGGAAATCATGGGCACACTGATTAAACCTTTTGCCTTGGCGATTCGTCTTTTTGCGAATATGACTGGAGGCCATCTGGTGATTGCGGTTCTGCTTTCATTCGTCGGACCCGTGATCCATGCTCTGGGACCGGCTGCAGGCGGCGGTGTGGCAGCGGTGTCGATTTTGGGTGCTGCGGGCATCAACATGCTTGAAGTCCTGGTGGGCTTTATTCAGGCGTATGTCTTTACCTTCCTGACCTGTTTGTTCCTAGGCCAATTGGTGGTTCATGAACATGAAGAACACGAGGAACATGACGAAGACCATTCACATGGTTCAGCACAGACCGCGTAAAAGCAGACTTATATAGTAGATCACTCCCCGGTGCCGTTTGAGTAAGGCAGGTGGACGTCCCGCGAGGGCGGGGAGTAAAAACCGATATGACCTTGCCGTATCAGAAAAATTTTTGGAGACCGTGTTATGAAGAAATTTGCAATCCTTAGTGTCCTGGCAGTGTTGTTTGCTGCTGTTCCCGTCATGGCTCAAGATGCTGACGCTAGCGTGTCTGCGGGTAGCTCTTGGGTTCTCCCTGGTGGCCAAGCTGGTGTGGCTCTGGGCGTTAGCCTTGGTGCTGGCCTGATCGTGATTGGTGCTGCCAAAGGCATTGGCAACATCGGCAGCTCTGCTGTTGAATCCATCGCTCGCCAGCCTGAAGCCGGCGGTCGCATCTTCACCTCTATGCTGTTGGCGGCTGCTTTGATCGAAGGTTTTACCTTCTTCGCGCTGCTGATTCCTTTCCTCAGCAAATAATCGGATTTATCCACACACGGCACGGGCCGTGTGCTCCAAGGCCCCCCGGCCCCCACCCGGAAGTTTTCCCTTGGCGACCCCAAGCCTCCCCGAAAACTTTCAGGACCCACGAGCAAAAATGCTCAGGGCGACTTTCAGACCCCCGGATCAGACCCCCGGTAAAAACTTCCGGGGGGGGGACCTTCGAGCATTCGGCCCATTTTTTGAAGAAATGAAACGGACAGCAACCATGAAAAAAACTTTGTCCCTGACGGTTATGATCACCCTGCTCACCAGTTCGCTCGCACTTGCGGCTGAAGGTGCTGCGGAGGAAACGCTTTTCGCTGGCACGATTGCACAATCCATTGCCGCGATCCTCGCGTTTTCGATCCTCTTTGGTGTTCTGTACAAAAAGGCATGGGGCCCGATCCTCTCCGGCTTGCAAGACCGTGAAGAAAAGATCGCAGGCGACCTGGCACAAGCTCAGCAATCGGCTGAAGATGCTCAAAAGACCTTGGCTGAGTATCAACAGAAACTGGCGGACGCTCAAGAGCAGACCCGTCAGTTGATCGAAGAAAGTCGTGCCGAGGCAGAACGCCTCTCCGCTCAGATTAAAGATCAGGCCCAGACCGATGTGGGCAAGATTCAAGAACGTGCCCAGCGTGACATTCATGCCGCCAAGGAACAGGCTGTGAATGAGCTGTACTCGCAGGCTGCGACACTTTCGACCGACATTGCCGGCCGTATTCTTAAACGTGAACTGAACCCTGCTGATCAGCAGACCATTGTGGACGAATCACTCAACGAGCTGCGTCAGGCAAACAATAACTGATACTCAAATGAGTATCCTTTTGACGCGTTAAGAATTTGATGCAAAACTCATCAGTTCAATACCCGCGAATAAACATTAGCGAACAACCCACTCGCAATTCGAACCAGACGACGGGAGATTTTATCAGTGCCAGAACACATTGAACCAATCACACGCTCAGTTCCAGAGGTCTACGCTCTGGCGTTCATCGAACTTGCTGAAAAAGCAGAACAGCTCGATGCCGTCGGCGAAGAACTCAATGAACTGACTGCCCTGCTGGGCGAACAGCCGGACATCATGAGACTCTTATCGAATCGCATCTTGTCCACCGATCAACGAGCGGACAGTATCCAAAAGATTTTCAAGGACAATATCAGCGACCTGACCTACCGCTTTTTGCAGGTGGTCAACCAAAAGGAACGTTTGGACTTGCTCCCGGAAATCATCAAATCCTTTGGCCAATTTGTCGACCAACGCCAAGGCACCGTCGAAGTAGATGCTTATGTGGCATCTGAACTTGACGCTGAACGCCTTGAAGACTTGGCGGCAAAAATCGGTATCGCCATCGATAAAAACGTCGTGCTTAACCAAATTGTCGATGAATCCCTCATCGGCGGCCTCAAGCTGCGGGTGGGTGACCGACTCATCGATGGCTCGGTGGCGACACAACTTCAAATCATGAAACGCAAAATGATCGCCGAGGGGCGTGAAAAAGCGAAAACCCAATTATCCCAATTGATCGAGGAAAACGCATGAAAATCCGAACAGACGAAATTACCAGCGTCATCAAACAAGAAGTCGAACGATACGCCACCGAACTGGAAGTTTCCCAGGTCGGCCAAGTCATCGAAGTCGGCGACGGCATCGCACGTATCTACGGCCTCAGTGAAGCCCGTGCCAGCGAAATGCTCGAATTTGAATCTGAAGGCGGCAAACTGGTCTATGGCCAGGTCTTCAACCTTGAAGCCGACGTGGTCGGTGCGGTGATCTTTGGTGATTACCTCAAAATTAAAGAAGGTGACTCCGTCCGATCCACCGGCAAACTACTCTCCGTGCCCGTCGGTGAAGGCGTCCTCGGTCGTGTGCTCGACCCACTGGGACAACCACTCGACGGCAAAGGTCCTGTCCAGTCTGATGAATCCCGTAAGCTGGACATCATTGCCCCAGGCATTGCTGACCGTCAGCCTGTGACCCAGCCTCTCCAGACCGGCATCAAAGCGATTGATTCAATGATCCCCGTCGGCCGTGGCCAACGCGAACTGATCATTGGTGACCGTAAAACCGGCAAGACGGCTGTTGCTCTTGATGCCATCATCAACCAGAAGTCAACCCATCAGACCGATGAGCCTGTCTACTGTATCTATGTGGCAGTGGGCCAGAAAGAATCCACCGTGGCGGCAGTGGTGGACACCCTGCGTGAACATGGTGCCATGGAATACACCACGGTCATCAGCGCCTCAGCAGCGGACCCTGCCCCGCTTCAGTACATTGCTCCTTATGCCGGCTGTGCGATGGGCGAGTACTTCATGTGGAAAGGCAAGCATGTGCTTTGCGTGTATGACGATCTTTCCAAACAGGCGACTGCTTATCGTCAGTTGTCTTTGCTTCTGCGTCGTCCTCCAGGCCGCGAAGCATACCCTGGCGACGTGTTCTATCTTCATAGCCGTCTGCTCGAACGTGCCACCAAGTTGTCCGACGACAACGGCGGCGGCAGCTTGACCGCCCTTCCGATTATCGAAACTCAGGAAGGCGACGTGTCGGCTTATATTCCAACCAACGTGATTTCCATCACCGATGGCCAGATCTACCTTGAACCAGAACTGTTCTTCGCTGGCGTGCGCCCCGCGATTAATGTGGGTATTTCCGTGTCCCGCGTGGGTGGCAACGCTCAGATCAAAGGCATGAAACAGATCGCTGGTTCGTTGCGTCTGGACCTTGCAGCTTTCCGTGAACTCGAAGCCTTTGCCCAGCTGGGCACGGACCTTGATGCCGCGACGCAGTTGCAGCTCGACCGCGGTGCAGCCATGGTTGAATTACTCAAGCAGCCTCAATATGTCCCCATGGACGTGATTGATCAGGTGCTTCAGATATTTGCCGGCGTCAAGGGCTTCCTTGATGACATTGGCCTGACGAATGTGCATGGCTTTGCGGCTGATTTGCTTGAACATTTCAAAGGCCCAGCCATTGCATTGCGTGAAGAACTTGCTTCGACCCAAGCATTGAGCAAAGACCTCGAAGGCAAGCTCCTCGAAGCCTTCAAGCAGTTCAAGACCAGTTGGGTTGCAGCCAATGCCAAAACTGAAAACACAGACGCTTAATCGCTTGGATTCATGCCAATTTTAAAAAAACTCGTGCGAATGGTTATTCGCCGAGACTGAATTGGCAAGGCATGATGAAACTCTCAGCACGCAACTAAAATACGCAATGCGTCTAAGCTCTGAACCACAATTAAAGAACTGACTGAAAAAACCGAACCACGCACTGGCATGAATTGCCTTGCGTGGTTCGGTTTTTTGAGGCGTATGGTTGATCGCTATAGAGTCTATTACACCTTGTTTTTATCTAGAGCATTTTGCATCAATACTTGCCGCCTTTGCTTGAATGATTCGTTTGAAAAACAGCCGCACGCATACTGCGTGCGCGTCCGGGAGCGGCAAACAATGACGCAAAACGCTCTATTTGATCAAATTGGTTGCGTAAAAATAGCCCGCGTCAATCCAGACTCGCTCGCCGGGCGCTATTTTGTTGCATGCAAAAAAACGTTGCATCTCCGCATATTTTACTCTGCATTGACCATCTCTTTGGGAATTTCCAACTCGTCAATTTTTCGATAAAGACTCGAAACCCCAATGCCCAGACACTCTGCCGCCATTGCTTTGTCATAGCCATGTTGACTGAGGCAAGCGAGGATGTGCTGGCGTTCAAATTGCCTCATGGTTTCCTTGAGGTTTTCATTGGCTAGGTACGTCACGGGGGCGCCTTCGGCAAAGGGAAGTTCCTCGGTGGTAATTTGCCCATTTTCAGCAAAAATAACGGCCCGTTCAATCACATTTTCCAGCTCACGCACATTCCCTCGCCACGAATGGGTCAACATGGCGTGCATGGCATCGTTGGTAATAGAATCCACCTTGTGATTCATTTCACTGGCATACTTTTTCAGAAAATAGTGGACCAATGCAGGGATGTCTTCTTTGCGTTGTCTTAGCGGAGGCAACTGAAGTTTGACGACATTGAGCCGATACATCAGATCCTCACGAAACTCGTTGTCATCGACCATTTGCTCAAGGTCTTTGTTCGAGGCTGCGATCACGCGTAAATCCACAGGTCTGGCATTGGTGTCGCCGACGGGCGTGACCGTTCGATCTTCAAGCACACGCAAGAGGGTGCTTTGCACAGCCAGTGGCAACGTGGAGATTTCATCGAGGAACAGTGATCCGCCGTTGGCGGCTTCAAAGTAGCCAATTTTGTCACGATGGGCTCCGGTGAAGGACCCGCGTCGATGGCCGAACAATTCTGACTCGATAAGACTGTCTGGGATTGCCCCGCAGTTGACTGCGATAAAGGGTTTGGACTTTAAGGGGCCGTTGTAATGAATCGCTCGGGCGAAGAGTTCTTTGCCTGTGCCTGATTCACCACTGATCAGGACCGAACTTTTCACTTGGGAAAGTTTACGCACCATCTCAAACAGTTGAAGCATACAGGGGGAAGAACCGATGAGATTGTGGAATGTATGCTGGGATGCCAATTGTTCGGTGACCACCCGATGCGTGGTTTGCATATCACCATAATCCATCGCGCGTTGGATCTTGATGAGCAGGTCATCAAAGTTCACGGGTTTGAGCAGATAATCCCTCGCCCCATGGGCCATGGCGTGAACGGCATTTTCAATGGTCCCGTATGCGGTCGCGATGATAACAGGTGTCTGAGGCTGAATTTGTTGGAGGTGTCCCAGCAGCGTGATGCCGTCCATCTGAGGCATCCGAATATCACTGAGCACCAGATCAAACGTGCGGTCTAAAATTAGTTCGTAGGCCTCTTGACCATCCGCTGCTTGAATGATGGTGTAACCTTTATCGGTTAGCAATTCAGCGAGGGACTCTCTGAGACATTCTTCATCTTCAGCGATTAAAATAGTTTTCCCGCTCATGGGTTGGCTCTTTCCCTGTGACACAGATTGGTGGTTGGACACAGCCTCCATATTCCAATTGTAAATGATTTGGTCCTATTGTTTATACACACTGTATTTAGACTCCAATATTTTACTTTTGGGAATCGGCAAGGCTGTTGCTTTGTTCTCTAAACACCCGCGATTACGAAGGCTTGTTACTGAAAACTTCTATTGCGTTTGAGTTGGCGTTTTTGCACCCAAAGTCGCAAGAGATATCCCCAAAGCAATGCCAGTCCCAAGACGTATCCCCAAATAAGGTCTGTTTGGCCGTTCATGTTAATTCCCCTGTTGGATGTATCGATGTCGCTGTTTGTCGCGTGGCATATTGGGTTTGATTTTGTTGTTCAGACACACGCCGTTGCACACTATAACCTTCACACAAAAGACCCACTGTCATCATGACCACCGGCAACATCCAGTACAACAAAACCCATGTCATTTCTGGAGCCAATTCAATGGACCGAGGATGAATGTCAGGCATCAACCGTACCGAAAGATAAACCAAAGGCACATCCAAGTACGCCACGATGCCATACACCGCACAAACCAAGGAGCGACGCCCCTTTTCCTCAATCGACGGTCGAATCACCAGATACACCACATACAGTAACCACAAGACCAAGCTAAAAGTCAATCGTGGGCTCCAGGTCCACCAGACGCCCCAGGCACTGTGCCCCCAGATCATCCCAGTCAATAAAACTATCGAACACAACAGCACTGCCACACGGGCCGAGGCCACTGCCAAGTCATCCCAATAACCCTGCTTTTTCCAGAGGTAACCCACACTGCAAACAAACGTCACCGTGCATACGAGAAACGCGTTGAACGCAATGGGCAAATGCAGATAAAAAATCTTTTGAATCGGCCCCATCGTCTCTTCCGTCGGAACCACTGCAAAGACCAGCCAGACTCCCACCGCAAAAGCGATCAACGTCAAAAACCAATAAACCAAGGAACCCCAGTTTTGAAAAAATGTTTTATTCATATTTCAGTCCCATCTAATACACATTGCGTATTTTTATTGCGCGTTGAGAATTTCATCAAGTCTTGTCAATTCAGTCTCGGCGAATCACGGAATACACCCGTTTTAAACGTGAGTGGTATCACATGCGAAATCAATGATGCTTACGGTTCTAGTAGCAATTCAAATACCAACCAGCTGATTACCAAATAAATACAGTCAAAAGCAATTAAAATCGCCAATCCAGAAGAATCTATTTCATTGGCATCTCGAAACACAGAAAGCAACATCTGGATCGACGTAATGACCAAAGGCAAACAAATGGGGAAAATCAACAACGCCAACAACCCCCCCGCCAAACGTGAGGAACTCACGGCTGCCGAAAAAAGCGTCCCCACAGCCGCAAAACCCAACATTCCAAGTGATGTAATAATCACAAACGGCCAAAAGCCTGCCATCACATTGAAACCTAAAAACAACACGCCGGCTGCCGTGATAATGATGACAAGCGTTCCAAGCAAAACCAGGTTGCCAATTAATTTGGCAACAAACAAAAGTCCCCAATCCACCGGTGCCAGCATCAGGCCAGCCAATGCGCCATCCTGGCGTTCGACGGACATGGTTTTCTCAAAGCAGAGAACGCCGCTGAATAAATAAGCTACCCATAAGACGGCCGTGGCCGATGAACCCGACGCCAACTCTTGACGGCCGAGCCCCAAACCCAAGACCACCAAAATCAAAATACCCAAGACCGTCACCAAGCCCAGCGTCTGATGACTGCGGGCTTCGATTTGAAGGTCCTTGGCAACGAGAAACCAAAGTTGTCTTAAAACGGTTTTCATGTTGACCCCATCCCCTCAGGGCCGCGGCACATTTGCTCTGTAATCTGCAATTCGGTGATCGACCCCGAAGGGGTATCCAAAACAACCTGCCCATGATGTAACACCAGAACATGATCCGTAATTTGAAGGGTTCGCCCCACATCATGGTTCGAAAGAACCACGGTACAACCTTCTTCAACCAAATCCGCGAGTAACTGCTCCACCGCCAAAACCGATGGGACATCCAATCCCGCAAACGGTTCATCCGCCAGTAATAACTTGGGATGATGCATCAAAGCTCTCGCAATCGACAAACGCTGGGTCATGCCTCGACTGAACGTTCGCACGGCATCGGGCGCGCGATCTGCCAATCCCACGCGATGAAGTAAATCCATCGCCCGCACTGCCGGCTTATCCACGCTGTACAACCTGCCGAAAAAGATCAGGTTTTCCAGAGCGGACAAATCCCGATACAGCATCGACTGATGGCCGATCATGCCGATCTCACGTCGCGTGGCCACGGAAGATCGGGTTATTGGTTTGCCGAATATATTCAGCTGGCCTGCGGTGGGCGAGCTGAGTGTTGCAAGAATATGCATCAAGGTGGTTTTGCCTGCACCGTTGGCACCGAGCAAAGCGGTGCATTTCCCTGTTTCAATCTGAAAAGTCAGGCCGTTGAGAATCGGTCGATCATCAATTATTTTACACAAATCAATTGCCTTGATCGCAGGAATCGATTGCGTACCCAATTCATCCGTTGTGGTATCAGAGGGCATGATGGTTGTAGCCTGGACAGTCATGGTCGTCCTTTGCTGGTAGGAATGATTGCTTTGGGGCCGGTTTGTTTGGGCACTGCAACTTGAGGTGTAGGTGCTTGGATTTCCAAGCGAGCGACCACTTGGCTTGGCAAATTTTTACTTTGATACACATTAACTTTCTTTTCTGAAAGACTGGCCTCAGATTCCTCGGCAAAGCCTGTGGTTTTGAGCACCACCAAATCTTCTGGCACAAAGACCATCAAATGCTTCACCGACTCAGATGTTTGAAGCGTCAAAACACATTTCCCATTCACAACCTTCACCGCATAGTCAATTTCAAAAGAATTCGTACCCGGATTCACCGGATTGTCTAACTTAAGCACCCCTCCCTCATAGCGGGTGTACTGACTGGAAAACCCTTTCCCCAATCGGATTTCTCCCACATCCTGAGGCAACTTCAGACTAAACGTGCCTGGCGTATTTTGCGTTTTCTTTGCAGCATTGATCCATGCGCGTTGCGTGGGATTTTCCAGCGTAATCACTTCATGAACCCAAATACCTTGAGCCCCACGGCGAAGCATGACATGCCGCATCGCCACATGCAAAGGAGGCTTACTGGTCGTGGTGGGATAAACTTGAACCTCAATTTTTGCTGAAGGCTGACGCGTATTGAGAATCGGGCCACGTACTTCGTAATCCACGCCATCATAAGTCACCCGAACCAATGGCATCACCGGAACAGAAAGTTTCACATCCTTGATTTGTAAACTTGCAGACGCGCCCAGTTGGCGTTTGTATTCCCGCAAGGGTTCATTTTGATGAATCAACCAAACCGTCACGGGCAAGCCTTTCAGAGGTGGCCCTGCGGTCCCCGGGCGATTGACCTGCAAGGTGACATTCGCGTGAAAGTTATAAGTATGACCTGCATTGGCTGGAGGTTTTGCACCGAGTTTTTGTCCACTGCCAGGCAAAGCCGGATGGCCGCTGGGCAACACATCTTTGCTGCTAGGCGGGGTCGTTGCGGACTGGATTGCTGCCGGCTGCGTGGCGGCGTGTTGAATCACGGGATGCGATTTGGGCGTGGGCGTTTTCACTTCTGAGACGGCATAAACAGAAGTCGGAACCTGCAAGCTCCAGCCCATGCTGACCAGTAACACAACCATGCTCATTGAAATGGACGAGGTGATTTTCATGATTCACAATTTCCTTTTTCAGATTTGGAAGTCAAGGGCGTGGTTGCCACCGCCAAATTGGTTTGTTCTGTTTGAAGAGGCCTCGCGACATGAGGGCGACACACCCCAGCAGGTTTGAGCAAGGCAGGAAGCATACTGAACATGGCTCCGAGCGTGGCGATCACGCTACCAATCCATATCCACGTCACCAAGGGGTTCACCCGCACCACCAATGCAGCAACGGTCCCTCCAGCTTCCCAGCCAGAGAGGGTCACATAAATATCTCGGCTCAAAGAACAGTCCAGTCCCACATGGGTGTTGGCTTTTTCGGACTTGGGATAAAACCGCAGTTCAGGCTGCAAGGGGCGAACCGCTCCATTGGCATCGGTCAAAGTCATTTTTGTTTCGACGGCGGTGTAATTCCCCCGTTTGGCTTCAGCGAGTTTGTAATAGGTCAGTGTTTGGTTGCCGATTTTAATTTCGTCGCCGGAGTCCATGCGATGATTTTCACTTGTGCCATAGACGCCGGACCCGACCACACCGATCATGAACAAGAGCATTCCCAAATGAATCGTCTGTCCGCCGTAACGTCGATGATTGGCATCGATCATGAGGATGATCGCCTGGGGGCCAGAAACATCATGAGTCTGACGATATTCACCACAGGCCACATACAACTGCGCAAGGATCACTGCAAAACCGAAAACGGCAAGACCCGTGCAAACCAAGGACCATGGGTTCACAATACCTACGACAAAATAGGCCACGCCCACTGCAATCACCGCCAACAAGCTGGGCAATTGAATCCCCCGTTTGATTCGATCACTCACGTCCGGAGCCAACGTCAACATGGGACCCAGACACATGATCGCAAAGACCACAATCGCCAAAGGCAAGATCACTTGATTGTAAAACGCAGGCCCCACACTCACAGGCTCAGGCATAAACAAACTGCTAATCAAGGGAAAAATCGTTCCCACCAACGTGATCAACATCATCAAGGTCAACAGGATATTGGTGATCAAAAATAATCCCGGCTTACTGAATACATGGTCAATACACTGCCCGGACTGCAGGCTTCGAAACCGCCAGAAAATCAAGACCAAACTCAGCACGGCACAAACGCCTAAGAAGATCAGGAAAAAAGTCCCGACCAATGATTCACCAAACGCATGGACTGATTGAATCACGCCGCTGCGTGTGATATAGGTTCCAAACAAGCATAGTAAAAAGGAGAGCGTGACCAGAAAAACATTCCATCGTTTGAGTTGTGGAATCACAATCGAGTGCAGCAATGCCGTACCCGTTAACCAAGGAAGTAACGATGCGTTTTCAACAGGGTCCCGGGCCCAGTAGCCTCCCCAGCCCAGTTCGATGTAAGCCCACCAAGCGCCCAACATGATCCCCATGGTCAAAAATAGCCATGAAAATATCAACCATCGACGCATGGCCAATATCCAGTGAAAATCCTTTCCACCAGCAAAAAGAGCTCCAATCATCGCTGCAAAGGGAATGGTGTAGCCTGCGTAGCCGATGAATAAAAGAGGTGGATGGGCAATCATCGCAGGATCTTGCAGCATGGGATTGAGGCCGTTCCCATCGGTGACCACTTGTTCCATCAGTTTAAAAGGATTGGCGGCAAAGACCATCAACACCGCAAAAAAACCGCTCACCAGCATCAACCCAAACAACTCGCCCACTGCCTGGCGACCGGTATGATGACGCCATTGAAACACAGCCACCGCACTCATGCCCCCAAGCAATACCGCCCACAACAAGAGGCTTCCTTCTTGACCCGCCCAGAAGGCTGCCATTTTATAAGCCGTCGGCAACGCATGTTCAGAGTAGCCCGCAACGTATGCCACCGTAAAATCATCGCTCAAAAACGCAATCCACAAAGACCCGCTGCAGACACAAAGCAAAAGAAAAAACAAACCCACCAGCCAACGCGCTAATTTCAAGGTGGGCCACGCAGGCTTGGCTAAATGAATCGCACTGCAGAGTATGACGATCACGGCCACGACTGCAGCAAAAGCTAGACTGTATTGGCCAATCAGTATATTCATTGTCCTGTCTCCAGTTGATCAAGATCGGTACCAGTATCAGTGTTGTTCTGGGTTTCTTCTTCGGCTTTGTATTTACTGGCACACTTGGTCATGAGTTGGTCGGCACGGAAGATGCCTGCTTCATCGAGCTTGCCTTCGACGACCACCTCGCGGCCGGCCTCGAACATGTCTGGGATTGAACCTTCGTAAATCACATGAACTTGACCCTCGATGCCCACGAGTTGAAAGTCTGTCAGAAAATTGACGCGATCAATGATCAACGATTCCGCCCCCACTTTGCCATGCAAACGCACACGCTGGCCTTGATAGGTGTCCTGTTCTAAGAACTGATCAACCTTCAGGTAGTAGACCCACCCTTTTTTAACGCCTGCGACGGAGAGATAAGTCACCGATCCAATAAGAGCAATCGCAGCGATTAAAATTTTGATACGTGCATGCGTCATGGCATTGTCTTTCATTCAGTGAGGTGAGGCCTCTGTCATCCAAAAAGAAGAACAACAAGACCTATGCCAAAGCACGCCAGATTCAAGCTACTGAAAAATCGTTTTCAAACCATGTATTCAAAACAGCTTACGTTCTTGCAAAAAACACATGTCCTCAAAACCCCCTTTAGCTTTCTCAGTATTGAGAAGTAGACAATCTTGGCGATTCTTATTATTGAGAAATATAAAAAGATACGCTTGGATGATCCGGTTTTCTCACTTTTGCCAATGAGCAGACAACAGAGCAAGTATAAAAAAAGAGCGGCACAGCCTTAGCTGTACCGCTCTTGAAAATACTGACAAGGTTGAACAAACCCCTGTCTTGATCATGCCAGTTTATTTGACATGGCAAGTTCGGCAGAAGGTTTCGGACGTTCCGCTGTAAGCCATTCGCAGGTAGCTGTTGTTGTTACTCTGATGAACTTCGTGGCAAGAGGTGCATTGCACTTTGCTGTTGGGATCAAGAAGAGCTGCCACTGTAGGCGTTCCAGATGGGTCGAGCAATTCACCATCAGCGGTTGCCAAAGCAGTGTCATAAACAAAGGAGATGGGATGAGTTGCCGAAAGCGTTCCCATACCCGCACCAACACCGAAGGACTTGCCGGTTCCAGGGTTATGGGCACCGCCATAGGTTCCGTCATGACAACCGAGACAAAGCTTGCTGGCTCCGTCTGGTGCGCCCGTGGTGGCGTCCAGCGTGTTGCTGGTGTAGAAATCAGTTGCGAAGTTCACGCTGCCGTCTGGCACAGCAGGATTCCACAGAGGAACATCGCCCGCAGCGGCATTATGGGGGACGTGACAAAGGTCGCAACCGCGATCGGAGTGACCCGCAGCCTGCACAACGGAACTGAGTCCCAGCCCGAGCATGGCAACAATCATAAGTGATGTAATGATAGTTTTCATTTTTTTCCCTTTCAAGGAATGTTAAAAAAAAGTCAATTCCAAAGTTCTAATTATCATATTTGCGTCTTGTCATTAAAAAGCGTTTCTGGCCTGATCATGTTGGCGGAGCCCGAACAGACAATTGCTTTTTTTTACTTTTAGGTGATTCGTACATTTGTTTTTCTTCTTCACGCTTAAAAGTTTTTCCCTACTTATCATAGCATTTCTCTTTTACCTGCCATGACTATATTTAAGGTAGTTGCAATTACTGTGCCAAACCCCTAAAAAAATTAAAAAGGCGTTTTTTAGCTTCTTCAAGACTGTTTTCCTCCCTTCTGCCACTCGGCGCTATCAACTGTGGGAATTTTCTCTTTCAACTCTTCTCAGCATGAAGAAATCAGAGGATCTGGGAGTCTGACACATGACTCAATCAAACCAGTTCCCTCGCTGCCTACGGACTTTATTTAATATGGCAGGTGCGACAAAAAGTTTGAGAAGTTCCCTTGTATTCCATTCGCAAAAATCGGCTATGTGGTGAAATATGAGCCTCGTGGCAAGACACACATTGCATTCTGCTCCCAGAATCAAGCAACACCCGAACCGAAGGACTTGCCGTGGGGTCTTGCAACTCACCATCAGCGTTGGCCAAAGCGGTGTCATAAACAAAAGAAATCGGATGGCTCGAGGTAAACGCCCCCATCCCGCCGCTCCCTCCAGAACTACTAAAGGTATTGATCGTACTTGGAGCATGGGCCCCTGTGTATGCGCCATCATGACACCCTAAACAAAGCTTGCTACTTCCGTTGGGCGCCCCCACCGCAGCATCCATCGTGGTACTGGAATACCCCGTGGAAAAGTTAATACTGCCATCGGGCACAGACGGGTTCCACAAAGGAACATCGCCCGCTTTGGCGTTGTGAGGCACATGGCAAAGTGCGCACCCAAAGTTCGAATGCCCCACACCACCGGTACCATGCAAGTTATGGCAATTCATACACGCAGTATTCGATGTATGCGCTTGTGCAGTCAAACTCATTTTTAAGCCAACGATGACCACTATCGCAACTACAGTCAATATCGTTTTCATTTTAATCCCCAGCCGCCTTTCTCAAAAAAATAAAAAGCAATTCACATACCAAAGAAGGAATTAGGACAAAACAGTCTTTTTTCATTGTTAAGGAGGGGTACCGCCAGCCTAAAGTCTGGCTGTAAAACCAACCGTGAGAAATAAGCCTGTCAATCTCTTCTCAATAAAGAGAAATCTGGCAATCTGGGAGTTTGGCATATGGTTTAATCAGACCAGAACCAACAGCACCTACAACCATCACAGAATCCTCTCAAATAGCCTAAAGTCATCTCCAGCAAGGCTTACAGCGGGCCGAATGACTATTTTAATGAGCACGCCTAATTCCCCCAATTTCCAAAAGAAGACTTCCAGATTTTGGACGAACTATCGAAAACGATGGGAAATTTTTACAGGTGTCGTCTGTCTGTTGCTAAGCGTTCTGTTTTTTGGACAAAATCTGTCGGATGTGGATGCCGCCGCCAAGCGAGCCGCAGCCCAACCCTCGCTAGCCCCCTTACCCGTGGAATATTCAGGGTACTGGCAATACGAACGATGCGAAGATTGCCACTCCCAGGTCAGTGAGCTCTCACATCCGGTGGACATCCGTCCTTCGATGCTCATGCCCAAAGGGTTCAAGCTCAAAGATGGCCGTCTGTCGTGCATTACCTGTCATCGTGGCGAATCTGCGTTGGAACATGCAGCCAGTCGTCAAAACCATGACAAATTGCTGCGAGGCTCACGTAGGGGCCGCGACTTTTGCCTCAATTGCCATGCCGCCTCTGACACCCAAGCAATGCATGGCATGGTGTTAGGACAAGTCCACGGGTCAAATAACCCCATGGCTGCAGAAATCGGTTTTGCCTCGACTGCGGCCTCTTCTGAAAACGCTTTCACCCAACGCCCCGTCACGAGCCAAACTTGTATGGATTGTCATCAAGGAACCGGCGGTCCAGACATCGGACACGGCCACTCCTACAACGTCCCCTACACCAACAAGTTCGCAGGACTCACCGGCATTCGACACATGGGACTCAAGGCAAAATCCCAACTGGACCCCCGCATTCGCCTCTTTGATGGCAAAGTCCAATGCCTCAGTTGCCACAGCCCCTTTTCAGACCACTCCAAAATGCTGGTCATGGACAACCGATCCCAGCAACTCTGTCGTGCCTGCCACGAAACCAAATAAGCTCGCCAAACGATTGATTATATGCATCGCATATACTATGTATGCGTTGAGACTTTCATAAAGCCTTATCAATTCAGTCTCTGCGAATCACCATTCGCACGCGTTTTAAATGGGATGGGCATTAGGGTGCCACAGGCGTGCTTTTCGATGCCTTGTCCGAAGCCTCTTCTACCACGCTGGGCGAGGTTTCCAGAACCGCCGGCGTTGCCGAGGCGGCAGACGCTGCGTCAGACTTCGGCGTGATGTTCAGATCAGGCATGGCTTTAGGTTTAGGTTTAGACTTTCCTTGAATCAGGGCCGTTTCGGGCAGAGGTCTATCAATTTTGACCTTGGGTACGCCGTAGGCAAACACTGCAATTTTATTCTTGCCGAATTGGTTGGCGACAAACAATAGATATTGAGCGTCAAATCGGGGATCTACATATTTAGCAAAAGCTGGCAAGGCAGTTTTATCAACCACCACCCCCGCGGGCATTCCCATGCCTTGGGGCTTGCTACTCGCCCCGCCGAAGAACATCAGAAGCTTGCCATCCTCACGAAAGACCTCGATCACTTCCCATTGCGCATCTGCCACATAGACCACGCCGCCGGGTGCAACAGCCACGCCTTTGGGACGAGCAAAAAAGCCAGGGACAATTCCAGGATTGCCAATGGTTCCCACAAGACGACCTTCGATATCAAAGACCTTGACCATTTGGAGCATCGTATCGGTAACGAGAATATTCCCCTCTTTCGTCACATCCAGATTGGTCGGCATCCCCAACTGATCCGGATCGTCCCCTTTGGTCGCAAGAATCTTAAGCAGCTCTCCAGTTTTAGACCAAAGCTCCAATTGGCCTTTTTCGACATTAGCGACCACCAACTTGCCATCAATCGGGACCACATCCATGGGCAAGCACTTCTCTGGGTCTCCCAGAGCGCCAACATATTGATCGTTCTGATCGTACACCAGAATTTTCCGATGAATGGTGTCGCACACATACTTCATCCCATTTTCGTCAATGGTAATATTTACCGGGTTTTTAAAGGTTTTTTCGGTCCCAAGAATCTTATACTGGCGATTGATCAAGTCCAGAACATGTACGATCTTTCGGCCGATATCACAGATATAGAGCTTGCCTTCATGTACCTCCAGCCCATAAGGACTGTCAAAATAGGTCGGAGATTCGGTATCGGGCTCACCCACCACCCACTTGGAAAATGAAGAGCTTTCCTTCTCTTTCCAAAGACTATCATCACTAAAACTCACCAAAAATTGGAGGCGAGGCGTGTCCGGCGCAGCAGGATAAAACACCGACTCTGCCTTGGCGTTCGACTTGTCAGTCGACTTGGGCGTGGTTCCACAACCCATGATCCCAAACCCCGCCCCCACAACCAGACACGCCAAAATGATCTGCCCCACCGCCCTGTTCTGTTTGCCACGCTTGTTCATTGCATACGCTCCTCTAATTTCAGGTTCAATGTTGAGGGCCAATCGCCCTTAAAAAAATGAATCAATTGCCCCACTTGCCATCGGGATGATTCACCTACACAAGGAATATGCAAAAGTCATTCCACCAGCCCTGACCAACTCTCTTGAATCGAATCACAAACCATTCAACTTGACAGCTCAATTGGCAGGTCACTTTTTTCGACATCTTTTAATCAACGAACCAAACACACCTTAAGTCACAAATAGGCTCTTGAAACATTCCCACAAACAGACGTTTGGCCCAGATTGTTTTTTTAAAAAACAGTATCATCACAGCCCGCACTTCAAATGAAAAAATTCACAGCAGGATAAAAATTCTCAAATTTAAGAAACCGTAACTTGGCCAAAATAAAATTAAAATCGAATAAATTTACAAAACGTTGCAAACAAACAACTTAATAAACAATTTAAAATCTATCCCGTATTGTTTGGCCGAGGCATGTAACTTGCAATACCTCTATCAAGGAGTTTGAAGGTATGTGGGACTGGTTCGTCACTTTTTTTACACCTAGACCTAGCGTCAACACGACCCATCGCGTGGGGTCTTCGACACGTGGTTCAACGGGGGTGATCCTGGTTTTGGTCTGGTTCGTGGTGTGCTTGGGCGGATGTGGCGAGGAAAACCGATACCGGGTTTTAAGTTTTTTCTTTGATGGTGTTCCCAAGCCCGGCGAAGTCGAGCAGCTCAAACAAGAACTCGCTCAAAAGGAAGCTCAAGCAGAGAAGGAAGCGTCCGACACACCTGCGTTTTTTCTCCATCGTCCTTATGAGAATCGTAAGTGCCGAGCGTGTCATAGTGTCGAAGGATCTTTTGAGCCCAAGGTTTCGGACCCCTTGTTATGCCGTCGCTGTCACGAATCGTATTATAAGACTGCGTCCGATGATTGGGTTCATGGGCCGGTGATTTTCAATCAGTGCGCGTTGTGCCATCTGCCTCATAAATCCAAGCACGCCAAATTGCTCCACCAAGCCCAGCCCCAATTGTGTCTTCAATGCCACGATGGTGCATTTTTCAAAGAAGACCCATTTCATAGTCAATTGGAAAACTTACGTTGCAGCAATTGTCACGAACCTCATGCTGCGGGGAACCGTCTGTTGTTGGCGGATTCGCAAACCTATCAACGCCGCAAGACCCATCCGGACAAACTGTTTAAGCATCCTGAATGGAAACGTGAAGATTGCGCTCGCTGCCATCTTATTGAGCAATCCTACAAATTGATGGATGAAGTGGACAAGGCTTGTGTGATCTGTCATCAGAAGCAAACCGTTCCCACAGATGGTCGAAAGTTGCATTCGCCGGTACAAAAAGGGCAATGTACCCAATGCCACACGCCTCACCGTTCGCCGCGGGAACATCTCATTAAGCCCGAGGCAGAGAAGTTGTGCTTGGGCTGTCATGAAGAAAAAAGCTGGGCCAGCGAGCGTCATCCCAAAGTCACGCGTGTGGATTGTCTGATCTGTCATCAGGGCCATCACATGGATCGCCCGCACATGCTTAAGCCCAATCTTATCGAAACCATTGCTGCCGAACCTAGTCCCAAGCCCAACTTCAACCCCCAACCCCCGGTTCCCCCGGTTCCCCCGGTCCCCCCGGCCCAACCCAAACCGCCTACTGACGAGCAAAAGGCAGAATCTGCCTTGACTGTGCCCCCCGAAGGAGCAGTCAAATGAACCTCAAACAAACAAGCATCAGAATCTTGTCTTTGGGGATGTTGCTCGCAGGGTTCTCGTCTCCCGCGTTCGCGCAGCCGTCCTATCCCGTCAAGCCCATGGCCATCACAAAGATATCGGGCCAATGGGTCCTAGAAGGAAAACATCGAACCGAAAACCACCAACGCGCTGGCTCAGAAAACGAAGAAAAAAGCTTAAGCCTCCAAGAATCAATCACCTTGAATCTATTGGGCTATGCCTATCACCCCAACCTCATCGACTGGGGTGCCATCATGCAACTGGGGCTAGATCAAAACCGAACCCAAATTGACGGACGTCAGCAAGACAGCGACGGCATGGTGATGGATTATTCGCTATACGCATTAATGTTCCAGAAAAAAATCCTGACCCTTCACGCCACTGCCAGCCAAACCAAACAAACCATCACACGAAGTTTCGCACGTCCCATTGGCATTGACCAACAAAACCAAGCGATTGAATTATCTTGGAAAAAAGCCATTGCAACCTCTTTGCGGTTCGAACGACAAGCCTTGAAAGAAACCAGTGATATCCGCATCGATAAAAAGAATACCTGGTTTGCATCGCTACAAATGCAAGACAATCGAAACCCCAACTGGAACAGTGTCTTGCGTATTGAACGGGAACAAACAGACCACACCTCCACTTCGCTCAATAGCAATGGATCAACCGCAAGCGTGCTGGAGCTACCCAGTACGCGGGATCAAGTTACATTTCAAAATATCTGGACCATGAGCCAACTTCCGATGAGGCCAAACTTGATCGGAACCATCAGAATGGTCAAGCAACAAGGATTTTTCGAGAACGACCTACTCGCCATCAGCCAACGAATCACCCTTCACCACACAAACGATTTCAAAACATACTATGACTGCCAATTGAGCCGCGATACCACCAACACCCAGCAAGATCAAAATTTTGCCGCACAAACAGGTCTGAACTGGCGTATTTATGACAGCATGGATATTGACGCCTATCTAAAAAGTAGCGATAGGAAGCTAGAAAATGGAACTGAAAAACTCCTAGGTGCCTATGCGGATATCAATTATCGAAAAAATGTTCCCGTCGGGAAATACCGTTCCACCCTCAAAATCAGTCGCACCATGGAGCAAAAATCTTTTAATAATTCTGCTCGAAACGTCCGCGATGAAAGCGTCACGCTCACCGGACTCAGTGCCTCCACGCTCACCCAACCCAACATCCAACTAGGCAGTTTGGTAGTCACCGATACCACCCGGACCATCACCTACATCCAAGGCATCGACTACCTTCTAAGCACACTGGGACAATTCACTCAAATTGCCCGCATGGCCACAGGCTCTATCGCAGACGGCCAAACTGTCTTTATTGATTACATCGCCAAAGAATCCAGCAACAACGAACATACCACCAACTCACTATACTGGACCCATCGCTTGATGTTCGACAACTTGTATTACCCCGTCTCGGTTTATCTGAATTATCGTACGCAAAACCAAAAACTCACCGCTGGCACAGACCCCGAAAATCTCGAACAACTGAATATCTTGGTCGTGGGAGCGGATATGACACTGGGAAGCTTACTACTTGGCGGAGAAATTGAAAAACGCCAGCAACGCCTTTTGCCCAACATGCAAGCGATACGCCTGTGGTCAAGCTATACCTTGCCTCTTCGCGGCGACATTACACTGGTCGCCAACAGCGGCTACGAAAACATTCAATATGCTCAAAGTTTAGGCGCCAATGATATCGCTGATTTTCAGAAAGTTTTATATGCCGACATCAGCACCACCTTCAAAGCCAATCAATCTCTACTGCTCCGAATCAATGGAAGCTACCGCACATCCAAGGGCCGTCAAATTGATGACCTCACGAGCCTTGCTGCCGAGCTTGTTTTTCGTAAAGGGCTTATGGATATCATACTCAATGCGTCCTATTCCATTTTTACCCAGCAAGACAACCAGGGTGATGACATGATGATTTCTTTTCATATACAACGCACTTTTTAAGGGATCTACGATGTACCAACTTTTCAACAGAATCAACTGTTTTGCTCACCCAAAAAGCGGATTACTTCTACTTCTTGCCATGCTGACGAGTTGTACCACGCCCCCCCAAGAATCCCCCGTCAATTTGGTGTGGCCTGATCCCCCTGCCCAACCACGCATTATCTATCTCAAACAAATCCAAGGCATCGGTGATCTTGCTCAACCCAAGTTTTTCGACAAACTCAGCCAAATCATCATCGGTCAGCATGATCAAGTTCTATACCGCCCCAACAGCTTGGCCATTGGGCCCGACGGCCAAATTGCCGTCACCGATCAGGAACTACAAGCAGTCCATCTGTTTAATTTAAAAAACGGCCAACACCGATTAATCGACCGCGTCAACAAAACCTATTTTACCTCACCGGTGGGAATCATCTATCGCGGATCGAACCTGATCGTCTCGGACAGTGCTCACAAAACCGTCCAGGAAATCACGCAAAAAGGAAAATTAGTTCGGTCTTATTCGCCCCCCGAAGGATTCCAACGCCCCACCGGATTGGCCTATGACCCAGACTCTGAATCTTTATATGTGGTTGATACCATCGCACACTGTATCTATGTGTTTGATCAGCAAGGCAAGGTCATTAAAAAAATTGGGAGCGCGGGTACCGGTGTCGGCATGTTCAATTATCCAACACACTTGTGTTTGGACGCACAGAAAAAACTTTACGTCACCGACTCACTGAACTTCCGCATCCAAGTGTTTGACCCCACAGGCCAATTTCTTTTTGCACTGGGAGAGCCTGGCGACGCTTCAGGATTTTTAGCCGTCCCCAAAGGCGTTGCAGTCGACCAAATGGGACATATCTATGTCATTGATTCCTATTTTTCCAATATCCAGATTTTTGATCGTCAAGGCAGACTGCTTTTAAATTTTGGTTCGCCTGGCAATCAACTCGGAGAGTTTCAAGTTCCCACGGGTCTGGTCATTGATGATCAAAATCGGATTTATGTCTGCGATAGCTTTAACCATCGAATTCAGATTTTTCAATACATTGGAGGTGATTCTGATGAGGGATCCTCGATACAACCTTAATGCAATCTCTCTTTGGTGTGTGGCCATTGTCATGGCTGGAAGTTTTGCCATGCTCCCGGTTCATGCACAAACGGGTACGGACGTGGCCTCGACGCTCCACAACCTCACTTCGACGGGGCCTGGCGTGGTTAAAACCACTTCCACTGACAACGTCTGTCGGTTCTGCCACACACCTCACCAAACGAGACCTACTGCGCCGTTATGGAATCGCAATGACCCCGGAACCCAGTACCAAACGTATGACAGCACCACGCTCAAGGCTGTCGTGGGACAACCCACCGGAAGTTCGCGGCTTTGTCTAAGTTGTCATGATGGCACGATTGCGCTCGCCCAAACATACAATGCCATGAACAGTCCAGGCACAATCTATATCAGCTCCACAGACCGAGGCCACCTCGGCACCGATCTCACCGACGACCACCCGATCTCTTTTACCTATGACAGTGCCCTGACCCTGCAAACCGGACAACTGCATGACCCTGCGAATTTACCTGCGCAATTGCCTCTAGACCATCAGCAAAAACTGCAATGCACCACTTGTCACGATGCGCATGACAATACCTTTGGACACTTTTTACGCATGGACAATACCGGCTCTGCGATGTGTCTATCCTGTCACAATGTCCCCGACTGGACTCAAAGTGTTCATGCCAACAGCACCGCCAGCCTCAGCGCGTCAGTCCGAGATAGCTGGGACAATTTGACGGTAAATACCGTGAAGGATGCCGCCTGTGAAAGTTGCCATCGACCGCACAACGCAGGCGGCCGTCAACGCTTGCGACGACATGCAGCAGAAGAAAACAACTGTCTTAACTGCCACGACGGAACCGTCGCTCAAACCAATCTGGTCGCATCCATGAACATGATCAGCAGCCATGACTCTCGGCTGTACACAGGCGTACATGACCCCACAGAAAACCCCACCAGCATGGCCGCCCATGTTGAATGTACCGATTGTCACAATCCCCATCGGGTTCAATCAACTGCCGACGCACCCGCCCCAGCGGTTCGCTCAGCCATGCTTGGTGTCAGCGGCAAAACGGCTTCAGGTATCATGGTCAACCCAGCCACCTATGAATATCAAGTCTGTTACAAATGCCATTCACAAAATAATTTTGCCCAACCCGTCGTCAATCGTTTTTTGGGGACAGACAATATTGCTGACGAATTCAACCCGACCAACCAAAGCTTTCATCCCGTCCAAACACAAGGACGCAGCACCGATGTCCCAAGCCTTAAACAAGCCTACAACACCTCTTCAATTATTCGCTGCACCGATTGCCACGGCACCGACCAGCCCAGCGCCGCAGCGGGCCCCCATGGTTCAAGTTCCAAACCCATGCTCAAAGCAAATTATTCGACAAACACCATCGTCGTTGAAAGCCCCGCAGCTTACGCACTGTGCTACCAATGTCATGACCGCAACAGCATTCTGAACGATGAGAGCTTCAAGGAACATGACGAACACATTCGTGGAGAAGATTCCTCATGTTCAGCCTGTCATGATTCCCATGGCGTGACCAATTATACACACCTGATCAACTTTGACCGCAATCAAGTTTTCCCTTCACCTAAAGCAGGCACAGGCCCCACCTTTGTAGACCGAGGAACCCGACGTGGGTCATGCACATTGCTCTGTCATGGCAAAGACCATCGAAATAAAAAATATTAAAAATCTGGCAGCTATCAGTTGTCAGTCAGAAAAGAGAATCAAGAGCACTTCGCGTCAATCATCTTCACTGAGGGTCTGTTTTGCCATGATAAAAATAGCCGCATGCATACTTACGCCCGGGGGCGTCAGGGTCGGGAAAAGCCCCGGAAAACCCGGCAAAAACCCGGGGCTTCCGGGGGGCTTCCGGGGGGCTACTTATCTTCCAGCACAATACTGCCATCAAACATTTGTGGGGGGTGTTCGATTCTTCGCTGGCACTGACGTTGATAGAACGCTCCAAACGCATCGCCTTGCATGGCTGTGGCCAATTGTTGGCCTTGAACAAACTGGCCTGCTGCGTAGTGTTCGACGAGTTGGGTACTGAGTTTTACGGTGCTGCGTTGTTCTTCGGTAGCCGAGGACATCAAGGCCAACGGTTCAAAAGTTTTGATGCCTTGGGTTTTACCCACGACTTGTAATTTACCGACGGGACGCATGAGAAATTGGTCGCCCACCAATTCACAAACACGTTCGTTGACGAGAATCCAAGTTCCGGTGTACTTGTTCGCGGATTCCAAACGAGCGCCCAGATTCACCGCATCCCCTAGCACGGTATAGTCACTGGCATCGGCACTGCCTGCGTCCCCCACCACCATCATGCCACTACTAATCCCAATTCGCATCGCCACCGAAGGCAAATCACGGGTACGTAAACTTGCATTAAACGCCACCATCGCTTGTTGCATCTGCAAAGCGGTCGTCACTGCATCGACTGCGTGCAGTTCATTGGCCTGAGGAGCGCCATAGAAAAACATGATGCCATCGCCTAAAAATTTATTCACATACCCACGGTTGCAGCGAACAATCGGCACCATCCGTTCCATATACTCATTCAAAATCGAGACCGTCTGAGGCCCCAGTTTTTCCGATAAAGTCGTAAATCCCGCCAAGTCGGTAAATACCACGGTCAGTTCTTTTTGCTGACCTTGCAGTTGAGCTTCTTCTGGATGAGCAATGACATAGTTCACCAAGGCGGGATCGACATAACTACGAAACCGCTTGGTAATCCGCGCGCGTTCTGCACGCTCAGCGAGAAAACGCCCCAACGTTCCCAATGACCAAACCAAACCCACCGCCAACATCGGCGAAGCCGAGGCAACAACCACATTGGCATAATCAAATAAAACAAAACTGTTCAAAAACAGATAACTGATCACTAACAAAAAAGACCCTGCTGCGGCCCCCATCGGGCCAGCTGCACCAAGTAGCCACGCACATGCCATGCCCATCAAAACAATCGTTACCACACTGACCGAGCTTGATGCCAAACGCCAACTTTCGCCGGTCATGACCGCATTAAACACCGCGCCATGCACCACCACGCCAGGGCATTGATGGTGCAAACTAGTGGGAACAAAATCCGCCATCACCCCCGTGGCGGTCCACCCAATTAAAACGGCTTTGCCTTTGATTTGTTCACGAAGCATTGCACGGGCCTGCACGATTTTTTCGGACCACTGGGCATTCCGCTTGAGGCTGGCCTTTATTGCTTTAAAGGCATCTAAGAGTGTCGTGCGAGAGAACTGATTCTGCTCGCTTAGCGTGGCGGGGTCCATTGAGACAAACTGTTTGTGGATCGAATTGATAAATTCATCAGCCCGAATTTTCGAAGCCCATTGTTCACGGATTGCCGTATCAGACAGGTCCGTGGCTGCTTGGCGATAGGCTTTGCCCATAGAGGGATTCAGCGTCAGCTTCTGAGGCTGATCATTATCAAGCAAGATGGAAACAGCTTTGTCGAATTGCCGATTGTTTTGCTGAATTTGATCAAAGCCATGTTGAATTTGATAGACCATGCTCAGCGGCAAGTGCTGGCGTGATTGTTCATGGGCGGGGTCGTACATTGTTTCCCATTGATCCCGACGGCCAACCCAGGGAATATCAAAGAACATCGTCGCGGATCGCTGAGCTTGATCAACCCATTGACGACGCAGCTGCAACGTTTTGACGGTGCCATCAGCCAACGGAATTTCCAGACGATATGAAAAAATCCGAACGTCCCGTGGATGAACATTCAAATAACGACACGCCAGAGCCAATCCCAATTGAGGCAATAGAACCCGCCCATCATCCACCCACAACGGAACCGTTCGCACCACCCCATCCCCATCAGGCAAATAACTCACAAACCCCACGCCCCCTGCAGCCTTGGCCAAACGAGCAATCGGCGGCAAATCCGTCCGAACACCCAACGCCCCACCTATCAACTCATGACTATATTGACGCGATGCTTCAATCGCTAACAACTGATCATGGCCGCGACGAAGCATGTTCAACATCGGCGACCCGCCCACCAAGTGTGGATCAAGGTGAGGCAACACTGCCCGACGAATGGCCTCAAAACCCACCACCCCCTGGTCCATGAGAGCTTGGGTTTTTTCCAGCAACACCCAACGACGCGAACGCACAAACAATGAATCCATATTCGTTGCAACGGGAATGTCAGTCAGTTGAGTTTCAAAATCTTCGCGGGACAAATCAATCTGCTGGCGTAACAAATCACGGGCCTGGGTTTGTAAATCTGTGACGGGTTTTTGAATGGTGACCGCCACCGCCAAAAGCACGTTTTGACTTTGCGCTAACGCCGTGGCAAGCTCTTGATCGTCATCAATTTGTTCATAGATAGAGCTTGCTTGCTGCAGAACAAACCGAGGTGCCTGTGGCTCAGAAAATACCACGTCTAGCCCCACCGCTTTGGCGCCCGCCAAATGAATTTCATCCAACACCCCCGCCATCACCGAACGAGGCCAAGGCCACGCACCCACCGCTTCAAGCGTTGAATCGTCAATATCCAAATGAATCAAAGATTCTGTGGGCTCAGGCGAAAAATACTGACAAAACGCAACCTGCTGATCATGCAACCATCGCTGTGGCGCATCTAGCCAACCGGTCACATGGACCCCGGCGACCAGCAAGCCAACCGCCAAGCCCAACACCCACATCTTGCGTTCAATCGGCATCATTATAAGAGGGGGTTCCCAATCGATCCCATATTGACCTGCTCACGGCAACCCACTAGTGATCGCCCTGCGGTGGCAGGTTCACTCCCACCACCACGTCATGCTCATGAGTCACGCCATCAATGGCTGTGCCGTCAATGTGTTGTATCGTGGCAAATTCCTGCTGCCCGGGTGCTTTGGCATTGACGTGAATATGATAGGGTTGCGAGCTTTTGCCATCAAGATCAAACGGCAACACCCCCACCTTAAACCTCCCCGTAGGGAACTTCCCTTCCCATTCAATCACTTCACGACCAAAAGCAGCAGGGCCTGTCATTGGACGACTGCCATCGGTGTCATCACCAAATTGTGAATTCACATGCCCGCCACTGGGTGCCGTCAGCGCATCGCCCGGAACCGTACCGACTGCCACACTAATGGGATTGTCCCCTGTGTAAGATGGAGATATCACATACAAGTCCAAGTCTGTACTAAAATAAGGTGATTGCCATATCAGCTCAAAACGCAATGAGCCCTCAACCAACCTCGACTTCGGCAAAAAACCACGAGGCGGCAACGGCAAGCGTGGCAAACCAAAACGACCCTGCCCACGACCCGGATTAAAGTCGCCACCGGGACGCTCAGTCAACAACAACCGCTCAGGTCCCTGCCTTGAACGGTCGTCGCCGGGGTCAATGGTCCCGCGTCGCTTGGATTCTCCTGCGACATGTTCTGAACCCTCGTGAACCTGGCCACGATCACCAAACGTCAAGTTCCGCCGACTGGACTGATCCGTCAGGTACGCCCGGCTTTCAGTGCACCATGCCACAAACCCAGACGCGCCGTCTTGAATCCCAACCCGCGTCCCACGCACCGACAATGTGGCACTGGGACTGCGAATGGTCGATTCATGTTCAAAGCCTGCCTTGCGAATGTCATACCGCGTGCGACCATATTTCATGCCCAAGTCCGTCTTGATCTTCCCTGCCTCAGCCACCGCCCGAAGCAACGTGATCGTCCCAAGACGATCCAACGTCACCGTCTGGTCCGGCTGAATCTTAAACTGCACCGCGCTGCGAAGTCCCGTGCGAAAGGAAGCACCCTGTGTGATCTTCATCCCAATGGTGGCCTTCTGCCACGGCTGGTCATCGGCACCACGTACCTGCACCAAACCTCGCACCCCCGTCACCATCGCTTCAAGAATCTGATCCGCCCCCGGAATAACTTCAGAGCTCGCGGGCTTGGATGTTACAACGGTGTCGTTTGGATTGGCCGCCCCCACGGGCATCACCCCAGCGATCAACAATACGGACAACGCCAATGTTAAAAAGCCTTTTATGTTCATGATTATTTCTCCTGGGTGTCTGTGGGCGTGCCCTGATCGTGAGCCGATGATTCTGCTTCTTCAAACACCTCGGCCGATGCTTTGCGATCCACCGAAAGCTGATAATCTTCAGCCCGCCCAATCACTTCAATTAACTGCGGGCCTGTGAAAATCTGATGCGGACTGCTGGCGGGAAACAATTTTAAATGTACCATTTCTTTCACTGCATAACGCTGCGTGGAAAATCCATCAGGGCGGAACAACTGCATGAGCAGCCCCCCCCGAACTTTTAACATCTTTGATAAAACGATGCCCACGGTGCCTCGTGTCACCGCATGGTCGGCAGGCAAATCAAACGAGGCTGGTAAAAAATTGCTTTCCACCAGACGAGCAACCCGCTGACCGTAGTCCTGGGCATGATCTTCGCCGCAATACAAAAGGACCAACGCATGAAACGCTTCGTTATTGCTGACTAATTTTTTTTCGGCCAACGTATGCCAAAATTCCATCTGGGAATCCAAATCATTCCCTGCGTATTGATCCATCAATGAATCCTTGACTTGCGCGACCTGACACCCCCCCACCAAGCACAATGCGGCAACCAACACTATTTTTTGAATCCACCAACGGTTCATATTCCTATCCTCTCATGCAACCTGCAACACCCCGAATTGAATCGACTTGAAACGATTTCAACTGGCTCTAAAACGCCAAAGTCAAACTGGTAAAGAAGAAGTTTCGTGGGTTGGAATTGGTCGTCAATGCGTCACCACCAAAAAAGATGCCGTAACGTGCCGCCCAAGATAAATCACTGGTCAACTGCCAGTTCACAAACATATCTGACTCAAATCCCAAAAAAGTACGATTCGTCGAACTTTCCGCAATCGGACCGTTTTTGTTGAGTTTGTTATAGAAGAACAAGTTGGTGCCAACCTGCATTCGTTTGAACTGCTGGGCATTGGGAAGCGGAAACGTCGAAGCCCCCAAACGGACCATCAATAAGTTGGACACGGTTGGCGAAAAGGCCAGTCCCGTATTGACTAATCCAAACGCATTAAACGCCCGGTCAGAAGTCCCTGTTTTATTGCCCCCAAAGGTATCCGTCGTCGAGAGTCGATCTGAATCGCCAGACGCCAGTAAAACTTCTGCTCCCACGCGGCTGTGGTTTTGTCCGTTGAAGAGATAGTCTAGCCGTGCGTTGATGGCGTAAGCGTGAATCGCTTCTTTGGTTTGTGTGATTTGTACGCCTGTGCTGTCAAAGCTGTTGCTCAGCCCGCGTCCACCTTCGTAGACCATTTCCAGGCCATAAAGAATTTTATCGCTTAGCGAGCCCGTTGAACCTGTGCCGACGTACCAACTGTCATATTGGAATTGGGTAATCACGGTGCCAGACACGGTGGACACCAGTGGATCACTGTTGTTGTTGTCGCGTTGGACAAGGCCATAGACATAAGGCGTGTGGCGTTCATTGAGATTCACCGAAAGAATGCCGCCATAGAAATTGCGTTTGGTATCGCCGTCATAGTTCGGCCGCGAAGGATCAATATCAAACGAATCTGCGATGGTCTTAGCGATCAAAGTCTTCAAAGAAAACTTTTCATAGGTCACCGTGATTTGAGCCCCGTCGAGTGTTTCACTTAACGTCAATCCATTGAACCAGTGCACAAACTGACGGCCGCCTTCAACAATCACATTCACCGGACTCACCTGTTCCCCATACGCACCGAGAGCACGATTCAAGTCAAACCGATAAACCGCTCGGTCAAGCTTGATCTGCTCCCAATCATCCCCATGAGCATCAAATGAATCAGACCCAGGCATAAAGTCCCGATAGGTACTGCTTCCTCGCACAAAGAATTGATGCACGCCGTCAAGGTCTAATCTCGCAAAAGCGACCACTTGGTATTGCTGAAGAAGATGCGTATGAAAGGTTGAATCATCAATCGCCCCAAAGCTATAGGTAAACGATGCGCCATAGTCCAACGACAAGCGTTGATCCATCGGAACCTCAAGGTTCACCTCGACACGGGTCTCTCGACGAATTTGTTCGAGCTGACGATCAAACCGTTCCAACGAAGTGTTGCTTTGGGCCAAGACCGTCCCAGTGAGTAACAAAACCCCCAAGATCGACTGTAAACAAGATTGCCATGCCATGTAAGTCACTCCTGACGCCAATTGAATCCAAGTGAGAATTGTAACAGCTTTATTCCAAATGCACGATTGTTTAAGGACCGTCAAGACAAGCAAATAGGGAGTTTTTCTGGTTCATCCGGAGAATGCGTGCGCCGTAGTTAAGTTTTCCGGTCGCACTCTTTTTCGCCCTGCCGACCCCAGCGGCCGGGCGAGGGTCGGCAAGGTGAAAAAACAGTAAAGGCTACCAGCAGCATCGTTTACTGCGTTTAATGACAGGCGACAAGCATTTTTGCCCCCTTGGCCTCTCGCCCACAATCGCAAGGCGAGGGGGCAACAATGAGGCTCTATTTCCAAGCAAGTACGCAATAACCGGATGACCCATTTTCCTTCAAATATCTTCCGACACTGGCTTTTTTCAAATCAGTACCGTCAAATTGCTTGACCGATTAAGCAACGGCACCTACAATTGATAGGCGTTAGTAGAGAAAATTTTGTCTGCGGGTGAATGTTCATCTGCAAGTTAAGGGATGTTATTGTGCCCTCGGCAAGAAGAACAGATTCTGGTTTTTTTGAAGCAGACCCAAACTGCATGATTTACTAGGCATTTCTAAGCCAGGAATTATTCGTCTATTTTAATAGTAAGTAGCCTATTTGGGTTACACATGCACAATAGTCTTGTTTTAGAACAAATCCAATCTGGTCAAATTGCTGGGCCAAGAATGACACCCGCTGTTTCAGTCTCTCTTTTTTAGAGGAGCTTTTCTATGAAAAAGCATGCGTTTACCCTGATTGAATTATTGGTTGTAATTTCGATTATTGCCTTATTAATCGGAATCTTACTGCCCGCGCTGGGAGCGGCTCGTCGCACAGCCCGCCAAATGCAGAACTCCACACAGGTTCGAGGCATCCACACCGGACTGATCCTGTTCTCCCAAGGCAACAACACCTACTACCCCGGTCGTAGTACCACAGGCCAGTTGCAGGATATCAACAGCCTTTCCGGTGCTTATGTTGAAGGTCGTTACCAGGAATTGCTTGACGATAACTACTTTACCGGTGCTTATGCGATCAGCCCTTCGGAAACGAAGGACCCGTGGACCGTCGGGGCACTGACCACAGCCAATTACTCCTATTCTTTGCTTCAGATCAGGAATGCCGGCACCAATAACTCCCAGCGCCCCGCTGAATGGCGTGACACTTCCAACAGCGAAGCGGTTGTGATCTCTGATCGGCCCGTGGATAATGATGGCACCGTTAGAGCCGCCGGAGGCGTGGGCATCACGCCACATAGGATCAAGTCTATCCACACCAACCCCACTGCAATTGGAACCAACGAATGGCGTGGCAGTGTGGGCTTCAATGACAACCATGTCACCTTTGAAGCCACCCACGACCAGTTGGACCTCACGTCTGGTTCAGCCCGCACAAACAACGATAATCTGTTCGCGAGTCTTGGCCAGGATGATGTTTTTATGATCATCAAGGGAGATACGAACATCGCTGAAATCGACTAAATCCCTCGTGATTTTTATCAAAGCACAGATGGCTGTTTCAACCGGAGCAGCCATCTGTTTTTTGGATCGTCAATTTTTGTGGTAAAAATCCCACATTGAAAATCCCAAATCCCATATTGATATTCGCCCGTAAGTCTCGAATACCCCGAGCGTTCCAAGTAAATCCAGCTTAATCCAGCTTAATCCCACATTGATTGGCCCGTTACGTTAATCCAAGTAAATCCCGCATTGACCGGCCCGTTACGTCACTTGCGAAATGTCATATGCGCTTGCCCTGGCGATAGCACAGGAAAAGACCTTGCCTGCTTGAACGTTTAAGCAACATTGCCTATACTTTTATTTAAACCGGTGTCCAAACAGGCCGTTGGCATGGAGAAATATCTTGGCAACTACTTTAAATGACATTGCTCAGCAGGTTGGCGTGACCACGACCACCGTTTCGTGGGTTCTCAACAATCGCCACAAGGAAAAGCGAATCTCCGAAAATACTTGTGATCGGGTTCGCCAAGTAGCCAAAGACTTAGACTATCGCCCTTCTTTTTCCGCTCAGGCTTTGGCCAAAGGGAAAACCGCTTCGTTCGGGTTTGTCTGTGGCTCCATCGGCAACCCATTTTTTGCAGAAATGACCGCCTTGGCGATGCGCCAAGCTCAGCAACACAACTATCACCTGCTGTTGGCGGCCACGGACTGGGAATTCAAGACTGAACTTGATGCCTTTGAAATGCTGCTCGCTCGGGGCGTCGATGGCATCATGATGTTTTCCAATGCGGTGGCCCCTGACTCAGCCCCATACCGTTACATTCATCGCCACCAATTTCCCACCGTGATTCTGGGACAGAAAAGTGGTGACTTGCCTCTGATTTACGAAGATTTGCAGCCGGGCATGATGCAGGCGGTGGAACACTTGAAAAACAGGGGTTATCGCAGTGTCGGCTATGTGGGCCACTGGCCTACGAGTCAAAAACGAATCCCCAGCTTTGAACAAGCCTGCCAGCTCCATGGCCTCAAAGCCAGTTCATGGCCTTGCGACATCGACCCGGACTTGATCCTAGAAGCAGGGCGTGCCTTTGCGAACAACCCAGATCGACCTGATGCGGTCATTGTCGTCTCAGACATGGTCGCCACTATTTTTATGCAAGGATTAACTGAAGAAGGCTTGTCCGTCCCCAAGGATGTGGCAGTGGTTGGCTCGGATGATATTCGGATGGCCCGATTCATCAACCCCTCTCTGACCACCATCACCCGGGACCGAAACACGATGGTGACAACCGCTCTGAGTTGGCTGATCCAGATGACTGAACAAAAAAAATTAATGCTCGGTGCCGAATGTTGCCTCCCCACCGGGCTGGTCATTCGAAAAAGTACCTGATGGTTCTTCGCGAATCATCCCAGTAGACCCTTGTAACCATTTAGACCCATCGGGTATGCGAATTTCCACGACGAAAGTTTTAAAAGCGTGCGGTAGCCCACGAATAGCGGATTCCAAACCGAACCGGGATAATGCCCGGCAGAAAGGAATCCATTATGACCGAATCAACTTCTAATTCATCCCAGGCCTCCCGCAACTTGTCGCCTCCTGAGGCACCACGTCGCCGT
>JAJRRC010000050.1 GCA_024279865.1 Planctomycetota bacterium | reverse complement strand
TCATCAGACATTGGGTTACAAGACGCCAGATCAGTATGAAGCAGCGTATTATGCAGCCGACCACGCCCAGGCTTGCAAAGAAAAACAAGTGGCGTAAAATCAACCCGGTTTGGAATCCACTATTCGTGGGCTACCGCAAAGTCACAGGCTTGACCGTGAAAGATTTTGAGTTGCTTGTCAGTCTAGGAGTTTTCAACAGTGCGTTGATGAATGATGCGGTCTATAAGTTCAAAAGGTACGAAGATGCTAGCTTGGTGTATGTCGGTATTAATAAACGTGAAGGCGAAGGTGTTGGCCTTTACGACACAACATTAAGTCCAACGGATTATCATGCAGCATTTGAGAATGTAGCAAAGGTGAAACCTGTATCGACATGATCCTGTTTTGTTGTTTGAGAGAGTGCGGGACAGGTATTTTGTGATTAAGCCTTGTTCGGCCATGCTTGCCATAGTCAATGGCTGTAACTAATTTTTTCAAAAGACATCATTTTGCATTGACGTATCGGTACGATTTGAATACTATTTGTTTATGGTTCAAAAAGCAAACATTACTGCGAAGGTCGATGCTGTCATCGTGGAGCGACTGGATGAACTGAGCAAACGCCTTGGAATGACTCGGAGTGAAGTGATTGAGAACTCCTTGATCTATGGCTTGGCAGAAGGTGAAAAGTTTGCCAAGCGACTTGAAACGCCTTGGTTACGTCATCTGATGCGGGCTGCAATGGCTATTTATGGTGAAACTCCCAAAGATCAAGCAGAGCTTGATCGAATGGTTACGCATATCGAAGAAGCGAAAAAATCCATTACAGATGATTCTGTGCCTCAAACAGGGTAAAAAAATGACACAGATAAGCGATACGCTTAAAAATCTTAAGTTACTCACATACAAAAATTTGTCTGAAATTTTTGGTGTCACTCGAAAAACGATTTATCGTTGGATTCAAATGGGGCGGCTGCCTCAGCCCATGCGCATCACGGCTCGCACGGTGCGTTTTGATGCTGAGCAAGTTCTGCTCTATATGCGGAAATGGCAGGGGTAAGCAATGGCGTGGCGAATCAAAAAACGCAGACGTACGCGAAGTGGTAAGTCCAGGCAGGACAAGCACTATACACTTTACTACAAGCTGCCTGAGATGCTGGCTGAGAAGCCGATTGCCCTGGGCGTTTCTGATAAGCAGGTGGCGGAGAAGAAAGGGCGTGGGATTTATGAGCGTCTCGAACGCATTGCTGCGGGGCTCGAAGTTGAAGAAGCTGCTACGCCTCTCAAGCTGGCCGATCTCTTGGGCCAGTACATCAAAGAAAAAGAATCAGAAAACATCAATGCTCAATATCTGAGCGACCTGAAGAACCGCAATAAACGGCTGATCTGTGAATGTGCGTGGGTCTACACCGAGGACATCAAGCCCGGAGATTTTACTGCGTGGCGTGCGGAGAATGAAGAAGATCTCAGGCCCAAGACGCGCAATGATTATCTGGATGCTGTGGTCGGTTTCACCAAGTGGCTATATCAAGGCGACTATTTGGCCAGTCTGCCATTTGAGAAGGTCAAGAAGGTGTCCAAGCGTGGCAAGCAGGTGGAGCGGGATTGCTTCACGGTTGAGGAGTTCGGGAGATTGTTGGCCGTTGCAGGTGAGCGACAGGTTCTTTACCTCGCTGCTGCATTGACCAGTTTCCGGCGTGGGGTACTCTACAAGCTTCAATGGTGTCATGCTCATATGGACGCATCCAAGCCGATCTTTGTCGTTCCAGCGAGCATTGAGAAAAATGCTTCTGAGAACCACAAGCTCATTCACAAAGATTTACTTGGCGTTTTGCAGAAGCTACGTGGAAAGGATTACGATCCCAAGGCTCGGATTTTTGAGAATCTATTACCCCGATGGAATATCGACTTTTTGCGAAGCGATATGGCCAAGGCTGGTATCCCAGAGGTTCGTGCTAATGGCAAGGTGCTGGTCTTTCATTCATTGCGACATACAGCCTGCACATGGGCATTTGAGACGGGGGTGTCGCACAAAGAAGTTCAGCATTTCATGAATCATAAAACGCCCACACAGACCGAGCATTACGACCACACGAAAGCCTTGGTGTCTGAAAAAGTGATTGGCCTCTTGCCGAGATTTGCTGATCAGATTTTAGCGGGACCGTATGGGACTGAAAGTGGGACCGGTATAGGGACTGAACCAATAGTCAAAAAGGGGGCTGACGTGTCCCAAACTGGCCTATGCGAAAATGGGGGAAACGCTGTTAAACCCCTTGAAGTGCACAAAAAAACCGCTCTGACAAGCTGCCAGAGCGGTTTTAATAGAATGATCCCTACGGGATTTGAACCCGTGTTTTCAGGATGAAAACCTGATGTCCTAGACCAGGCTAGACGAAGGGACCAATCATCGGTTTTCACCAGACGAAATATTGTACTGGCTCTTTTTCGTTTGGCAAGTTCCCCGTTTCAAAAATAAAAGAACCCAAAAAGGCGGCTGCCAGCCCTGAGACTAACGGCGAAACAAGGTGGAAGGGGAAGAAGGGGGCGTTGGGAGGGGAGGCTGAGGTGCTTGGGGGGTGGGGTGTGCGGGTGCGAGCGGTGAAGTTGCCACATTGAGCGGAGGGAGGCAATCTTTTCGCACACGGCTCGAGCCGTCGGGATTGACGTATTGCTTCTGCATTTGCATCAAAGCGGCATTAATCGAAACGTCGTTGAGAATGGGGATTCCGCCTTGGACCCAAGTACGCTGGGCACCCTGAATGTTGTGGACTCGACAAATTTCGACGCTGCCTAGGGTGAGCCAACGTGCGAATGCTCCCAAAGGTTTTTTGCCTAACTTATCTTTTCCCACAGGCCAGATGGCCGCGAAAATGTGGTAGCCATCAAAGCCATGCTCTGTGACGATCAATTTTTCAGGGCCGGCCAATTCTCTCAATCGTTTGAGGTAGAAGACGGTTGCTCGTGCGCTGCCTGGGGTGCATCCGGTGGCGGAGCCATAGGTGTCTAGATAGAAGGCGGTGGCTCCTTGGTCGATGAGTTTTTTGAATCGTGTGTCTGCCATGCGGGCGTGCTGGGGGTCGACTGCGTGGAATTCGACATCTGCGTCTTTGCTCCATGATTTTCGGTAGGCCAGTGTGTTGGGCCGGGCGAAGAATCCGAATTTTTTATGGCCCAGTTGTGTGAAGAAGTCACGGAGTTGGGGCATGCCTTGGGTCATGACGGGTGGGAAGACATCGAATTCGGGCCGATAGTTGACGCCTCGGGAGCTGGCTCCGGTAGCGCCCCAGATGAGGGTGTGTCCGACGTTGTATGTCTGTAGGTGACCGAGGCGTTTATTGAGGAAGGCTTGCCAGCCTTGGCGGTCGAGTCCTTGGCGCATGCCTTGGGAATTGGTGGGGGTGATGAGTGAGGAGTTGGAGCAGAAGGTTGCGACTTTAACTCGGAAGTCGGGGTTGTATTGGACGGGGCCGAGGTATTGGTTGAACCATTTTTTATAAGGGAGCAGGAGTTTTTTCCAGTCGGTGGAGCCGGTGCGTAGGACCATGGTATGGCTGGCCCGTCCGCCTGCTTCGACGGGGGCATTTTTCATCCATGTTTTAAGGTGGTATTGGTACTTTGAGGGGTTTTGTTTGCTGGAGGTATTCTGTGGGGAAAGCTTCCGGGGGTTATTCCGGGGGCGGGGGTGGAGTCGGATTTCGACGGGTCGGAAGTCGTGTTTGATCCAGTTGATTCCGATGCCTTGTTGGTTGTCCCAGAGGGCGGTGACGGGGCTATAGACTTCGGCCGCGGGGTAGTAGCTGGACATTTTCTGGGTAATTTTGGGTTTGTTGTCAAAGTGCAGATCCAGAGCGAGCCAATCGTGAAGTTGGAAGAGGTCTTGGGTGTTATTTTCGAGGGTGATTTTGAGTGTCATGTCTGCGTTTTGTAGTTGGTGGTCAAAAATCAGGGTGATGCCGTTGTGGTAGGTATGGCGGATGGTGTAGCGGTCTGTTTGTGCGGTTAAAACTTCGGTGGTGTGTTTGGAGCGATTGCCTAGCCGTGCGATGAGTCGTCCGACGGAGGGCGCGAAGTGGCAGGTATCTTTATTGGCAGGCCAGTTCCAGTCTCGGTCTGGGACATTTCGGGTGAGTGTAAATTGGTGGCCGAAGACGGCGGTGGTTGATCCGGTGAGAAGGATTTGGCCGTTGCGTTTGAGTTGGGTGATACCTTGTTGGGGATCGCAGGTGGCGGTGAGGTCGCCTGACTGGAGGGTGTGTGCGTGGGTCAGTGGTGTGAGCAGTAGGAGCAAGGTTGCCAGTAGCCAGCAGTAGGTTGTTTTGGCGTGTGGGTTTTTATTTGGCATGGGTTGTCTCTACTTTGAAGAATACTTGGTCAAAATCCCAGAGCATTTTGAAGAAGGCTTTGGTTTGCGGGTGGTCCTTGGCAATTTGGCCTAGGGTTTTGTTCTGGTCGATGGCCTGATACATGCCGATGGTCTGATCATCTAGATAAGGGGTGAGCATGGGAAATTCGTGGGCTGCCTGTTGGAGCCTGACGAGTTTGCCAGCAGGGAGGTTGTCGGTGTTTGCTCCAATGCCTCGAAAGCGAATGGGTTTGTATTGTTTCCAGTTTTCCCCCCGGAAATGGATTCGAGGTGTTGTTTGACCGCGAGAGGTTTTAGGGGGGAGATTGCTGGAGGCGTTTTCAAGGGAGCGACCGGGGGTACTTCCGGGGGTACTTCCGGGGGTACTTCCGGGGGTACTTCCGGGGGCGCTTCCGGGGGCGCTTCCGGGGGGGGAAGCGATGAAGGTGTGTTTGTGTAGGTTGCCTCGGAATAGTTCGACAGCTTCGTATTGTTCACGCAACGGCAAGGCTGCGAGTTTGTCTGCATGGGGTGTTTGGGACAGGATCGAACATTGTGGCAAATAGGTGGCTTGCAAGAACCATCGGTCAAAGGTCATGCCTGCCCCTTCGATCCAGTCGAACAATTCAGGCACGGTGTAGGATCGGTCTTGCGGATGTAGCAATAGGTCAGCAATGCCCGAATTGGATTGCAGATCGGTTGACCGTTTGGCCAGTGGGACAAACGGGTGGTCTATGGGGCAATGGTTGAGGACGGCTCGCAGGTCATCAAAATCTTGATTTTCAAGTCCGATGCCTAGTTTTTTGCAGTAGTCTTGCCACATATAAACGCCGAGTCTGCCATAGGTCGCATAGACCATGCAGAACAGGCGGCCGTTGGGCTTGAGGCCATTGTTTAGTGAAGCGAGGCCTGCTGCGGGGTTTTCCATGTGATGCAAAACGCCTGAGGTTGCGATGAGGTCAAAGGTTTGATCAAGTTGGTCGAGTTGTTCGATGGGCAGGCAGTGGAGGGTCACATTGGTGCAGCCGTGTTGGTCAAGCAGGCGTTTGGCGTGGTCTAAACTGTTTTGACTGAGATCAATGCCGACGATTTTGGCGTTGGGATTGCTGATGGCAAATTCCGCGGGCTGGGTTGTTCCGCATCCAGCGAGGAGGATGTCGAGGTTTTCACGGTAAGGTTGATCAGGCCAATACAGATGAAAATAATCGGTTGGCGAGCCGGCAGGGAAAAGTTTGCCCTCTACGAATTCATTGAGATGGGCTGGAGGCAGCGGATAGGGTTGCTGCTCGTAAAGGTTTTTGACGTTTTGAAGGATGTCAGTCATTTTGAAAATTGATCAGTGATGAGTAAGAGAAAACGGAGGGGTCTTGTAAGGCTGGTTTGATTTTAATTTTCAGGTCTTACGGGGTCGCTGTGGGGTGAGGTCTATGAGCTTGAGATTTTAATATCTTCGATCATGAGGTCCACGCTCGTGCGTCCTTGCCAAGTATTGGTTTTGGGTTTGAAAGCAATGTCGACTACCGCGCCTGCGGGGAGTTGGTCCGCCAAGTCTCCCATGCTAAAAGCCACGGCCGTGCGTTGACAGGCCCCTTGTTGCAGAGGGATTCGCAGGTGTTTGCCGGCTTGTCCCATTCGCATCGGTGGGCGGGCGATGGTGACTTGTCGGATACACAAGACAGGGGTGGGATTGTTTTGGCCAAAGGGGGCCATGCGTTCGATTTGGCGTACTTGGTCCAGTGATAATTCTGCCATGGAACACGTTGCTTCGATTTTGACCATGGGCGAAAGGTCTTCTTCAGCGAGCCGTTCATTGATAAATTCGCAGAGTGTTTGGCGAAAGGCATCAAGTTGGTCGATGCGTAATCGCAGGCCCGCAGCCATGGCATGACCACCGAAGGTAAGCAGGTGGTCTTTGCAATGGGTGAGTGCTTCATGGATGTTAATGCCTTCGACACTGCGGGCGGATCCGTGCACTTCGTCGCCGTCGATATTCATGACAATGGCCGGCCGACTAAACGCTTCGACGAGTCGTGAAGCCACGATCCCCACCACGCCCGGATGCCAGTCTTCTCCCGCCACCACAATCATGCGGGAATCGGGGTGGTCGTATCCGTTTTCGGTGACCTGCTCGGTCGCCAATTGGGTGATTTCACGTTCGGTTCGGCGACGGGCTTCGTTTTCACGGGTTAGAAATTGGGCGATGTCGATTGCTTGATCTCTGTCAGCTTCGGTGAGCAGACGGACAGCATCCTTGGCGTGTCCCATTCGCCCCGCGGCATTAAGACGTGGCCCGAGGCAAAATCCCACGTGCATGGCATCAATTTTTTCGTCACGCAACTTCGACGCATCAATCAACGCATTGAGCCCAAGCATTTTTGTGTGCTTAATCCCATGCAGACCAAATGTGGTGATGATGCGATTTTCATCGACCAACGGAACCATGTCCGCCACTGTGCCCAATGCCGCGAGGCTCACCAGTTGGACCATCAAATCTTTGTATACATTGGGGAGGCGTTCAGAACCACAATGAACCTTGGCGAATTGCCAGGCTAATTTGAATGCCACGCCTGCGCCGCAAAGGTCGCCAAAGGGATAGGTGCTGCCGGGTAAGCGGGGGTGGACCAGTGCATAGGCATCGGGTAAATCATCGGGGTCCATTTCATGGTGATCGGTGATGATGAGGTCGACACCTTGGGCTTTGGCGATGGCGGCCGGTTCGATGGCGGTGATTCCGCAGTCGACGCTGATGATGAGGGGGTTTGCTTGGCAGAGTGTTTCGATGGCCTCGTTGTTGAGGCCGTAACCTTCTTCGATGCGGTGGGGGGTGTAGGTTCGAACGCATGCCCCGGCTAGCGTGAGCATATGCCAGAGGATGGCGCTGGCGGTGATTCCGTCGACGTCATAGTCACCGTAGATGACGATGGGTTGTTGATCGTGGATAGCTTGTTTGATTCGTTTGGCTGCGCGGTCGAGGTTGGGGATATCGACGGGGTCGTGTAGTTGTGAAAGTTTGGGGTTGAGGAACAGCGAGGCGGTCTGGGGATCATCAAGTCCGCGATTGTGCAGCAGTCGATCCATCAGAGACATGGATTGTGTGTTTGGGTCTTGATGGTCAAATTGCCATCGCTTTCGCATTCCGGATTCGATATTTTGCAAGGCATGTGGCATGTGTGCATGATACGTCTTGCGTCTATTTTGTGCGCGTTGTTGGTGATTCAAACAGATTTTGGGATTGATCGTTGTGATTTTTGCAAGGGTTGCCTTTCAAATGCGATGGATATGATACAGTGCCGATAAGATGGCTTTGTGGCGTGAAAGATAAAAAGGGTTGTTTGATTATGGTGCTTCGTCCGCCGATTCAGGTTCAAAATGAAGTGGAAGGCCCGACGTGGTCGGTGCCTAGCCGTCGGTCCCGCCGTGCGATGGGGCTGTTGTTTTGTTCGTTGGTGGCGTTGACGGCAAGTTTGACGGTGAGTTTGGTGGGTTGTCAGCAAAATGGGGGCGGTCCGGTGGCGGTTTGGCCTAAGATTTTGCCGTCGCCGTTGCCTCGGGTTTCTTTGGGGGCCGAGCCGACGGTGCGGGTTCGGATTGTGCGTCGGGCTTTGGAGGTGACGCTTGGCAGTGGGTCTGATTTGGTGATTGGGCCTGTGGCATCTCAGCAAGATTTGGCCTCGGCCCAGAGGTTTGCTTCGCCTGTGGTGATTTCGCATGATTCGCGGGGGTTTGTGATTCGTGGCCATCAGGGCGTTCGTTGGGCGCTCGATGCGTTGCGGGTTGAATCAGCCTCGCCGATCACGGTGGGTTCGGTGGTGTATCCGCAAATGCTGGTGATTCATCCTTCAAGTGTTCTAGGCAAGGTCGACGTGGTGAATCATGTATCGATGGAGAGTTATTTGCCAGGCGTGCTTGAAAAAGAGCTGTATTCATCGTGGGAACCGGGCACATTCGTGGCCCAGGCGGTGGCTGCTCGGTCGTACGCTATTACAGAACATTATAAGCATTCCAAGTTGGCCAAGCGTTTTTTTGATCTTGAATCGACCACTGCCAGTCAGGCTTATGTGGGGTTAAACGCCAGTTCTCGAGCCAGAGAGGCGGTGGCTCAGACGCGGGGTTTGGTGTTGTCTTATAAGGGTCGGATTGTGCCGGGCTATTATTCGAGTTGTTGCGGGGGGAGTAGTCAGGACGCTGCGATTGCTTTCCCGCATGGCCCGGACATTGCGCCTTTGCGGGGTTTGCGTCGTGCGGGTTGGTGTCATCAGAGCAAGCGTTACCGTTGGGGGCCGTTGTCTCGTGAGATTGATGCGTTGGGGCGTCGGATGGTCGCATGGGCTGTGAAGAACAAACATCCCTTGGCTCAGCTCAAACGGATTGTTCAAATTCAAGTGACGAAGTTTAATCGGTCAGGCAGGCCTGCATTGTTCATCGTTTTGGATACCACAGGCAAGCGTTATTCATTGACTGCGGAGTCTTTTCGCTTTGCTTGTAATGCCAATGCACCAGGCTTGGGCAAGCTCAAATCCCATGCCAAACTTTATAGCAGTCATGTCCAGGTTCAGGTGGTGGGGGACAAGGTGCAGTTCACCGATGGCCGAGGTTTTGGGCATGGCGTGGGGATGTGTCAATTTGGCGCTGAGGCCATGGCACAAAATGGGATTGATCCAGCTCAAATTCTGAGTTACTACTATCCCCAATCAATCTTGCGTCGGGCGTATTAAAAGCACGCTGCGTTCGAATTGTTCAAACTCGCATTTCAAACCCACGGCCAAGCCTTGCCTTGAGGCGTTGATCATGATCGTACGGCCATCACAACGCAGGGCGTGAGCCCTCGGCGTGAAGGGTCGGATTCCCTTCTTGATTGTGGTGCTTCGAAATTGAAACCACCTTTTTACAAACGACGGCAAAAGATTTCGATCAGATTTGTTACCCGACCAACACCGCCAAAGTGGCGATCAACCACATGACCATCCCGATGATGCTCTTGGCGAGAGTTCCCCAGAACCGCCCCTTGGCAGCAGCTTTGCTGGCTGAAATGGCATTGCGCCAACTGCGACCCGCCCAGCGGTCCCCCAATAACGCCCCCACGCCCGCTCCAAGACAGGCCCCCAAAATGGTCCCCAAAACAGGAACCCAAGGCGTGCCAAGAATCGCGCCAGTCACACTGCCAATGAGAATCAGCGCCACGCTACGCTTGCTGCCTCCGATTTTTCGAGAGGCTCGAACGCTGGGCGCTATTTCTGCAATTTCCCCCAAAATCGCTAATAAAAGCAGGCTTAACAGGACCATCGGGCCGATCCATTGCGTCTCCCACCCCCACCAAGCAGCCCCCGCAGTCAAGACCAACATCAGCCATGTGCCCGGCAATTGACACACGATCATAGCCACGCAACCAAGGTTGCCCACGATCAAGCAGGCCCCCAAAACATAAATCCATAAGTTGGGAAGGTCGAACCACGTCATTTGCGGTATCATACTGGGGATCATCAGGTGTGTTGTCACGCGGCTGCCCATTGGGATTTTATTTCCAATTAGCTGCACGACAATCACAGACTGATCCGATAAAGAAGTTGAAGGCTTCGTGATTGAAAAGATTTAAGTCCGTTACAGGAGGTCGTTTTGATGAGCAAAGCGATGCGCGTTGCGTTGATTCTAATTGCCGGCCTGAGTTTATCTCAGGCAGTGTACGCTCAAACCCCAGCCCAAAAAGCGATGTGGGAGGACTTCAACCATCATGTGTTGATTGCCCGACCGGACCTCGCTAAAAAGCTAGGTCAGCAGCTACTCAAACTTAATGACCAAAAATTGTTGGACATTGTCGAGTCCAGTACTTACACCGAGTACGACAAGACGCTGTTCCGCGCTCAAAAAATTGAATCACTCACCAAGGTCGCCAAGGCCCTGTCCAAAAAGATTCAATTCGCCCAGATCAAACGCAGTCGCAACCCACAGCGAATTGCTTCTGATATCAAAAAACTGTCCCAAGGCATGCGCGCCAATCACAATGCCACCCAACGCCTCCAGGCAGCAGGCCAGTTTGCTGCCCCAGCCTTACTGGCAATCTTACGCGACGATGCCAAACAACATTTGCATCCTTACGTCATGGCCGCCATGGTCGCAGTGGGTCGTCCGATGGTCTATCCCCTCGCTTCAGCGATCAATGACCTTGAACCTATCGCCCAAGGCCAGGTCGCTCGTGTTTTGGCGGAAATCGGCTACCCCCGTTCGCTGCCTTATCTCAAGGAAGTGATTGAAAATCCCAAAACCGATCCCACCGCCAAGCAGACGGTGCAGTCCGCTTATAGCCATCTTTCTAATATCGCAGGCGTGCCTCCGCACATTGAAGCAGCCGAGCTGTTCATGACCCTGGCGCAGAATCATTATGATGCTGCCGTCGGCAATGAACCGTTGCCTGGCTTTGATCCTTCAGACCAAAAGGGTCTTGTGTGGAAATTCGGTCGCCACCAAGGGCTTCTCTCCACGCAGGTCCCCGGCCGGGTGTTTGGCTATATCCTGGCGATGCGAGCTTCCCGGCAGGCCATGCTGCTGAATCCGCACATGTCCCCAGCTTTAAGTCTGTGGCTGGCGGCAAACCTTTCACGCGAAAACAAAATGCCCAAAGGTGCCAAGGACCCCAGCTATCCTCGCAAGTGGCTCGATGCCGCGTACTATCTCAAAACAGCAGGGCCGTTGCGACAGCATGACGTGCTTCAAAGAGCATTGGATGATCACGACCACGTCCTAGCTCTCGATGCGATTAACGCCTTGCAGGCCACGGCAGGAACCGATGCGCTGGTCAATCAATATGGCACGATCCAACCTTTGATCGCTGCACTGAGCTATCCAGATCGACGGGTGCGATTCAATGCAGCATTGACCATGGGACAAGCTCGCCCCTCAGAACCGTTCGTGGGTAGTTACCGTGTGGTTCCTGTGCTGACCGAAGCGATTCGCCAGACGGACAAACCTTTTGCCGTCGTTTTGGCAGATGATATGACAACCGCCAATCGCCTTGCAGGTGTCCTGCGAGCCAAGCTCGGCTACAAAACTGCTGCGGGCGAAATGATTGATGATGTGACCGATGCCATCAGTGCAGGCCCCGGCGTGGACCTGATCGTCGTCGCTAGTACCGTCGATGGCATCGTTGAAGCCAATCGTGCTCGACGCAACAACTACAAACTCGTCGCTTCTCCGATGCTTGCCTTGACTGCCAACTCTGCGGACTTGGCACAAATCAATGCCCTCTTCGAAAATCAACCCACTATCTTCCCTTTGCTTTCAGGCCAAAAAGCCAGTGAACTAAAAGGTGTTCTAGGCAAAGCGATCAAAGCTTATGCCGGCGACCCAATCAATGCCAAAGAAGCAGCCAAGTTTGCCAATGATGCGCTGGACATGCTTTGGGAAATCGCCATCGGGCATGGCCACGTATTCAAAGCAGTCGAAGCAGAGCCTGCCCTGATTAGCACCCTCAACGATGCACGTCCCAGTGTGGTGGTGAAGTCCGCCAAGGTTTTAGCTCTCTTTGATTCAACCCGAGCCCAGCGAGCCATTGCCGATGCGGCAATGGACTCAACGCGAGATAAAAAAATCCGTGTGGCATTGCTGAACTCTTTGGCCAAATCAGCCACCGGATTTGGTAACAAACTCAATGAGTTGCAAATTGAAAACCTCCTGAAAATTGTTCGTCAAAGTAAAGGCGACCTCGCTCACGCTGCCGCTCGAGCCCACGGCGGATTGACCTTGCCTGCATCACATGTGGTGCAGATGATCGCTCGCTAATCAGGGGAACAATGGGCTCTTGGCAGATAGCAAAAAACAGATCGTTTAAAAGTAGCTGCAAGCAAACTTGCTTGCGCGTCTGAAAAAAAACAGTCACAGATGTAAAATAACCCAGAGAAAAATCCCGGGTTCTGGGAGCCGGGGGCAAATTTTTGGGGTAACTTCCGGGGGTACTTCCGGGGGTTAACTTCCGGGGGTTAACTTCCGGGGGGGGAAGCGGCGGCCGCCTGATTCAATTTTTTGGGTCAGGAGGAAAGTCCGAACACGGCAGGACACGGTGGTGGGTAACACCCACCGGCTCGTTGATTCGAGTTAGGGACAGTGCCACAGAAAAGATACCGCCGATGGCTGCCTCGTGCAGCACAGGTAAGGTTGAAATGGTGCGGTAAGAGCGCACCGCCACGTCTGGTGACAGCGTGGGCACGGTAAACCCCACCGCGTGCAAGACCAAGCAGTCCCGAGGCTTGCCTCAGAGTCGGTCCGGCTTATGGGACGGGTAGGTTGCTTGAGCCTCATGGCAACGTGAGGCCTAGAGAAATGGTCGCCCTTGTCCTTCAGGACAAGAACAGAATTCGGCTTACATTCCCCCCCCGGAAGTTACCCCCGGAAGTACCCCCGGAAGTTACCTCGGAAATTTATCCCCAAAGTTTTCTCTGGTGTTTCTTTCCGGAAGTTCCGGGGGGGGCAAACCCCTGGTTCTTTTGCAGACGCGCCCCTAGGCGCAAGGATGTTTGCGGCTAAAACAACGCCAAACTCTGAAGAGTCGAATTCTTTGCGAACGCGACAGATGAATGTTAAAGGCTTTCGCTTATTTTGAACGTTCATAGAAGCCGCACGCTTACAACGTGCGCGTCTTGCGGCGTTTGTTGATCCACTGAATGATCGCATCGCGGCGAGTACCCCAGGCAGAACTGGTGCGACTTTCAATAAACGTTTGAACCAGCCCTGCTTGAATCTCACCCAAACGGCGAATCCCAAGTAGCCTTGCATCCACCACTTCTCGTGGCGAAGATGCATCCTCAATCGGCGGCAACTGAGCACTCGAAATAATCAACTGGTCGGCTTGCCAAGTTAACTCCCACTGCTCACTGCTATTAACGTCCGCGAGTGTCATGCCTGCTTTGCGAGGCCATTTTCCTCGTGCCAAAGCTTCAGCAGCCTCAGCCAATCGGGTCGGCCCGTCGGCTCGCAAGGTCTGTTTGCCGCTGGCGCCCCAGGCACAATCCATGTCCAATGTTTTATTGAGTACCAATGCGATTTCGTCCGAGGCAGTTTGCCCTGGCCGGGGGATTTTAATCATGCCATCATGCTCTTCAGAAATCCACCAAAGCCAAATTAACATTTCGTTGCCCAAGAAGTCTTTTGCGTCCAAACTATTGGCCGTCCAAGGCACAAACGGAATTGAAGGGTCGTCGATGCTGCCCATCTCATCAGGCGAAGCGTCGGTTGCTTCTGGCGGTGGGGGCGTGAAGGCGCTTGGCCTGAGGTCTTCAAAATTTCGATGTTCACCTTTGGCGGCCATGAGCCTTCGGGCCATGCTGCCACTGGTGAGTGATTCTAGGTCGACGTTAAAGCTTTTGTTAAACAATTTGTGCAGATGCTCGACGGGAACGGTCCCTGCAGCGCCGAAGTAAACTTCCTTGCGGCCAAGGTCCCACAGCACAGGAATCATTTTTGATTTACGGTATTTGCCAGCCGCTAGTTCATCGTGCAGTTGTCGATCCGTTTCGTCTTTGACGTCCCGTTTCTCCGCTTTGGATAAAAACCCTGTGGGGTTTTCCTTTTGGGCTGCCATGGCTTGTTCGTGCATGCGGCGATAGGCTTGCTTGATGTCCGAAGGGACTTTGTGCGTGTCGAGCCTCAATGCAAAAAGCAGGGCATTGCCAAAGCCGTTCTTGGCGTAGGTGAACTGGGCATCAAAAATATGTTCGCCTGTGACCCAACCCACTTCGACTTCCTGAGGAACGCCTAGGGATTGTTCTTTAAAAGCAAACTCTGACAAGACCGAAAGCGCAGCTTCATCGGCAGTGGCAGGAGCATCGCCTTGGACAGCAAAACGGCAAAAGGTTACACGACCGCTATGAAAAGACATATAGAAAACTCACTTGTTAGATTCAAAACGACCATCATACCAATCATGCTTAGAACTCGTGCGTTTTGTGATTCGCGGAGACTGAATTGACAAGACTTTATAAAACTCTCACCGCGCAACAAAAATACATAATGCGTATCACTGGGGCGATGGATCAAGACGTTGTAGAAATGAAAAGGGAGCTTCGCTTTGGCAACGATGCAAAACCATTCGTCTTTTTTGAAGCTTGTGGGAACGTTTTTCAGTAGAAGGAATGTTCTATTTGGATCATGAATCAGCGGGTTTTGCTTACTCAAAGCTTGTCAAGGCATCTTGAATTTGATTACAAAGATTAAATCGCCTCGTGAGCATGGTCAGATCAAACAAGTCTTGGATTCGCTGATTCAAGTGGCACAGATTCATCTGTCCGCCGTGTTGATCAATGCTGTTTTTAACCAGCAGCAACATACCTAGGGACGCAGAAGACAAATGCTCGACATCTTCAAAGCTGATGACCAGTTTGGGATCTCGTTGATGATCGATCAATTGCACAATGTGAGGCCCAATTTGTTCAGGCGACATTTGATTGAGAATGCAATCGGCTAGCCGTACGACTGTGATGCCGTCGTGATCTTCTGCGGGAATTTGGTTGTCCCCCATAACAGGACCCTTTTCTCTGAAATTGATTTATTTATAAACTAGCCTCCTACTTTAACCGGGTATGAGTCTAGTTGCAAAAGCTATTTATAAAGATAAGAGAGTGTTTTTTGTAGTTTTTTAAATGTACCTTGGGCTCGACGAATTTTCTGATGATAAACCATGCGCCCTTGTGGGTTAATGATCACAACGACACGTTGCATCTTCCCTGCCCATGCACCGTATTGGCTGGCGACGTGATGTTCCGGGTCGCTTAACGCAGGGCTGGTCAGTTGATATTTGGTATGCCAACCGCTGCTCATTTCGGGGATATCGGTACTAATGGCAAATGCGTGGGCTTTAAGTTCTCCGATGCGCCGTAGTAGGCCTGTAAAAGCAGAGGCTTTGCACGCACAGGGCGGAGCATCGTCAACAGGATGGAAATAAAGAACCACCCATTGACCTCGAAGTTGGCTCAAGGTCACCTGGCGTCCGGCTTGATCCAATAAGGAAAAATCCGGGGCTTTCTTAAGTTGGGGTGTTTGTCTTGAAGAGGAGGTGCTTTGGCAGCCCATCAATGTGGCTCCTAAAAGAAGCACGCTCAGTAGTCGTAGGCAAACGGGGTGATGCGTCTGCAATCCAAAAAGGCCCGTGGATTTGCCAAGGGTGTTACCGGGGGAACTTCCGGGGGCGGGGGGGGTTGGCACATTGAGGTGGGTACGATAGGATACGGAACTTGTTTTCATGAACTTAATGTAATGGGAAATCCATATGAGCGATAGCAATCCACAAATCAAACTCGAAACTTCCGAAGGCGATCTCATCGTCGAACTCTGGCCTGACGTGGCGCCAGGTCACACGGAAAACTTTCTGAAGCTCTCACGATCTGGTTTTTACGATGGTCTGGCCTTTCATCGAATCCTCAAAGATTTTATGATTCAAGGCGGTTGTCCCGACGGCAACGGCATGGGCGGCCCAGGCTGGAACGTCAAAGCTGAATTCAACGACCGTCCCCACGACAAGGGTGTTCTGTCCATGGCCCGCTCAGCAGATCCCGACTCCGCTGGCTCGCAGTTCTTTATCTGCCTGACCCGTCAAGGCTGTCAGCATCTCGATGGCCAGTACACCGCTTTCGGTAAAGTTGTCGAAGGTCTTGATGTCGTGGACAAAATCGCGGCAACACCTCTGGCCAACCCCCAGTCTGGTTCACCCAAGAACGCACCCACCATCAACAAAGCAACCGCCATCAAAGGCTAAGCCTCTTTCTCTTGGTTGTATTGAATTGAATATGAATAGGCTTCAAGCCCGGAGCATTTTTTAAGCATTGTTCAAGGGCTTGCTGTCATTTGGACTCAAGAGATTCCGCCAGACGGGCCATGCCTTGTTCAATTGTCACCAGTGGGGTGTAGCCTAGATCGTTCTTGGCAGCGGAAAGATCAAACCAATGGGCGCAGCTCAATTGACGAGCCACAAACCGGGTCATCAACGGTTCACGTTGAATTCGGCATAACTTCCAAAGACCCTCCATCACACAGCCCACCACATACGCCATTTTGACGGAGATATGTTTTTGAACCGGGGGCAAGTTTGCTGCTTTGAGAATCCCGTTGAGCAGATCCTTCATGGGGATCGGTTGGTCATTGCTGATGAAGTAGGCTTTTCCGCCGCCTTCGTGGCCACGGGTCAAGAGGTATTCTGCTGCGAGTAATTGGGCGTGAACCGCATTGTCGATATAGGTTGAGTCGACGAGGTTGTCCCCTGGCCCGACGAGTTTGAGCTTGCCCGCCCGAGCGCGATTGATCACACGTGGGACAAGGTGGCGGTCGCCTGGTCCCCAGATCAGATGTGGCCGCAAGGCCACCGTGGCGAATCCGGGCTTGTTGGCTGCCAAGACGTCTCGTTCTGCGATTGCTTTGGTCTGCGGATAGAACGCGAGGTATTTATTGGGATAGGCAGTGGCTTCGGTGATGCCTGATTCATCGGTCCCCCCAAAGACCACGCTGGGTGAACTGGTGTACACAAAATATTTCACGCCTGCGTTACGGGATGCTTCAAGCAAATGGCGTGTGGCCTGCACATTGGATTTGTAATAGTCATCATACGAACCCCAGACTCCTGCCTTGGCTGCGACATGAAAAACCGTGTCGCATCCTTGGACTGCCTGGGCGATGAGAGCTTGGTTTTTCGCCAAGTCTGCTGCAAAACATTGAACGCCTTGATCTTGGAGGTGGGGGTATTGTCCGCGTTGGATGGCATGGACGGCATGTCCCTGCTCGATTAGTTTTGTGATGAGGGCGCTGCCGAGGAATCCGCCGCCGCCGGTGACCAAGACTTTCATCGCAACCGCCTTTTGGCCCAGCTTGAAAGCTGTTCGCGGCCGATTTTGGCGTTATGGCGAATGTCCACCGGAAACGCTTTGCAAAATAAAAGGTCTTTAATCCCACGGGTATGTTCAAACTGCTGGCCGATGGCCAGTAGCTCTTGGGAAATTTTTTGACGTGTGGCAGAAGATGCTTTGCGATGGTCTGGTTCTAATTCAACGCACAAGACGGGGCGTTGGTCCACAGCGACCAAGGCGGTGCGAAAAACTTTGTCGTGGGTGTTGAACACGGCTTCGCAAGGGATGGTGTGAAACGTTTTATCTGTGGTGATGACCCGCTGGCTCTTGCGACCGCAAAACCAGAGAAGTCCTTGCTCGTCTTGGTAACCGAGGTCACCCATGCGATGCCAGAAACTGCCGTCGGCATCATTGATCTTAGCCAGCGATGTCGGTACGGGATGGTTAAAGTAAGAGGCTGTTACCTGCGGCCCCTTCACACAAATTTCCCCTGTTTTAGAGGTTATGTTATGGGCATTGCTTTCTTGTGATAGTTCTTGAGCTTCATCCAAGGTGGTGATGGGGTTGTCGTCAATGGCAATGATTTTGACTTGGATGCTGGCAACGGGTTTGCCGATGCAGATGCCGTGTCCTTGGTCGGTGAGGGCTGCGGTTTGCTGGAGAATTTGATGGCTGCCCATGACCGAGACAGGCAAGGATTCGGTTGCTCCGTACGGGGTCCAGATTTGAACGTTTTTGTTGAGCATGGTTGAAAATTGCTCAATGACGCGACTGGGAACCGGTGCGCCCGCGGAAATGACCCGCTTGAGTGTGGGCAAGGTGATGTTTTGGGCTTGCCCCCATTGGCCCACGCGCTTGAGCAGGGCAGGTGAGCCGAACATGTTGGTGACGTTGAATTGCTTGATGGGATTGATGATGTTTGAGGGGGTGACGGAGCCTGGCTTTGTGAAGTCCATTTTGGGGACGACCGCGCTCATTCCCATGGCCGGGGCATAGAGTGCAAACAAAGGAAAGGTGCAGAGGTCCACTTCGCCCCGTTGAATGTCAAAGGCATCGATCAAGGCTCGGACCTGGGCATCGAAGTTTTCATGGGTATAGACGACACCTTTGGGGATGCCTGTGGAACCGCTGGTAAAGAGGATGGCTGCGGTTTCCTGAGGTTGGGTTTGAGTGAGGTAGGGGGCATCATTGCCAAGGGCTTGGACTTTGGCAAGTGTTTGTCCCACACATCCGCCGACGGTGACGGATTGGGTGATGGAGTTGCGAGCCCAACCGAGCATTTTTCGGGCGATTTGTGCTTTGGGAATGCCTAGGAAGGCTTGGGGTTGTGCTTGAGCGAGGCATTTGCCGAGGTTTTTGGTTCCCATGCCCGGGTCGATGCAGACCATCACCGCGCCGACTTTGAATAGGCCGAACACCAAAGCAAAGAAGTCCAAACTGGGCTTGACCATCAGGACTGTCCGCACGCCACGGCCGATGCCGATGGCGGCTAGCCCTGAGGCCACGCGATTGCTGCGTTGTTCGAGTTCTGCGTAGGTATAGCTGGCGTAGCCTCGTCCACTTGGGCATCGGACCGCGATCATGTCCGGTTGTTGCGCTGCCATGGCAGGTAAATGAGATGCGATATTAACCCAGGACATCAATCAATCTTTCATGCGATAAGTTCAAAACAATCAGGCAGGATCGTGACCACAGCCACCCCAGGGATGGCAGCGGCAAATTCGTTTGATCCCACGCCATCCGCCACGCCAAGGGCCATGCTTGGCCACCGCGTCGAGCATGTATTGGCTACACGAAGGCGTAAACCGACAATGCCCCCCCATCCACAGTCCCAAGGTGTACCGATAGATGACCACGACCATCACCAGACAGCCTGCCATCGCTCGATCAAGAAACCGTTTCATCTTGAAAATCGTATCAGTTTTTCAAGCAATCAGCTATCAGCAATCAGCGATCAGTAAGAGAAGGCTCTCAGAAGAGGCGCCCCCGGGGGGCAGAGGTATCATTCTGCAATGGCCAAGCCGCACGCTGAAGTCTTCTGAAGCGTTGGATTTTCTTTGCGAACGTTCGGGGCGATATGCTCGGGGCCATTGCGTGCAAAATCAATTGCGTGAGACAAACCGCTTGCGTTAAGAGTTCTTGCATTTGGCAGGTCTCATTTTCTTTTGTGTGGGTCACTTCCCCGGGGGAACCGGGGGAACCGGGGGAACCGGGGGAACCGGGGGAACTTCCGGGGGGGGTCAAAATGGCCCGGGTGGGACTCGAACCCACATGACCATAATGGTCAACGGATTTTAAGTCCGTCGCGTCTGCCGATTCCGCCACCGGGCCAGACCACTTTGACCGCTAAGTTCTTTAACAGAACGTGCACACTTTACACGAAACACCTCGTAAAATCATCCCCCCCGGAAGTTCCCCCGGAAGTTTTCCCGGAAGTTCCTCCTAAAATCCTTCCACAATTCCTAGTGTGTTTTTCTTTGGTGAATTTTGGTGTTTGTGGTTTTTTTAGAATAGGCCTCTTTACTTTGTTCAGGGTTGGGGTGTTGTGAGGAATTACAGTTAACCTGCGATGATCACAACGCCGAGTCCTAAGCCCCCCCGGCCCCTGAGCTTTTGGTGATCGCAATGATCTTTGCAATCAGTTTGCAGGCTCATTCGTTTTGATTTGTTTAATGTAGCGGTCAAAGAATGCTTTGACCATGCGCGAAGGGATTGCGCTTTGGAAGACTTTTCCACCATGGCCTGCACCTTTGAAGATGTGAAGGGTGGATTGGAGGTGTGCTTGTTGGTATTGCTTATGAAGGTCTTTACTTTGTTCGACGGGGACGACGGGGTCTTGGTCGCCGTGGAAGATTAACAGGGGTGGGTCATCATTTGAGAGGTGGGTGAGCGGGCTGGCAGATTGGAGTAATGGGTGTGGGTTTGGGTGATTTTCAAACCGTTCTCTTAGTTTTTGTTTTTGGTCCCAAAGGGCGGTGAGATCACTGGGTCCATAGAAATCGACCATGGCTTGGATGGTTGAGGATTGGTCCAGATTGCCGCCGATGGTTCCTTCGAGGGTTTTGTTGCCGTGGCTGAGCCCCAGTAGCAAGACAAGATGCCCGCCGGCAGATCCCCCGCCTGCGCCGATGCGTGTGGCATCGTAGCCGTAGGTTTTTGCATTGGCTCGGAGCCAGCGGATGGCTCCTTTGCAATCGTGGATTTGGTCAGGATGTGAAGAGATGTTCGTGAGCCGATAGTCGATGCTGGCGATGGCGTATCCTTCTAAGACGAGTTTGAGGACGGGTCGCTTGACATGTTTTTTGGTTCCGCTGATCCAGCCGCCGCCGTGAATCCAGACGAGCAGTGGTGGTGGGTTATTCATTTCTTTCGGCAAATAGAGGTCGAGTTTGAGCGATTGGCCATCGATTTTTGCATATTCAAGATTTTTGTGGACTTTGACCATGTTGAGAAAACGGTTGCGTGCTGAAGCTCGTTGGCCAAAGGCGGGGCACACCAGCACCATGCCAAGTAAAGCCACCACGCACACCATTCGTCCTAAGGAGAGGTTGTTATTCATGGCAGATATAACGCTTCACAAGAAAAATCATTGCATCGTGAGGCAAAGGATTTGATTGTTCAGTTTGTCTGTGCCATTTTCCATGTTTTGTATGAACCGGTGAGATTAGCGCACTGAAAGCCATGAAGGCTCAAAATACGACACGCATAATACGACCGTTGACCAGACTGACAATGAACTAGAATTTGTTTGTTTTTGGGCAATTCCGTGAGTCGGTCCCGCAAATTATTTAAGGGAATATGAATGGTGTTGGGGATATGTCCCGCAGCACGCTCAGGGTCATCACGCACATCGAGGATCAATGTTTTTTCAAGGTCCAGTGATTGGACTTGATGCCACTGCATGACAGCGACATCGCCCGCCAGAATATTTTGAGCGGCCATGCCTGCGAGGTTGACCGGGTCCTTGGCTGCACCGAAAGGTGGCGCGTAGGCCAATTCCAGTTCAGCAAGGTCATTTACGGTCATGCCTCCGAGGATGGCCGTGGCGATGACGTCGATGCGTTTGTCGACCCCTTTTTCACCGACGGCTTGGGCGCCGAGGATTTTGCCAGTGTCGGGGGCAAAGATCAGTTTGAGGGCAATGGGTTTGGCCCCGGGGTAGTAGCCCACATGGTGGTTCGGATGCAGGTGGACAATTTCATAGGGGATGTTTGCTTGTTGGCAGGTCCGTTCGTTGATACCGGTGCAGGCTGCGGAGAGTTCGAACAGTCGCAGGACTGCGGTGCCGAGGGTTCCTTTGTAGGTCGCGTCGCGGCCGAAGATGTTGTCAGCGACGATGCGTCCTTGTCGGTTGGCGGGTCCCGCCAGTGGGACCAGAGACCATTGGGAGGTGACGCGGTTGCGTACTTCGATGGCATCGCCGATGGCGAAGATGGCGGGGTCATTGGTTTGCATGTGGTCGTTGACGCGGATGCCGCCGCGTTCGCCGAGGGTGAGGTCTGCCTCGCGTGCGAGTTTGGTTTCAGGTCTGACACCTAGGCCCAAGATGACTAGGTCCGCTCCGAGTCGGGTTCCACTTTTAAGGGTAACGAGGGTGGTTCCGTTGCCGTTGGATTCGAAGGAGGCAACGGGGTCGCCTAGGTGGAGTTCGATGCCATGGTCTCGTAAGGTGCGATGGAGGATGTTGGCCATTTCCATATCCATGGGCGCCATAACTTGTGGGAGTGCTTCGGCGAGGACGACTTCGAGGCCTCGATGGCGGAGTTGTTCAGCCATTTCCAGGCCGATGTATCCACCGCCGACAACGATGGCCCGTTGTGCTTTTTTGTTTTTGATCCATTGGTCAATGAGTTCGGTATCGACCACATTTCGCAGGGTGAATTGACCTTCTTTACCGATGCCCGGGATCGGCGGGACCAGGGGGGACGCGCCGGTGGAAAGGACCAGATGGTCATAGGACTCGGTATAGGTTTGCTTGTCTTGAAGGTTGCAGATGGTGACTTCTTTTGCTTCTCGGTCGATGGCGGTCACTTCACTGAGGGTTCGAACATCGATGCGAAAGCGGTCGTAGAGTGCTTGGGGCGTTTGGACAAGTAGTTTGCTTTGCTGGGTGATTTCGCCGCCAAGGAAATAGGGCAACCCGCAGTTGGCGAATGAGACGTGTGGGCCTCGTTCGAACATGATGATCTGTGCGTTTTCACTGAGTCTGCGGGCTCGTGCTGCGGTGGAGGCTCCGCCTGCAACGCCGCCGACGATGAGGATTTTAGGACCTGATTGGGCCGAAGTGTTTGCCATGATAAATTGCCCCTGATGAAAAGAAAGTGTTTGGCTTCATTATATTCATCAGGGGCCTTGGGTGTTGGGCAAGGTCAAAAAAAATGTTTGTCGAGGTTATTTGATCGGCGTATAAGGCATCTGTATCAGTTCGAGAAGGCTCGAAGGGTGCTCATCGTGGGTCAAAACGCCTGCGGAGCCTTCCATATCCGTCATGATAAATTTTTTTATAGCATTGTTTCTTTTGAAAAAAGGGGAAACCAAAATCACACTTCTGAATTTACTTTGTCCACAGTCTATGACATCAAGGCATCGGGATGAGACCTGTCAGCGGCATGGTAACCAACTCCGTGTCGAAGCGGAACCCTTTTTGATTTTTTTTGAGATTCGAGGAATAAACGAGCATTCATATGAATAGGTATTCATGTTATAGTTAAGATTGGCTCAGCGTGGCGTGAAGGGCGTGGCTGGATTGGGGGCGGTGCAAGTCAATTTTTTGGAGAATATAAAGATGGTAGAAAACACGTCTGATCCACTTGAAATAGAACGATGTGGCCAACAGTTAAAAGTGTTGGCAGACCCAACCCGCTTGGCGGTATTGCGGTTGTTGATGCTTGGGCCTTGTCATGTGCATGAGTTGGCTGAACAGCTTAAGGTTGAGCAAAGCCTCCTTTCCCACCATTTAAAAACGTTGCGTGAGGCAACGCTCGTTGACGCGGACCGTCAAGGCAAGTCCGTGGTGTATCGCTTGAGCCATGAGGTGGCCAGCACCAGCACCAGCACCAGCACCGGGGGCGGGGGCGGGGGATGCAATTCATTGAATCTGGGGTGCTGCGAATTGTCATTTGATCTATCGAAAAAAACAATCCATACAAAAGGAAATCGTGATGTTTAATTTTTTCAGTACGCAAAATTCACTGCGACCGGGGATGTTGGTTTTGGGATTGATGTTGTTTGCCGGGATGATCCTACTCACGGGGTGCAGCGAGGCTTCAAGTCAGCAAACAACCCAAGTGAAGCTGGTTTTGACAGGGTCGAGTACCGTTGCGCCATTGGTGGCAGAAATAGGCAAACGTTTTGAATCTTTGCATCCAGAAGTTCGTGTGAATGTTCAAACAGGTGGCTCCTCACGCGGGGTGCGTGATGCGCGAGAAGGCTTGGCGGACATCGGCATGGCCTCACGAGACCTCAAACCTTCCGAACAAGATATGCAATCTTTTCTAATCGCCCATGACGGCATCGGCATCATCCTTCACAAAAGCAATTCAGTGGCGGCGTTGACACGCCAGCAAATCATTCAAATCTATACAGGGAAAATCACCAACTGGAAAACTTTCAACGGCAAAGATCGTTCCATTGTCATCGTCCACAAAGCAGAAGGCCATTCCACCTTGGAACTATTTCTCAAATACTTCAAGTTGAAAAATACACAAGTCAAACCCTCCGTCATCATCGGAGACAATGAACAAGGAATTAAGTTCGTGGCCGGGAATCCCGATGCCCTCGGTTACGTCTCCATCGGGGCGGCAGAATATGCAGAAAAGCACGGGACGCCCTTAAAACTATTGCCCTTAGAAGGCGTGCCTGCGACCACGGCAGCGGTGCAACAAAAACGTTATCCGTTTGGTCGTCCCTTGAACCTGATCACCACGAACCAGCCCTCAGAATGGGCAGTCCGCTTTATTGCTTTTACCCAATCCACCGAAGTCGATGACCTAGTCAAAGATTTTCACTATGTGCCGATCCACTGAAAGAAATGGTTTTTGCCCAGAGGCAAATCCTTTATGGTTTTTTTTGAACGATACCCATCGGGTATAAATTTTCCCGCGATGAAAGTCGTTTGAACGCTTAAAACAAGCTGATGCGTACATAAGAAAACGGGAAAACGCAATCGCGATTGGTATATTCAGACCCAGAATCTCCCTGTACAAATGAAACAACGGCAAGCATCACGATGGAAATCCCAACTTGGGAAACTTCCCCTTCAAATCTCAGCTCTGCTGAGCGGTTTGATCGTGATACTCATTTTGGGATTCTTGATCCAGCAAGCGTGGCCTGCCTTGAGCGAAGTGGGTGTGCTTCGATTGTTCTCTGACGGGACATGGAATCCAACCGAACAAGTCGGCGGTGCGTCCTTTGGCATGACGGCCATGTTGTTGGGGACGGTGTTTGTCGCCGGAGGCGCGATTCTGCTGGCAGCTCCGGTGGGCTTGGCGATTGGGTTGTTCATGCGGTTTTATGCCCCGCGTTGGCTGGCATCTCCTTACCGTCATGTGATTCAATTGTTGGCGGGGATTCCTTCGGTGGTTTTTGGGTTGTGGGGGGCGGTGGTGTTGGTTCCTTTGATTGGCCGGTATCAACCGCCGGGGGCGAGTTTGTTGGCTGGGATTTTAATTCTAGGCATGATGATTTTGCCGACGGTGGCCTTGCTGGCTGAGACGGCAATCGCTAGCGTACCTGCGGAGTATATTCGAGCTTCGGTGGCACTTGGGATGACCCGCACCCATATTATTGGAAAAGTGCTGCTGCCCAATGCGATGCCGGGCTTGATGACCGCGGTGGTTCTGCAAACCGGTCGAGCCATTGGAGAAACCATGGCCGTCTTGATGGTCTGTGGCAATGTGGTGCAGTTCCCAGGCAGCGTGTTTGACCCGGTGCGGACGTTGACCGCCAACATCGCATTGCAGATGGGCTTTGCGTTGGACTTACACCGAGCAGCCTTGTTTGGCAGTGGGTTGATCCTGATGTCTCTGGTCGTGGTGTTGGTCTGGATAGGCCATCATATTCAAGCGGCACAGGAGGGGTCCCATGGCTGAAAATGTGCCAAGTATATTAGACCAAGGCCTCAACCTTGATGCGTTGGTGGATCAACGGGGTCTCTTTTGGGATCGATTGGTGCGCGTCTTTGTCTATGCGGCTGCGGGGGTGGTGGCGTTTGTTTTTCTTGCGATGGTTTGGCAATTGGTTCGTCTGGGGGCGGGTCAATTGAGTTGGTCTTTTTTGACGGAGTTGCCACAGAACGCCGGCCGCGAGGGCGGGATTTTTTCGATTTTGATTTCGACGTTGATGATTTTAGGGGTCTGTCTAGCAGCATCGGTCCCGTTGGGCTTGGCCTCGGCGGTGTTGTTGGCGCAGACGCAGCGTCAAACGTTGTTCGCCATTTTGGTGAGGCGGAGTTTGGATGTCTTGGCGGGTGTGCCTTCGATTGTTTTTGGTTTGTTTGGCAATGCGTTTTTCTGTGTTTATTTAAAAATGGGATTTTCCATTTTGTCCGGCGGCTTGACGTTGGCGTGCATGGCGTTGCCGATTCTGATTCGCACGATGGAGATGGCGATTCGTTCGGTTCCTCAGGAGGTTCATCACGCCAGTGCTGCTTTGGGGATGGGGCCGATCCGAACGTGGGTGACATTGATCTTGCCTGCCGCGTCCGGAGGCTTGGCGGCGGGCTTGGTGCTGGGCATCGGGCGAGCCTTGGCGGAGACGGCCGCGTTGATTTTTACCAGTGGCTATGTCGACCGGATGCCTGAGTCTGTGCATGATTCAGGCAGAGCCTTGTCCGTCCATATTTACGATTTGGCCATGAACGTGCCAGGCGGCGAAGCCAATGCCTGTGCCACTGCCTTGGTGTTGCTGATCATTCTTTGGCTACTCAATAGCCTGACCCATCGGCTCATCGGCCGCTGGCTCGGCAGGAGATTGATTTACACATGAATCCAATTACCTCTCAGACAACTTCTGTTTCATCACCCTCGTTGCCGTTGACGTGTATGTCAAACCCAGCGGCTTGTATCTTGCAGCCTGCGTCGATGACGGTGACCGATTTGAGTGTTTTTTATGGCGACCATCAAGCTCTGGACAAAGTTTCCATGGAGTTTTCAGCAGGCTTGGTCACTGCCTTGATCGGTCCATCTGGCTGTGGCAAAACAAGTTTGTTGACGTGTTTGAATCGATTGGTGCAGATGGTCCCGACCAGTCGGGTGACAGGCCAATGTTTCATGGATGAATTCGATGTGATGTCGCCGACGACGGATATAATTTCACTGCGGCGACAAGTGGGCATGATTTTTCAAAAGCCCAACCCTTTTGCATTGTCGATCTCCCGGAATATTGAATTACCCCTGATCAGTCAAGGGATCAAACGCCATCGACGACATGAAATTGTCGAAGAAGTTCTCCGGGATGTCGGGCTCTGGGACGAGGTCAAAGATCGACTGCACCGCTCTGCACTAACTTTGTCCGGAGGCCAGCAACAGCGTTTGTGCATCGCTCGGGCGTTGGCGTTGAAGCCTCGAGTTTTGTTGATGGATGAGCCTTGTAGTGCTTTGGACCCCATTGCAGCAGGTCGGGTGGAAGAATTGATCCGCAAGCTTCGTTCGTGTTACACCTTGGTGGTGGTGACGCATAACATGGCTCAAGCTCAGCGAATTGCCGACCATGTGGGCGTTTTTTGGGCGAGTGACGAGGGGCGTGGCGGGCAGCTCATTGAGACGGGGCCATGCGAGCAAATTTTTGAACAGCCACGCCACAAACTGACAGCCGCCTACGTGCAAGGCCGCCAAGGTTGACCTTCCAATATTTTCAAGAGGCCTGATGTAAGCTCCATTTGCTTTCTGTTTGCCCTTTGGGTTATTTGACGAAATCATCAGAATGGCGTTCAATGAAACGACTGTTTGGCGTTTTGTCACAGGAAGGTGCATTGGTGACAGAGAATACCCCACATTACAAACGAGTCTTACTCAAAATCAGCGGTGAAGCATTCTGTAAGCCCGGAGGCTTTGGAATTGATTCCGATGAATTGCAAGTGATTGCCAATGAAATTGCAGCCGCCCTTAAAACAGGGGTGGAGCTGGCAGTGGTGGTGGGGGGTGGCAACATTATCCGTGGCGCCACGTTGGCCCAGCAAGGACATATTGATCAGTCCACCGCCGACTACATGGGCATGTTGGGGACCGTTCTCAATGCCTTGGCTCTTAAAGAAACCCTCGACAAAATGGGCTATCCAGCCCGGGTGCTCAGCGCGATAGACTTAAGCTCCGTGGCAGAGACCTTTATCCGTGGTCGAGCGATTCGGCATCTGGAAAAAGGACGCATTGTGGTTTTTGCCGCCGGGACGGGAAATCCTTATTTCACCACCGATACGGCTGCTGCTTTGCGTGCAACGGAAATTGGGGCAGATATTTTGCTCAAAGCCACCAAGGTGGATGGCATTTACGACAAAGACCCCAATGTGCATGAGGATGCGGTCCGTTACGATACAATCACGTTCAAGCAGGCCATCGATCAACAGCTCAAAATTATGGATTTAAGCGCGTTCAGCATGTGCATGGAACGCAACATTCCTATTATTGTGTTCAATATGAAGAAGCCTGGGCATATTGCCGAGGTCGCCAGTGGGATCGCGCATGGGACTCGGGTCAGTCACGACGTAACGTCAAAGTAGTGAGGTATAGCAATGGATTTGGATGAATCACTTTTAATAGCTGAAGACGCGATGGAGAAATCTGTCGACTACCTCAAAAATGAGTTGCGTGGCGTGCGCACCGGCCGCGCTTCGACAGGCCTCATCGAGTTTATCAAGATCGACTACTACGGCTCACCCACAGAATTACGCCAATTGGCCATCGTTTCCGTGCCAGAGCCCACGCAATTGTTGATTAAGCCGTTTGATCCCAGCTCCGTGCAGGTTATGCTCAAAGGGATTCAAAATGCAGGCTTGGGTCTTAACCCCGTCGGCGAAGGCAAAGCCATTCGCGTGAACATTCCTTCTTTGTCAGGCGACCGTCGCAATCAGCTCATCACCTCGGTCAAACAGATGGGTGAACAAGCCAAAGTGGCTGTCCGCAATGCCCGTCGTGATGCCAACAAGCAGATCGACCAAGCTGAAAAAGACAAAACCCAGCACGTCAGTGAAGACCAAGCTGCTGATGCCAAGGATGAAATTCAGACCTTGCTCAAAAAGTATGAAGGCCAGCTCGAGAAGTTGATCTCCGCGAAGGTCACGGAAATTCAAGAGATTTAATTCTTCGGGGAAGCTCTCCAAGCGAACTATTGGGGAGAGATCCAGCCCTTTACTTTCGGTTTGGGACTCGGCGTTGTGATAACGCAAGGCCAAAGCATTTTGCATCAATACTTACCGTTTCTGACTAGGTGGGTCGTTTGAACAATCGCCGCACGCATACTGCGTGCGCGTCCGGGGGGCAAACCACGCAAAGTGCGTTCGCAGCGTCCCCAAACAAGAGACCTCTACAGACTTAGGTAAAACCCAGTCAATTTTCCGGCGTGCGTCCTTTTCAGATGAGATTTTGAAGATGTTTTGCGTGTTTCATCGCTTTTGATGCGGATCAGTTATCATGTGCCGCATGACAGCTTTAACTTATGAACTTCAAAAACAGGATTCGACCACGGCCGCACGCCTAGGGCGGGTGACCACGCCCCATGGCTCGTTCGCGACGCCCGCGTTTATGCCTGTGGGAACGCAGGGGACAGTCAAAGGCTTGCTTCCCGATAGCGTGGCCCAGACGGGTGCTGAAATTATCCTTGGCAATACCTATCACCTGATGCTGCGGCCCGGCTCTGACCTGGTCGCCGAGATGGGCGGACTACCCGCCTGGGGGCGATGGGATGGCCCGATCCTGACCGATTCTGGCGGGTTTCAGGTTTTTAGCCTGTCAGACACAAACCGCATAAATGAAGATGGAGTCACGTTTAAAAGTCATCTCGATGGCTCGATGCACGAATTAACTCCCGCGCGATCCATGCAGGTTCAAAATGAACTGGGCGCGGACATCATCATGGCTTTCGACGATTGCCCGCCTCCCCCGGAAGTAGAAGGTTCCGGATATTCCAACGGTCCAGTCCGTCATGCGGTGGCCGGGGTCGAAGCTTATGAAAAGCGTGTAAAGATCGCTTGTGAACGGTCGGCCCGCTGGCTTGACCGTTGTGTTGGGGCCCATGCTCGTAAGTCTGACCAAGCATTGTTTGGCATTGTGCAGGGGGGACTGATTCAGCGATGCGAACGTGGTGTGTTGAATCGGTTTGCGCCCATGATTTGCCTGGTTATGCCATTGGTGGCGTGGCGGTGGGGGAGGGGTTTGAGCAGTTAAAGAAAGTGGTTCGCCACACCGCTCCCCAGTTACCTGCCGATAAACCCCGTTATTTGATGGGGGTCGGGTATGAACGGGATATTCTCGTGGCCGTCCAGGCAGGCGTGGATATGTTCGATTGTGTGCTGCCTACGCGGAACGCTCGCAACGCCAATGCCTTTACCCCGACGGGCCAGATGAGGCTGCGAAATGCCGGTTTTGCCCGTGATGGTTCGGTGATTGATCCAGCTTGTGATTGTGCCGCCTGTGGGGGTGGGTTTAGCCGTAGTTATTTACGTCATTTGTTCATGGCCAAGGAAATGCTAGGTCCCATTTTGGTGAGTTTGCATAATTTGCGCCATTTCCAGCGGTTCCTATTGGACATTCGACGTGCTATTGCCGACAATGGCTGGTCTTTGGTCACTGAGCGTTGGCCGGTGGCAAGTGAGTGAACTGAAATTAGTAATTTAGGAATTTAGAAACATGATGAACTTTACATTGACTTTGGCCCAGGAAAATCAGAAACCCGCGACTGAATCGCTGGCTCCTACACCGGTCGATCAGACCACCGCGCTGACCACCACTGATGGCAGTGGTGCCGATCAGCCGTTGCCATCAAATCCGAACAAAGGCCCTTTTGGTGATGGCCAATTTTTTATGGTCTTGTTGGCTCTGATGGGTCTGATGATCTTTATGACCTTTCGCAGTCAATCCAAGGAAAAGAAAAAGCGTAAAGAACTTCTCAACACGCTTTCCAAGGGCGACAAAGTTCAGACCATCGGCGGCATCCTTGGCTCTATCGTCGAAATCCGCGATAACGAAATTATCGTGAAGGTGGACGAAAACTCCAATACAAAAATAAAATTCACCCGTAGTGCAATTCAAGCCAAAGTCGAAGAAAAAGACAGCTAAATAGACTGGCTTTTTGTTTGGGACTTGCTTTTGCATTTGTCTTTTAACTTTCAATTTTACATTTAGTTTGAGCTAATTCTCTTATGGACGACAAACTCCCTCTCTGGAAGCCGATCAGTATTGTTGTAGTGCTGGTTCTCTGCGCTTTGATGCTTTATCCACCCCAACGCAAGCTCAAGCCAGGCCTAGACCTTGCTGGTGGTACGACTTTGGTGTATCAGGTGGATGTGCCTGAAAAAATGGACGCACGCACGGCCGTGGACCAAGTGATCGCTTCATTGAAAAAAAGAGTCGATCCCCAAGGGATTCGAAACCTCATCTGGCGAAGGCTTGCAGGCAATCGCTTTGAGATTCAAATGGCCCTTGCGTCTGAAGAAACCAAAAAACGACGCAAAGCCTATCTTGCTGAGCTGGATATTTTGACTGAGGAAAATTTTACCCAACGTCACCTCAACCGTTTGTTGCAATTGCCCACAGAAATACGTCAAACAGAACTGGCCAAGCTAGGCAATTCCGACACGATCCAAATTGAAACCTTGATAGCCCTGGCTCAGGCCTATGACCTGTTGGCTGGAATTAAAGCGCCCGTGGCTGCTTTGGAGCAGTCGCTTAGGCAAGCGGATTTGGCGTTGCGTCAATTACCTGCTGACGCTGATGCCGCGATTCGCAAAGAACGCACGGAACACAAACTCTCGTTGGTGAATCAGATGCTCGACGCAGGTCGCGCGCTTCGTGATGCTCAAAACGCTTATGCCCAAGCGATGGAATTGGCTCTGCGGGGATCGGTTCAGCCTGCGGAATTCCGGGAAATCCTTGAGTTGCCCAATGTCCCCGGCCGAGACGAAACCATTTCACCTCGCGCCAAAGCCTTGTCAGCACTTAAGGCCAAGTCTGTTTCACGTGCCACGCAAATTCAAGCGGTGGCGGATGCTTATGCTGCCTATGAAGAGGTGAAGGGGCCACTGGATGACCCGGCAGACCTGATTGCATTGTTGCGTGGTTCGGGTGTGTTGGAGTTTCGGATCGCCCCGCGGCCGGACCTGCCAGACGCTCAAAGCTATCGCACACAACTTTCTGAAAAAGGTCCCCGTTCTGGTTCAGAGAAACCCTATCGTTGGTTGATGTGTGACCGTGATGATAACGGCAACATCAGCTTTGCCGAGACGAGTCGTGCCCGTGCCCAACTTGAAGAAAACCCTGTGGCCTACTTTGCCAGCCAGCGTCTGATCGGCCAAGAATACAACGGCGAATATTATATTTTGCTAGGCAATACACAAGATACAAGCCTGACCCCTTCCCAAGCAGGCTGGGAATTGACCCGCGCGTTTCCAGATCGCGATGGCAACGGCTTCCCCGCAGTCTCCTTCCGGCTCAACTCCGTGGGCGGTTCGCTTATGGCAGAACTCACAGGCAATCACAAAGGTGAGCCGATGGCGATCTGTTTGGATGGCCACGTGATTTCTACGCCGAACATTCAAGACCGAATTCATGGGTCCGGGATTATCAGCGGCGGGTCTGGCGGCTTTGGCGCTTCAGAAATGAACTACCTCATCCGCACCCTCAACGCAGGTGCTCTCCAAGCACGTGTGAGTGAAAACCCCATCAGTATCAAAACCACAGGCCCACAACTGGGACAGGACAATCTCCATTCGGGGATGAAAGCGTCCATCTTATCATTGGTAGTCGTGGCGGTGTTTATGGTCCTTTACTACTTCTTTGGTGGCATTATCACCGTCGTCGCATTGATGGCGAATATGGTCATTATCCTGGGGGTCATGGCGATGCTCCGGGCGACCTTTACGCTGTCTGGTATTGCGGGCATTGTGCTGACCATTGGCATGGCGGTCGATGCCAATGTGCTGATCTTTGAACGTATTCGTGAAGAAATGGAATCAGGCGAACAAATGCTCGTGGCCATTCGACGTGGTTATAGCAAAGCGTTTTCCACCATTATCGATGCGAATATCACCACGCTGATTACCTGTATGGTGCTTTACCATACCGCAACGACCGAAATCAAAGGCTTCGCCTTGGTGTTGGGTATTGGTATTGTGGCGACCTTGTTCACATCGCTGTTCTGCACACGGGTGGTGATGGAAATTTGGCTTCGCGTGGCCAAGCCCAAGTCTTTGCCGATGTTGCCGACGGTGGTTCCTGCGCTTCGAAAATTACTTCGTCCAAACATTGACTGGATCCAGAAGCGACATTCTTTTATGGTCGTTAGTTTGTTGTTGATCGTGGTTGGTTTGTCTGCGGTTTATCAGCGTGGTCGCAACATGCTCGATATTGAATTCCGCAGTGGTACGGAAGTCAGCTTTGAATTGAAAAAAGGTGAGATTCTATCACTCAAGGAAGTTCGCGAACGTTTGACCACTGAATCGGTCAAGATTGGAATGCCTGAATTGGCGGGTGACAAAGCTCGCGTCGTGACGGTGGGTGAGGCCCGGGGTCATGAGGCATCGGGTTTTTCCGTTCAGACATTGATTCAGGATAGTTCTGCGGTGAGCCGTGCCATTAAAGAAGCATTTTCGGATGTGTTGGATCAGGAACGTCCTCTTGCCTTTGACAAAATGGAGGCCAAGCAAGTTGGCGAAGCCCCTGTATTTGTCGTGAATCAGGCTCGTCTTGGGGACAATATCAATCGGCCGGTTGATGACGATGTGAGTCCGTTTATCGGCGGGATTGCGGTGGTTTGGGATCAACTGGACCCACCTGCCACGGAAAAAGATTTAGAAGCCCGCATCAAACGGATGCGATTGCAGCCTGCTTATGAGAAGCTCAACTATCGTGAAATTGAAGTCATCGGTTTGGAACTTGCTCAGTCTAAAGGAGGCTCAAGCAAAGATTCATTGTACAAATCGGTGGTCGTGGTGAGCCGCGACGAAGCTACCAACTATGTGGATGATCCGGGCGCCTTTTCAGAAGACGTAGCGGGCCTTGCAACCACCGAATGGCATCTGATTCGAGATGCGTTGGTTCGTGATACCACGCTCGGCAGCGTGTCGAGTTTCTCAAGCCAGGTTTCGAGCACAATGAAAACCCAAGCGATCCAGGCCATGGTCTTGAGTTTGCTGGCGGTGGTGGCTTATATCTGGTTGCGATTTGGACGGTTGTCTTATGGTTTGGCGGCGATTGTGGCGTTGGTCCACGATGTGACGATTACCTTGGGCTTGTTGGCCTTGAGTTATTATGTATTTGATACTGCTTTTGGAACGACCTTGTTGCTCAGTGACTTTAAGATCAACTTGGCGGTGGTGGCAGCTTTGCTGACCATTGTGGGTTATTCACTCAACGATACGATTGTGGTTTTTGACCGTATTCGTGAAAACCGTGGCCGTCTTGCCGAGGCAACACCTGGGATTATCAATGACTCGATTAATCAGACTTTGAGCCGAACCGTGATGACCTCCATTTCCACGCTGTTGGCGGTGGGGGCCCTTTACATCTTTGGCGGCGACGGGGTGCATGGCTTTGCCTTCTGCCTCTTGATTGGTGTGGTGGTCGGTACCTACAGTTCGATTGCGATTGCGTCGCCGATCTTGCTCATGGGACGCAAGGTTGTCGAAAACGCAGCCAAAGCTGAGTAATCCGCGTCAAATTAAAAAAAGTCGCACGCCTACCATGTATTCAATGCGTTGTAGGCGTGCTTTTTTTTAGGGCATGGATCGGTGAAGGGTTTTATTATGTTTCATATTTATTTGAACCATCTTTCAATGGATGTTTTGTGCAAGAAATAACCGCACGCTAACTTGCGCCCGGGGCGCGTTTGCCAAAACGCAGTAAATGCAACAGTTTTTCAAGCCGAACGCTGAGGTCTTCCGAAGCGTCGGATTCTTTCCAAATGTGACCATTGGATTTAGAGCACTTTGCCTTATTTCTTGCCCCCCCCTAGACGCGCACGCTAACAGCGTGTGGCTACTTTTTAAACGACCCATCTAGTCAAAAGCAGTAAGTATGAATGCAAAATGCTCGAATCGTTTTTTTTTATAGTTGCGGGTAGACGTCGTAGCGAACGCCCTTACCCCGATGGCTGACCACGGGGGTCGCACCTGCGAGAAAGGGTGCTTTGGGGGGGCGCTTGACCACCACGCGACGGCCAGCGATTTGCTTGGCAGCTTCGAAGAGATCGGTCGTGTCCGGATCGTCGCCGACCAACTCACGAATGACGCGAAGTTTTTTCTTGGGCGCTGTTTTACGGCCGGTGGGGAACATCGGGTCCAGATACACAATGTCCGGCCGCTCAAGGGTCCCCGCTTGCATCTGCGTAATGGCATCCGCTGAAGTCACCGTTACGCGTGACGCGAGCTGGGGATCACCCTCGACTGCACGCATCAGGGTATCCTCAAGCAGCACCGCCATGATGGGATGACGTTCGATGGCTTGGACACAGCAGCCTAGTCCCAGCATCAGCCAAGCATCTTCGCCCCACCCTGCACACGCATCAAGAACACGCAACGGCGGATCGGATCGCCGCTTGATGCCAAGGGCTTTGGCCAGAGGCTGTTTCAGCGATCGGCCGACGGAAGATTTCACGTCAATTTTGCTTAAATCACAAAAGACAGGCAGCCCCCGGTCATTTTCAAGTCGTAGTTCCAAATGAGTCACAGTCACCGTCAAAACGAACTGTCCATGAGATCCCAGCGGGAGATTTAATTGTGTCGCCAACGCATTGGCACGGGTGTGGAGGGCTATGTTTTCTGCCCCGTCAGGGGCCACTGTGACCAAAGGTGATGCTGGGATCATGGTTGTCCAGTATACTGGCTTGTGCGTTCTTATTTTGACGCATCAAGACAGTGATGATATATCTGAGTTTTAATTATTTTCCGGACGATCAACGGAGGCACACCATGCGATCAGCGGGCGGCAAAGGCAGGATAGGCATCCTGCAATTATGTTTTTTTGGAATGGGCTTGCTTTGGTTAACGCCAGCATTTGCTCAATCATCTTATCCCTTCCCAGGCATGGTCATTGAAGACCATGTCGCAGTGCGTGCTGGGGCGGGAACCGCTTATTATGTGGTAGGGAAATTGCCTAAGGGGGCGACGGTCCATGTCGATGAAAAGATTTTCGACTGGTACAAAATCCTGCCACCCAAGGGGGTCTACAGCTACGTCTCCCGCGCGTTTGTCGATGCCAAGGGTGATGGCAAAACCGGGATCGTGAATAAAACCCGGGCCGCTGTGAAAAGCGCAAGCCTCAACGGACCCGGCGATAGCTTTCGACGCCAGGTTAATTTGCTTAAGGGTGACATCGTCAAAATCGTGGGCGAAGAGGGCTGGTATTACAAAATTATTCCACCCAAAGGCGCGTATGTGTATATCCCGATCAGTGCCATCAAACCTGCGAAATTTACCCCAGTTCCCCCGGCTCCCCCGGCTCCCCCGGTTGCCCCGGTTGCTGTAAAAACACCCGCTTTGCCAACCACGTTTCCCGCAGTGAAAGTCACCAAGGCGATTGTTCCAAAGCCCACCACGCAGCCCTTGACCCTTGCGACAACTCGGCCCGTGACAGGCAAAGTCGTTCCATCCGTTCGCCCTGTAACCAAACCTCTGCCCGTCGCCAAGGCCACGCTCCCTGTAGTGGCACCCCCGGCACCCCCGGCACCCCCGGTCCCCCCGGTGGCCTCCCCAGCGCCTAAAACTTCGGTTCCATCTGCAACACCACGTCCCATTCGGATCAGCCGACCTTTGCCAGGGGTGACTGCATCAGCGAAGCCTGCGGTGAAACGTCTGCCCGTGGTGACGACAAAGCCTTCCGTCACAGCAGTGGTGAAACCGGTCCCCACAACATTGCCCGTGGTGGTTTCAACACCCCCGGTTCCCCCGGCTCCCCCGGCTCCCCCGGTTCCCCCGGTTGCACCCAAAGTATCGACAACCCCCAAAGTTTTGCCTCCGGCACTTGCTGGCAGCGACCGAATGCGGTTCAAAGCCAAAAGCCAAGCTCTTAAGGATGTCGAACAAAGCATGATCGATGCCCATCAAATGTCTTTAGACAAACGGCCGTTTGATGCCTTGATCAAGGCCTATCAAAAACTGGTGGGCATCAAGGGATTGCCCATCGGCGATCAACGAATCGTCGCAGCACGTTTGGCGCAATTGCGACGGGATGCCAGCTTGGCGCAAGCGCTGAACAGCATCACCGATGCTCAGGGATCGATCCAGATTCAAGCTGCGCCTTCTGCGCCCGTGGCATCACCAGTCAACCAGAACTACGATGTGGTGGGGCAGTTGTTAACCAGTTCTGTCTATGATGGCACGAGCTTGCCAAGGCTCTATCGTTTGGTGAATCCAGCAGATACAAGGGTGACCCTGTATTATGTTCGAGTTAGCAAAAAAGATGTTTTGTGGGTGAAACATCTTGGCCAAGTGGTGGGCATCGTCGGTGAAGCCCGCTATGATAGTGCCTTGAAGCTGCAGGTAATGGAACCTCAGCAAATTGATGTACTGAATCAATAAACAAGAACAGCCAGAGAGGCAGGCTTCTCTATTGATGCGATTATTCTGTAAATGGATCGGTATTGGATGCGTGGCACTTGTTTTGACTGGTTGTGCCGGTCAACAAGCAGCCCCTTCTACAACCACTTCAGCAAGCCCGAAAACAAAATCAGGCTGGAATCAAGTCAACCCCTTTGCGTGGAACTATCGCGGGGCAGGCTATACCTTGCGTGATAAATATCACTTTAAAGTCGGGAACTGGTGGGTGATTAAGCCTCCCTCACAGATCAACCCCGTCTTGGTGGTGATGACGCGCACGCTGGGATCGCCTCCGCCATGGCCCAAGACTCTGGAGCCTGTACAGGCAGTGGTCTATCGTCGTGCAGACGTTTTAGGCGACGGGGTTGTTGCCAAAGAGACGCAACTGGTAGATCATCAGAAAATGGTGTTGGACCTGACCACCGGGCAGGCGGCGTTGATTGATCTCGATGGCCAGATTTACCCTGAACAGGTGGACAATCGTTTGATCCATCACGTTCGCACATTGGTGTCTGATCCCAAATGGATGTTGCAGGAACGGCTTGGGTTTCCCAAGAAGCCTGACATGACTCAGACTTATTACCGTGTGGTGTTTCAGCAAGCTGATGGTCGTACTGAAGTTCGGCAATGGGCTTGGCCTGCCGATGAATCGTTGCCTCGGTCTTTGCGTTTGCTCACCACTGCATTTGACGTGATGCATCGTTTTGCCCATCCGCTGAGCGAAACGGTCAATCTTGTAAAATAAAAGCCTTGGCCCATGAAGCGTTTGCTGTGAACAACCGTTTGATTGGGTTTTTTTATAAATAATAAATTTGATATGCTAAGCATATTATTTTGGGGTTTTTGAGTTTGTGATAAAATGGATCAACTCAAGATTGGTAAGTCACCAATAAGCCTGTGGGCTTATTGCAATTGATAGCATCGACATGATGGAGGATTGGTCAAATGGATTTTTTAACCTCTGACGACAAACAACGGCTCGAAGATAAAGTGGCACAGCTCAAGGCCCATCGGCCTGTGGTGATCAAACGCATTGCCGAGGCTCGTGCCATGGGCGACTTGAAGGAAAATGCAGAATACCACGCAGCCCGTGATGAACAGGGCTTAGAGGAAGCAGAAATTCGACGCATTTCCGAACGTCTCAAACACGCCAAGGTCGCCAATGTCGATGACATTCCCGAAGACATGGTTTTTGTAGGAGCAACGGTCAAATTGCGTGATCTAGCGGATGACGATGAAGACCTTTACAAACTCGTGGGAGAAATGTCAGGCAACTTTGATGCAGATGAAATCGAAGTCTCCGCCAACAGTCCCATGGGCGAAGCTTTGATGAAAGCCCGCGTGGGAGAAATCGTCAAAGTAGACCTGCCCCGAGGGACCAAACGGTACGAAATTCTCGAACTGTTATAAAGCATTTTCTGTATTTTAGCAGATGCATGAGCTGTGAGCTTGCTGCTTTGACAAAGCCGAATTCTGAGGTCCCCCGGGGGCCGAAGAGTCGGATTCTTTAAAACGCGACAGATGAATTCATAACGCGCTATCAAATAAACCGCATCAGCGATCTCCCCTACAGGCGATTCGTTTGCGATTGATATCAACTCCCAAAAAACGCGTACGAATGGTTATTCGCAGAGACTGAATTGACAAGACTTGATCAAACTCTCAACGTGCAACAAAAATACGCAATGCGACTTATTTTGTAAAAACCCAAGTTTGGGTCTGCGTACTGAGGATGATTTGATTGTCTCGGAGGCTTAGCTGGGGTTCTGTGAGTTGAGGCTCAAGGTTCAGTTGCTTTTCCCATATCAGCCGTCCGGTTTGGCGTTGAAGCAAAAAGAGATGGTGAGTCTTCTGTGATTTTGCCAAGACCACCACATAGCGTTCGCTGAATTGTTGAGCGAGGAGTTGTTTGTCCGCCAGAGAGATCGCATCACGCCAGAGCACTTGGCCCTGGGGGCTTCTGGCAGTTAAATTTCCGGTATCAAGCATGAACCATTGACCTGCTTCGATGGAGAGGCTTGGGGTGGACATGGGGCGAGATTGCCCATCACGCCATTGAATCCGTTTGCCTGTCGTGAGATCAATGACGTCATATTGGTGTTGTCTATTACGCAAGACGAGCCGTTGGTCAGAGGCCATCAGCGGTTGTGATTGGGTCCGTAAACGCCACCGCACTTCACCGGTATAAATACCATGAGCTTGCACGCCTTGACTGGTGGCGTACACCAGGGTTTGTTCATCAGCAAAGCCCAGCCAGAGTAGTTCGCCTTTGTCTTCTAAGGGGTTCATGAGCGGTTGGCCTGTGATCAGATCCACTGCAACGATCCAAAGGCTTTGCGAGTCATAAGGCAACCCCACCCGTCCGCCAATCAGAAGCACATCTTCTTCAATTTTGAGAGTTTGTAATTGATCCACTGGAAACAGCCGGGTCCATAAAACCGTTCCCGTTTGGCGGTCAATCGCCCCCACCCGGCCAGCTCGGTCCGCACCACAAATGATCCGACTGCCCACCGCCAATTTGATCTTGCCTTCATGCTCATGACGTGCAGGACGAATCTTCCCCTTCACCACTGCCAAACCGTTGGGATTCATCATGTGCATCCACTGCTGCTGTTGCAACGGCTTGGCAGCTTGTTGCTGTTGTTCATTGGCAATGCTTTGAATCAGGCCCGCCAAGTCCAACGTCGGCCACAGATCCCGTCCAGTCTCCGTATCCAGACAAGCCAACTGCCCTTGATCTTGTAGCCAAAGGAGTATTTGCTGCTTGTTCGATGCAGGCAAAGTGACGGTGCCTTTGGCGATGGAGCGATGCCAAAGAGGCTTGAGGGTTTGGCTCTGATGCAGCGTGAGCTGTTGGTCGTGCAGTAAGAGCAACGGCGAAGGCGTTGTCTGGGGACTGGCCAGTCGTTGGCCTTGGAGGATGGTTGTGGTTGTGAGGGGCCATGTGAGTTTGATTTGAGGTTGAGGGTGGACTTGCTGGCTTTTGAGTTGTGTCATCCAGATGTCGACTGACGTGGTTTGTCCGTTGAGCAAGATGGGTTGGCCTGGGAAGTTTCGTTTAAACAAAATTAGTTGGCGGATGGCTTGACGGGTTTTGTTTTGTTGTTGGTAGAGAGAGGTGAGTAAGCCTGTTGCCTGTTTGGCTTGATTGAACATATTGGGCATTTGTGCCAGGCGGCAAGTTTCACGAAGCTGGTCGATGGCTTGCCCCCCTTTTTTTTGAGCGATCCAACGCTTCGCGACGATCAGTCGAGCGTGAATACTCTCAGGAGCCAGTGGATACGTCCACGCCAAAGTTAGCAATGCTTGGGTGTTTGTTTGAGAAGTTGTTTGGAGTGCTTGTAATTGTTGGGCTGCTTGTTGTTCGTAGGGACGATAGGCTTGGGGGTGTTTTTCGAGAATCGCTTTGAGTCGCAACATCGCTTCCACCCTCGCTTGGCGTGAGCCATGGGGATGGTGATAGAGTTCCAAGGCCAGTGTCGGGTCTGCCAATACATTCTGGTAGTGCTGGACGGCCGCTGGGTGGTCGCCTTCTTTTTGTAAAAAGGCACCGCGTGCAAATTGATAGGCCACTTCGTTTGCCGGGGTGGTTGTGGCAATGGCGAGTCGTTCGAACAAGGCCATGCGTGTTTGCCTGTCGATCGACGCGGTGTTGGATTCCACCAGTGAACGGATATGGTCAAACACAGCAGTATGAGCCAGCATTCCCCCGCCCCCGCCCCCGGAAGTCCCCCCGGAAGTTTCCCCGGAAGTTTCCCCGGTTTCCCCGAATACCCCTTCGGTTCTCTTAGCTTCCGGGGGTCTTTGTTCGTTTGAATATTCAAGTGCTTGGATCGAAGCATCAATGCCTTTGAGGGTGATGTCCCATTGCTGTTGTTGCGAGGCCAAATGCGAAAGTGTCAATCCTGCTTGTGGGTCGGCCGGGCGTTGTTCGATGCGGCGAAGGAGTTGTTGATAGGCTTGGGTTGGGAGCATGAGACATTGCAATTGGTTTTCTAAAACCATGATTATCTGATCTTTCAAGGCCAAGATAGCCCCCGCGGGCAATCGGGGCGATGAGGTCATGCGATGCCCATCTTCAAGAGACAAACACTGTAGGCCATAGGTCGTACGCCACCAGCCACGGTTGCCGAGGATGACGGGTTGGCTTGCCTGGATTTGGGGGAGTGGGTGTTCCCATTTGAGCGTGAGGTCCGTGGCATTGAACATGCGGATGACATGGCTGGTGCTGAGGATGCCTTGGCTGGTGAGTGTGAGGCGATCGGTCCGGGTCCAACCTTTGGTGGTAAGTTGTTGAATTTGTTTGCCTGTCTGTCGATCTAGCAGTCGCGTGGGTTCGCCGTCCATGGCAGGCAGGACCAGTACGCCAGCGTTTGTGACCAGTGGGGCGGGTCTTGGCAAGAGGTTGACTTGTTGTCTTGTTGAGGCGTTGGCGGGGTCACTGGCTTGAAGGATATGGAGCCAATGGATATCACCTGATTGGCCGTTGATGGATGTCAGAGCGCCTAGGTTGTCAGCGATATAAATTTGTCCATCGACCACGGTCATGCGTCCAAGGACCACTTGTCGGCGCATGCGTTCGATGGCTGAACTGGCGAGATGCCGTTTCCACAACAGTTGGCCATTGGATCGTTTGACTGCTGCGACAAAGGCGCTGTGAAATCCTGACCGTTGATTGCGTCTCATCAGGACATAGATTCGTTGCGAGTCGATGATAGGCGTGCCATGGAAAAACACATCGGTCAGTGTGGGGTCAATATCCGTGGGCTGTTTTTTCCAGATCAATTGGCCCGTGGTTTGTGAGAGGCAGACCAGTTCGGTGGGGGGCTGTTTTAGTTGACGTTGGAGGGACCATTGAGTCGTTTGGCCAAGGATGCCTACCAAGACCTCATCGTCGACAGCAACGCCACGTGGTTCGTCTATTTCCTGTCTGCCTAGTTGAGTCACTGAGGTTAAAGGGCGGCCTGCTCGGCTTTGCCACAAGACCCGACCCGCCAGGCGGTCAATGGACCAGATCGTTTGGCCGTCGTTCACGAAAATCCAATCGCCCCGTACCGTCGGCTGTAAGGATGAAGACTTTTTAACAGGTTGAAGGTTGCGTGATCGCCGGATGCGTCCAGTGGGTGGCAATGTGCGTTTGTTCTTGTTCTCCCATTGCCACAACACGGGAGCTTGATTGCCTAACGTGTTTTTGGGGGGACCGGGGGTGCTTCCGGAACTTCCGGGGGGGGTGAGGGTGAAGATGGGTTCTGTTTGTGGTTGGGTGAATGATTGTTCTAGTTGGCGAATTCGGGTTTGTGCGTTGACATCCAGCATTTGATTGAGGGTCTCGACGCTGCGGCCGAGCAGGACACGACAGGCTGCCAAGGACTCGTTGTATTGGGCTTGATGCAATGGGAGTCGTGGGTGGTTTTTTAAAGAATAAAGCACGTTGTTGGCTGTTGCGGGTTCGCCACGTTCAAGTAAGAGAGCTACGCGAATTAAACCTGCTTCAAGGCCAGCTTCGCAGAGTCCAAATCGGTGCTGCATGCGTTGCAGGGCAGACAGTGGGTCAGAGCTGGCCAAGGCTTCTTGCAACTCGCGTTTGGCCTGGGATTCAAAGCGATTGAGGTAAGCGTTTAAGAGCGTTGAATCCTCGCGAATTAGACGGGTGACCCAGCAAGCCGCATCGGTATAAACACTGGCCTTCCTCCCCCGCCCCCGGAAGTCCCCCCGGAAGTCCCCCCGGAAGTCCCCCCGGAAGTCCCCCCGGAAGTTTCCCCCGGTACTTTCCCCGGTACTTCCCCCGGTACTTCCGGGGGGACTTTCGGAAAAGTTGCTCACGCTTTTCCCAGAAGTTCCTCCGAAGGATCGCACTTCCCGTGGCATAAGTTTGTGCCCGTGCTTCTCAATGATTGCTTGGTATTCAGTCACTGCTTCGGTGAAACGCTGTTGACGACCCAGACGCTTGGCCTTGGTCACCAGGTCCACCACCGCAGGTGAATCATCCAAATAAATCGGCCGAGCCAAAGGCGCAGCAGCACCCAGGGTGAAAAACCCAAGAGCCAACCACGCAAATTGAAGAAAATGCAATCTCACAACTCTAGATTGTAGGCTCAATCATGTTGTAACTGAACCTTGCTTGGTTTTTTTAATTGGCGATCTCAAGGAGATGACAGCTTCCAACGCCATGTACGACTTCCCCGAACTTTCTTTGTAGGGATCTGTGGTAACGTCACCATGGCGGTGATGCCTTTGGGAAGTGACAGGCTTGCTTGGACTTCTTGGCCGGTGCGTTTCCAACGGGCCTCGATAAGACCCAGAGGGGTGGGGACGGTTGCTTGAGCTTGATCGGTCAGTGAACTGGTGGTCAGGGGATTGAACGTGACCGTTTTCCAGCCGGGCGAAGTTTGCGTCACGCCCACCAAGGAACGAACCAGGTGGAAAATCGGATGCGCAGCCCACGCATGCGTGCATGAATCATTTCCAATATCCGCGTTGAAGGTTTCTTGTGTGCCTTCACATGAAATCATCGGCGACCAATGACGATGCAAATGTTCAATCGCTTCAGACGCATGGCCCATCGCTGCGGCAGCTTCATAAACATACGTCACCCAATAACTCGAAGGCAACGGACTGGCAATCGATTTGTCCGCCAAGTAAGGCAAGATGCGTTGGTCCATCATCCCCCGATGAGATTTGGGTTGAAGACCAATTAAAATAGCCAACGTTTGATTGTGAATCGCATGCGTCTTAATCGGCTTGTCACGCAAATTCAAACCATCTCGGTACATCCCTTTTTTGGCGTCCCACAATAACTTGTCCACCACGCGGCCTGTGTCGCGACGAAGCTTAATCAACTCACGTTGCTCAGCCTCCATTTTGACCACACCCGTAAGCTCAATGAGTTTGTCCAGTGCATAGAGGTACCACAAGTTCAGCAATGTCGGGCAGCCGTCCTTGGGTAAATCACACCAATCCATAAACAACCAATAGCGAGGATCGTAACGGAGCAAGCCTGATTCGTGGCGGCCTTCGGTCCGGAAATAACTTAACACCCGTTGGACTCTTGGCCAGTAGGCTTTGATGATCGTGGCGTCGCCGGTCTGGTTGTACAAATCCCAAAGGGTGATTAGCCAGATCAGTGAAAAGTCAGGCAACACGCAGCCGTGCGCAATCGTTGGCGCGTGGCCATACGTTAAACCATTGGGGACTTCCTGCGTGGCGATCTGGTCGATGCCCCGTTCGAGCAACCGCGTGTCGTCACAAAGGTGGAACGTGTTTTGACTCTGCACCCGAGCGTCACCCCACCATTGAGCCTGTTCACGCCAAGGGGTATCCACATAAGAATCCAATGAACAGACCTGTTGGGTTTGTACGCTGATGCGATGGATGTCATTGAGTTCTGCGTTGCCACTTTCACAAGAGCCTGTGATTTGCATGGGATAAATGGTTTGACGCAAATTGGCTTTGATTTTTAACTCAGACGAGCCATAAGAAACCAAAATCAGATAGCGATGCCCCATTAAGTGGGTGAGTTCTGTCTGGGTTCGCTTGGCGCGAAGCGTGACACGTGCCGCCATGGCGACCATGCTATGTGAAGCCTCCTGATGTGCAATAAACGGCACACCCTTGTCGTCCAAAACTTCAGAAAACAGAACATCCAAACGTTCGCCTTCACGACCTCCTGCAATATCTAAAATCAATGAACCCACGCTCGGTTTCAAAAGATCCAAAACCACGGCCAAGGCTTTGCCCGAAGCAGATGCCGGGAGTTTTACCGTGCCCCCACACTTTTTAGATGCAGCAGATTCCCATTTGAATCGAGGCAAGAGATCCGCAAAGAGATTTGAAGGATTGCTCTCGTCGTCCTGTTCATTTTTAGCAATTGTTTTGGCAGTCACCGAAACCGTGCCAACAGAAACAAGGCCCCGATAGTCCAAGACTTCATTGCTTAACAACGGCAACCCACGCGATTCCAATCCATGCCAAGGCATGATTCCAAAGGGACGACATTCACCTCGCTGGGGGACCCAGTCGCGGGGTGGCTTGGCGGCGGTGATCCAACGTCGGTCATCCTGACGTGCGTCGATGTGTTCTTGAAACCCCATTTGGACCGACAAGCGAGGGGTGTATCTCACCTGGGCCAGAGAGATGCGTTGCTGCCAACTTGGGTCCGTTGCAATGCGTGTTTTTCCCCACTTGGCTGCCACCAGCAAACCCGCAGCAGCATGATGAATATAGCTGAAATGGCTGATCCCCGGATTGTACGCTTCGACACTGATCCAGTTGTGCCCAGGCTTTAACACACCCGCAAGATCAACTTCGTCATAAGGCCAGCGGTGTTGAAAACCACGTGCCGGACCACGGGTGATGTACTGCCCATTGACGTAGAGCTTGTACGAATGGTCCGCAGTGATATAAAGCAACGCTTGGCGAGGCACACGGGCTAAATCAAAATCATGTCGAAACTGAGCATGGCTGTTATGAATGTTTGCAAACCGTTGAGGCCAAATCCATTTTGATTCAGCAAAAATTTGATCGGGGGTGGCCAGCTTCGGCATTTTAAAATCCTGTTCGTATTTAAACAAAGCGAAGTGAGCATCATAGACAAGATAAACGTCATGGCAAGGAGCAGGTATTTTTCTTTGGCGTGTTTTTTAATTATTCGTGGTCAGCAGGAGAAAATGCAAAAATAGCCGCAAACTGACAGCTTGCGTGCCGGCAATCATTTCGAATCATTTCGAGGCAACCAGCGTTTTTCCCATTTCACGCTACCATACTGCTCAATGTTGGCTTTGGCTTCCAACAAACTCCAAGCAGCTTCCGCTGTGGAAGCTAACATGCCCAGTTCTTTGAGGTTCCGAACAGTCGAATGATTTCAGAACTTCCAATTTTTGGGCAGAGGACTCTTGTGAGTATGTGGGTTACTTCACAGGTCGCCATTGACCGGTCTTTTGCTGATACTCCCAGTACTCATTTAACTGCTCCGTATGGTTCGAATTATCGCCAATACGATATATTCTAAAATAATTTGGCACCTCGACATTTGCGGGTGTCACGGCTGTGAGAATAGGCTGGTTGCATAGGTGGGAAGATGCTCCATCGTTTCCAGTAATACATTGTGCTCGGGAAGCACCGTTTAAGTAAACCATGTATTCAGAATTAATTCTATTGTTTCGAATTATGTTCAGGTTTGAATTTTCCTGAAGCAGCAAGCCCATTGTTCCGGTATTCCCGTTCAGATCAATAACGTTTCCTTCTATTCTATTTAAGAGAGATTCAAATCTTAGAAGTATACCTCTGCTCCCCCTGCAATCTTTGATCGTATTTCTGGTAATACTGTTTTCCGAGGATCGATCAAGGTATATGGGTACCCCCCCAATTCCTGAAATGATATTGTTACGGATGGTACATGTTTTTGATCCGTGAATCGAAATTCCATCCCCTTGATCCATGTAATTTTTGCTGTCAAGGATGTTGGCGATAATATTGCTTTCTATAATAGTATCGCTACTATCGACGATAAATATTTGTGCCCGGTGTTCCCACAAAATTTTATTGGGTATATTCTTCCATCTTCCATTATCTCTTAATATGTTATTGCTGATCACATTTTTCTGAGACTCAATGAGCCGGATTCCTGATATTCCGCAGTTCGAAATTGTATTTCCAATAATGGTATTCATTGTTGAGCCTAATTCCAGGCGAATACCAACACCATAGCCATTGATGACATTGTTACTTACGGTGCAATTGGTCACTTTCCCGTCCATCTGTATCGCGCTCATCAACTTGTTCGGAACAGAAGTGTCAAAACGATTTCCTGTGATGGTGATGTTGTAGTTGCCGACCTCTATAAATACGGAACCATCTCCGGAACGATGGTCGGTGAAGAAGTTATTCGTAATGGCTGTGTTCGGCGATGACATGCGGAGGAAAAGGTCCAGCGTCAGGCCTTGCTTGAAAGTATTTCCTGTAAATACAGCTTTTTTAGAGTGGTTGACAAAGATTCCGCCGGAAAGAGCGTTGAGATTAAAAATATTATCCTTGAATACACATCCTGGCATAAATGATATATTGAAAACAACCGACTCGTTGGGAAAGGCTTTGGTGCCCACGTTGTTAAAGGTTAACCCTTCACATCTGAAACCTTCCACCACATCGGGTACTAAAATCGCCTTTGCCGGGCCATCAAAGTCGTATAAAAAATTAGCCTGGTCGTCGAATGTGATGGTATGATCTGATTGGGTTTTCTCTATAATCTTCAGAAGTTGTTCCTGGCATCCCCAATAGTTGATATCGTTTTGTTTTCCTTTTTCCGTAAAATCACCGATATTCGATAAATTGTGAAGAGTCGTTTTTTTCTTGATAAGAATGTAACTGCCAATCTTTAACTTCTCAAAGATAGAGGGGGTGGTCACTATTTTTCTGTCACCGATCTCCATTTTCCCCTTGAGTGGCAATGTCGTTGCTCCCACCCGAGAGCCTCCGGCAATGATACCTTTGGCGGTTCTGTTAATAATGCCACCGCCACCATTTCGCAGAGTGATACCCGAACGCGGCCTGTAGGAACTGGCAAGAAACCAGCCTGGACCTGTGATCTCAATCACAGAAATATCCATCTCATTGGCTTTCTTCAGATAGGGCGCAATATCAGTTCCTGTTGTGCCATCAAAGTCATTGATGGCACCAAGTTGAAACAGGTTAATCGTTCTGGTGTTAGTTCCTTCAGAGGCAAAGGCCGTCGCGACGTCTTTTTGTCTGTGATCAGAGTCTGGAGAAGAGATTTTGTTCTCGGTTGCTGCGATCAAAGAAAAATTTTTAAAATGAACCGTCCCTTCCTGGTTCCCGAGATAAATCCGAATCGTTGGCGAATTGTTTTGAATCAGATTTTTGGCGGCAAAATAGAGTTGGTGATGCGTCCAGTCTGTTGAATCTTGCTGAACCGTTTTAGACAAGCCCTGGTTTTTCCAGGGTTTCTGCTCTTGCTGACAAAAAACGGGCATATTGACACTTTTTCCTTCTCGTTTGACGTCAAAGGAAATTTTGTATCGTTGGCCTTCCTTCAAAGTGACCGCTTGAATCAATTGCACATGCGCTGCTAACTTGTTGCGTTTCTCCACCTGTACGGTGAGAATCCCCCGGCTTACCTGATGTTTGACCTGCGATGTCATACTCGGATGAACAAAGAGAGACCAGTTTGAAAAACCTTTTTCAAAACTTCGGTTTTTCATATGTTCCCCCGGAGATTCCCCCGCGAATACTGCGGTACTGAGCACCCCCCAAACGAGAAAACCATAATAAACGTAATGCCAGTTTTTGTTCATTTGAATATTGTCTTTTTATAATATTGATGGTGAGATAAATTTTCAAACACGGATGTCTACTAAATCCTTTGAGGTTTATGAACGAACTTAAGGTGTACTCACGCTTTCAAGTTCTTTGGCCTTGAGGCGGGCAACATGCCCATCCATATGCAATACGTTACAGGCTCCATCTGGATACAGGGTGGTGTCGTATATCGCTAAATCACTTGGGGGGTTATGCCAATACCCCACAAAAGTGAAGGCGGGCCAACCCGTGTCATAATGAATGACGTTTTCACCAACGACAGAAACGAAGCGATTTTCAGCAAACAATGCCTTTTCTCCTTTTATTTGGTCTCCTCGTTGGAATTGCATGCTCGCATTCATGGCATAATCCACGCGAGAGGAAAAGGGATTGGTGGGACAGTCGTAGACCGCTCGATCCGAAACACTGTTCATGGTACTGTCGTTCCCGTTTGAAGTTAGATAGCGTCCGAGCTGTTTGCCGAGGTACCATTGCCGTACAGGATTGATGGAATAATTGGGATCTGCCGGGTTGGTGTAGACGGTTCCGAAGTTGGCCGCATAGGCACCAAAAATAAGATCGTTGTAATCATTGAGATACATGGTGACCCCGAGGCTGATTTGATGGAGGTTGTTACCACACTGAATAGCCTCCGCAGATTTGCGAGCTCCCGCAAGGGCAGGCAACAAAAGGGCGATCAAAAGGCTGATAATGCTTATTACTACAAGCAGTTCAATGAGTGTGAAGCCGAGGGGGTTGTTTGGTTTGTGGGTTTTGGCATGTTTCATTTGAATTCCTTTCGGTGGGTGATCTCTCGTTTAGGATGATGGGGTTAAGGGTGATAGTGACTTTGCCTTGATGCGTCCCAACGGTGAGGGACGGATTTTTAAGGTGACGATTTCATCAGACACGTTGTTTGTCAGGACGGCTCGCTGAAGCATGTCCGAAGCTCTTGAAATCATTTCCGGGAAATCGGTGACCCATTTCCAAACGCCCAGCTCGTTGTATTGACGGGTTCTGGCATTGGCACCCGGGCCGGTGATGGCGGCCAATTGCATGCCGTCGAAATTGTCATACAAGCCTGTCTGGACAATCACATAATCAAGAAATTCCTCTTGCGGGCAGAAAATGGTGTCGTAGCCCCCTTCATGGACCAGTTTCTCAATGTCATGCTTGAAATGATCCACCCGTGAAAAATCGCATTTGTTGAGGTCCGCAATGAATTCGGAGATGCTGATTTGAACAATGGTTAAGTCGTCGAGCCGTCCGAGAGTGGTGGCTTCATCACGCAGTCCTCGTATTAAATTCTGGTACGGCGAAATATGGAGATCGTCAATCAGACAAAGCATCCGTTTGCGTTTTTGAGTCTCAAAAACCTTGCGACAAATGTCGCAGCCAACTTCATAGGTATCGAAAATCACCGCGGGTAATTGAGCGTTCTCAAGCAACCGGTCCACAAGCACAATGGGCACTTTTTGGGCTAGCTTTTCCAGAAAGGGGCCGTTGGGATTTTTTTCCACAGGCCACAATAAAATGCCTTGCACACCATTGTTGATCGCGTGCTGAACAATTTCCTTTTCGAGAGCGATGTCTAAATTGGACGAACGGACGACCATGAAATTATCCCTAGCACTAAAGCCCTGCTCGGCATATTGGAGAACCTGCTGCTCAAAAATCATGTCTGCGGGGTAAGGCTGAATGAACGCAAACAAAATCGCGGTCCGCGCTGAGTGGGTATCTTCCTGAACAATGGTCCCTTTGCCTTGATGGGTCTGGACGATGCCATGTTCTTCAAGTTCCCGCAAGGCACGATAGATGACATTGATACTGACATCGAAGTCTTCGCAAAGCCTTCTGACCGAGGGCAATGTGCTTCCCGATGGGTAAACCCCCTGGCGCATTCTTTGCTTGAGGCTATGGGCAACCTGTTGCGAGAGCGGGATTTTATTGCCAATATTGACCATGCTTTGTGTTTCTGCCTGTATTCCTTGGCGGCTCAACAAAAGAACAGTATAACACTTGTGGTGAAAAGTCAAGGATTTGATGTTGAGAGTTTCATTTTTTTGGGCGAAAAGCTTAAAAAAGATGGCTGCCCCGGTCAGGACAGCCATCAATGCTTCTATGCTTAAAGCCCAAAGGCTTCATTTTTGTCTTTACGCTTGCTCAGGCAAACATCAATCGATCTCAACTGCGTTATTCGCACCTTGGGCAATCAAGAGTGCATTCCCGGATGCCGCCGAGGCCCCGGCGTCAAACAGATTGTCGCCGGTCGTTCTGACCGTGCCGAACCGGGTGTTTAACTGATCGTGTGTGGATTCAAAAGAGACATGATTGTCATTAAATCCAACGCTGCCACGCCATTCATTGGCAGACGAGGTGGGATTGGTATGAACAGACTTGATGGTCAATGTCCCTGTTCCCACATTGACCCAAGCCGCACCCGCAACGGTCCCATCATTGTCCTTGGCGCGATCGGCGATGACGACAGCTTCACTATTGGAAGTATCGCGCCACTCGGTTCTTCGTCCTGTTTCACCGGTTCCAGCTGACCGTATTCTGCTCAAAGCATAGGAGAAATTGGCCGAGGAGATAATACCCGTGGT
>JAJRRC010000049.1 GCA_024279865.1 Planctomycetota bacterium | reverse complement strand
CGCGGCTTGTGGCCGAGGGTGTCCAACGTTGGGCGAAATAATTCCCAGTCGATAATTTGATCGAGTTTGGAGAGCGGATCGGTATTCTTATCAAGGCGATCAAGTCGAATTTGAAGATCAAATAATCCGGTGAACATAGGAAGCATCCTTGCAAAAGGAAGGAGAGAAAAGAGACACACGCCATCCTTGACGGGCCAAGGGGACATTTTGTCAAAAAGTGGCGGAATGACTATTTTTCAAAGAACCCTTTGTTGATTTTTCCCTCTTAGCCAGTCATAAAAAAAGTCCCCGGTCGCTGATGCGTGCCGGGGACTTTGTTTTTTATTTAATTGTCTTTTTAGTAACTATGAATCGTTACTTTTATTTATTTTTGCCGTGGGTGATGGCTGCTTGGGCTGCAGCCAATCGGGCGATTGGGACGCGGAATGGTGAGCAGGAGACATAGTTGAGGCCCACGCGGTGGCAGAAGTCCACGGAGGCTGGGTCGCCGCCGTGCTCGCCACAGATGCCACACTTGAGGTCTTTGGTGGTCTTGCGACCTTTCTCCACGCCCATGGCCACGAGTTGGCCGACGCCGGTCTGGTCGAGCGATTGGAAGGGATCTTTTTCAAGGATTTCCTGGCTGAGATAGTCAGGCAAGAACGTGTTGATGTCATCGCGGCTATAGCCAAAAGTTAGCTGCGTGAGGTCGTTGGTGCCGAAGCTGAAGAAGTCTGCTTCTTCAGCAATTTCGTCAGCAGTTAGAGCAGCACGTGGAATTTCAATCATGGTGCCGACGCTGATTTCCAGCTTGGCGGTGAACTTCTTGGCTGCTTTGACTTCGTCGATGGTCTTCAAGGTCAATGCACGCAGGGTTGCCAATTCCTGTTTGGTTCCGACGAGCGGAATCATGATTTCTGGCAGGACATCGATGCGTTTCTTCTTACAAGCAATGGCTGCTTCGACGATGGCGGTGACCTGCATGACCAGAATTTCTGGATAGGTGATGCTCAGACGACAACCACGATGGCCGAGCATGGGGTTCATTTCATGCAATTGTTCGACGCGTTCTTTGACGGCTGCTGCTTTGATGCCCAGAGCCTTGGCGACGGCTGCTTGTCCTTTGGCTTCGTGAGGCAAGAATTCGTGCAATGGTGGGTCAAGCAAACGCACGGTCACGGGTAAACCCTTCATGGCAGTGAAGATGCCCACGAAATCTTTTCGCTGGTAAGGGAGAAGCTGTTTGAGGGCTTTTTTACGATCTGCCTGGTTGTCGACGAGGATCATCTGACGCATGGCCAGAATGCGGTCACCTTCAAAGAACATATGTTCGGTGCGGCAAAGGCCGATGCCTTCAGCACCAAACTGACGAGCACGCTTGGCGTCGGCTGGGGTGTCTGCATTGGTACGCACGTTCATGGTGCGGTACTTGTCGGACCATTTCATAATCTTGGTGAAGTCACCAGAGAGCTTGGGTTCGACGGTTGCCATTTGTCCTGCAAAGACTTCGCCGGTGGCACCATCAATGGAGATGGTGTCTTTGACGGTGAACTTTTGGCCTTTGATGGTGAAGGTTTTCTTTTTTTCGTTGATTTGAATATCGCCTGCACCTGCGACGCAACATTTACCCCAACCACGAGCAACGACGGCTGCGTGAGAGGTCATTCCGCCGGTGGAGGTGAGGATGCCAGCTGCGGTGTGCATGCCGTCGACATCTTCAGGGCTGGTTTCTTTTCGGACGAGGATGACTTTTTCGCCTGCTGCTGAGCGAGCGACAGCTTCTTCAGCGGTGAAGGCTGGCTTGCCGAAGGCAGCGCCTGGTGAGGCGGGGAGGCCGACGGTCAGTGCGGTGGCCGCTTTTTTGGCTTTGGGGTCAAAGGATGGGAGCAGCAGTTGGGTGAGGTCATTGGCAGGGATGCGGTTGAGCGCTTCGGTTTCGGTGATGCGTTTTTCTTTGACCATGTCCACTGCGATTTTCAGAGCAGCCGCTCCGGTGCGTTGACCGGTTCGAGTTTGGAGCATGAAAAGGATTTCCTTTTCAATGGTGAACTCGATGTCCTGCATATCGTGGTAGTGATTTTCGAGGATATCTTTAATACCTAGTAGTTCTTTGTGAATTTTGCGGTTCCACTTGGGCATTTCCGAGACGGGTTGTGGGGTTCGGATGCCAGCGACGACATCTTCTCCTTGGGCGTTGATGAGGAATTCGCCGTAGAACTTGTTTTGACCGGTGGAAGGATCGCGTGTGAAGGCAACGCCTGTTCCGCAGTCGTCACCCATGTTGCCGAAGACCATGGTTTGTACGTTGACAGCGGTTCCGTGAAGTCCGGTGATGCCGTTGATTTGTCGGTATCGGATGGCGCGGTGGATGTTCCAGCTTTTGAAGACAGCTTCGACGCTGAGTTCGAGTTGTTTGATAGGCGTTTGTGGGAAATCCATGCCTGCGTGTTTTTGGATCACTTTTTTGTATCGTTCGCAGAGATTTTTGAGTCCTTCTGCGTTGACATCGGTGTCGAGTTTGACGCGTTGTGATTTTTTAACTGCGTCGAACTGTTCTTCGAAGTGTTCGTGATCGACGCCCATGACCACGCCGCCGTACATGTTCAGGAGGCGACGGTAGGCATCATAGGCAAAGCGTTCATTGCCTGAGAGGGTTGCCAGTCCGACGACTGCTTTGTCGTTGAGGCCGAGGTTCAAGACGGTGTCCATCATGCCGGGCATGGAGACGGCTGCGCCTGATCGTACGGAGACGAGCAGGGGGTTGCTCAGTGAGCCGAACTGTTTGCCTGTTTCTTGTTCAAGGGTTGTGACGGCATCTTTGACTTGTTTCATCATGCCGATGGGGAGCTTGCGGCCCTGGGCGTAATAGTTTGCACAACATTCGGTGGTGATGGTGAAGCCCGCGGGGACGGGCAATCCGATACTGGTCATTTCAGCAAGGTTGGCACCTTTGCCGCCGATGAGCAGTCTCATTTTGCTGTTGCCATCGGTTTTGGTTTTGCCGAAGTAGTAGACCATTTTGTTTTTTTTCTTAGCCATGTCGAATCATTCCTGCGTAAAAAAGTACCTAAAATCTTACCCGTCCTGTTGCAGCACAAATGTGCAACATTTCTATTGTTCAGTCCGAACATGGCGGGTACGGAATGGCCTGACATCGAAGTGCGCAGACCAAAATTATGTTCAAACTAACGGATGATTCTAAGGAAAACCGCCTATTCGTCAATTTTCAGGCTCGTTTAATGAAGATAAAGAGCATGCGGGGGGGCCGGGGGGCGGGGGGAACTGGGGGAATCCGGCCCTTCAGCAGACTTCAGGGCTCGGCGTTGTGATGACGTAACGATAGCGATGTGCTGTGAGGAAACATCCTTGCACTTATGTAAAGAGGATGGGTGGGGGGGAGCGGGAGGCCGGGGGCGTTTTCTTTTTTAGAGCGAGCCTTTGGTACTGGGAATTTGATCGCCGGTGATGGCGACGGCTTGTCGCATCGCGCGGCCGAGGGCTTTGAAGATGGCTTCAGCCACATGGTGATGGTTGGTGCCGTGGGGGACTTCGACGTGGCAATTAAAGCGGGCTGCATTGGTGAGTGCGGTGAGAAATTCGAGAACGAGTTGGGAGTCGAATTGTCCGATTTTGGTGCCTGGGTCTGCAAAGCCTGGGACTTTGACGTCAAAGACCAGAGCTGCTCTGCCTGAAAGGTCGACGCTGACGCGAGCGAGGGCTTCGTCCATGGGGACAGAGGCGAATCCGTAGCGTTCGATTCCTTTTTTGTTGCCAAGGGCTTCGGTGAGGACTTCGCCTAGGACGATGCCGACGTCTTCGACGGTGTGATGGTCGTCAATGTGGGTATCACCGGTGGCGGAGATGTGAAGGCTGAACTGGCCGTGTCTGGCCACATGGTCGAGCATGTGGTCGAAGAACCCGACGCCTGTGTTGTGTTGGTAGCCCGATTCTGGGGCATCGAGGTTCAGTTCGATGGTGATATCGGTTTCGTTTGTTTTTCGTGTTCGGGTGGCAGTGCGTTGTGGCATGGTGTGAAACCTGTTTTTACGAGTCGTTCATTTTGTCCAAGGCCGTTAGTAGCGTTTGGTTTTGGGAGGGCGTACCAATGGTGATCCGCAAGCAATCCGATAAGCGTGGTTGATTAAAGTATCGCACAAAGATGCCTTGTTCCTTGAGAGTCTGATAAATTCGTGGCGCAGGGTGCTTGTAGCCGGTTGGGATTTTGACTAGCAGGAAATTTGTCTCGCTGGGCAAGACCTCCATGCCACGGCTGGTGAGCTGCTGGGCCATGTTCTGACGATGGGCGATGATCTGCTTCCAGGTGGGGGCGACTTGGTCACGATTTTTGATTGCTGCGGTGGCTAGGTGCTGGGAGATGGCATCGGTATTGTAGCTATCTCGGGCTTTGTGCAGCGAGGTAATGAGGTTTACATGGCCCATGCCGTAGCCGAATCGCAGGCCTGCCAGCGAGTAGCCTTTGCTGAGGGTGCGGAGGATCAACACATTGTCTAGCCCGCTGTCGGGGCGGACGAGCTCCAGAGCATCTGTTTTGGCGAAGTCGACATAGGCTTCGTCGATGAGCAGGATGCCTTGGAAATTTTCTGCTAGTTTTTGGAGCGATGAGACAGGTTCGAGGTGTCCTGAGGGTGCTTGGGGATTGACCACCATGGCCAGTGAAACCCCCGCTATATTGAGCTGGGTTGCCATGTCCGCTGCCAGTGACCAATCTTCATTGAGCGGGATTTTGGTGACGGGGGTGTCATGGATATTGGCAAGCACTTCATACAGCGAATAAGTCGGGTCCGTCACACCCAATCCTCCCCCCCCCCGGAAGCTTTCACTGGTTTGGCTGGAGTTGTCAGTGTTTTTTTCGGGGGTGCGTGGGTTACAGAACACGGTGATGGTTAGGCGTAGCAGTTCGTCGCCGCCGTTGGTGGCAATGATCTGGTCTGGGTCGAGTTTGTGGGCTGTTGCTGCTGCTTTACGGAATTCTAAAGCAGTGGGGCAGGGATAGCGGCGCAGGATCTTGGGGTCCAACGACACCATGGCCTCGAAGACTGCAGAGCAGGGCGGGTCAGGGTGTTCATTGGTATTGAGCTTGATAAGCCGATCTGTCACGGGCTGTTCGCCGGGGACATAAGCTTGGAGCCGTCGGATATTGTCGCGTTCATAAGCCATGACGTGCACAAGTTTGACGCCCGATGAGAGTCCGGTCAACTTGCGGGGCGATTATTCGACGCCAATGGCTTGTGTTTGCCCAAGGGAAAGCTTCCGGGGGCTATCAAGGGGCTTGTGTTTACCTAAGGAAAACTTCCGGGGTGTGACCAAGGGTTTGTGTTTACCCAAGGGAAAGCTTCCGGGGGGGGGGACTTCCGGGGGCGGGGGTTTTGGCATAAACTATTCTCTTATTATGAAATGTTATCCCCGTTTGATTATCTGTTTGTTGTTGGGCCTGTTGTCCTGTGGTTCGCATTTGCGAGCGGATGAGCGTGAAGAGACGACTACCTCTGCGGTGTTCTTGTTGCGATCATGTATGCAGATGTCCCGTGATGGCGAGTCGATTCGATTGCTGCGGGCTTTGCGTCAGTTAAAAGATCCGGACCTGACACCCATTTTTGAAGAGTTGGCCCAGAACCCCAATCCGATTTTAAAGATCCATGGCGTGTTGGGATTGGCTGAATGTGATCCCCAACACAAACTCGACCTGCTCCGCATTGCAGGAATCAAACAGGCGGGCCTTCAGGCCCAAGTCGTCAGTGCTGCCATGGACAGCGACTTGCTCTCCGATGACGAAGCGATTCAGTTAATCAATTGGCCCGGATTGGACATCGGCGTGCGGGTGTTGGTGGCGACGCAACTGATTAACCATGACAAATTCGATAAGCCTGAAATTCTTGAAGAGGCTTCTCATTCAGACAACCTTGCCAGACGCGGTTTTGCGTTAATGCTTCAAGCTCATCTCGGCAACACCAAAGCCCTTCAACGGCTTGACGAGCTGCATACCATCGACGATCCGGAACGAGACCATATTCGTGAGATGTTGCTACGGTCTGCGTTGCGTTACGACTTACAGTCGATGGGACCTTGGGCGATGCACATTGCAACCGAGCCAGGTGTGGGGTCCAGATTGGGTGTTTTGGCGATGAAGGCTGCGATGCGGTTTAAAATCCCCGAGGCCCAAGCCGTGTGGCAGCAACAATACGCTTCGACTTCAGACGTGGCCCAACAAATGCGTTTGGCGTTGTTGGTGTTGCGTGAGGCACAGACGCTTTCTCCCAAGTTGTTTGATCCGTTGATCGCATCCGATCAGGTTTTGCTTCGTAATGTGGGTAAAGCAGGCAGAGCCATCGCTGCTCGTGAACAAATTGCCGACAACGTTATTTCTCTCGTTGGGATGGCCAATCCACATCCCATTGTCACGCTTTGGGCTTTGCAGTACGCCCAGTTTGAAGCTTCGGACGATAATGCCACGGCTATTTTATTGGCCTTGGTGTTGTCCTTTGAAAACGCAGGCGAACGAGCCCGATCACGTTTGCTCGAAGATGCGATCACCGCAGCTCATGTGCTGTTGGACAAGTATCCTGAGGATGCTCGGATTCTGCTGAAACCGATTCTTGAAAATAAACAGACTGATCTGTTGTTGTTGCAAGGCTTGTGGTTGGCGATGATTCGCAGTGGCTCGCCGGAAGTCTTGCCGTTGCTTGATGGCCTAGAACCGAGGTCAGACATTACCATTCGGCATCTGACCTTGTTGATTAAAGCTCGCCATGGCGTTGTATTGTCACGGAATCAACTTCGTGAATTGGCATTGGTAGTTCGTGGTGGCGGTGTGCGTGATGATGCACTTCGTGTTCAGGCGGGCTGGGCTTATCTAAAGATCACCCGTCAAACGGAAGATGCGATCACACGCGTGTTAAGTGATTGATCCAACGCACTGTTTCTGACTGACCTGATTAAAACCTTTCTGGAAAATGTTGTATGACTGGTATTCCCTTAAGTTGTCCTGATATTACTGAATCTGAAATCCAAGCCGTCACAGATGTGTTGCGGTCGGGACGGTTGAGCATCGGGCCTCGTCAAGCTAGGTTCGAAGAAATGATTGCCGACCGAACCGAACGCCGTCGAGGTGTGGCAGTCAGCAGTGGAACCGCTGGGCTGCATCTGGTTTTGACTGCGTTGGGTATTGGGCCCGGCGATGAAGTGATCACCACGCCGTTCTCCTTTATCGCCTCAGCCAATAGTATTTTGTACGTTGGGGCCAAACCTGTTTTTGTGGACATTGACGCCCGAAGCTTGAACATGGACCCCGCCAAGGTCGAACAGGCCATCACCCCTGAGACCAAAGCCATCCTTGGTGTGGAAATTTTCGGCGATCCGACCCACATGGAACGCCTGGCACAAATTGCGGGCGCTCACGAAATTCCACTGATCGAAGATTGTTGTGAAGGGCTTGGCGGAATCTATAAAAACCGCCCACTCGGTTCCTTCGGCAGAGCCGCGGTCTTTGGCTTCTATCCCAACAAACAAATTACCACCGGTGAAGGTGGCATGATCGTGACCGATGATGATAAATTAGCTGATATCTGTGTGAGCCTGCGAAACCAGGGACGTGAAGACATGAGCTTGCACGACCCCGGTTGTGACATCGCCTCCGGAAGCTGGCTCTCCCATGGCAGACTAGGCTACAACTACCGTCTCAGTGAAATCGCAAGCGCCCTGGGCATCGCCCAAATGGAACGACTGGACGACATACTTCAAGCCCGTCGAAATGTGGCTGCCATGTACATGGCACAACTTATGGGATGGGACGATCTGATTTTGCCCAATATCCATGAAAATGAAAGCCGAAGCTGGTTTGTCTTTGTCGTTAGACTCTCAGATCTTTATGGCCAAACCGAGCGAGATCGAATCGTTCAAGGCTTACGCCGTCATGATATCGGTGCGTCAAATTACTTCCCCTGTATTCACTTGCAACCGTTCTACCGCAAACGATTTGGTTATGACCGAGGAACCTATCCCATTGCCGAGTCCGTGAGCCAGCGGACCGTGGCACTCCCATTCTTCAACCAAATGGACGAAACACGCGTGGAATTGGCGGTGCATACCTTAAAAGTCATGCTCCAACGTGAACAGTTGTTACTGAACAGAGACGCGTAGGACGCGTTGAGTATGTGGCGATTGTGATGTTTTAGTAGACGCGTAAGCTGTTGGCTTGCGGCTTTGACAAAGCCGAATTCTAAGGTCTGCCGAAGAGTTGGATTCTTTTCAACGCGACAGGTGAATGCCTCACGTTTTGGAACACGCGAGGTGACACGCTTTAATGTCCGAATAAATTCGTGGCTGCACACATGCCTTGCTCTTCAAAATAATTCAGTGCCTCGTCGGTGGTGGAAAACCATTGGGTCGAAGTTTCGGTAATAAACGGCGAGGGTTTTTTCTTGGGTTTCCAAATCACATAAACCTCTTTGCCATGCTCAAAGGCATGCTGCAATTCCCGTTCAACCCCACTAGACAGACCCGGCAACCCGTTTTCCAACTCCGGAACCAGTGAGACAATCATGTCCGACTGATCGATCAATTTAAAATCACGGGCATAAATTTGGCCATCCACATCGCCTGCAATATCTAAAATTTGTTTCACAGGTACCTCAAAAGCGTCCCCCATCCCGCTGATGGAACCAGCTGCCACGGCCACAAAATCCCTTCCCTCAGACGCGGCGGCTAAGGCGCGGTCGAGCAACAGCTTTTCATCGACATCGCCCGGATCAAACGAAATAAAATGCTTGGCAAGCTCTTCCCGAAACGCATTGATCTCCGTCAAGACATCAGGCATCTGAGCCACATGTGTCATTGGGAATGAAGGGTACACCTTACGCATGTGCGGCCGACAGACCATCCGAAAGCAAGTCTCCGTGGTGATCTGATAACGACCCCGCGACAGCACGTAAAATTCATGCGGACAGCCCAACGCTTGAGCCATCAACTCCGTGGCCATGATCTCCTCTTCACGCCACACCATCAAATCCTTGAGTGTTGCGTCAATGGCATGTTCTAGATGAAGCCGATGGTGCAAAACCTCGATGTTGTCCACGAGGCAGATCAACATGTCAGGCTTTAATTCACGAAGCTGATCAAAATCAAACGCACTGAAAAGCCCATGTCGCCAGCGAAAGGTGGCATGGGTGTTGACGATGAAGTTTTCTTGGCCTTGGGTTTCAGCAATGATGTCCTTAAAGACAGATCGGCGAAGATTATTCAGGCGAGCCAGAGGTAAATCCAGAATGCGGCCGGCCTTGACATCAGGAGCCTCCGCATACATCCGGTCACCCACATGATGAATATCAATCCGTTCGCCTCGCTGCCCAGCCATGTCTACCGTGGCATTGAGGAATTCTTTTTTGTCCATTCCAACCTGGCCGGTGACAAGTGCTCGCATAAAAGGATGCTCCTGGTAAAATGGGTGCCTTGAGCTTGTATTTTCAGCTCAATTGAGTCATCATAGTAGCAGTTGTCTAGTTCTGAAATTTGACGGGGAGGAATACCCATGCCCAATGGCGCCTTATTTGTCGTTCTGATCATCGTTGGATTGATCGGATTGTTCTTTTTTATTGTGGTATTCAAGTTTTTAGGACTGTGGATTCAGGCCATGGTCTCCGGGGCTCCAGTGAAACTGAGTTCATTGGTGGGGATGTGGCTTCGAAAAGTCAACACACGCGTGATGGTGCATTCACTGATTCAAGCGGTCAAAGCTGGTATTGAGGTTTCGACCGATCAACTTGAAACCCACTACCTAGCCGGCGGCAACGTGCAGCGGGTGGTGCAAGCGTTGGTTTCCGCCAAATATGCAGACATTGAACTAAATTGGAAGACCGCTTGTGCGATTGATCGTGCAGGTCGTGATATCCTCGAAGCAGTACAAACCTCGGTGAATCCCAAGGTCATTGATTGTCCCAATGCCGCCCAAGCTGGCAAGCTCACCATTGACGCGGTGGCTCAAGACGGCATTCAGCTCAAAGCTCGAGCGCGTGTGACCGTGCGTGCAAATCTTGCCTGTCTGATTGGTGGTGCGACCGAAGACACCATCGTCGCTCGCGTGGGCGAAGGCATTGTGACAACCATCGGTTCTGCTACGACGCACAAAGCAGTCCTTGAAAACCCGGACATGATTTCCAAACGGGTTTTGGAAAAAGGGCTCGACTCTGGCACTGCCTTTGAAATTCTTTCGATTGATATTGCCGACATCGACGTGGGTGAAAATATTGGTGCCAAGCTCCAGGCCGACCAAGCCGAGTCGGACAAACGCCGCTTCCAAGCCGAGGCTGAAAAACGTCGCGCCATGGCCGTCGCCCAAGAACAGGAACACACTGCCGAGGCTGAGAAGAACCGCGCGTTGGTCGTTCTTGCCGAGGCCGAAGTTCCCAAAGCCATGGCCGAGGCTTTCCGCAGCGGAAACATGGGCATCATGGATTACTATCGCATGAAGAATATTGAGTCTGACACCTCCATGCGATCAAGCATTGCCAAGCCTGATGGCGACAATCCCAATTCTCCCCGCGCATGATGATTTCTCGCATTAACCTTGTTTATTGCTTTGTATTTTGTTTGATACTCATTTCTACAGGGATGAGTCGCAGGGCGTTTGCGGATTTTCCCACGCCGCCGACTCCACCCACGCCGCCAACTGCTCCGACGCAGCCGGGGGGACCGGGGGGACCGGGGGAGGTAAAGGACTCGCAGGATGCAGAGTCTGAGGAAGCATCATCTAAAAACCTGTCGGGGAAAATTCCGGGCGGAGAGCTT
>JAJRRC010000048.1 GCA_024279865.1 Planctomycetota bacterium | reverse complement strand
GGCCTTTTTCTTTATCAATACCCAAAACCTCAAGGCTTCGGACTGTAATTTGTTTGCTGCCCATGTGGCCCTCTTTATTGCCACCCTTTTTAGGACGACCGGTACCGGCATTGCTTGAGCGGCCACCCACGGAGCCCGCCGAACGATGCTTACGTTCTGTACCATGACTCGCGGACAAACCTTTAAAGCCCCAGCGTTTCATACCGCCAGCACAACCTTTACCTTTGCTGATGCCGGTGACATCCACAAAGAGGACCTCGGAGAACCATTCGACATTGAGTTCTTGACCCAGCTCATAGCCGTCGAGTTCAGAAGCTTCAAGGCGAGATTCAGCATGATGCCGCTTGGGAGTCAATCCCGCTTTGGCATCGTGTCCGATCACTGGCATGGTGGAATTACGACCTTTGACGTCTTCGTACGCAAACTGAACTGCGTTGTAGCCGTCGGTTTCTTCAGTCTTGATTTGACTGACGAAACAAGGTCCCAATTTGATAATGGTAATCGGGTCATTGACCACTGTTTTGACCATGCCGCCGCTGGGAATAAAACGTTCCCGTTCAGCAAACATGCGAGTCATTCCGATTTTTGTACCAAGCATTGCTTTAGGCATAATTCAAACCTCTCAGGATTGCCTCTCGGCTGGATCTTCGCAATGAAGCGAGCGGATCACCACCCTGTTTGATTAAAAAACGCGGTTTCACACTGAAGTACCGCGTTCGTAACTTACAAAAAACCCTAGGCCTTGATCTTTACAAAGACGCCAGCGGGGACAACCAGACGATTCAAGGCTTCAACCGTACGTGCGGTCGGATCCTTGATGTCGATAATCCGCTTATGGGTACGAATTTCAAACTGCTCACGACTTTTCTTATCCACATGAGGACCACGCAAAACGGTATATCGTTCAATGCGGGTGGGAAGCGGAACTGGACCAGACACACGAGCATTGGTGCGCTTGGCGTGATCAACGATCTCACGAGCGGAGGAATCCAACGCCTGATGATCATAAGCTTCCATACGAATTCTAATGCGACCTGTGGACATTGGTGTTCTTTCCTACAATCCATGAACGTTGCTAACAACGACAAACCCAGCCCCGAAATAGAGCCAGACGGGAGAGTTTACTGATTCCTCAAGCCCTGTCAACCAGCTTCACAGGTTTTTTTTAAGATCGCTAAAAAAAACTGTCCCCATTCGTTGAATTCGGCTATAAAAGATGTTCTTATGCCTAAAAAATCTGTTTCTAGCGTATGCCTACTCCCGTGGCTCTGGACGGCGATGGTATTGGCCGAACCATCCGCTAAATTCAAGCCAGCCTTTGACCATTTACGATTTGAAGAACCTTTGTGGATCGGAGCTGCCCCTTCAGAGCCCAATCGCCTCTATGTCGCCCAGCGACGCGGGGATATTTTTAGCTTCGAAAAAGATCGCCAAACACGGGACAAACATCGGGTCTTCTCCCTCAAAACGGACTATTCCGCGAACGAACAGGGATTGCTGGGGATGGCGTTTTCCCCGAATTTCAAGAAAAATCGCCACATTTTCCTTCACTACACTGCCCCAAACCGCCCCAGACGCAACATCATCGCCCGCTATCAAATGGATCAAGCCACCGGCAAAATCCGAAAGTCCAGCCGAAAAATCATCCTCCAGGTCCGACAACCCTGGCAAAACCACAACGGCGGCATGATCTGCTTTGGGCCTGACGGCTATCTCTACATCGGCCTCGGAGACGGCGGCTCCGGAGGCGATCCTCGTGGGCATGGCCAAAATAAAAACACCCTCTTAGCTAGCATTCTTCGGATTGATGTGGCTAATCCAAGCAAAAAAAAGCCTTATGCGATTCCCAAGGACAATCCCTTTGTCAACGATCCAAAGGCAAAACCCGAAATCTGGGCCTACGGCCTACGAAACCCCTGGCGATTCTCATTTGACCGAAAAACAGGCCAACTCTGGGTCGGCGATGTCGGACAAAACAAATCCGAAGAAATTGATCTCGTCACCAAAGGGGGCAACTACGGATGGAACATCTTTGAAGGAACACTTCCTTTCAAAAACCACAATCGCTCCAAAGCAACTCGTGAAAAACCCATCCCACCCATCATCGAACACGACCATACCCTCTCACGATCCATCACCGGAGGCTATGTCTATCGAGGCCAAAAAATCCCCGCCCTGCAAGGCTATTACATCTATGGCGATTTCGTGACCGGCTGGGTCTGGGCCATTCAATACGACGGTAAAAAAATAACCGAGCAGCTCTGGCTTGGAAAAATTCCCCATATCGCCAGTTTTGGTGAAGACGCTCAGGGCGAACTCTACCTCTGCAGTTTCAATGGCCAAATCTACTCCCTTCAGAATATTCGCCACTAAATCCCATTTCCCTAACAAGAGTAAACGGCTTCTGGAAATGCCTTTAAATCAACCATTGCTCCCTTTTCTATCGATCCGATACGAACCTAATTGGGCAAAAACATTTTAGATCGCTTGAAATAAACCGATTGACCTATTTGCATCGCTTTATATTTAAAGGTACAAGCAACCTTTAAACTTGTCATTTTACGGGCAATTTGTCCCCTATTTGCTCATACAAAGGTTTGCCTTTATGAATATGCACTGGATTGACTGGCTGATTATCAGCAGCCTGCTAGCTTTTATTACCTATGTCGCCATTGGCACGAAAAAACACACCAAAAGTGTCGCAGACTTCCTTGCAGCCAACCGATGTGCCAAACGATACTTGCTCTGCGTCGCAGGCGGCATGGGGAGCTTGGGTGCAATCAGTCTTGTGGCCATGTTTGAGCTTTACTACAACACAGGCTTCACCGCCAAGTGGTGGGGAATGATGGCCATCCCAGTGGGACTGTTTATCACGCTATCAGGCTATGTCACCTATCGATATCGAGAAACGCGAGCCATGACCCTCGCGCAGTTTTTTGAAATGCGCTACAGTAAAAAATTCCGTGTCTACGCAGGGATCGTCGCTTGGATCAGCGGCGTGATTAACTTCGGCATCTTTCCCGCGGTCGGAGCGAGATTCTTTATCTACTTCTGTGGCATCCCTGAAATCGGAATCGTCTCCATCGGCCCCATCTCAGATATCTCGCTCACCTTTGCATCGGTCATGATTTTCCTCTTGGCGATCTCACTTTTCTTTGTCTTCCTCGGAGGACAAATCGCAGTGATGGTGACAGACTTTGTCCAAGGCATTTTTACCAACTTTACCTTCCTCATCATCTTGGGCATCCTGATCTACATGTTCAACTGGGACCAAGTCGTAGAGGCTTTGAAAACGGCTCCTGAAAATCAATCCCTGCTCCACCCGCTTAAAACCTCGAAAATGGCTAGCTTTAACTACTGGTTTTTCATCATCGCGGTGTTTGCCAATATCTACGGCTTTAGAGCTTGGCAAGGATCTCAAGGTTATGCCTGTTCCGCCAAAACAGCCCACGAAGCGAGAATGGCTGGCATTCTTGGTGAATGGCGTGGCATGATCTTGGCGTTGGTCACCGTCATGCTACCCATCGGCGCCTTTGTCATCATGCACCATCCCGACCACCTCGCCACTGCCGACTGGGTCAACAGCCAACTCGCCAATATTGAAAATGAAACCATTGCGACCCAAATGACCGTGCCTTTGACACTTGTCGCAGCCTTGCCCATCGGGATCAAAGGCTTGCTCGCCGGGGTCATGCTCGCAGCTTTCATTTCGACCCATGACACCTACCTGCATTCATGGGGTAGTATTTTTGTCCAAGATATAATCTTACCCTTCCGCAAAAAACCATTTTCAACCAAAACACACTTGTGGCTACTCAAAGGATCAATCCTTTTTGTGGCGGTCTTTATTTTTATGTTCAGCCTGCTATTCCAGCAAAATGAATATATCCTGCTGTTCTTCAGCATCACGGGTGCGATTTATATTGGAGGGGCCGGGGCATGCATCATCGGCGGACTCTATTGGAAACATGGACACACCATGGGTGCCTGGGCAGCCCTGACCATCGGCATGATCTTTGCCATCATGTCCATGTTGATACGAAAAAGCTGGGAGCCAACGGTGTATCCTTTGCTCACTGAATATGCCCCCGGTTTTCTCAAATCTTTCACGTGGCTTCTACACAGTATCTCCGAGGCTGTCCCTGGAATTAACTGGGAAGTCGGACCTAAGAAATTCCCCATTGATAGCCAATGGATGTACGGCTTCTCAATCATCGCAGCTGGATCAGGTTACATCATCTGCTCACTCGCCGCCGAAACCTTCGGCAAGCGTGAACCCCATGACATGGACCGAATGCTACATCGTGGAAAATGGGCCATCAAAGGTGAACATGAACAGGAAATCACCAAACCCGTCACCGGACTCAAAGCTATCTTGCCCACCGAAGAATTCACCGGCTGGGACAAAGTTATTTACTACAGTAAACTCAGTTGGGCCATGCTATGGTTTGTCATCTTTATCATCGGCATGATCCTTAGCATCTATATCGACTTCACCGAAGATCAATGGGCGACATTCTGGCTGATCTTCATTTGCATCTCAATCCCCATTGCAATCATCACCGTCATCTGGTTTACCATCGGCGGCATCATGGACCTCAAAGATCTTTACCACACACTCGATACCATGAAACGAGACGAACGTGACGTCGGCATCATTGTCGATCACCACGACCTCACCGAAGAGCCTGAAAGCGACAATCACTAATCTCTCGAACATTCACACCCCATTTTTTTTGGAGATCACAAGCATGACCATTCGAAAAATAACCCCTGTTGCCTTGCTCGTGATCTGCTTCACCATGGTGGCCTGCCAAAGCCAACAAACCGTCACCCCCGAACATCCCACTTATACCTGTCTCAAAACCACAGGCCCCATCACCATTGATGGCAAGCTCGATGAAGCAGACTGGAAAAACGCGGCTGTCATTGAGCCTGGCTTTCTATTCCGACCCGCTCCCAATGCGACGATCCCTTCCACGAAAGTGCGATTTCTCTGGGATGATGAAAATCTCTACGTTGCCTTTGAATGTGAAGACTTAGACATCTATTCCTTTGGCGATCAACCGGATGATCATCTGTGGAACGGCGACGTGTCCGAATTATTCATCAAACCCAGCAAGAACAATCACCACTACTATGAATTTGTCGTGGCTCCCAACGGCACGTTATACGATGCGCACTACCCCAGCCGTGGCGCAGGCGGCCTCAAACGGTTTATCTCATGGTCCTCCAACGCGAAAATTGCCACCCAAATCCGTGGCACTGACAACAATTGGCGTGACGACGATCAAGGCTACACCGTCGAAATGGCCATCCCAAAAAGTGCCTTCAAAGATGGGGGCATCCTTCAAGCAGGTGAACAGTGGACCTATGGTGCTTGTCGATATGACTACGGCAAAAATCGTGAAAGAGAATTACTCCTTATGACCATGCCCGAATCGCTCTACAAAGGTTATCACTACTACGAAAACTATTTCCCCATTGTGTTTAAATAAAACCCCTGACAGGACACACAAGCACACCTGTCAAAAACGCCATTAAAACTCATTCCACAAGCCCAGTTCTCTCACCAAGAGCTGGGCTTGTTTTGTAAAAACAATAATGAGCGTGCTGAATGCAGCTATCCCATGGTGCGCCATTTCTTGCCACGGTTCATTTGGTTGATCGTTTGAATAGTTAGATCACATCACGGTCATGTGTAGCAGGCCTGCAATTGAGAAAACGGCATGAACTTGGTTGCCAAGGCAATGGTTGACAATCAAGCCGCGACACTTGAGTGTGAGGTACTCTAGCCACAAGCCAAAACATTTTGCTTAAAAACTTACCGCCTCTGACGAGATTGTTCGTTTGAAAAGCAGCGGCACGCTAACAGCGTGCGCGGGGACCGGGGGGGGGGCCGGGGGCCGGGGGCCGGGGGCGCGTCCGATCCTTGAATACAAGTGGAGATCATTTACGCAATAATGCACTAGTGCACTATTGCATCTGAATTACTGGGTATAGAGTTTTCATTTTGGTCCTCGCATCGGTGGTTGTGAATTGCCAATCGACGGTGACTTTCTCAGCGTTACGTTGGTCTT
>JAJRRC010000047.1 GCA_024279865.1 Planctomycetota bacterium | reverse complement strand
CTTGTCTTATAATATTGATCGCTACGCCATGCTTGTGATTGCCATGGGATAAATTGTGTCCATGCGTGGTTCACAAGCCACTCAACATAGAAAATATCTGCTTCAAAAGTCTCTACTTAGGCTGCAATCACAACAAGGCAGGTCCGCTTATTCAGGGCAAGCATTTTATGACACTTCGTAAGGTCTCAAGAACTTGTGAAAGGGAATAATTCAAAGTACCCAAGACGCACAACGCCATGACTGACGTTGGGGTTTTGCCATCACACAATGTCCAGACTTATGGGGTCTTGATACCAAACGCTTTCTATTTTAAAAAAAATCTGCTGTGGGCAGTCTCATGCCAAACAAACACGGGTCACTCACCCTGCCGCGGCATGGCTCGAAGCAGTCTTCATTTCGGGGACTGCCATGCGAATGGCTGCCAGAAGGGTCGGGATGTCAGCATGTTGCCAATGGTGATCTGTGGGCAATCGCTTGGCTCGCAAATTGTCAAAAGCTCGAATGACCTGATTCATCCTTGCGTGCATGGGGGGATCGGATTCCCAGATACAAATGGACCGATGCGGGGTTGTAATCATGTCCTCGCCGCCATAGGCCAGCTCTTCGAATAGCTTTTCACCTGGGCGAATTCCCGTGAGTTCGATATTCACATCGACATCGGGAACCAGGTTGTGCATGCGGATAAATCGCTTACATAGATCCAAAATCCGAACCGGTTCTCCCATGTCCAGCAAAAAGACCTCGCCACCCGCTGCATAGGCTGCTGACTGAATCACCAGGCCAGCCGCTTCGGGAATGGTCATAAAATATCGGGTCATCTCCGGATGCGTCACCGTCAACGGGCCACCCCGGGCAAGCTGGCTCGTCCAGATGGGAATCACACTACAAGCAGACCCCAGCACATTGCCAAAACGCACCATGGCAAAAACAGTCTTGCTTCGGTTGTTGAGCCATTGGATGTAACGTTCTGCCATCCGTTTGGTCGCGCCCATGACAGAACTGGGATTGACTGCTTTGTCTGAAGAAATCATGACAAACCGACGCACGCCATGGGCGTCAGCCGCGTCCGCCATCGAACGGGTGCCGAAGAAGTTATTTTCTACTGCGTCAGACGGATGCTGCTCCATCATCGGCACATGCTTGTGGGCTGCTGCGTGAAAAATCACGCCCGGCCGATACTTCCCCACCATCGCCAACGTCCGCGAAGTATGCGTCACATCATGCAACACCGCTTCGCGAGGCTGATTAGGCCAATCCTGAGCAATGCGGCGATCAATCTCAAAAAGTGAATTCTCCGAACGCTCCACCAAAATCAATTTCGCAGGATTAAAACGACAAACCATGTTCGCCAAAACCGAACCAATCGACCCACCCGCTCCGGTAATCAAGACCGTCTGGCCGGTGATGGCCATTTCAATGGCTGTTTCATCCAAAGGATGAGGCTCACGGCTAATCAAAGCCACCGTGTCAATCTCTCCCCCTGGCAAACTGCCCTCAATCCCCAAACTGCCGTGACCCGCCAATTGATCCGCCAACATGGGAATCCAACGGCAAGTAATCTGGTGCTGCCCCACGCAAGACATCAACGCCCTGCCACAAGCCTGCATCGTTGCAGGCAAACTTAACAACACCAAGTCTGGCTGATATTCCTCCAGCACCGCTGGGAATTGACCTGTTTTAGTGGGGTCCACAATCCACATTCCCACCAGATCAACCGGCGAAGCAGTGGCCTCAAGCGACGCTCGAAGCTGATGAACCCCCTCGGCAGTGCCGACCAAAAGGGTGCGGGATGGGGTATGGTTTGATGCGTTGTTCACCCTTATGTTATCGGCCCGCAAGGCATTTTTGCTTGATTTACATAAAGTACAGTAAACATCGCCATCAATTTTGCCGATAGTCCCTGTAAGGGAGTCCTGTAATCCTTTTTATGCGGGGAATCTTTCATTATGGCCTATTCTTTCAAATCAAATGTTGAAGCCCGCGAGCACGACCGTGCCAGCGTACCTGCGATGTACACACTCATCCGTGTTCGCGCCAAAGGTGAAAAAAACTATCAGCACACAGGCTACATCTACGATATCAGCCCCAACGGCATCCGATTTGAACTCGATGACCCCATTGCCCCCGGTTCAGACATTGAAATCAGAGCCATGCTCCCAGGCCACGACACCATCACCTTCCGTGCCACAGGACAAGTCGTCCGAATACACGATGACCTCGATGAACCAGGCCCCCTACGCATGGCCATGCACATCGACCGCTTCCATTCAGAAATTGACTGCCAAAAGCTCAACGATTACCTCAACCATCGTCGAGCCATCAAGCAAGCAGCCTGATCTATCGCTCGATCAAACGCATCTGAAATTCCCATCACGGTTTTCCCAAGCCCCCCTCAAAAAAAACGGTGGCGAGGCCTCTTCTCTGTCTCCTCACAGAACGCTTCTCTTAATGTTGTAACCGACCCACTTAAACAACGAAGTGCTTCGCAAAACACATTAGAGAAACAACATTGCCAAAACATCTGATACTCTTCCCTTCCGTAATTCATGGCTGCGCCTTGACCCACACTGAAAACCGGGGTTTAATGCAATCATAGAATTGTTGCTTTCCTGCGGGTCATGCGGCCCAAACGCTGTACCTCATATGAAGGTACGAATCATACACCATCCTGAAATATGGTTGTTTTTCGGGAAAAATACACAATTCGAACAATGTAATCCCCAGAAGATTCTTGGAAAGGAATTTCGGGGGAAGAACGGGACTTGGCAAGGAGCCATTGATGGGCAAGAATAATGATTGTTGGGGCATTGAAGTGGGTGCCAACGCGATTAAGGCTGTGCGACTCCAACGTCGCAAAGATGGCCTTGTTCTTGCTGATTTTGATGTCATCCCATTCAAAAAGCCGCTTACCACGCCTGACCTAAACGTCAATGAAGCGATTCAGGTCAACCTTGATCAATTTCTGTCCAAACACACCACCAACCGCTCCACGGTGATGGTCTCCGTTCCAGGACACATGGCCTTTGCCCGTTTTGCAAAATTGCCTCCGGTCGATCCCAAGCGAATCCCTGATATTGTTCGCTTTGAAGCCGTCCAACAGATCCCATTCCCGATTGAACAGGTCGAGTGGGACTATCAGGTCTTTCAAGAACCCGATTCGCCTGACGTGGAAGTGGGAATTTTTGCAATCACCAAGGATCGCGTTACCAATTTCCTAGAAAACTACAATGCGGTGGGTTTGGGTGTTGACGGCATCACCTTGTCACCTCTGGCGGTGTACAACGCCCTTGCGTATGACATGCAATTGACAGAGGAATCGGCGGGTGTGGTGTTTATGGACATCGGCACCAGCAGCACGGACGTGATTATCGTCGAAGGAGGCCGCCTCTGGCTCCGAACTTTACCCGTAGGTGGCAATAATTTCACGGACGCTTTGGTGCGTGCCTTTAAGCTCAGCTTACCCAAGGCTGAAAAGCTCAAACGAGATGCAAGCACCAGCAAATACGCCCGTCAGATCTTCCAGGCCATGCGTCCTGTCTTTTCTGATTTGGTGCAGGAAATGCAACGGTCTTTGGGCTTTTACCAGAGCCTCAAACGCGATGCCAAACTCACCAAAATCGTCGGCGTCGGCTCGACATTCCGCCTGCCTGGGATGAGTAAATTCCTCAAGCAGCAGCTTCAAATGGATGTGGTACGTTTGGACAGTCTTCAGAATATTCAGATGGAAGGCCGTATCGAAACAGACTTTGCCGAGCACACCATGAACATGGCGACGGCTTACGGCCTAGCCCTCCAAGGACTCGAACTCGAACGGGTCAGTGCCAATGTCCTCTCCAAAGATATTCTTCGCAATCGCTTTTGGCGTGCCAAGCAACCATGGATGGGGGCTGCGGCCTTGTTAATGGTTGCAGCTTCGGGTGCGGCCGCAACCCGGCTCATGAGTGACCGAACCGTCTTCAACAATGCCTTAGAAGAAAGCAAACCTAAGATTTCAGGCATCGTTAAACGAGCCGAAGGCTATAAAAATCAATGGCATGAAATCGCCACCTCTTCAGACCCTCGCCAATTAATTGAAAACTTACGTCGCGTACTGGACTATCGAGACATTTGGCCCAAGCTGATCTGGGATATGGATCTTGCCTCCAAAGCCATGAAATCGCAGGCTGCTTTAATGTCCAACAATTACGACGATATCAAAAAAATCCCCCGTCGAGAACGACGACGTTTGTACTTTGACAAACTCGAAGCAACGTACCTCTTCAACCCAGGCGAAGCTGGTGCAGCTTACGCCTCAGGAACCGATGGAACAACCGGCTCAATGTCCATTGAAGATATCTGGAATTTGGGCAAGAATGATGGTGATGAAGAAGCCACCCCCGAACCAGAACAGCAGCCTAATATGGGCGACATGGGCGGCATGGGCGGCATGGGCGACATGCCCCCGGGCATGGGCGGTGGAATGCTCCCCGGATTTGGTGGAGACATCGACTACAGCGGCGGCTCCTTTTTAATGGGAGCGTCCAATGTAAAAGCAGCGCCTCCACGGTTTACCATCACCGTCACCGGTACCACGTCCTATCGCGGCGGTGCCCGATTTATCTCCCGCAATTTTATTAAGTGGCTACGGGCTCATGCTGACCGTGCAGACCGGCCGTATCGAATTGTGAAAGACACGCCTGACCTCGTTAAATTAGTCCCACTGCTTGCCAGTACAAAAACCGATTCGCCGCGTAGTGCGCCCGAGCCTCTCGTGCGTAATCGCCGCCGTCGCCCCCGAGCCGCCATGATTGATCCCGATGCCATGATGATGCAAGGAACAGGAGCCAGAACCGTCACGGCAGGATCAGAGACAGGCTTACCCACACGCCCTTTGGCGGATGAAAGCCGTCAAGGCGATTATGAATTTGTCGTCACATGGACCATTGAACTCATCAAGCCTGATGATGCTCGACGGTCTGAAGATAAACTTCGTATTGAACGGGCCAAGAAACGCGAAGCAGAACGCCTTCGCAAAGAAGCTGCCATCAAAGCCGCTGCCGCCAGAGCCGCAGCCAAAGTCGCCCGTGAAGCCAAAGAAACCGCCCAGAAGGAATCCGATGGCACCGGAGATTCCCCTGATACCAATGCGGACAAGGCCACCACCGAACCCAAACAAGGGGGTGACCAATGAAAAACGTCATCGCATGGGTCAAACACAATCCAATTGCCGTGATCGCCATCTTTTTGTGTGTGGCATCGCTGGTGACATTGATGGTCATCCGCGTACAGGCTGCCACGTTCATGCAATCCATGCGTGATCGTGACAAGGTCGTCAAACAGTTGCAGCGATTGAAAGTAACCCGCGTCAAAATCCCGGCCCCTGACCTAGACAACCCGGTGACTGAAAAAGATGTCACCGTCAACGAAGCCGCCATCCATGCACTCCAAGAAGTCTACAAGGCTATGGGGGCAGAATACACCAATATTTTCTCGCTGGCGGTTGACCATAATCGCAAAGGCCATGCTCCCATTCTCGATGGCCTGTTCCCCGACCCAGGCGATGAAAAAGATAAATTGTACGACGCACGGGATGCCTATCTCGCAGCATTCGATGAAATGCTGCTGTACTACACGCCCAACTCTTTTTACCCTCGTTTAGACGCAGGGCCACCCACCCAAATTACCAAACTTCAAGAAATCGCCCTCGCCGAACAGGAAGATTACCTCAACCGCGACCTGGAACCTCGATCCGTCGGCGATCTCACCCCCACAGAAGCCAAAGAACTCAAAGAACTCCAACAAGCAGCCGTGCTCGATGCGATCAAAAAAGATGCAGCCAAAATCCATATCTATGCCCCAACGGCTGAAGAAGTCTTTCAAATTGGTGAATGGAGTCGACCCGGCCGCCAACCAAGCCTCAGCCAAATTTGGCGTGGCCAGATGGAACTGTGGGTCCAACAAGACATTGTCGGCGCAATCGGGCTGGCCAACCGGGTTTCAGATTCACAGTCCAACGTCATGAACAACCCCGTCAAGCAGTTGCTGCAAATTCAAGTCATCCCCGGCTATGTCGGCATTGATTCCACAGGCGGGCTGTCCAGCACAGGAACCATGTCCTCTGGCAAAGCCCCCAGCGGTGAAGCAAGACTCCCCAGCGACTTTCGTCTCTCACCCACCGGCCGACGAAGCAATACCATCTACGATGTGATTCATGCCAAAGTCGATATGATTATTGATTTTCAACGTATTCCTGAAGTCTTTGAAGCCTTTGGCAAAACAAACTTCATGACGATTTTGTCGACGACCATTGAAAATATTGATGAATATGCCATGCTCCAAGAAGGATATTTGCTAGGGCAAGGCGATTGCGTCAAGGTCACCGTGTTGTTGGAAACCTTGTGGCTTCGTGAGTGGACCACACGGCTCATGCCCGAACGTGTCCGCAAACAACTGTTTATTGAGGAACCCGAAGAACAAGAGGATCAATAACCTGTTGATGCTTGATTTTAGTTGACTCACTGATGATGGATGCAAACAAACCATGCGGTTAAAAAACCTCAATCTTTTTGAAAAATATATCGAGAAAGCCGTGCTGGCACTCGCCTCGCTTTTCACCTTGGTGGTATTGTGGTTTTTTGTGCTGGGATCACCCCATGCAGTTGAAATAAAAGCACTTCATAAAACACTCAAGCCCGGGGAAATTGAAATCGCAGTCCGCCAAGAAGCCAATGATCTAGAAAAACGAATCGCCTCTGAACAGAGTCCCTTCGGCGACGCGGTGATTGAAGTTCCTCCCTATACAGACGAATTCCGTGATCGCTTAACACGCCCCCTGGTCCCAATCGATCAATTGGCCTCTATTTTCAATCAGCCTGGCTTACAGATGAAAGTCAGCGTCCCACCCAAACGACGACTGTTCAACGTACCTCAACCCCCCGCTCCGATAGCTTTGAAGTGGGATACCGGATTCGGCGTGCTTGCTGAACCCCAAGACAAAGCAACCATTAGCGGGTTTGAAAAACTCATTGGGAACAAAATCCCCCGTGACTTTCGCTGGGTCAGTGTCAGTTCTGAATTTGATCTCAAACGCTGGCAGAATTTCCTTCGCAAAAAACCCAAGTCTTCCAAGCAACAGCAAATTCCGCCGCAATGGTGGAGGCCTCGTCTGATTGTCACCGATGTGATTCTTCAGCGTCAGCTCCAAGATGCAACCACGGGCAAATGGGGTGAAATCCAAACCTTGTCCCCCTTGCCTGGCACCGATCGTTTTGAATACATGCCTTCACGATGGTTCTCGTTCCGCGCTCAACGCAAAAACTGGGCTCCTCCTGAAGCCGAAGCAGCGTTGCAATTAGCAGAGATGGAACGCAATCGCCTTTCTCGTCCTCTGTTCCCAGAGTTGATTGAGGGGCTTTGGTTGCCGCCTGATGCCGCGGCAGCAAACTTGTCGCCTCGCATCGGTGAACAGGTTCGAGACTTCACTCAGCAAATTCAAGCCGTTCAAATGCAGCTCAAAGAGTTGAGGCAAAAAATGAGCGATGCCGGCGGCACGACCTCTGCGTTGACGACCTCCGCAACGGAAGAATCTGATGGCCGTGCCATTCCCATGGATATTCCTGGGCTCGAAGCCAAGCGTAAAAAATTACTTGATGACCTGTATGTTCTCTTGGGCATTATTGAACCGCTTGAAGAACCAGCCCCCTCTGAAAATATGACCAAGCCCTTTGGCCGAAGACGTCGTAACGTCGTCACCATTGAAGATTCCCAAAAGAAAGAGGAAGCGGCCTTGCCTGACACCATCCGTGTCTGGCAACATGATATCAGCGTTCAAGATGGTCAAAGTGTTCGCTATCGCATGATGGTTTCAGTTCTCAACCCACTGTTTTTCAAGAGCCAAGTTCCCAAGGAACAGCAAGAAGAGTATTTTGAAAAATTAACGCTCACCTCTGCACCCAGTGACTGGACTGAGCCTGTTCAAATTCTCAATGAACACCACTTCTTCCTCTCTCGTGCCAACAAACAAAGCAAAGCCATCACCATCGAAGTGTATTGTATCTTCAACGGGCAATGGCAAAAACGTGAGTTTGATCTCAAAGCGGGCGACCCCATTGGCTCGGTCGTCCAATTTGCCCATGGCGATGGCCAAACCAACGTCAACATGAACGTCGGCGGCGTGGTGGTGGACATTGACTTTGATGCCCCTTCGATCCAAGGATCGTCTGAAAAAACCCCCCGCATCATCTACTTCGATGGCAAAACAAACTCCCTGCAACAACGCACCCTCGAACAAGATACGGATGATCCCAAACGTGTTGAACTGCAAAAAAATCTGCGGGCCAGTTAAATCTGTTTCAAGTATGGGCTGTTAAAATCAACATCGTTATCCAGTTCTGAATCAAACCTCAAAATCGCTTCGCAAGAGATTGAGCCGTTGGATATTTCAGTGAGTAAAAGCAGGCATTTTTATGTCCAATTAATTGGACATCGCATAAGGAGTTGATCATGAAATATTTTTTTTATCCATGCATGGGCTTATTGCTCGTATGGGGAGGCATCCTCATGGCTGAGCCACTTGAAGTCGGAAGTAAAGCATTATCCCATGTCGAGGTCATTAGTTCGCCGAAAAATTTTAATCCTTCACCTGATGATTTTCGGATCTATTTCATCGGAGATAGCATCACACGTCATGGTGTCAATAAAAACACCATTGAGAAACTCAAGTGGAGCCATATCGCAGGCATGGCAGCTAGTTCCCAAGACAAAGATTATGCCCATTTGGTCGCCAAGGCCATTGGAACAATGCTCCCCAAACGCAAGGTTAAAATGTTCTTCGGTGCAGGCAACAATGCAAAAAGAGCTTTGACCGGAATGCCCATTGCCGCGAAATACCGCCCGGACTTGGTCATTGTTCAACTTGGCGAGCATGAAAAACCCAATAAAGGGACAGACTCTATTCATGCGGATTACGAAAAACTCCTTGATGCCTTACTGGCGATAAATCCCCGTCCGCTCATCATTTGCACCGGCGTCTGGGCACCACAAACAGGTAAGCAATATGTGGGCAACGCCAAAATAATCGAAGACATTCAAGAGCAACTTTGCAAGGCAAAAGGGATTCCCTTTGCCTCGGTCCAAAAATATGCACTGGATCAAAAATGCAGCGGCAGCGGCGAAACCCGTGGCGTACAATGGCATCCCAATGACCTCGGCCAAGCAGGCTATGCCACGGAAATTCTCAAGTTATTTCGACCACGCGTCGATTGACTAAAGCATTCAAAATTCATCTGTCGCGCCTAGAAAGAATCCGACTCTTCAGAAGACTTCAGAACTCGGCATTGTAATAGCTGCAAGCATACTTGCCCCCCCCCGGCCCCCCGGAGTCCGGGGAGCCGGGGGGGGGGGAATACAAAAGACGCGACAGGTCGTTTTGAAACGCTCTACAATCACAAAACAATCGCTTTTGATTCAGTCCATCTGAAAATTTTTCTTCAAAAACCGCAATGTATCAGCCTGCACATTGCCTGAACGTTTGCCAGATTTATATTCACTATTCAATGGCCAATCGTAAGGAATGTTAAACTTTTTGAGTTTCTTCTCCAGTTCACGGTAGAAAATGGCATGATGCACAAATTTGGCTTGAGGCATGTCTGGCGTCACTTTAAGCTCATTCCCTCCACGCATAAAAATAGAAACTTTGTCGCTGGCATCCACCAGATCAATCGCCGAAACATTCTGTCGCATCTGCTTGGTTGCGGGCGACTTGAGTTGTTCGGTGGTTGCCTGAAAAAGTCGGTTGATCCATTTGATTCGATAGCCATCGTAGATCATGTGACGAGAAATGTACTCTTGGTCATAAGTTGTCTGAGCAGACAATGGAATCACACAAACAGGCTTGGTTGATTCTCGAAGAATCGGATCTTTGGCGTTGGGGTCAGCTTGATCATCCGCAAAAGCCAGCCACAAACTCAGCCCCCCACCGGCAGATCCACCAGCCACCGCCAATTTTTTCTTGTCTATATTGTATTTGTCCGCATGGTAACGAATAAATTGTACCGCAAGGGCTGCATTTTCAAATGCAGGGGGAACGGGTGTTTTTTTACTATATTTAAAGTGATAATCTTTATTCGAACTCAAGCGATAATTAATTGAGACAACAGAAATCTTGTTGTCGAGACATTGCTTGAATATGCCTCTGTTTACATTTTTCATTTTGTCACCCCCGGAAAATGCGCCGCCGTGGATGAAAACCAGAACGGGTGTGGGTTGTGATGACTTTGCAATATAAATGTCCAGCACATTCTTCGAATGCTGGCCGTAGACGACATCTTTGTGAGTCGGTATCATATGCGATCCAGCCATCAGGCCAGAACTGAAAAAACCAATTACTGCGGAAAACATTAGAATGGTTCTTTGTATTTTACTTTTATTAAACATAATGGAGGCCTTTTTCTTATTCATTATTTTTTGCTGAATGTGTTTTTCGTAACGACCAAAGACCACTTCCATGATTGGCTTTTTCCCGGCAACACATGCACTTTAACAAACGGCTCAACAGCAAAGCAATCTGTTTTGGTTCGCCAAAAAAGCATTTTGATCAAAGACTGGTCTGAAGAGATTCGCACACTGTTGTTTTGGCCAAAAAAATTGCCCGCTGCGACCCAATTTTCTCCATGGGGGATTTCTGCTTGCGTGCGTTCAAATGTGCCAGGCGTGTTGGCTGTTGAAGCAGAGAACGGAAGCAGATTCGCCAAGGGCTCACCAGCCACACGCGTTTGGGTCAATTGAGGCAGCACGTACCAACAATCATCCAAGCCGTTCACCGCATTGAAAAATGGGTGCACATAAGCAGAAACTGAAATCTCCCGTGTGCCTGTGTTTTGGATGGTTTGCTCGTATTCGATGACAGGCGACTGATCGGTGATGATGGTTTTGATCACCAATTTGTAGGCATAGCCATCATGGTTCCCTGAAACTTGTTCTGAAGAGATGACTGTTTGATTCGCTTTTTTTGTAACCTGTGTTTTCCAGGGAAATAGCGTGAGAGGCTCAGCTTTGAAACGCCTTTTAAGGTCTTGCTTAATAATGCCCACGCCGATATTCAATCGCTTGGCATTGACTCCATCCTCATACAATTCCAAGTCCAAGGCAGGTACCATTTCATGGGTATAGCCAAACGTGGGATGTTTCGGGAAGACGGTATGGGGCCGAAAGACACTGACTTCATCACCCTGAAGATAGAGTTCTTTGATCCAGCCAGCCCGAATAAAACGCCAGCCATACGCGGGATTCTGATCTGTTTTGTCCGGCCGAAGCATGACGACCTTGAAACATCCATTATCGATTTGGAAAGTCGAATCTGTTTGCTCAACCTCAGAGGCGGAGGCAAAATGCAAGCCACAGCCATTCAACACCATTAACAACACAGCATAAATCAAATAAAAACGTGGATATTTTGATGTGATAGCGATTGTTTCATCTCCTCAAACAGTTAACTTAAAACCCCTTTTCGATCCCAAACGCTTGGTTTAGATCATGCACGCGGGATTCTATTATAGCTTGAGATGAAAACAGTTTCTTTTTTGAACGTCGCCAAGTCCGTTGAAGCGGCCGTGTTTCTGATTTTCTATGGCCTCGGCATGACAAACCGATGACGCAACGTCACTTGTCGTTGTGCTGATTTATACCATCCCTGTGGCGCATGGTCATTGGTATGCATATAGCAGCGTACCAACAGTTCGGATGAATCTTCCGTAAAAGTTAATGGGCGGCTTTGGGGAATACAAAGGCCTGGGGTGCCGTGATATTTTGTCAGTGCGCAACAGTTGAGAAAATTCACATTCCACTTGCGTTCGATATGACTTCGTCCATTGAGGATATCGTCGGGATTGGTATGTGTATGCCCACCGATCCACAGATCAATTGCTCCGGGATGATCTGCCAAGTATCGTTCAAAGGCCTGAGCATCGGGATGACCATCGACCCAGTAGAGATAGGACGCTCCCATCGGTCCACCGTCTTTGAAATAGCCGTGATAAAGGCACTTGTATTTTCCGTCGGCTTCACGTTCTTTATAAAACCCTTCCCACTCCCCTGATCCGACGGTGGTTTCTTTGAGCATGTGGTGATGCACGCTGATGATGATTTTGTTTTGGTTGGCTTCAATTTACTCGACCCACCATTTGAATGTTTCGCCGGTGACTGCGCCTGCGGGGTATCCGCCACGTTCGCCGCGTCCCACGGGCGGTCCGCCATCGTTGCGATCACTCATCATGAGGACCAGCACATTGCCAAACTGAAAGCTGTAGCGATCCCATTGTCCTTGGACGGGGAAGGGACGTTTCGTTGAGTCTACGCCTGAGTGTTCGGTGTGTTCGCCCAGTGGGTCGCCGTACTTGAGAAACCACCATTGGGTTTTGGGATCATCCGGACCGGTGGCATCATGGTTGCCTGCGATGTTATAGATTTGAGATCGGTGATGCTGTTTGAGTGCGTTGTATTGCTCGACCACTTCTTGGCCTTCGTCGTCTTGGGGGAATCCCTGCGTTCCTGACAGGTCACCAACATCGATCATAATGTCCCAGTCAAAGCCTCGTTCGGGATCTTCGCTTTGGGTGAGTGCCTCGGCAAGGCTTTTGCGATTTTGTTTTGCATCGGTTCCCACATGTGAATCACCCGCAGCCCAAACATTAAATTGACGAGGTACAGAAGCCATCTCTTTCAAATCCTTTACGAATCATTTTCAAAGTCAGGCTCGCTCAAACACTTCGGCGAACCGATGCCAATTATTATCAGGCCAGTCTCTGGAATTTCAATAGTAAAAAATTGCGATTTTGGGTAATTCATTGCGACTTGGAGGTCATTTCTTGTAACTGGGTGATGTTTTCCGAGGGACATCGATCCTCACATCTTGATTGCGGGTAATTTCTTGCGATACAGAATGAATTTTATCAATTTTCGGGTAATCCATCACGATACTCATAAAAATCGCTAATGTATTTGACCTACACAACATTTACTCCAAGGAATTCATCCGTTGCAACAAACATATCTTGGTCACGTTCAGCTTGAATCTCATCCTCAAATTGTGGCGGGTGCATTTTGCACCGCCAAGCTGATTTATACCACCGGCCATCCGATTGATGATTCGGGGTACATTAAAATTGCCTTCCGCTATGCAGGGGATTTTGGAACGCCACAATTTGATCAGCCCCAAAAGGCCAACTATTGCACCGTCACCACAACGGGTGATTGCCGCATTGATCCGCGTTGGGATCCCAAAGGACATACCCGCCCGTGGGGAAAATCTTTGTTCCTTAAAATTACCGGAGGCTATCTAGATCGCAACGACACTGTCACCATTACCTTCGGCAACACGACCCAAGGATCGCCCGGCTGGCAGATGCAAACTTTCTGTGAAGATACCTTTGAACTCAAAACACTGGTCGATCCCGTCGCAACGTATCAGTTCAATGAATTAACCCCTTCGCCAACGCTTCAAATTGTTCCAGGTGAACCAGCTCATGCCGTCTGCATCACACCCAGTCAGGTGCAGGTCAATAAGCCGTTTGTGTACCATTTAAAACTCGAAGACCAATGGGGCAATCCCACAGGACTCCCCACGCGTTTAGAGCATGAAGGCTTTGCACAAAATGGGGTACAACGCATCACGCAAACAGATACTGCCTCGGGCCTGACCGCCACGAGCAATCCCATTGAAGTGGTGGCTCAGCGAACCGCGTTACAACCTTACTGGGCTGATTTTCATGGGCAATCTGAAGAAACCATCGGAACCAACACCATTGATGACTACTTCACCTTTGCCCGCGACATGGCGTTACTGGATATCGCAGGCCATCAAGGCAACGACTTTCAAATCACCGATGCCTTCTGGGATAAAATCAAACAAGCCACCGCCCAGTTCAATGAATCAGACCGGTTCGTGACCTATCCTTCGTTTGAATGGAGTGGCAACACCCCTCTAGGCGGCGACCGCAATGTGTACTTCCTCAACGACAAGGGAAATATCACCCGAAGCAGCAATGCCTTGCTACCCAACGAAGAAACCAAATATCCCGTTTCAGCCACCGCTGATGAATTGTTCGCCAACCTTCGAACGCAAACCCAAGCCAAGCCCTTTTGCTTTGCACATGTCGGCGGACGGTATGCCGACGTCAAAATGCACGATGAACAATTAGAACTCGCTGTCGAAGCACACTCTGCATGGGGCACGTTTGAATGGATCATTTCCGATGCCATGAAACGAGGCTACCGCGTCGGCATCTGTGCCAACTCCGACGGCCACAAAGGACGACCCGGTGCGTCCTACCCCGGAGCAAACCGGTTTGGGTCCTATGGCGGATTGACCTGCGTCCTTGCTGACCGCCTCGACCAACAGAGCATCTACAATGCCCTCCAAGCAAGGCACTTCTACGGAACCACAGGCAACCGGAGCTTGCTCAACTTGCGTGTGACCACGTCCACCGGCAAACAAGCCATGATGGGCGATGTCATTAATCTCGGACAAGCAACTGCCACCCTCCAAGGTCAAGTCATCGCCACCGCGCCCATTGAAAGCATTGATCTCTGTGATGGCAAACAAGTCCTCAAAAAAATTCGCCCTTATTCACAGGCAAACCTTGGATCGAAAATCAAAATCCTCTGGAGCGGTGCCGAAGTTAGAGGCCGCGCGCGACGAGTCGATTGGACCGGCGGATTATCCATTCAAAACAATCGTATTTTGAACGCTGAACCCATCAACTTCCACCATCCGTCCCTGCCACTACGTCAACCCGATGCACAAAACTTGCAATGGGACTCCATCACCACAGGCGGACACGCTGGCTGTGTCCTGCAACTCGAAGACGCACAAACAGGCCACATCACCATCCAAACAACCCAAGGCACCCTCACGTTAGATGTCAGCTCGATTGGCTTTGAACCCACCGTCCAAACCTATGGCGGCTTAGAAAAACAGATCAGTCTTTACCGTCTGCCTAACGAACCAAACCCACAGGAAATGACCCTGGACGAACCACTCTCAGCAGAAATCTGCCAAGGCGGCATAATCTATCTACGCATGACCCAAGTCGATGGACATATCGCTTGGAGTAGCCCCTTTTATTTTGAAGGAACCCAATAATGTCAAACCCCCAATCCACCCATTTTTTTGAAGACATCGTTCAATTGCCCGACCGCCGCAAGCCCCGACTTCGCGGACGTGGCATGATGATCGACTGGGGCATGGGACACCACGCACAAACAGATGTGCTGACCAATGGGGCAAATTTTATTGACCTCGCCAAAATTGCCGTCGGCGTCGGTCGGCTATTGCCTCGTGATCTATTAACCCGAAAAATCAAGCTTTATCAGGAACACGGCATTGAACCCTTCCCAGGCGGACAGTTCCTCGAATACGCGCACGTCAAACAGGTACAAGAGGCTTATTTCCCCGCGGTTGCCGAGGCGGGTTATCGCTGGTGCGAAGTGTCAGACAATCTGGCAGCTGTCACGCCCCAATGGAAACAGAAAATGATTCGCACTGCCATCAAAGACTTTGGATTTGAAGTGCTAGGCGAAGTTGGCAAAAAAGAAGGACTCGCCCGTGATGCTTCGCTCGTCGATGATGCCATGGGCTGTGTCGATGCCGGGGCATCGATCATTTTGCTCGAAGCAGCTGAGCTGGTCAGTGATGATCCCGCATTGGTTGCTGAAGTTGAAGCCACGGTGAAAGCCGTCGGCCTCGACAAAATCATGTTCGAATTACCTGGCCCGTGGATTGATGGCGTTCATGCGTGCGATATCCATCGGATGCGACGTGATTTAATTTCCCGTTTTGGGGCAGATGTGAATCTGGGCAATATTGACGCAGCAGACGTGCTGTCCCTAGAAGCCTTCCGGTGCCAACTAGGCGTCAACGCCGGCGGCAACGAAGAAAAAGATTAACCAACAAGCATCCATGTCCCTAAACAATGGGATCTGTTCAATAAAAAAACTGCCTCGCAAACAAACAAATTTGCGAGGCAGTTTTTTTAATCTTTAGAACGCCACAATGCGTCCTTTTTTAATTTGAATGCAGAAATTAATCCAGTGCCGCAGCACCACTGATGACTTCCATCAACTCCGTGGTAATGGATGTCTGGCGAGCTCGGTTATAAACACGGCTAAGGTCTTTACGCATCTGATCAGCATTGTCCGTGGCAGCCTTCATCGCAATCATGCGAGCAATCTGTTCGCTGACTTCTGATTCATTGAAGCATTGGAAAAGCTGCGTTTTTACTGTCATCGGCAACAACTCATTTAAGAGCAGTTCAGGCTCAGGTGAAAAATCATAATCAGACCCACTAGCTGAAGCAGGCGAAGCCACTTCGTCGGTTAAATCAGTTGGATCTGCCATCGGCAACAATTGAAGAACCGTCGCTTCTTGGCGTGACATCGACACGAAGGCCATGGAAAGCACATGCACCACGTCATATTGGCCTTCTTCAAATTGCTTCATGTAATGATTGGCCAAAGCCTGAACGGTTTCAAACTGAGGGGTATCACCAAACTGTTCGTGATATTCAGAAACTTCAACACCATTGAAGCGGAAATAGTTTTCACCTTTTTTACCAACCACTTCGACATCAATCTGTATATCTTTGCAGCTCTTGAGATGTTTCATGGCCGTCCGCAGGATGTTGCCGTTGTAACCGCCGCAGAGACCACGGTTGGATGTAATCACCAACAATAGTTCGCGGCCGACAGCCGGGCTGGGACTCGAGAGCAATGGGTGGCTCACGGATTGGCTCTGGCCTTGTTCATCACCGCCGAGGCCTGACAATTCTCCGACCAATTCAGCAATTTTACGGGTGTATGGCTGGGCCGCCGTCGCACGACGTTGGGATGCTTGAAACCGAGCCGTCGCGATCATCTGCATCGTGCGGGTGATACGCTGAATATTGGCCACAGCCTTGATACGACTACGAATTTCACGAGTTTTTCCAGCCATTGAACCAAGTTCCATTCAAATTGGGGGATTGATACAAGTCTCAAATCGCAAGTAAAAGTACAGCCGTTCTTGGCACACTTTTGATCATGCAATACCCAAATACGCAATGCGTATTTAAGATTCGGTATCATAACCAGTTCGCCCAAATGGGCAAATCCTATCACTTCACCCCCTAGGGCTAGCGCATATGACATTTCGCAAGTGATCCGCAGTATTTCTGTTGCCTCACAGCAACTGCACAATTAAGCACGGCACCTGTTAGGCATTGCGCCGTGGCGACAAATCGGGTATTCATACAGGCTCTGTGCGAGCTCGCAGTGATT
>JAJRRC010000046.1 GCA_024279865.1 Planctomycetota bacterium | reverse complement strand
GCATGATTCGCAGGTGTTTGAGTCTTTGTTGGATGCGGAGAATAGCAGTGCGGACGTTTGGGCTGACAGTGCGTATCGTAGTCAGAAAATTCTCCAATCGCTGGCTGATCTGGGGTATCGCGCACACCTTCAACGAAAGGGGGGGATTCAAAGTGCCCTTAAAACAAGCAAACAAAAATGGCTATGCCATGGATCGCAATGAAGGCCTTGAAGGCGTTAGTTGTGTCGGCGTGGCAATTCTCGATCCAACAGGCCAACCCGGTGCAGCGATCTGGGTGACCGGCCCCAGCTCACGCATGAATGCCACACGCCTCAAAACCATCGGTCAACTCATCCACCAGTCCACCGCATCCTTGCAAATCAACTAAACAACACAACTGACGCGACGCAACAACATGCCCTGTATCTCAATCCAATTTTGAAAACCCCGCACCACTTCTACGCCAAACATACTTACAACATACTTGGCAATCCCTCGCCACCTTCTAAAAACAACCTTAGTATCGCCCCCAAAGAAGTCCTGCTAAAAAAGCAGCCGTTGGATCATCTTGGGACAAAGCCAAAAAAAAGATGGTGTTCCTTTGAAAAGTCGTTATCATTTAAGGCACTTATGAAAATTGGTGTTATCTCTGATACACATGATCGGCTACCCACCCTTCGCCGCGCGGTGGCCATGTTCGAACGATTGAAAGTCACAGCGATCTTTCATGCAGGGGATCTGGTTGCCCCTTTTGCAGCATCCATCTTGGCTGCCGACAAACTTTCAATTCCACTGTATTGCTGCTACGGCAACAACGATGGTGAACGCGAAGGCCTCAAAAAAATCTTGCCTAACCTAGTCGAAGGTACAGTGAAGATTGAGCTCGCTGGCCGAAAAATTGCCATGAACCATTTCATTGATTGGTTTAAGCCCGGTGAAATTGAAGCAGCAGACCTTGTCATCTCCGGCCACACCCATCAAGTTGTCAATGAAACCCGCGATGGAAAATTATTTCTCAACCCCGGCGAATGCTGCGGCTGGGTCACCGAATGCTGCACCATTGCCATTGTAGACCTAGACACCATGCAAGCCGATGTCGTCGAAGTCCATGCGTGATTCAGGGCCAACGCATGTGGCATTTTCTCGATGCTGATATCTGAAATTTTCTACCCCCTCCCAGATCCGACTCTTCGCAAGATCTCAGAGTGCGGCATTGTGATGATCGCACGCTGACGTATTGAAAAAAAACCGTGCCCAAACGCGATCTGCGTTGGCCCTGATGCGTGATTGCCAAAACCCTCGCCCGCTCTTGGCATGCCACAATTTCACGCTCTCTGCAAAATATAAAAAAAACACGCACGATCACAACACCGATGCGTAGCTTTTCTGTAGCCGGGTAATCACCTCAATAACGATGCCACTGGCAGCTTTGATTTCTTGTGATGTACTAAAACGACTCAATGAAAATCGCACCGAGCCGTGAGCTACCGGAGCAGGCACGCCCATGGCAAGCAACGCAGGTGACGGCTCAAGTGACCCACTCGAACAAGCTGCCCCAGCAGACGCACAAACACCTCGTTCTGAAAGCATCAGAAGAATGGCTTCTGCCTGGAGCTTGGGGAACCCTAGATTGGTGGTGTTCCAAAGGCGATCCGCATCATGCCCACAAGGGTTCACCACCGTATCGCGAAGCGCGTTGAGCAGGGTTGCTTCAAACTGATCCCGCAGATCGTGGAGCTGCTGGATTTTGGCAGCGTCTGCGAGAAATATTTTTGCAAGATTGGCAGCTTCACCCATCCCTAGGATGCCAGGGACATTTTCGGTGCCGCCGCGTTTTTCATTTTCTTGTGGCCCGCCGCTAATTTGAGGCTTCATTCCAACACCACGTCGGACGTAGAGGACGCCAACCCCCTTTGGACCATGAAATTTATGGGCTGCAAGGGTCAACATATCCACCTTGGAAGCCTTCACATCCACGGGAATTTTGCCCACTGCCTGAACCGCATCGCTATGGAAAAGCACATGGGGGCTATGAGCGTGAGCTATTTGCACCAAGGGTTCAATGGACGCAATCAGACCGGTTTCATTGTTGGCCCATTGAAGGCTGACCAGTGCTTTGTCCTTGGGACCGACATGCTCGCCGAGGGCTTGGGCGAGGACCTCTGGTTCAACAAGGCCACAACGGTTCACTGGGAGCATTACCACACGGGGGCATTGTTCTGCGGTTTCGGTGATGGCTGCATGTTCAACAGGACTGGTCAGAATGATTGTTGCACCGCTGCCTCGAAGGGCAAGGTTGTTGGCTTCGGTTCCACCTGAGGTGAAGGTCAGTTCACGAGGAGCTGCATTGATTAATGAGGCAGTGGTATGCCTGGCCAGTTCGATTTGCTGGCGAACCATTTGTCCAAAACGGTGGACACTTGAGGGATTGGCCCACTGGGTTTGATTGGCTTCGTGCATGCGTTGGATCACCGCATCAGTGGGCTGTGTGGTGGCATTGTTGTCGAGATAAATCACTTCCATAGGGAGCTATTGTATACCAATCACGCGGGGGTTTTGGGGCACGCCAAGGTCCAAGCACAAGGTTTTAATACTTAAAAAACATTTTCTGGATGAACTTCGATCCCTGCATTGGCTCGACGACAACGAGCCGTTGGCGTATCGTGTCCAACAGTCATGATTGCCTTCCTTTTTATTCTGTGTCCGCTCTTGGCCTTAACCCCCCCGGAAGTACCCCCGGAAGTACCCCCGGAAGTGTCCCTGGAAACACCTCCAGCAGTGACCTTGGCGGTGTCCCCCCAAGCAGCCCCCAATGACACTTCTTTGGACTCGCTGACCATGCCTTTGACCACTGCATGGGGGGCCGTCGGCGACGAAGTTGACCAATGGCTTGTTTTGCCTGGCCTGGAGAACACCATTGGCATCCTCCATCGGCACACGACATCGCCAGCCAATACATGGCAAAAAATTGGCACACTCAAAGGGAAAATCCATCCTCACGCACAAGGCCTCGCTACCCATCAAGGTCGTTTATGGATCATCTTTGCCAACCGTGCGGTGCAAAGCATGACCGTACGCCAATTGAAGTCCGCCCCGGTCACTGGCCCGATCCTCGTCAGTAAGGTTCATCCTAATTTGCCAGGCCAAGGCACCTTGCAGCAAATGGCTGTCACCACGCAAGGACTCTATGTTCTTTTACAAACCGAGGACCGCAAGCTCCACCTCCAAGTTCTGCAACGAACAGGCTGGGAAACACGCCCCCTGCCAACCACACTAGACCCACTGGGTAAAACATGGCTTCTCACGCCATCACAGCCCCAAGAAAATGCCTGGCCCACACTGATACACTTGGCCTCCAACGCCACATTAACAATCTTCGAACGCCAAGAAGATCACTGGCAACCCAGCCCTTTCACCAAAACCTTTCCCACACCCAAAGACCATTCGTTCACACCTTTGCACATTATGGGCCAAGCCGTTTTATGTCACTGGCTTGATGAATTATCTGCAGAACTTTTTTTGCTACGTCCGCCACACATCTTGCCGCTGGGCGTTTTGGAAATGTCGACCGAATCGACCGGTGAAAGACAGCTTTTGGCAATGGGTTCACAAATCGCCATGTTGCAACTTGATGACAAGGTCATCGCACTGACGCGAACAATTGATCTGCAAGGTCGCCTATCAGAAAAAGCAATGCCTCTGATCATTGCCCGTTCAGGGCCAAGCCTCGCAGACCCACGACGACTGGTGGTCGCCATTGCCATGGCCATCTCGATCCTGGTGATGTTCGGCCTATGGCGACGCGATCCCAAAATTGAAGATGCTGATGGAGAAACCGGGGGGGGAACCGGGGGGGCCGGGGGGGCCGGGGGGGCCACTTCCGGGGGAGCCATTGAAACACCCCAAGCCACCTTGCCTCCAACAATGATATTGGCAGGCTTTGGCAAACGAGCCATGGCGTTGGTCATCGACCTCTTGCCGAGCATGATGATCGCTGCGGGGCTGTGCGATGTACGCCTGCGTCATCTCGTTGACCACTGGCCAGGCGTGGGGAGTGATTGGTCACAAATGACCCCCGGCTTAATCGCCATCAGTATTTACATCGCCCATACCACCCTGACCGAACTATTCACAGCCCGCTCACTTGGGAAAAAAATCATGGGCCTCCATGTCTACTCCCTCAACGGCGAATTGCCTGATGTCTGGCAAATATTTTGGCGAAATCTCTTAAAAGTACTAGACCTCGTGGCATGGTACGTCTTGCCGATCCTCATGCTCGTGAGCCCCTACCGTCAACGACTCGGCGATGTCGTCGGAAAAACCATCGTGGTTCAACACGACCCCGCCGCCCCCCCGGAAACGCCGGAAACGCCCCCGGTTCCCCCGGAACCCCCCTCAAAAAACGACCCACCGGAATCCCCCTCATGAAAAACGCCATTGTCCTCCTCTCCGGCGGCCTCGATAGTGCAACCACCCTCGCCATCGCCAAAAAACAAGGCTTCACCGAATGTCACGCACTGAGCTTTGACTATGGCCAACGGCATCGTGTGGAACTCCATGCAGCCAAACAAGTCGCAGAACACCTAGGTGTCACCTCGCACCGATGGATCAAAATCGATTTAAGAGCCTTTGGCGGATCGGCCCTGACCGACGAAATCGCAGTCCCCAAAGATCGTGATGAAAGCCACATGGCCCAAGATATCCCCATCACCTATGTACCCGCCCGCAATACCATTTTCCTGGCCTATGCCCTGGCCATGGCAGAAGTCCGTGATTGCACCGATATTTTCATCGGGGTCAATGCGGTCGATTATTCAGGCTATCCCGATTGTCGACCCGAATTTATCGAGGCTTATCAGCACATGGGAAACCTCGCCACCCGGGCTGGCGTTGAAGGCCACACACTCAAAATCCACACACCACTCATCGACCTCACCAAAATCCAGATCATTCAAAAAGGTCTCTCACTGGGTGTGGACTACAGCCTCACCCATAGCTGTTACGACCCCGACGAACAAGGCCAGCCGTGTAGACATTGCGATAGCTGTATTCTTCGAGATCACGCTTTTGCAGAGTTGGGAATCGCGGACCCCGCCTTGACATAGCTATGCAGTTACGGAGAACAGGATACCTTGGCCGGGGCGATGGTCTGGCCTTTCATCGATTGCATCGGCAAGGCAATCACCTTGCCTAGATCATGACTCTGCCAATCCTGCAGGCATGTGAGAATAGCCCGGGCTGTGTGGCGAGCATCAGGTCGAATGACGGAAATACGTTTGCCCACCGCAGCGGTCATCTGTTCATTGGCACCATCAAAACAGATCAGTGAAACATCTTGGGGTATCGACAAGCCTTCATCCCGACACCGATCCGCCAGTAAATTGACAGCTCCGTTATAGGTACATATCCAGGCGGTTATCTGGCAGGGATCAATGGGAATGCTTGCCACTTTGCCCTTATAATTTTGCACAATGGCATGAGGATGAATCGGCAGTTGCAGTTCACGGTGCGCTTCAAGAAAGCCTTCGAGCGTCTGGCAAAAATCATGGTGGCAGGTGTCGTGATTGATGATGCCGACGTGGCGATGTCCCAATTGGACAAAACGCTTGACCGCCATGCGGGAAGCTTGTTCGAGCGTATCGCAGAGATTGATCGCTGTGGGAATCGTATAAGCCGGAGCAATCACCAGAACATGCGCACCGTCCAAGGCCAATTTGCTCAGACGTAAAATGGTCTCATGTGTGGGATCAATCGCGACAATCGGCAAGCCCTGAGGATCACCCATGGTCTTGAAGTCATTGTAATTATGAATTTGAATCACCAGATTCATTTCACTGGTTAACGTGGTGAGTTCCTGAATGATTTTTCCAGAATAAAACCCGTCCATGGAATCATCCCACTCAGGCAAGACCAGAACCAGAGGTCGAGCGGTGTTTTGTTGTTGGCCTCGCTCAAAATACTTTCCTTTTGCAGTTGCATTCTTCTGCAACGTAGAAGCGGGTGACGTATGAGGAATAAAATTACCCAAGCCACGCTGGCGTGTGAGGTAGCCTCTCTCTTCGAGTTCCGCCATCGCGCGACGGACAGTATTGCGGCTGACGTCATAGCGTAAAGTCAGCTCCCCCTCGGTAAAATAGCGGTCGCCTGGCTTGAGGTCCGTTTTTTTAAGATCGTCAAGAATGCGGTCCCGCACCGTGGCATAAAGCAATTGGCTCGGACGCTTGAGCCTAGAAGAGGTTCGCTTCGAGGGTGTTTTTTTACGAATGGGTTTTGCTTGCAGCATCTGTCACCTGTTGGGGCAAATCTTTCACGGACTGACATATTCCAACGCCAAATATGTTTATTCTCAGATGATTATACGCAAAAAAAATACAAAGTAAAGGACAAAAAGGAATATTTAGAAACAATTTAAAAAACCCTCTCATGTCGTGGTTCGTGGAAAGATGCCAAACCAATAAAACACTTGTTTTAAGTAGAAAAACAACTAATCTAAATTTTTTTTTGTAGCAGTATGTTTTTTGAACGGCCATTTTCATGGCTCAATCGAATATTTTTTTTAAATATCCTTGACATGTACCACGTCTATCACTACGATCATGTGGTAATGTTTTGAGTCAGACTTCTGAGGGATGAAACGTTCCGTCACGGTTTCAAGCAAGAAAGGTCTATTGACATGTTTTTATCAAATTCACATCGCATCGGCTTGGTACGACCAAGACGGGGTCAGATGTCTTGCATGGGCTTTACGCTGATCGAGCTCCTAGTGGTAATCAGTATCATTTCTCTTTTGATCGCTATTTTGCTTCCCGCGTTGGGGTCTGCCCGAAAGGCGGCTCAAGCGATTCAATGCGGTGCTAATTTTCACCAGATCGGCATCGCGGTGGCACAATACAACAATGACAACGATGGCTTGTATCCAGAGCATTGGGGAAACAGTCGATGGGGTAATGTCACATGGGAAGCCCACCTAGCAGATTACATGGGCTGGGGTGGCGACTTTCCCGGAACTTCAGAGATTTTTCATTGCCCCACCGATTCAGATTACAACGCCAATGGGAACATCACCTATTTGAGCATAGCCAACAACGGCCCCAAGTCCTATGGCTTTAATTACGCCTACTTTTCAAGTAAATCAGGCTATTACGGCACCAAGGTTCAAAATGTCCGCCGCGCGACCGAAGTTTTCGTCATTGGGGAAACCGGCGGTTTCAGTTCCGCTTTTGCCACGGGCACCAATATGGGACGTCTCGAAGGACGGCATGACGGCGGCGAATTCAATCCTGTCCCCTACGTCGCGTTGCCCGGACAGGGAACGACCAATCTGCTCTTTGCCGATTCGCACGTTTCACGCGTGAAAATCGCCACCATTAACAGCAATATCACAAAGTACTGGAATTCACAAAACTAATTCAACTCCTGTATGACACATAGCCTACTGTTCTGTCGCGTTGCCCATTGGGTCTCACGAGTGGGGTACTGTGGACTCATTTTGACCGTTTTTGGTCTTCTCAAAACAACCTTTTTTGTTTTTTTTGCCACCTTTTTTCAGGGAAATTCTTGACATGAAAATGAACCGAACAAATTGGACCTTGGCTATTTTTGCGATGGCTCTGGTCTTTTGGATACCCCAAAGACATTCGCTGGCAAACGAGACATTCACGGTCGTCGATCAAGGCAAAGCAAGGGTCTATCTCGACATTGGCGCCAAGCAAATTAAGGACTTGGGACTGGCAAACGCGATGGCGGACTTTACGCGGTGCATCTCGATCATGACGGGACAAGCCTTGCCTGTTGGGGGAACTTCCGGGGTGGGGGCCGGGGGGGCGTTGTTTGATCCGGCTCAATCTCAGCCCACGCGGTTTGAATGTCAGATCGTCAAGCTCGAAGATGCCTCGGCCTCTGGCTCTTCCAACGCACGGTTTAGCTTGATTGCCAGTACCCATGGGCAATTTGTCAAAAACCCTTTTGCCGAAGCAGGCGAGAAAGTCGCTTGGAGCATCGCATGGAACCGTGGCAAAGGGACGTTGACCTTCGACCTCAAGGTGGCGAACCAGGCCTACTACGGACCGGGCTATGGACCAATCACCTTTGAACAACTAAAAGCCAAAGCACCCAATTTCACAAAGGGCAGCACCATACGCCTTGTATTAGAAATGCAAGGCGGCAACCAAGGCAACATCCGAGGTGGCTACGCCATTGACGATCAACCCTGGGTCTATACCCAATGGTACGATCCCACCAAAGCCGGGGTGGACAATCGTGAGCCAGGCGAATCCGACAAAAAAGGACCCCAAGCATGGACCGCCAACTGGCAAAAACAATGGGCAGGCAAAACCGCTTTCTACATCTCGGCCTATCACCCCAAGGGACGACTCGCCACGGTCAGCCTCAAGGACATCCGCGTGACCCGGGCAGACAAGACCCTCTTCTTCGGCCAGGCCAGTGAAGACGAAATGGATAAAGGAGAAATCGGACCCTGGCGCGTCTGCCAGACCCAGGGCGGCGCGGCATTGGGCTATGGCGTGCTCATGCTAAAACCTGCCCCAGGTGGCTGGAACAACATCACCCTTCAAGCAACGCAGTCTAAAAACGTGACCATCAACGCGTCATCGTCTTCCTCTTTGATCCCCTTGCGTCTGGAGTTAAAGGATTATCCTGCCGGGACGAATCCCTGGGGCGTGTCACTTGAAGACATTCGTCTTGCACAGGGTTTTGTCATTGACGCCAGTGATAAAGCTGTTGTCATACGAGCCTATACCTCATCGGGGTTTCGTAACGCACTATATTACATGCTCGACAGTTGGGGTTGTCGTTGGATCATGCCTGGGAAAATCGGTGAGTGTATCCCCACCCGCACCACGCTGACGCTTGGGCGAGGCGTGACGGAATTTTCACCCCGCAACCATTTTGCCTTTGACCGAAAAAGCAATCCATGGGGTAGTCGGAACATGGCCAATTGGCATAACTGGCTTTCAGCCCAGCATTATTGGCTTTACGCGCTGCCACCGAAAAAATATTTTAAGACAAACCCCCATTGGTATTCGCTCCTGGCGGGCGAACGCAAGCCCCAGCAGCTTTGCACGAGCAATCCAGAGGTGGTCGAGGCCATGATCAAAGCCGCCAAGGCTTTTTTCAAAAAAAGACCCGCCGCCATCAGCTTTCCGATGGACCCTGCGGACAACAGTGACTTCTGCCAATGTGATGTGTGCGTGGCTTTGGATGCCCCTGGCAAACCCACGAAAGATGGCATGCCCATCGTCACCGACCGGGTGCTTGCCTTTGCCAATGCTGTTGCTGTGGGGATACGCGATGAGTTTCCTGATCGCTATGTGGCCTTTTACGCTTATGCGACCCATATCGAGCCGCCTGTCAAGACGAAGCCTGTTGATAACGTGATTATTGGTTTGTGTCGGACCAATCATTGCATTCTTCATCTGGTCCCGACCGAAAAGTGCGAAGCCTCCAATTTTGGCGAGCTGGTCAAGCGTTGGCGTGCGTTGACGCCGAACCTTTATCTTTATGAATATGATCCCATTTCGTGGACGGGCGGATTGCCTTCGCCGATCTACATGGGGATGATGCGTTCTCTCAAAGAGATGTTCAATGAACATGGTGTGCGGGGTAGTTATTCTGATGGTCGCTACGCTTTGACCGGAGCGTCTACATACCTCAACCGCTATCTTTCACAGCGGATGAAGATTGACCCTTCTCAAGACCCCGATCAGGTTTTGCGGGAAATGTGCGAGTCTTTTTTCGGGCCTGCCGCGAAGCCGATGGAGCAATACTATCGTGAGTTGGCGACGGTAACGGACTCGGACACCGCCCATCAGGGCCGCGAGAAAATCGGCTTTGGCCTGACGTATTACCATGAAATATTCAATCCCAAAATAGTGCGTACCGCACGCGGTTTTCTGGATCAGGCCATCACAATCGGCTCTGCCCAAACGCCCTACCGTGAACGCCTCGACATGGTTGATATGAGTCAGCGTTATCTCGAAGCCTATCTCGACGGCGTGTGGCAATCTCAAGACCACCAATACAAAAAAGCGGTAGATGCTTTTGCTCGCATGGACAAAGTAATTAAAGAACTGGTCGCGGGCGGGTTCCTCAATGCAGCCGATGCCAAACAACGATCCAAAACCATGCGTCTCAAAACGCTCGCAAAATATTTCCCCAAAGAGCTGGGCTTTTTCACCGAGTGGAAACTGCTTGGTCCTTTTGACAACAGTGATCGAAATGCTGCAAGGTATCGTGATCCGTTTGAACCCATTGCATCAACTAGCGGACCGGTCGTCCTCAAAGATGGCACAACAGCTCACTGGCGCAATTACAAAAGCCCCTTCGGATTTCTCGATCTGGAAAACGCCCTGACAAATCGGAAAAACCCTGACAAACTGGCCTATGTCTTTGCAAGCACCACCTACAACTCTCAACGCAACATGCGGGTGCAATTGCGGATGGACAGTTATAACCCCTTTGTGGTCTATGTCAATGGCAAACAAGTCTACGATAGACAGGGCAATGACGCGGATTGCCCGGACAAACGCCAGGTTGAAGTTCGCATGAACAAAGGCACCAACACCCTTGTCTTCAAGCTCTCCCAGACCAATTTTAACGCTGCGTCATTCCCTTGGGGACTCTATGCACGGGTGGTGGCGGATGGGCCTGATACGATTGTGCCGCCAGAGAAGTGGTCCTTCAAAACCGATCCGAGCAATATCGGAACCGAGCAAGGCTGGCATGCTTCGTCATTTGATGACAGTCAATGGCAACGCATCAAGGTTCCTTTGGCTTGGGAAAAAAGTATCGGTGCTTATGACGGCTACGCTTGGTATCGAACAAAGATTCAAATCCCCAAAAAGTTTGCAGGCAAGGCCATGGAAATCAATTTTGCAGGCGTCGATGAACAGGCATGGGTCTATCTCAACGGGACCTATCTTGGTGAACGCACCATCGCCTCTACAAAGAAAACCGCAGGCGATATCTGGAATCAACCTTTTAAACTGGCGATTTCTCCCGACCGTCTCCAGTATGGCCGCAAAAACCTGCTCGTCGTCCGAGTGCATGATTCAAAATACGCGGGCGGGATTTATTTCCCCGTCCGCTTGCGGGCCGCACAATAACCCCCCCCCGGAAGTTTCCCCCGGTTTCCCTTGGGAAGAATCAGTGCTCGAAAAACAGCGCAAGCCAGCCCGTGGAATCTGGAACCAAGCGTTTAAACTCGTGGCACTTGGAAATGTGAAATTTGGCGAAAAGAACCGCTTGGTCGTCCGCGTCCATTATTCCAAGTATGCAGGCGACATCTTCTCCACTGTCCGCTTGCGTGCTGCAAGGTAAAAGGGAAATTTAATTCCGAAACGCCACATCGGGGGAAAAAACGTTATGAACTCAGTCTTTGTAGTAGGCACTGATTCCCGTGACAGCATTATCGCTATCAATGTCCAGTCTAAATTGAGATCGTTTCATGCTTTGCACAAAGTCACGAGACGCGTGACCATCTAGAAACAAATAATTTTCGCCGTTGATATGACGGTCAATAGAAACATCGTTCACATAGGTGGCTGCGAACGTGGGAAGCGTAAAAGTTCCCGTGGTGGGATTGGCATCCACCAAAGCAACCACTTTGGTAAGGTCGGTAAAAAAAGAGATACGGCGAGCGCGATAGGTTTGGGATGCGGGTGCTTGCCAAGAGGAATAGCCATAGGTTCCAAAGTACGAATTATATCGATAGGTAAGCCCTTTAAACCAAGGGTTCCAATGTGGACCATGGACTGGCGAATTGGGATATGTCACCGTTTCACCGAGGATCAAACCTGTGGGGCAAACCAACAGGTCGCCTACCTGATTGGCGTAAGGAATTAGCCGATTGGGCCAGCTCTTGTTATTCCATGCACTTGCTCCTAGAGGGCCGGGATAGTCATCACGTCCCAAAGGAAGCGTATCTTTGTGATCCTCAGCATAAACATGAAGACAAACACCTATTTGCCGAAGGTTCGACAGGCATTTAACAGACTGAGCAGCTTCTTTTGCTTTGGCAAGTGCAGGCAGCAACAGAGCGATCAAAAGACTGATGATTGCAACCACGACTAAAAGCTCAATCAACGTAAAGGCTTTTGGGCGAATCGGCATAAACAGTCACCCCAATAAAAAACCTAAGGAACAAAACGAAATTATAACACTTTTTTTCACTTGATCGATTAATAACAGGAAATACCCTGCCTGCGTATTGAATGGGTCAGTCCCTGTAATAAGCACCGGTACCGGTCGAATCAATTGCATTGTTCGCATCCACATCCATTCGAAACTGGTTACGCGTCATGTCCGCGGCCACATCACGGGCGGCATGCCCATCTATGAACAAGTAATTTTCACCCTTGGTATGACGATCCACGGAAATTTCATCTGCCTGATTTGGCAACCACGCAGGAGCCAGATAAGCACTGGCAAACCTTGGATAGTTACCCGGAGGGATATTCACCGCATAGTCCGCATCGACCATGGCAACCATTTTTGAAGGATCAGTGAAAAAAGAAATTTTACGTGGCCGATACGTTGGCTTGGTAGGGAATTGCCAGCTACCAGTCCCAAGGCTACCGAAGTAATTGTTGTACCGATAGTTAATTCCATTGATCCATGAGTTACCCGCACCAAAAGGCCCTATTTTTGTTTCGTTTCGATTGTGGCCTGTGGGGCAGATCAAGAGGTTCGGAGCCCCGTTCACATAAGGTCTTATTTTAGTGATCCAGTTCCAGTTCCATTCATCACCGCCGCTGGGAGGGGTCAGTGAAAGACCATCGCGTGAGGGTGGTAGAGTGTCATGATAGTCTCCCGCATAAGCGTGCAGAGAAACACCAATCTGTCGGTAATTCGACAAACATTTAACCGAATCGGCTGCTTCTTTGGCTTTGGACAATGCTGGCAGCAAAATAGCGATCAAAAGACTAATAATCGAGATTACCACCAAAAGTTCAATGAGAGTAAAAGCTTTTTTGTTTGCTTTCACGAGAGACCCTTTCATAAAGTTCGGTCGAGGTAAGGAATAATTGTCCCACAAGATCATGGTTTGGATAGAATTCATGCAGTTGTAACCTCCATGGCTAGTTGTACAGAATCAATCTCTTCTGCCAAGGAAGCGGTAGTGGCTCCGGGAACCCAACGACTCGGGAGCACCGAAGTGGTCTGGTGCCGTGCATCACCTTCGCTTTGAACCTGTTCTCTGGCAAGCTGTTTTTGAAGCATGCAAACGGCCTGACGTCCCATGTCATAGGTGGGGATATACAAAGAAGTCAGGGCGGTATCCAGAATCACGGGGGTCCCATCATTGACATAACTAATCAGTGACAATTGTTCTGGGATCGCAATACCCCGCTTCTTGGCCTCTTGAAGAATTCCAATGGCTGCGGGGTGATCAAAGCAAATAATTGCAGTCGGCGGATCGGGACGATCATACAATTCGCAAAACGCTTTCTTGTTCAGTTCTGCGTCACTACCCAGACAATGGGTATCGTACAGAATGCCTTTTTTACCTAGCATTTGATTCATAACTTGCTTGGCGGCATGGAGTCGTTGGAGATGTCCTATTTCACTACGGTGACCGAGAATCACACCCAGTCGCGTGTGGCCTTGCTCGATGAGAAATTCGGTTGCGCGGGCAGCAGACAAAGCATCATCCAGAACGATTTGATTGACTTCGTGCTGATGCCTAGTCTCTCCCACGATGACATGAGGCAATTTTTCCACGCCTAGCAAATCGGCAAACCGATAGCCATCACGCAAGGCAAGCAAAATGATCCCACCACTGCCATCTTGCAACAACATCTGTTTCAAATCCGAGACGGTTTCAATATTGGCGGGCAATTTTTTCAGGGAAATGGACATCCCCGCACTGAGGGCCTGCTCGGCAACCCCTGCCACAATGGTAGAAATATAAGTGCCATGGATAAAAATTCCTGGATAGTTCGGCACCACCACAAGAATTCGATCCCAGTCGATTGCCTTGGACGCAGGTTGATAGTTCGCTTTTTCAAGAGCCTGGCGAACCATTCGGGTTGTTTCAACATGAACGCCGGGCCGACCATTGACGACCTTGGAAACCGTCGCTGGCGAAACATTAATCAAACGTGCAATTTCACGAATGGAGGCCATGCTTTAAAACCCTAAACCCAAAGAAACACAGGATCAAATCATTCTAAAAACCATAAACAGTTCACTTTACTATTATTGCCTATTTCGTATTAATGTCAAGCGCAATTAAAAAATTATTGTTAAAACACGCAAAAGAATCTAATTGAACCCACATTTGGCCCAATCCTATTACCTAGAAAAGAGCAAGTAAACAGTTTTTGTTTTTCTTTTAGAGATGATAATTGTCAAATCCTGTGGATGACAAAATGACCCGTAAAAATGATTGACGCAAGTTGCTCCAGTTAGAGGTGGTAAGCAATAATGCAAAAGGCAAAGGGCAAAGGGTTGCCGCTTGGAAAATTGAAGGTGGTGAGATTTTCCCAGATGCGTTGGGTGATGCGACGGGCGAATTGAAAAAACTCTAGATTTCCCGGACATCCCCAAACAACTGCAAGAGATGCTTGCGGGATTTTACATTCATTTTGCGATAGATATTCTTCACATGCACATGAACGGTATGCGGAGATCGGTGCATCTGGTCTGCCACCGCGCGTTCCGTGGCATGCGAACGCAACAGTTCCAAGACACGACGTTCGGTGCGGGTTAGCTTGGCGAGCAAGCCTGCTGGATCGACCAACGCTTGGCCTAAAGAACCATCGGCCATCTCTGTGGATGATACCGCATTGGATCTGGCAAATTCTTGTCTGGCACTGATGCGAAGCACGTTGGCCATCGCGGGTTTAAATCGTTCGAGTGCTTGAAAATCAATATCGGTAAAAGCGCGTTGCTTGCTGCACCGCAGGAACACGACCATGCACCAGACATTTGGCAAAACAGGGAACGTGGCCCCCAGGACATCCACTACTTTGGTAAATGGTTCAATCGGGTGATACAGCCGATGTCTTGCAAAGGTTAGCTCATCAACAATTTCCCGCGGCCTAAAAACATGATCCGTTAATTTTTTCCGTTCGACAAAACCAAAAACGGATTCATTTTGAATAGGCCAATCCTGAAGGGCAGTATGCGCCCCCGAAGGCAAATCCAAACCCCTTGCATCTAGCACACAAGGGGCGGGCTTGGCAAAATCTGCAAAAATCCTGCCTGCTGACACAGAAACATCCAATGCAGGGGCAACAACCCCCAAAACATGATGAAGGCCGCCATGCCAAGACGAATTGAGCTGGGAAAAAATGGTAACGTCATCCATGCTAATTCAATTTCCCCCTTCCCAAAAAAATGCTGGCCAAGAAAACAAGACCACGAACCTTACCGACTGTGCCTACACAAAAGTCGATGTGTAAATTATGCCATGTTTTTATCGCTATGCAAGCCTAAATTCATGTTGTATCAATGAGTTAGGAGCCTTTCCACCATCAAGAACAAGCAAACGAAGAACCCCATTGATTTAATTTAACCAGAATCAATAAAGGTACTTATACAAAAATAAGATTCCCGTAAAATCATCTTTTATTGGCAAGAAGAACCAGCCACCGCCACTAAAAATTACCCTAAACAGGTTAGCAAAAAAACCTTTACAGAGCCTCTCAATTCATGCGATTCAACATCTCTGCCGTGTCTTTGGGGCATTTTTCATTTATGTTGCCCCATGAGAATAAACAGTAAATACCCTTTGTTTTTTCAGCACCCTCTTGAGTTCAAGTCTATGGTGCCAAGGGGTCGATAACTATATTTAGAAGCGTTTTTTTCCCTCCGTGCAAAAGGCCCCAACCCATGGGACAAATTACCAGCAGCGTTGGCATTATCAGTGGCATTCCCACAGCTGATCTGATTGATCAGTTGCTTGCCCTTGAAGCGCGTCCCAAGGAGCTTGAGCAAAAGCGTAGCGCCATCCTGACATCCCAACAGGTTGCATTTCAGCAAATCAACGCGCAAATACTGGGCTTAAAACTGTCAGCGGATCAATTGGCGAACATCAATACCTTCCGAGCCACCACCGCCAGCAGCTCCAATGAGAGCGCCTTAACCGTGACAAGTAAAAGCTCCGCGGTCCCGGGTACCTATGACTTTGTCGTCAACCAACTGGTCACAACCCAGCAAATGGTGACCAGCGGATTTGCAGATACAGACACCACCCTGATTGCACCCAGCGGCGACACTTTGACGTTTGAATTCGGCGATGGAAGACTCGACTCCAACACACAGCTCGACCAACTCAATGCCAGCAGCGGGGTCACGCGAGGCAAAATCCGAATCACCGACCGCAGTGGCGCTGTCGGCATTATTGACCTCAGCACTGCCACCACCGTCGATGAGGTACTCCAAAGCATCAATGCCGCATCAAGTGTCAGCGTGACCGCGTCGGTTCAAGGCGATCATTTTGTGATCACCGACAACACCGGACAAACGACCTCCAGCCTTAGCATCACCGACACAGGTTCCACCACCACGGCCTCTGACTTGGGCATTGCCACCACCGCAGCGGGCAGCACCCTTACCGGCAGTGACATCAACACCGTGGGCACCGACACCTTGCTCTCAATCCTAAACGACGGCAACGGCATCGGGTTCAATACGGGCTCAGCAGACTTTCGCGTCACACTCCGCGATGCCAGCACCTTTGACGTTAACCTGACCACAGCCACCACCCTTGGCGATGTGATCGACACCATCAACGCAGCATCCGGAGCCAACGCCACTGCCGCAATCAATGCCGCAGGCACTGGAATTCAAATCACCGACAATACCGCAGGCGCGACCACCACCGTCGTCACCGCACTGAACAGTTCCAAGGCAGCGGCAGACCTCGGCATCCTCATCAGTGATTATGACTCCAATAGCGTAATCGAAGGCGATCGACTGGTCGCGGGCTTGAATTCCAAATTGATCAAAAACCTTCGAGGCGGGCAAGGCGTCACCAACAACTTTGCCTTGGCACCACAGATACTTGAACCTTCTACCTTGCTTTCAAACTTGTTCAATGGAGCGGGGACCGGAAGCAACGGCAGCCCCACCGTCACTGACCTGCGAATCAGCCCACGCAACACCGTCTCCATCACCAATGTCATCGTCGATGACCTCAACACAGTCCAAGACCTCATCGACCGCATTGATACCACCTTTGGCGGGAACTTGACACTGACAATCGAAGGCGATGCCTTGCGAATGACGGATAACACCGGCGGCGCAACCGATCTGATCATCCTTGATTCCAACGGCGGAACCGTGGCCACCACACTGGGAATCTATGCCAATGGGCCGGTAAGCACCGTCCTAGGCGTGAACCTTGACCCCGCACGCCTGCCCACCCAAGCCTACGGGCCAGGCCAAATTTCCGTGACCAACAGTGCTGGCACTGCCACGGAAATTGACCTCACGGCCGTGCGAAGTGTCAGCGACCTCATCCAAACCATCAACGATTCAGGCGCAGGCCTCAACGTCGCACTCAACGATGCGGGCAACGGCTTAATTGCCACGGACACCGCCGGCGGCACGGGCAGCCTTATCATTGCTGATGTGGGTGGAGGCATTGCCACGGAACTGGGACTGGCCGGAACCCACACCACCAAAACCGTGGATACCGGCGACCTAGACGTTCAGTATTTGTCTGAAGCCACCCGCTTGGACAACATCCGAAACGGCCTAGGCGTCACCGAAGGCAAATTCATCATCACCGATTCCAGCGGAGCTTCCGCCACGGTGGACTTGACTCAGGGAGATGAAAACACCATTGCCGATGTCCTTGGCGAAATCAACAGTCGCGGCCTCCAGATCAACGCTAGAATCAATGACACCGGCGACGGCATCCTCATCGAAGACACAGGCCCAGGCGTGATTGCACTCAAAATTGAAGAGTCCGGCTCAACCACAGCAGCAGACCTAGGCCTCCTCAGAGAAGCCACCAACCCAGGCGATGATTTGATCGGGTCCTTTGAAACCACCATTACCGTCGAAGCCACTGACACCCTCGACGACATTGTCTCCAAAATCAACAGCGCAGGCATCGATGTCAAAGCCACCATCATCAACGATGGCTCTCAAGCCAACCCGTACCGCTTGAATCTACTGGCATCACAGTCCGGACGAGCAGGCCAATTTGTCTTTGACAACGGCAACTTAGATTTCAGCACCACCACCTTGGTCGAAGCTGAGGATGCCAAAGTATTTTTTGGGTCTTCCAATCCCGCCCAAGGCATTGCCATCACCTCATCGACCAACACGATTGACTCGGTCATCCCTGGAGCGACCATTGATCTCAAAGGGACCAGCCCCACCTCCGTCCAAGTGGTCATCGGCCACGACAATCAGGCGGCCGCGGATGAAGTCCAATCCTTTGTGGATGACTTTAATAGCCTGATTGATACCCTCAACAAATACGATAAATATGACGCGGAAAATGAAACCCGTGGCTTGCTTCTTGGTGATGGAACCGTCGCCCGTGTACGCAATTCGCTGTACCGACTGGTCAACAGTGTCAATACCGACGTGAGTTCCCAATTCAACGCACTCGTCCAAGCGGGAGTCACGGTGGGATCCGGTGCCAAGCTCGAATTTGATTCTTCCAAGTTTTTCAGTGCCTTGGATACGGACCGTAACGCGGTGGAAAAAATGTTCACCTTGCGTACCACCGAAACGGACCCCGACACCAATGAAATAACCGTCACGGCCTCGGGCTTTGCCATTGATTTTTCAGACCTGTTAAAAGGGATGTCAGATGCCAATGGCTCAGTCCAAACACGAATCGACTCACTGGACAGCCTAAAGAAACTCAGTGCCGACCGCATCACACAGCTCGATGCCCAACTCGAATCCAAGCGTTTACGCCTGCAAAGTGAATTCACGGCCATGGAACTGGCACTGGCGAATATGCAATCCCAAGGGAATGCCCTGGCAAGTCTTTCATCCCTAAGCCAACGATCCTATAATTAAACGTAAACATACGTCCAATAATAAAATAAACGCCATAACCAAAGGCGTTTGAGCTAACGTCAGGCTCCCACCTTGACCGATATCATTGACAGGTTCCGTTTGTTAAGCACGAGATGTTTATGAGTCAGGCTACCACCAATCCCTATCTCAAGACACAGGTCATGACAGCCAGCCCCCAGCAATTGCGGCTGATGCTGTATGAAGGTGCAATCAAATTCATTCGTCAAGGCTGCCAAAGCCTTGAAAACTCTGATTTTGAAGCCAGCTATCATGGTTTGATGCGATCCCAAAAAATCGTGCTTGAACTTTCCAGCAGTTTGAATTTCGATATCGAGCCTGAGTTGTGTAGCAAGCTCAGCTCGCTGTACACCTATATTTACCGCTTGTTGGTTGACGCAAACATTGAACGAAAAATCGAGCCTGCCCTCGAAGCACTCGAACTGTTGGAATACGAAAAACAAACTTGGAAAATGCTCATCGAACAAGCTGCTTCTGAAGCGGCCACAGAAGCAGCCCCCGCGGCAAAGACAAACATGTCATTCAACCAGTCGTCCATGACCACGAGCAGTCTGTCACTCAACGGCTAATCAAAAAAACTCCAACTCACGCCCCCTTTAGGCCTCCACTCGATTCACATCGTGACCCACCAGCCCACTTGCGCTTTGTTCAAAGAGGTCGCAGTGGACAGACTCTGCGGTTACCATCATGTTCATGAAACTGATTGTGCGTGTGGGAATGATCCTCGGTCTCTTGGCTGTCGCTGGATGCGGAACACCGGCGGTGTCAGTGACCCAAGGTGGATTCTTTTCACCCAACCCCGCCGCACGACTCTATGCCATTCAACAAGCAGGCAATCAGCGGGACCAAACCGCCATCACCCCACTCATTGAATTACTCAATAGTGATGACTCTGCTGAAAGATTGCTCTGCATCACAGCCCTCGAACGCATCACAGGCCAACGGCTGGGGTACAATCCTTATGCAAGGCCAGCCGAACGAGAAAAACAAATTCAAGCCTGGGTACACGCCTATCAAAACGGATCACTGGACACACCATGACCCACAGCCACTTTGAAATGCGAATGCAAAGCCAACCACGCTATCTCTGCGTCGCGCGGGCTGCATTGGAAACCCTTGCCAAGCAGTACGGCCTCCATCAAAACGAAGTCGACCCAGTCGTCCTGGCTGTCGATGAAGCCATGACCAACATCATTCGCCACGGCTACAAAGATGCGACGGACAAACCCATTTTGATACGGATCAATCCACTCGATGACGCTTTGGGAAAAGGCATTGAGATCATTCTTGAAGATGAATGTGTCGGGGTTGACCTGACCAAAATCCGCGGCCGCGACCTTAAACAGGTCCGACCCGGTGGGCTAGGCGTCCACATTCTTTATAAAACCATGGATACAGTAGAATTCACCCATCGTCAGGATGCCAAAGGGGTGCGTCTGGCATTACGAAAATATCATCAACCAACTGCCCCGGCAGTCCAGGAAGGAAGCTAAACATATGGCCGAGGAGCCAACACATACCACTGAAACCATCGACGACGGCTTATTGATCTGCTTCGGTGGTGAAATTGATTACAGCAATTCGCCTGACCTGCGGCATGTCATCCACCAAGCACTGGCCCGAAAACCAGACCGACTCATTATCGATCTGACGGGCGTTCCTTACATGGATAGTTCCGGTGTCGCGGTGCTCGTCGAAGCACTCCAAGGACAAACCAAAAATAAAAAACAACTGATCCTCTCTAACCTACAAACAAAAGTGCAAGGCATTTTTGAAATCGCAAGGCTCGACACCGTCTTCCAAATCACCGACGACATCGAACAAGCTAAACAAATTCCACCTGCGCCACCACGGAAATAAGCCATGCCCCAATCCAATCCGATGACACGAAGCCTTAACGCAATCGGCAAAAACTTCTTTGCCTTGCGAGATGCCATAGGTGAATGTTTGGCCTATATCGGCGGAGCCTCGCTCTTGATTCTTGATGTGGGACGATGGATATGGCGTAGTCTCACGGAAAAAGATATCCGCTTTGGCAGACCTGCCTTGTACGTCCAACTCGTACGGCTAGGCGTGCGGGCTGCGGGGGTCATCATCCTTGTAAGCTTCTGCATCGGACTGATCCTCGCTCTGCAAATGGCCCCCCCACTCGAAGAATTTGGACAAGTGGATCAGGTCGCCAACATCATTGCCATTGCCATTGTGCGTGAGCTTGGACCGCTCATCAGCGCGATTGTACTCACGGGCTTTGCCGGCGCTTCTATCGCAGCAGAAATAGGAACCATGTCCGTCAACGAAGAAATCGAAGCACTGCGAACCCATGCGCTCAACCCGGTGCGGTTTTTGGCGGTCCCCCGCATGATTGCCACCATCATTGCTCTGGTGGTCCTCACTGTCATTAGTGACGTTGTGGCGTTGGCGAGTGGTTTTTTGATGGGGATTACCAAATTGGGCATTCCTGCGAGTGTGTACATGGACAACACCATTGAGCAGTTGGACCTCACGGACTTTGCCACAGGCTTGTGCAAAGCCGTGGTCTTCGGCGGCCTCATCGGCTGCATTGCCTGCTTCAACGGCCTCAAGGTCAGCGGCGGCGCAGCGGGTGTCGGCAAAGCAACCACCAACACGGTGGTCCATTCCATCGTCGCCATCATTTTCTGCGACCTGATCTTTACCGCCCTGTTCTTCACACTGGGTTTCACCTAAAAAAAAGAAAACGCACGAGCCATCAGCCCATGCGTTTTCTTGTTTTTTTCGAATGAACAACCAAAAGCGAATTATACGCATTGCGTATTTTTGTTGCGCGTTGAGAGTTTTATAAAGCCTTGTCAATTTCGTCTTCGCGAACAACCATTCGCACAAGTTTTTTTAGGAGTTGGTATTATACCAATCGCGATTGAGTTTTCCCCTTCGCTTGTGTACGCGGCTACTTGTTTTAAGCGTTCAAACGGTTTTCATCGCGGACATTCTCATACCCGATGGGTATTACTTCGCAAGAACTGCACGTTGCAAACGAACGAGTTTGCGGATGCCTTTGGTGGCAAGTTCTAGAAGTTGGTCTAATTCTTCGCGGCTAAAGGTTCCTTGCTCGCCCGTGCCTTGCACTTCAATAAATTGACCACGATGGTTCATGGCCACATTCATATCCACTTCCGCTCGCACATCCAGTTCATAATCAAGGTCCAAAGTCGGCTGACCATCAATCACGCCGACACTGACCGCAGCCACGGGGCCCAGGATCGGATTGCTTTTAATCATGCCTGTTTCGCGGGCATGGGCAATGGCTTGGGACAAGGCCACAAACGCGCCGGTGATGGATGCGGTGCGGGTTCCGCCGTCGGCTTGCAGGACATCACAGTCACAGGTGATGGCCAGGCCTGGCATTTTATTGAGATCGACTGCCGCTCGTAGCACACGGCCGATGAGTCGCTGAATTTCGGTGCCACGGGAGTCTGGGCCGCGTCGCTTGCGTCCCATAGTTGACCCTGGAAGCATGGAATATTCGGCAGTGACCCAGCCTTTGGTGGGCGGCTGTCCATTTTTACCTTGCAGCCAACGGGGAACTTCTTCGGCAATGCTCGCGGTACAGAGGACGTGGGTTCCTCCCTGGCGAATCATCACCGAGCCAGCAGCATGGGTTTCAAAGGGTTCAATGGTGACAGAACGAAGATCAGTACGTTTACGGTTTTTTTTCATAGCGAGCATTCTAGCAAGGTTTTTTAAGTTATCAGTTTAAAATAATTTGCAAGCCTGCTGCGATAGCCGCCGGGATGGTTAAAATAGCGACCAGAGAGGTTGCTAAGACGACTCGGATGGCTGTGGCGGTGTCGCCGCCGTAGTGCTTGGCCAAGAGGATGGGGAAGACGGCTGCGGGCATGGCCGCTTCGACGATGATGACCCGTTTGAGTTCGATATTGATCGGCATCCAATAGCCCCCGGCAAGGCAAAGCAGTGGGATGATGCCAAGCCTTAAGAATACGCTCGCGCCCATGATGCCGCCTCCAGCGCGAAGGCTCAGGGTTTGTCGGTTTAGATGGTCTGCCATGGTGGCTCCGGTGAGGACCAGTCCCATGGGAATCGCCGTTTGGGCGAGCAGTGAAATCGGCTTGGTCACGAAGAGCGGCAGGTCATCATGAATGCCAAAATAATTGACGGTGAGTGCAGCCATGATGGCCAGCACCGGTCCATTGATCATACGTTTCCAAGAGTCCGCTCCGAGCTTGCCTTGCAGAACCAAAATGCCCACGGTCCAGATGGCCAGTTCGACGCCTGCGTTGTGGACCACGAGGGTGCCCAGGGTTGCGTCATCGAAGAGTTGTTCGACCAGTGGGATGGGGATATAGCCGTAGTTGAAGGTTCCGACGCATAGGGCAAAGGTTTGACGTTGGACCGATGTTTTGAGGCCGATCCATTTCCCCGCAACGGCTGCAAAGGATAAAGCAATCGCATACCCCAACACGGCCGATCCAAACCCCACCGCAGGTGGAGGCCACGTTTGGGCGAATGTCATAAATCGCTCATTGCCCGCGATCACATTAAAAATAAAGCAAGGATACAAAACCCGCACCACCAGTTTGAGCAAGCTGGCATCTGCTTCAGAGGTCAGCCAGTTGATTTTTCGCAACGTGCCGCCGATGCCCATGACGGTAAAGACCGCCAGGACCAAGCTCATGATGTGCAGGTGTTGTTCCATTCGGGGCCAAGCCTAACAAGTTTTTCTCAAGATGCGTAATAGCCTGATAATGGCCCAACGGCCTGAAACTATCTAAACTGGGCTCTGTTATGAATCATCTCGTTGCTCAACTTCAAGGCCTCAGCAAAGTGTACCGCAGTCCCAAGTCGGACTTGGCGGTTCACGCGCTTCAAGAAGTTGATTTAGATATCCCCCGTGGACAGTACATGGCCATCATGGGGCCCTCAGGCAGTGGCAAGAGTACCCTTATGAATCTCTTGGGCTGCCTAGACCGTCCCACGGGCGGACGCTATCTACTTGAATCTCAAGATGTCGCCCAGCTCAATGACGACGACCTTAGCCGCATCCGCCGTGAGCAACTGGGGTTTGTCTTTCAAGCCTTCAATCTGATCTCGCAATTGAGTGTGCTACAAAATGTCATGGTTCCTCTGTTCTATCAGGGAGTCCACCGTCACGAACGCGCACGCCAGGCAGAGGCTGCCATCGCTCGCGTGGGACTCACCGACCGTCAGCACCATCGTCCCTCAGAACTTTCAGGCGGCCAACAGCAACGCGTCGCCATCGCCCGTGCCTTGGTCAACAAGCCAAGACTCCTCTTTGCTGACGAACCCACCGGCAACCTCGATTCCGCCACTGGCAAATCCATTCTCAATTTGTTCGATGAACTACACCAACAAGGGATGACCCTGATTATGGTGACGCATGATGAAGCTATCGCAGACCGATGCCAACGCATCATCCGCCTGCTTGACGGCCGTATCAACAGCGATACAGAGTCTTGAAAAGGATCAATATGTTTGGAAGTCATCTCTCTGTTGCGGGCGGTTTACACAATGCTTTGATCGAAGCACACGAAAAGAAAATGGACTGCGTGCAAGTTTTTACCAAAAATCAAAGGCAATGGAAAACCAAACCCCTCACCGATGAACAAATCACCCTGTGGCAAAAACATCGCAAGCAAACAGACATCCACTCCGTGGTGAGCCATGACAGCTATCTGATTAACTTGGCCAGTCCGGACCCGGTCGCACGTGATAAATCCATTGCCCTGTTTCGAGAAGAACTCTTGCGATGTGAAACGCTAGACATCCCCTTGCTGGTGACCCATCCCGGTGCGCACATGAAAGAAGGCGAAGAGGCGGGCTTGAAACAGATTATTGCATCACTGGATGAAGTCCATCGTGATTTGCCTGGCCTTAAAACCATCACCTGTCTGGAAACCACCGCGGGACAAGGAACCAGCCTCGGCTGGCGATTTGAACACCTTCAAGTGATCCTCCAAGGCTGCCATGCCCCCGCCCGACTGGCTGTCTGTCTGGATACTGCCCATATGTTTGCAGCAGGCTATGACATGACCTCCCAAAAAGGCACCCAAGCAATGATCCAAGAACTCGATCAGTTGGTGGGACTGGATCAGGTTCGAGCCATCCATCTCAATGACTCCAAAATCGAACGCGGCGGCCGTGTAGACCGCCACGAACACATCGGTCACGGCCACATTGCCAAGGTTGCCTTTGAATGGCTCCTCTCAGAACCCGCATTTGGCGATATCCCAAAAATCCTCGAAACTGCAAAATCCCCCTCACCCAACGGCGAACCCTGGGACCTCGTCAACCTAAAAACACTCCGACAAATGCAAAAACGAGGTTTTAAAAAGCGAAACGAAGCCAAATCCCAAAAAAAAGGGTGACCACTTGCTAAAAACAAACCTGCCCGGATGCCTCAAAATTCAAATTTATTTTATCTATTTCCTTGAGTTTAGGCTACAACCCGTATACACTTATGCGTATTCAACTTGCTCTCTCTTCCCACCAGCACCGTCGCATAACTGCGCGGTGCTGCATTTTTAGGGGTACCCCCTAAAAACAGTTTATTTCCCTAAACCTTGCTTTCACTGATATTTCCAGACAAAATTATCCGAAGATATTGTGCTTTGTTGCTATTTTTTTGCGGGCTGACCGGACTTCATCCGCTGCGCGACGATGGCCCGGACCTTATCACCCCACCGCAGAATAAAAACAGTTAAACGGGCGGAACCCTTGCCTCGCAGTTTTTTTTGCAACTGATCCGGATCGACCACACGATCCCGCGTCTTGATTTCAACGAGCCCGCCATCATGAGCCTTGAGACAATCACGAACACGCTTCAAACGCCAAGGCCCCACATCCAGCACCTCAAAACAAGTGACCCACGGGCTTGTCACCAATGTTTCACTGCTCAATAGCCCAATCCTCGGATGCAGACACCGCACGTCCAGTTCCTGGCACAAACGGCCGATCAACTCAGCCCGCTCCACCGAAGCATCAAAAGTCATCACATACCGCTGAATCGGCCCGCCCGGCGGCGTGTCAGGCTCGCCAGCTAAACTTAAACCCGCAGGCAAACAAGTCGCTCGACGTGACGGACCCGCCAATTCGCCCGTCCACAACACGGCCTGCACCAGTCGGCCGCTGTCACTGATCCATTCCAGTTCGCCGGGAGGTAACTCTTCGCGATCCACCCCGGGGCCAAGTTTAATCGCCCCCGTCGGCCACTTCTCAAGCAAAGCTTCGATCTCCAACGGCCCCGGCTGATAATCCGCATAGTGATGCGTCCGACCATGACTGTTCCGCCGAGCAGGATCAATATGAAAAACCACCCCCCCCGGAAGCTTGTCCAAGGGATTTTCAAAGCCCCCCGGAAGCTTGTCCTCGGTACCTTTAGACCCAACGGGAAAATTTTCGAGCAGGAGATTTTTGAGGTCTGTTGCCACCGCAGGACACCCCACATTGCGTTGGGTCATCCACGCACGCACGGGGTCCCTATCCACCGCCAAAACAACCTGTTTGCCTAAGGCCATGGCATCGCCACCGATGCCGCAACACAAGTCCACCACCGGGCGGCCGAGCTTGGCAAAGCGGGCTGCTTTGTACATCCCCACACGTTCAGAGGTCGCCTGCTCGACGCCCACACTATCTGCCATCAAAGTCGCTGCGTGATCGGGCCATTTCAGTTGGGCTTTGGTTCGGGCCTGCCCAAGACTCAACGCAGCGGTGACATAATCTGCATCCCAGCGTTGGCGTAAGCGGCTAATCGCTTGTACGTCGCCTAGTTTGCACAGGGCAGCAGCAGCGACCAAATCGGCAAAGGCCTCGGTGTTTATATCCTGCCAAATTTTAAGATCTAGTTGCTGCATGGTGTTTCATCGTACTTTGAAAAATGAGAAGCCTTGGGCAACAGCACGCATAAAAGCAAAGCCACCACGCCTGCAATTCCTAAAAACATCAAGGCTCGCTCGATGCCCACGTCCGGCCGCGAGGCAAGGTAACCCACGGTCCACTGCGCGGGCCCAGCTCCAGACCACGCCAATCCCATCAGCAATCCACTGACAAGGCTTGCCTTGTGGGGCAACAGTGATTGTCCCAACGCCACGCCCAGCGGGTTGGCGGTTCCAATGATGCCGCCGGTCACGAGGCAAAAGACCACAAAGATTCCAATGGGCATCGCAGGCAAACAGACCACCAGATAATAGCTCACAATGGACAACGCCAGCGTGGCAGCGAGCATCCGTCGTCGTCCGATTCGGTCAGCGAGGTGACCGACTGGGACCATCAGGAGAACCCCCCCGCCGATCATGAGGCCGAACCCCCCGCCGTGAACCAGCCAGATGGGATAGCCCTTGGTTTCGAGTAGTTCAGGCAAGAGGAAGAATAGGCCCATCATTTGTCCGCTAATCATGACAAGGATCAGATACAGCACTACCATGCGGGTTTTGAGGAGTCCCAAGGCTTCTGCCACGTCTCCCCAACTTCGCCGTGTGCGTGTCTGGTTTTCGAGGGGTCGACACCACGCATAAGTAATCAGTAATAATGGGATCGCTGGCAACAACAACCAAAACGTGTGGCCGTCAAGTCGTTCGTACGCGATGCTAAATAACGATTGGCTGCTGGCAAAACCGATCATGCCGCCACTGACAAAGATCGCCACCAGCATGGAGCGTTTACCCTCAATGGCGTTACCTGCCACGCCTGCTGCCGGTGGGTGAAACAGCGTTTGCCCGAGCCTGACGATCAACAGCAGGCAAAACATCATGGCATAAGCGGGAACCACCCCCAGTGCATGTTGGTAAACCCCCAATGGGCCTAGCAGCATGCCTGCGCATCCCATGGTGGTTCCGAGCAAGATATAAAAGCGTCGTCGTCCTTGATCCGCCCAGATGCCGATCAACGGCTGAAGGCTCATGGTGGTCATGGTCGCCACGGTGGAGATCAATCCTGCCCAGGCCAAATCCAACTCGGCTAATTTCTTAAAAATCGGCCACACACCGCCATAACAGTCGATCAGCACATGGGCGAGCATGATCGCCACGAACGTGCGAACCGGCCGATCTGTGATCGAAACCGAGGCATGCGGGTTTGCTAAATCTGTTTGAGCCAGTGTCATGGGCGATAGATTAACACAACTGATGCCCACTGGCGTGCGAACGAAATCCCAAAGCAAGGTCTAAACAGCTTGGTTCTTCACTCTTGGAGAAGACTTCCAAGGTCTTCGAGAAACCCTTGAAAAACTTCCGGGGGGGGCTTCCGGGGAGGGCTTCCGGGGGCCTTGGGAAACTTCCGGGGGTTTTGCTATGATGCGTTGCTTAACTGTTTTTTTGGTCCATTCAATGGAGCTGATGCTGTGAGCGAACTATTTTCCAAACGAACGTCTGTCGAACAGGTTGAAGAAGGCACTGTTCTGGCCCCGAAATTTGATGAACATGGACTCATTCCATGCGTCACCCTGCACGCCCAGACCAACGAAGTCTTGATGTTCGCCTACATGAACGACCAAGCACTCACCAAAACCATTGAAACAGGCCAAGTCCATTACTGGTCCCGCTCTCGACAGAAACTCTGGAAAAAAGGTGAAACCTCAGGACTCACCCAAGAAGTTCAACAAATGCTCATCGACGACGACCAAGACTGCATTGTCGTGAAAGTCGAGCTGGGCAAACCCACCGCCGGCGGCGAAGCAGCCTCCTGCCATGTGGGCTATCGCTCTTGCTTTTACCGAGCGGTGCCAACAGGCCCCAAGGCAGACCTTGCAAATATCAAGCTGGCCTTCGTTGAAGAAGAAAAAAGCTTCGACCCCACAGCCGTCTACGGCGACACCCCCAACCCAACCCAACTGTAATCAAGCTGCTAGCTATCAGCGGGCAGCCTTTAGCCAGAAAACATAAAAACCCATCACGCACGCGACTCGCATGTGTGATGGGTTTTTTATGTTTCGAACTCGCGGAAAATGCTTGGGCAATTGCGGCTTGCTTCAAATTTATTCAAACGTGAAATGTCTGATGCGGGCTTGTTCTTGCACGCTTTGAACGATCACGGCTTCAAGGGTGTCTGATGCTTGGGCGTGATTGCTTTTTTGATCTTGCTGGGCAATCCATTGGGTTCGTTCTTCACTGAGCTTGCGAATTTGTGAAGAAATAACCTTGCGTTCTGCAAGCTTTTTGGCGATCCGCTCTTCACGCTGCTTGGCGTTCAAACCCTTGAGTTCAGCGGGCATGTCTTTCTCGTCCATGCCATCAAGTTTCACCTTGCCCTTGCGTACTGCGTCTACGAGGTCCCAGGCTTCATTGCTGTAATTGTGCGATGACTTGGCGACGGCCCGTTTGACGAGGATTTCTTTGTCCACCGATGCTGCTGCGGTATCTTGCATTTTTTGACGCATGGCCCCGGCAAGTCCCTGATCGCCAAAAGCGATAAACGTCGCATTAAGCTGAACATTGAGCCGAGCAATTTCAGTGTCTTGGGGCGCTTCGCGATAGACAACTTGGCGATCTTTGTCGATGTGCAGATACCGACCTCCGGTCAACACCGCACCATCTTGCCAATGCGTGGCGATACCTGTTTTTCGAGGTCCACAGAAAATGGGATTTACAAAAATATTTTTGCTCATCGCAGTTTTACAAGGAACACGATAGTCCACGGGACCTTGGGTAAAGGGCTCATTGCCTGCGATGTAAATACTTTTGAGGTCTGCTTCGCGATCACTCCAGGCAAGTCCTTCAAGGGCGGACTGCATCACTTGGCCACAATATTCGCTGCCGCCGTTGGTTCGCAACTCGAAAAGTTTTTCGGAGAGCTTGTCCAGATCGGTGGTAAACCCGATGACCATTCGCAGATAGCCTTCCCCGGCTGAAAGACGGTCATTGCCATACTCAAACAACGCCACTTCCAACTGAGGTTTGAGTGTGCCACACCTAGCTCGTCCCAGTTCATTGACAATATTCCAGAGCTGGGTCTTGGCTTGGGTAATCAGGCCATCCATACTGTTACTGGTATCCAAAAGTAGTGCGATTTGAATCCGAGGCACCGGTCGATCCGCAGGCACTTTGATCGGCGGATGAGCAAAGCTCAAACTAGCCAAACAAACCGAGAGAACCATCACCGTGAAAAAGTGTTGACGCATGGGAAACCTCCTTGGGTTGATATCTTTCATACCCATCTTGGACGTACCAGGTTAAGAAAAGTTCCCGGTCTTTTATTTTTTTTTGGTAAACCAGTCCCGCAACACCCCGACCACTTGCTCTAACTGGCTTTCAGTGATGACATACGGCGGAACCGTATAAACATACCGATCAAACGGCCGCAACCAGACACCACGCGAAATCGCAAAGTTTGCAATCCCTTCCAACGCAGCCTTGTCATACACCTCGATCACACCACACGCGCCCAGAACACGTACTTCACAAATGGCTTCACCATCGAGATCCAACAACCCTGCTCGCAAGATTGCTTCAATCTGACGGATACGGGAGAGATAATCCCCCTGCTCAAACAGTTCAATACTTTGCAGGCTCACCGCACAGGCCAGCGGGTTCCCCATGAACGTTGGGCCATGCATCAAAGCTTTGCCCGCATCGTCATCGTAAAACGCATTGAAGACCCGGTCCGTCGCCAGCGTGGCGCTGAGGGTGAGGTAGCCTCCGGTTAGCGCTTTACCGACCACCATGATGTCAGGCGTCACCCTTGCATGATCCGCGGCAAACATTCGACCGGTGCGACCTAGCCCCGTGGCAATTTCATCGAAAATCAACAGCACCTCATACGCATCGCAAAGCTCTCTGGCTCGCTGCAAATACAAAGGACTGTAAAACCGAAACCCACCCACGCCTTGCATGATGGGCTCGACGATCATGGCTGCCAAATGAGGGGCCTGTTCCTGGAGAACCGCTTCGAGTTGGACTAAATCTTCTTCAACAGTTTGAGCAGAAGCCTCAAACCCGCCTCGTGGTGAAGGGACAAAAATTTGGCGTGGCAAGAGGCCAGCAAAGAGTGCGTGCATGCCGCCTGCGGGGTCGCATAAGGACATCGCCCCACAGGTATCCCCATGATAGGAACCCTCTAGAGCCAGCAAGGTTGTTTTTTTCGTTTGGCCTTGGTTTTTCCAAAACTGGATCGCCATTTTCATGGCAATTTCCACGCCCACCGATCCACTGTCACCAAAGAACACATGGTTCAAACCCTCAGGCGTGATGGCGACAAGTTTGTCCGCCAATTTTTCAGCGGGGTCATGGGTCAACCCGCCGAGCATGACATGGGCCATCTGGCCAAGTTGATGGGTGATGGCTTCATTGAGCTGTGGGTGGTTGTAGCCATGAATCACGCACCACCAGGAACTGATAGCATCAATTAAACGCGGGCCATCGTCTAGCTGTAGATAAACCCCCTGAGCAGAAATCACCTTCAACGGCCAATTGGCGGTCTTCATCTGAGCGTACGGATACCAAATCGACATACACAATCCTTAAGCCTACAAAACATCATATGCTCAATGCCCCGGATTTTACCTCTTTTTGTGAATCAGTTCTTCGTAGACATGGACACATTTGTCAGCAGCTTCGTCCCAAGTGAGCCGCCGAAGCTCCACATCGGCATGGGTCCGCAAGGTCTGCGACAACGGGGCATGACGCAAGACCGCAATGATCTTGTTGGCAATTTCATCCACATCCCAGAAATCGACCTTCAGCGCATGGGTCAAAACTTCTGAAACGCCTGAAGTCTTGGAAATAATCACAGGCACGTCGTGGCTGATCGCTTCAAGCGGTGCAATGCCAAACGGTTCAGAGACACTGGGCATGACAAAGACATTGGCCAGATGGAAAATCTCGTCAATCTCTCGACCGCGTAAAAAGCCAGTGAAAACAATCTTGTCGTCAATGCCTTCTTTGACTGCCAAGTCCATGGTGTCCGCGGTCCGGTCGCCGGAGCCAGCCATGACAAAAATTACATTCGGTTCTTTTTCTAAAACACGCTTGGCAGCCCGAATGAAATATTCCGGACCCTTTTGCATGGTAATACGTCCGAGGAACAAGACCACTTTGTCATTCTTGCCAATGGTGGTTTTGGAGGTAGTGTGGCCGTTCCCGTTGCCGTTGTCGATGCCGTTGTAGACCACGGAAATTTTGTCTGGATGGGTGCCATACCGTTCAGCCACAATTGAACGGGTCAGATAGCTCACCGTGACCACACGATCTGCACCGTGCATCCCTTGACGTTCCAGATCGTACACCCGTTGATTGACATTCTCGCCTGACCGATCAAACTCGGTGGAATGAACATGCACCACCAAAGGTTTGTTGCATTCACGGGCAATCGCCAACCCCGCGGGATAGGTAATCCAATCGTGGGCGTGAATCACGTCAAACTGCTCAGCCTTGGCGACCGCCAAACATCGCTGGGCATATAAATGTGCCTGTTCCACCACATCACCCACATAATTGGCAGGCCCCTCCCCCCCCCCGCCCCCGGCACTGCCCCCGGAGCCGCCCCCGGAGTCGCCCCCGAAACTCCCCCCACCATCTGCCAAAGATCCTCTGGACGAATCATTACACCCGTCCAGTGATCGATAGGCGGAGGTCCGTGAGGATGTTTCAGTACCGCCACGAGCCAAGTACGCTCGGGCTCGCTGAAGACTCTCCCGCATGTGAGCGGGTAAATCTTCGAGTTGGCCCCCCTCCATTTGATACGGGTTGGTCAAAGGAGAATCCACCGGGCGCATGGTTAGGCCCGAAGATGTTTTGGACATCGCCACCGGCCTTGTGGGTCGAATGGTTTGTGAAGATTCGACTGTTGGAATGACTGATGCGGTTGAATCTGATTTTGAAATAGCTGAGGCATGCCTCTTCGCCACGGGCGGGCTGTCTGCTGCAATCAATTTAACGTGACTATTCTGATCCCCATGGCTCAGTCCGGTCGGTAGAACAAACACAACCTCGACATGTTGCCGATCCAAGGCACGGGTCAAACCCAAACAGGCGGTTCCCAGACCTCCACTGATATGAGGGGGAAATTCCCACCCAAGCATTAAGACACGCATACCACACCTCACTTTCGGCGGGAATAGCCCACGTCAAGCGCCACCGTCGCGGTAGCCTCAGCGCAAAAACAAACCCGATCCCTATTACTCGTTCAATGCGAAACCACCCAGCGACCTACATCAATCCAGATTTGAAATGACTCACAAAAATAATATTGCGGCCGCTCCCCCTAAAAACTTCCCCTAAAAATCCCCCTGCCCCTTTTAGTTTATTTGAAACAATCAATCCTCAAAAGCCATGTCACCCAACTCGCAGAAGGTGGCCTCGTACGCCAGTAAAACCAGCGTCACACGATCAACAATTGCCGAGTCATCCAACGCTTCATTCTTGGCTAAAAACACCGGCGAACGAAAAACAAAAACTTTCTGTTCATCCCGCTTATGCTCCACAGGCAAACGTGCTTCAAAACCGCGTTCGTAAAGTTCATCTTCAAGCAAATCTTCAATCGCCTCTTTTTGGGCCATCAGGTCCGCTTCAATGGATTCAGACAACCAACGATTCGAGGTGTACAACCCGACCCAGACGACTTCGTGATCTTCAGATACATCGACCTGATAATGGGCTTGGACCTCGGGATCTTCTATTTGGGCTTCGCAGTTCAATGCTTCATCACAACGACGAACCTTTAGAAAAACGTCTGCCTCGCGGGCTCGATCGCCCACCTTTTCGTACAATGCTTGACACTCATCGCAAATCATGGGTTCTATACTTCCTTGCTAATCTTCTACCATACCAATCCACGCCTATCACACAAGACCTGATTGACTATTTTGCCTCGTAAAGTCCTTTTTTCTAACCCACGGGCAAAGAAAAACACGGGCTTGTCTACCTAAACACTTTGCCGCTGACGAACCGCTTCATAAAGAAGAATGCCCGCAGCCACCGATGCGTTCAGCGAATCCGCCAACGTGCTGGCCATCGGAATCCCCACGGGTTTCAAATCGGCTGATTCTTCGAGCCAACAAGCCTCAAGCCCTTGATCTTCTGCGCCAATCACAATGGCTGTCGGCCCGGTCATATCGACCGCATCCCAAGACCGGGACACTTGGTCGGAAGTGCTGATTATCTGGATTTGCCGACTGCGGAGTTGTTCCATGGCTGTCACCGCATCGCAGCCCACCATCGGCAACCCAAAAACAGCACCGGTACTCGCACGAATGGCATTGGGGTTCCAAGGGTCCACCTCGCCATCGACCACGATCATCCCCCCCGCACCAGCAGCCTCGGCCGTCCGGGCCATCGCGCCCAGATTCCCAGGCTTCTGCACCCCAACCGCCACGAGCCACAAGCCTTGTTCCTTGGCCCACAACTGCTCCCAAGTCCATGATCGCTGCTCAAACACCGCCACCACGCCCTGAGGATTCTCCCGATATGTCATCTTCGCCAAAACTGCTTCGGTCACCGGCTCAGCCTCCAGAGGCCACTTGGGTAAATCCATGCCACGAGCATAAAGTTCGGACATCACCAGCCCACTCGCCAGCGCACGATCAATGTCCCGCACACTTTCAACGACAAAAAGACCCGTCTGGCGACGCGTACGGTGCTGGCGTAGCTTGACGACTGCTTTGAGCCTTGGATTTTGCAAACTCTCGATGGTCATAACCGCCATCATACCAAGGGGCCATCCTTGGGGTTTTTGCATGGCCCAGTGTGTATGATTTCTTCACACTCAAGTCTCTTTCGACAGGTTAAAACAAAATACCCTGCCTGCCATGAATGATAAACACGTCAATGTAAAGGAATCCAACCTCATTTGGCCGATAGAGATTTTAGTGATAAAAAAAATAGCCACCATCTTGTTTTTGGCATGGGGAAGCTTTCTGACCTCGCCTGTGATTGCAGCGAAGATTCCCATTGAGCCGCCAGTATTACACCAAGCGGTCCTTCGAGGCGATCTGATGCCTGTCCAGACCCTGCTCGCAGACTCGAGGATTAATCCCAATCAAAGAGACCCACGAGGCTCCACCGCACTACATCTAGCAGTCCAAGACGACCAACTGGTCATGTCCCGACTCCTGCTCGCCCACAATGCAGATCCCAACCTGCGTGATACCCAAGGGCGCACCCCGCTGGACCTGGCTCGATCCTGGTCCATCTGGTGGCTGCTGCTCACCCATGGCAGCATGCCTGGCACTGAAACATGGATGTTCCTAGGAGCCATGGCTTTCATCATCGTCCTTGGATTGCTCTGGCTCAAAAATCGGCCACAAACCGTTGTGCCAGACGCGCCCGAGATATAACCGAAAGCTGTGGATGACGAATTGAAAAAGGCGGCATACCTTGGGTGTATTGATGCCAAACAAGACGGCAACGTCCCCGACGACGAACGCAACAAATGGACTCCACTGCACTATGCAGTCGATCACAACCACGTCAAAGTCGTGCAATTCTTACTGAAAAATGGTGCAGACCCACTCGCCTCTGCACGAGGTGGATGGACCCCACTACACGCAGCCCGAGCAGGAGGCTACCTCAAAATCGAACACATCCTCATCAAAGCCATCAAAGACTCCGGCAGAGAACTCCCCTACCCCCCCGAATGCCCCCGAACGCCCCCCACGCGCACGCTGTTAGCGTGCGGCTGCTTTTCAAACGCCCCATCTAGAGCGTGTTAGAAAATGCACTAGAGATTGAGACCCGTTAAAACAGGGGGGCTCTAAGCGATCCGTGAAGGTCTTTGAGCCGTTACCGTTGGCGGTGGCTGAGCTGTGACCATTCGGACCAATCCTACGAGGCCTTTGGCCTGAAGTTTTTGCATTAAATGCGCACGGTGCTGGGTCACTGTTTTAACGCTTAATTCCAGTGCCATGGCAATTTTCGCACTGGACTGCCCCTCGACCACGCAATCCAAAACTTGTCGTTCACGTGGCGTAAGTAAGGCAAGCCTTTGCTTAAGCTGGCTTTGTGTTTCTCGATAGTCCGCTATCACTTGACTGGCCTTGATCGCGCTATGGATTGCCTGTTTGAGCATCGGGGTACGGATTGGTTTTTCCAAAAACGTAATTGCACCGTGCCTCGTGGCAGTCACTGCGACACTCACATCACTTCTTGCAGACATCGCGATAAAAGGAATGGACATTCGCTGCTCGTTGAGGTGCTGCTGAAGGTCCAAACCATCCATCCCCGGCAAACAAATGTCAACCAAAAGACATTGAGCAGTGAGTAGATTGGGAGCATCCAACAATGCTTGGGCACTGCCAAATGCTTGGTAATGAAATTGCCACACACGCATTAACAATCCCAGTGAATGACTGTACGCACTATCATCTTCGACAATTAAGACCATAGGCACAACACTTGCTTTAGGCGGGGGTTCGGTCATCTAATCTCCTTTGGATAGAGAATTGGTTCTCGCAAGGCTCAGAATATTCAATATAGAATCGGGGGGCCACAAATTTTAAATCTAAAGAAAAGTCTCCTTCTATTAAGCTAGAACAATGGAACGGTTGACACACCATCAACAAGCAAGGAATCTTCTGGCAATGCCTTGTTTTGAATTGGAAGCAATACTTTAAAAGAACAACCCTGATTTTTTTCGACCTGCAATTCAATGCTGCCTTGATGGGCTGCGATAATCGCATGGCTCACGGCCAAGCCAAGTCCCATGCCATGGGCTTTGGTTGAAAAAAACGGCTCGAAAATTTTATCCTTGGTTTCATCATCCATGCCACCACCCCAATCACGAACAACCAGATGGATATGATCGTCGTCCGTATGCCCGGTCGTTATATGAATACGTCGGTCATCGGCATTAGATTCAGCCAAAATATCAATCGCATTATTCAGTAAATTAAAGCTCACCTGCTCGAGTTGGATACGGTCACCAATAATCAAAGGCAAGTCATCGGCCATGTCCAGTTCAATACGGATGTCGTGTTCCCGCATACGCAGTTGCAACAACGCAATTGTTTCCAATACCGAATGGTTGAAATTCAGTGTGGAACGTCTTGGCTCACGCTTGCTGATAAATCGCCTTAGCCGTTCAATTAAATCCGCAGCACGATGCGATTCATGACACGCGCGCGCCATGATGTCCTGCAACTCTTCTGTGTTGTAATGACCCTGTTCAAGCATATGTAGACAAGCCTGCACATAATTCACAATCGCGCCCAAGGGCTGCTTGACTTCATGAGACAAACCCACCCCCAGCGTGATTGATGAATAAGTCCGATTGGCATGAGCAAGCATGGCCAAATGATGATCATGCTGCTCACTCATCTCCGCCAACTGCTGTTTGGCATCCTGAAGCTGCGACCGAAGTTCTTCAACCGTAAGCTCCCCCCCGGAAGTGCCCCCGGGCTTGCCCCCGACCGTGCCCCCGGAAGTATCCCCGGCCTTGCCCTCGAAAGTATTTCCTGAAATGTTTGTTGCCGTGTTGTTTTGTTTCACAATAATCCTGCCTTATTTCTAGACCCGTCCCACTTTCAAAAAGAAAAGTCGTGCCAGCCCCTGAAATACAACTTCGGCTTAAAAAACAAATAAGCCTTATGTTTGATACTGCGATGCGGCCTGCTGAAGCATCTTTTTTACAAGACTCTTCAACGGTTTAGGCTTAACCACTTTCACTTGGTCGGCATACCCACAAATCCACCAAGCAATCTCATTTAAACCATCCACTTCAAAACGCATCAGACAACTGCCATCAGACTGAAATTCAACGGATTGGCTCTCATGCCAATGAACCTCTGACACATTGATCGCTACTTTGGCGGAAAATGCCAATTCAATGGCATGCACTTTCCCCTCGGCAATCAATTGCCACGCCAAGCCGATTTTGTCCTGTACTTTGAATTTTGGCATTGAAAAACGGCGTTTTATTTCTTCAACATTTTGGATGCGGCCTAGCTTGAACATCCGAACTTCTTCATGCTCCACCGAATAGGCCAGCAGATACCAGGCCCTAACCCCAAAATGCAACGCATAGGGATGAACATCCAACATCTGGGCGGTGGTGTCCTGCGGCCTCGCGTATGTCAGCCGAATGACACGCCGCTGAAGAATAAAAGTTTGTAACTGACGAAAAAGACAATCTTCATCCGTCGACACGGCAGTGGCTGCGGGCGTGACGCTCACGGATTCCATAATCTCATTGCAACTGGTCCGAATGGGCTGAGGCACCGAGGCCATCAGCTTCCACAAGGCAGACAAAGTCGAGCTGGCCATGGGATTTCGGTGCTGTGAAAGGGTTGTTTTAATCGTTAATAAAAGGCCCAATGTTTCTCCAACCGTGAGGTTGACTGGTTGGAGAAAAAAGTTGCCGATGATTTGATATCCCTTGCCTCGTTCGTAGTAATAAGGGATTCCTGCAGCTTCGAGCATTTTAAGATCCCGAAATAAAGTTCGACGACCAATTTTCAACACGGACATCAAATCTGAAGTTGTATGAAATCCACCGCTTTGTAAAAGCGTGATCAAATGTAAAAGACGATGGATGCGTTGCAATGCCATGCAGTATTCACATTATCGGTCAATTTTTGATACGCAGAGTGCCATACGGGTAGGCACTCTCTATAAAAAACACATAATTACCCCAAATACGAAAAAGGGTGTATTTCCTGCGAATGCAGAGTAGACCACCAATGTTGCCAAGCCTTCCGATAGACACCTGTGCATGAGGGCAAAGACCTCAAAACAACTGTACTTAAGGATGATCGCAAAAGGCGATTAAGTCAATACCACATTACAATATAAAACAGGGTATTTATTGCTATATAAAGACTTACGAAGTGGAAGCCCTATTCTCCGAACCCACTTCGCTGGAGCAATCCCATGAATTGTTCGGTAAACACAAAGTTGTGTTCGGGAAAGTCCAAGCCCGCTCGATTTTGATCGATGTGGCTAAAAAGGAGCTCTATTTTTGCCAGTGGGCGGGCCTGAGCCGGGCCGATGGCGGAGTCAAAAACTTCGACGTGGCCTTGGATTGAAGCCCCTGCGTCATCGATGCGGTCGATCTCGGCGGTAAAACGAATCGTTTGGCCTGGCACTGCAATATCAGTGAATTCTGCGCCGCCGATCTTGGCGAGAATGACCTTTTCAGCAAAATTCCGGGCGTGGCCTACCAAGATTCCTGCTGTTTGTGCCATGCCTTCGACAATCAATGGATTAGGCATCACAGGCATCGCTGGCCTAGAGGACGTTGCCGGGAAGTGATCATGCAAAACGTCTTCAGCCAATGAGATATTTTTGACCGCGACGCATCGCTGGCCTTTGTCCAATTCAAGAATACGATCAATCCAAATCCAACGCATAAGGCAATAAACAATTCACATAAAAAGAACAAATTAAAAACATAAGAAAGCAATAAAGTTAGTAAATAGGTTACTTTTTCTTGCTTGCCCCATGTTTTATTAGAAGAACAGGTGGGCTTAGGCCAGCTTGCCTTCTACAAATTTCACCACGGTATCCACTGTGAAAATATCGGAAAAAGCTTCGACATCACGGCTGGCTTCAAACTCGGTGAGGTCGGCATGAGCCATTCGCTTGCGAAGTTCTTCCATGCCCGCGTCGGTCACCTTGCCATCTTGAACGTAATCTGCATTTTCCAGCACGTTGGCAGGAAACAGCTCGCCTTGCTCTATTTTGATTTCAAATTCTTTTTCCAAACGAAAAACAATATCTAGGAAATCGATGGATTCTGCACCGAGATCAGACACCAGTTTCGCTTCGGGCGTGACTTCGTCGTCATCCAATGCCAAAGCGTCTACCAGTACGTCGTCAATGCGTTTATAAATTTCTTCGTGTGACAATGCCATGTTTTATCTCTCCGTTGCTGATAAGGTTATATTTCTTTTTTCACAGGCAAAGGTGCCAAATCAAACTTGCCTTGCACCGCCACGGCCCCTTGCACGCGTCCGATGCCGACCAAATTCCACTGCCCGTTTTTCTTGCTTTTAAGGGTCACTTCAACTTCCAATGTTTCGCCCGGACGAACCATGTTCCCATATCTTACATTGCGAGCCCGTGCCATGACCAACGGCACATCATCGCCGTGATGAGGCTCAAGCCCGCCACAAAGCAGAAGCCTTCCTGCCTGAACCAGTGTTTCAAGCATCATCACACCTGGCAACACGGGAAAAGTCGGAAAGTGGTCTGCCAGATACTCTTCGCTGCTGGTCACATTCTTGACTGCAACGATTCGATCTGCACTTTGTTCGATCACACGATCAATCAGTTTAAACTTCAAAGCTGTTTCCTGAAGAATACATTCGGGGAAACCAAGAATTTTAGCTCTCCGGCCACTCAGACGCAAACTTTCAATCAAATGACGACAAAAAATTCAGCAATACGTATCATGAAGCTCTATGAATGATTTACGTCTACCAGAACAACTAAAGATGGTCTGCAAGGCCTTTACAACTCATTTCGGCATGCCTGCGACCCATGCGGCCGTCGCACCAGGCCGCGTCAATCTTATCGGCGAGCACACGGACTACAACGATGGCTTTGTACTGCCCATTGCCATTGACAGACAAACCGTCATCGTGGCGACCCCGAACCAGACGAATGAAGTTCGCCTGCTGAGCATGGGACTTGAATCCCAACCTGCGACGTTTGCTGCGGATCATTCATTAAAGCCAGGCAAGCCCGCTTGGTCGAACTATGTGCGCGGGGTCGTCGCGGGCTGTCTCACTCGAGGGATGGATCTGTCAGGCTTTGACGCGATGATCCATTCGACGGTTCCGCTGGGATCGGGCCTTTCCAGTAGTGCTGCATTAGAGGTTGCCACTGCGACCCTCATTGAATCCATGACAGGCCAAACGATCCCCCCTGCCGAAAAAGCAAAGCTCTGTCAGCAAGCAGAGCATGATTTTGCGGGGATGCCTTGCGGGATCATGGATCAGTTTATTTCTGCTGCCGGCCGCGAAGGTTGTGCCATGCTTCTGGACTGTCAAAACCACGAAACCCGCCACGTCCATCTCAATGATCCCACAGTCGGCATCCTGATCATCAACAGCAACGTCAAGCACCAATTAACAGGCAGTGAGTACCCCCAGCGTCGCGCCCAGTGCGAACAGGCCGCCAAAGCATTGGGACTACCCTCGCTGCGAGAAGCAACAATGGTTCAGCTCTTAAAGAAAAAAGCAACGCTCGACCCCTTGGTATTTAAACGGGCGTACCATGTGATTGGTGAGATTGAGCGAACCCAGCGAGCGTCTTATCTTCTAGAAGCAAGCGATTGGGAAAGTGCCGGCCGCCTGATGTTTGACAGCCATACCGCATTACGCGATGCCTTTGAAGTCAGCACGCCTGAACTGGACCTATTGGTGCAATTGGCCACAAACCTAGGCATCCAGGGCGGGGTGTTCGGCTCACGCATGACAGGCGGCGGATTTGGCGGATGCACCGTCAGCCTCATCCGAAAAAACAAAGCCCCCCACATCATCCGTCACCTCACCATTGAATACCTCAAGCATACAGGTATCGAAGCGACAGCCTTTCTGACTCAGCCGGCTGCTGGGGCAAGAGCCATCTCAATCCCATAACAAGACCGCCCCATTGCTGGTTAAAAAGCTCAATGCCATGCCTACAATTCAATCGTCATCCTGATGTGAACGGCTCTCTTGCCGCATGGCCAGCTCATAGACCACCGTCACCAACATGGCCCGCAATGTTTTATCATCTGCTTTGACCAAGCGTTCGGTCCATTCCTCAGGCAACGGATGGTCAATGCAACGTATTGATTGATACGACAGCGCGACGCAGGCTCAAAAAATCAATCTCGCATACCCGATAATTCCTTATAGACATGCTGTTATATTCTTTGAAAAATAGCTTTTTCCCCATCCAAAATATAGAATCTCCTCGTGCCCCGTCACGGATGATGTGAGTCTCTATTTTTCGATGTTATTTTGCAAGGATGCTCCTATGTTCACCGGATTATTTGATCTTCAAATTCGACTTGATCGCCTTGATAAGAATACCGATCCGCTCTCCAAACTCGATCAAATTATCGACTGGGAATTATTTCGCCCAACGTTGGACACCCTCGGCCACAAGCCGCG
>JAJRRC010000045.1 GCA_024279865.1 Planctomycetota bacterium | reverse complement strand
GTAGCGTTCGTTTGTGGTAACCTGTCGGTGTGGCATCGTGAGCTCCGGTTAAAGTGACGTTTTAAGCAACCTCAATTTACCAGACTCACGATGTCATGCTTTTAGCCCCTGGTGTTGCGCTTCGGAATTGAATCCACCACATCCACCCCTATAAAAGCATGAGAGCCCAGGACGATGTCACCATGGAAATTGCTTCGCTTTTAACGAAAAAAGTGCTCGACGCAAACAAACATGCATGCAAGCTGGATACCGAAAAATTTTACATGGACTATGATGACGTTCTGCTTTTTCATCGGGACTCTGAAGACTTTGAAATCACGGTTCCCATCGCTTGCCTCATGATTGGCGATCTTAAAATAGGGTTTTTGCCGGGTGAACCTTTTGTCGAATTTCAATGCTCCTATCGCGATGCGATGCAGCCGAACCTATCATTTGTAAACGGCTACAGCAACGGCTGGCCAGGCTACATACCAACTGCCGCTGCGTATACAGAGGGAGGCTATGGGGTTGATTTCTTTCCCGGCGAAAACCCGGAACATGGGCGAACACAAATAAGGCCCGGCGATGGCGAACGAATTGTGGACGAGTTGATTAAGCTTTCAAACAAGAGATAAAAAAAGATGAGTGTTTCAAAGAAGCCGAATGTTTTAATGTTTATTCCCCATGACCTTGGAGATTATCTGCACTGCTATGGACATGAAGATGTCAAAACCGACAATCTGGATGCGTTGTCGCAACAAGGCGTACAATTTACAAAATACTTCACCGTCGCACCCGAATGCTGCGCCAGCCGAGCGTCTATGTATACCGGACAGTATCCCCACCAAAATGGGATGGTTGGACTATGCTTTCTTGGCTGGAAGTTAAACAACCCCCAACAACATTTGGCAAGCCGCCTGCGCAACGGCGGTTATGAAACCCATCTGTTCGGCACACAACATGAAACCCGCGGCCCCGCAGAAGAACTGGGATACAGCCAACATACCAGCGGAAAAGATGTCGCAACCGTATGCGACAATGTGGTCGACTTTCTAAAGAAACCGCGTGACAATGATTCGCCATGGTTTCTAAATGTCGGATTCCAAGAAGTGCATCGTCCGTGGCCTCAACACACCACTTTTGACCCAGACAAAATACAACTTCCGCCTTATCTCCCCGATACGCCAGAAATTCGCGAAGATTACAGCTATTTTTACCAAAACATCCAAGACATGGACCAAGCCATCGGCAAAGTCTTAAACGAACTGAATCAACAGGGCTTGAATGATGACACCTTGGTTATTTTTACCACCGATCACGGGAGCCCTTTCCCACGCGCCAAAGCCTCCTTTTATGATCCGGGCATCCGGATTCCACTGATCATGTCGCATCCAAAATTAGAACGTGGCCAAGCGATCCCTGCTCTATGTAGTGTGTTGGACTTTACACCCACGATCCTAGATTTCTGTGGCCTCCCAGCAGATCCAGATCACATCGAGGGAGTCTCACTAAAGCCCTTGCTTCGGGGCGAAACCGATGCCGCCCACACGGAAATTTTTGGAGCCATGTACTATGACGTGTCCTATGACCCGTTGTATTACATCAGAACCGAAAAGTTCAAATACATCCGATCTTTTGCGGTCGATCCTGTAGAGGCATCCACCGCTGAACCGGTCACATTGACCACCTTCAAAGCAGGACAATGGATTCGGTTTGAAGATTATGACGTCATGACAAGCCCCACATGGAAATCCATGAATGAACCTTGCGACCTCCCTGCCAAAGAGGAACTTTATGACTTGGCCAATGACCCCGATGAATTACAAAATCTCTGTGACGACCCCGCATTTGCAACAACACTTGAGCAAATGAGGCAACGTCTTGAAATCATGTTGCGAGATACCGATTCACCGTTGCCCAGTTCTCATATCGAACCCAACGAGGGACAGATCCAAGGCGCTATCAAGTATAAAAAAATGCTGGGAATCACGTCGTAAGTGGAATTTAAATCAGGTGGAATTCATTCTAATCTGATTCGCCATACGGCGTGAAAGACAGAAGCCTTGGGCGGGGAATTACCGCTGGCCCCCCGCCTGCTCTGTTAGTCTTTTTCAATGTCCTGTGCGGTCATACCCAACCATTCGAACATGTGGGTATCGTAAATTCGCTGATGCTCTTCGTTGGAAAAGTCCAAACGCAATTCGTTAATCACCTTGGTTCCCTGCATGATCCATTCACGCCAGGTTTCTTGGGAAAAATTGTTGACGATAAATTCTCCGACTGCTCCGCGCATGGGAGGGCCTTCCATGCGATGGCCGGGCTTACCGGTGCGGCGGTCTAAGATTTGGTCGCCGGTCAGCTTTTCTTGTACCGGTGCTTGCTTGACTTGAGGCAAGGGCAATCCAAGCTTCTCAAGCAACAGTCCCATGGCATTCTGAGGCATCACATCGCCCCGCCCAGCCGCCACTTCAAAGCCTTTGATCAAGGTGGGGCCTGCCTCGGCCTCACGTCCTAGTTGAATAAAAGCTTCCCCGAGCAATTGATACGCCCGGGACATGCCTGCGTCATGTTCAATTGCTTTGCTAAAAGCATTGGCAGCATCTTCATGTCGATTGTCTTGGAGATAAGCATTTCCCAAGCTGAGCCATGCCATGCTATCGGGAGCTTCAGCAGTCATTTTTTCCCACTGAGCAATACGTTCTTGGATTTGATTCATGTGGAGCAATATACCAAAGTCACACCAAATAGTCAGCCTGCAAACCCTTCTTTGATCTGTTTAAATCAAAACCCGAAATTAGGAGAATTCAATCTTTTTTCAAACGCCAATCTTAAATCACCTCAGCGACGATCCGGTAGCCTCGGCAAATCACCCACAGCGGCCAGCCAAGGAGGCTAACAACTTTACAGGAGGATTTTGTCGCCTGACTTTGCGTTTGCGATATCAAACACTATACTATATTACAAACGCAAGGTATTGTTGTAATGACCACTGAATTTCCCTTTCAAAACTATCATGTGCCGATTATCGTCCGCACTTTGCGGGTGCTGGAGTTTTTAAGTGAACAGCCCAAAGGCTGTGGCGCGACCGAGGTCGCCAGTGCATTGGACATCCCCAAGAACACCGCCTTTCGGATTCTGACCACCTTGGCAGACCATGGCTACCTCGCCCGGGACAATGAGGGCCGGACCTATCGCCTCGAACGAAAATTATTAAACCTCGGCTATGCAGCCATTGACGAAGCGAGCTTGGTCGAAAAGTCCATTGATGTGCTTCGGAACTTACGCGACTTAACAGGTCAAAGCGTGTTTCTCGCGGTACGACTTGAACACCAAGGCGTGGTCATCGAGCAGATTCCTGGCCTACATCCGGTCAAGGTCATGCTACAAATCGGCCACCGTTTTCCGATGCACACCTCTGCACCGGGCAAAGCGTTACTGGCTTATCTACCCAAAACAGAACAAGAAGAACTTGTTAAATCTCTCAAATATACGGTTTTCACAGACCGTACGATTCGCAACGCCAAAGCCATGCGACGTGAACTTTCACAGGTTCAACAGCAAGGCTATGCCGTGGACATCGCAGAGGAGGTTGAAGGGTTACATTGTGTGAGCGCTCCGGTTTTGAATCACCGTGGACATGCCTTGGCTGCAATCTGGGTGGGAAGCCTTGCTTCGATTATCCCCCAAACAGAGTTTGAAAATCTTGGCGCACAAGTGCAAGAAGCAGCCCTGCAAATTTCCAAACGCTTTGGGTATGAACCCCCAACCAAACGATGCCAGACAGACCCAGCCACACCACCCACCATTCATCGCAAATAACCGGCATCAACAAAATTTGAAACATATCTCACACAAAGCTGATCACAGCCACTTCAACACAAACTTTTTCAATTCGACCCTCAATTTACAAAAACAGATCAAACCAATGGAGATAAAAATGCAGGATTCACAGTTAAATGGACGAGTATGCGTGGTCACCGGATCAGCCCTCATGGCTCATTACTCGGCCGCCAACACCACCGTTAACTGCATTTGCCAGGGCATTACCGAAGCCACCGGCGTCTGGAGTCATGTCAGCGAAGCCTATACCAAGAACATGAATCTTGACTTGGACACGGTCAAGGAAACATTTGCCAGCAAGGTTCCCTTAAAACGCTTGACACGTGTTTCGGACGTGGTGAACTTTGTTCTGTTCCTGGCCACCCGAGCAGACTACTGTACAGGACAAGCTTTTAATATCACCGGCGGACGCGAGGTTCACTAATGCCCGTGGCATTCGTTTTGTTGCGATAGAAATGACTAAAAAAAGAAAGTTAAACATGGCCACACAACCCATTGAACGCTATTTGGATCACGCAGTCCTTAAACCTGACATGCCCCCAGAAGAAGCCCTTGAGCAGATGAAACTTGGGATCGACTACAACGTCCGAACCATCTGCGTGCGGCCGACAGATATCCCAGTCGCCATTGAGCTATGCAAAGATACTCAAACAGAAGTCTCCTGTGTCCTAGCGTTCCCTCACGGCCACGCATTGAGCCAAAGCAAAGCAGATGAAGCCAAACGCTATGTGGATCTAGGCGTTTCTGAAATCGACATGGTGGTGAATTATGGCCTCATTCGTGGTGGATTGTGGGATGAAGTCCAAGCGGACATCCAAGCCGTCACCGATGTTGCCATCCCTGCGAACGTGAAAGTTAAAACGATTTTCGAAACAGCGACTTTAACCTTGCCTGAAATTGCAAGAGCAACCGAGGCTGCCGTGGCCGCCAAAGCAGACTTTGTAAAAACTTCCACAGGGTTTGGCGGCGAAGGCGCAACCGAAGAAGCGGTCAAAACAATGCTCGACATTGCGGCAAGCCGCATTGAGGTGAAGCCATCTGGAGGCATTCGTGACCGTCAGCGTGCGGAGATGTTTATTGCCATGGGAGCCACAAGGCTAGGCGTGGGGTCCACCTCAACACCAGTCATCTGTAAGCCCTACGAAGCAACCGCCAATTCCGAAGGCGGGTACTAAATGTCCAGCATTCCAAAAGTCGTCTTTTACAAGCCAGAAGATATCCGGGTCCAACCCGCCTGCGAAGTCCCCCACGCCCGCGGCAGAGGAAGTTCTCGTCCGAGTCGAAGCATGCGCGATCTGCGGGTCAGACGTCAAAACCTATCTCAACGGCAACCCGCGCATCACCCCGCCTCGCACGATGGGACATGAATTCTGTGGACCATCGAAGCCTTGGGAGCAAACGTCACTGCCTACAAAGTTGGCCAGCGTGTTGCCATGGGTCTTAATTCCCAAGCGCGGTGTTCAAGGCCAAAACCTTGTGGATGTCGGCGATTTGGATGCTTCCTTGGCAGCTCTTGCTGAACCGACCTCATATGCTCCGCCGAAATCCGTGACGTGCAATTGCCTACCGTGCTGAATGGCTGCACGCTGCAAGGCATAGATCAGTGGCCAAGGATAATCCGCATGGTCCAAGTGTGGTGAATAGTCTTTCTCGGTTAAAAGGACGCCATGCCCGGACGATGTTGGTGATCGTCCTTGGGCCGTTGGGCGTGATCCATGGGCTGATGGCTCGTGATCTAAGGATTCAAACCGTGGTCGGCGTGGGAGAAACAAGGCAACCATACCCGTTCGAAAATCCGTAGTCGGATTGAACATGTCTTTGGCGTGCAGTCGATGAAGATGGGCGATACGATTTTGCGATGTATTGGGCAGACGAGGGCACGGTGCAAAATTGGCCTCAGAAACTTGTCTTATAATATTGATCGCTACGCCATGCTTGTGATTGCCATGGGATAAATTGTGTCCATGCGTGGTTCACAAGCCACTCAACATAGAAAATATCTGCTTCAAAAGTCTCTACTTAGGCTGCAATCACAACAAGGCAG
>JAJRRC010000044.1 GCA_024279865.1 Planctomycetota bacterium | reverse complement strand
GGGTATTTTGACCCGTCGGATCAAGGGTCGCGGACGGCGTTGGGATGCATGTCACATTGATGCGGTGATGGCGTTGGAGGCCTTGGAGGTTAATGGTGAATGGGCCGCTTATTGGCAAGCTCAAAAGCGGAAGTCAATCAATCGGTGGGCAGCATGAAAAAAAATGCCCGCAAATATTGTCACACCCTTTGCCCTGCTAGCCCTGGGGGTCCGGGGGACTTGTGGGGGATAATTCGCTATCATGTCCCGATGTTTGTAGATGAAGCTATTATTACTGTGTCCAGCGGCAAGGGCGGAAGTGGATGTGTTGCATTCCGTCGTGAGAAACATGTGGCCAAGGGCGGCCCTAGTGGCGGCGATGGCGGCAACGGCGGCGATGTCGTGTTCCGGGCGGACCTGAACGTCGATACCCTCCATCAATTGACGGGTAAACATCACTGGACCGCCAAAAAAGGACGCCCAGGTGAGCCCAAACAGGCTCATGGCGCCAATGGGGAAGATTGCATTATCCGCGTTGCCCCGGGCACACTGATTTATAACCATAGCAGCGGGGAACTGCTCTGCGACCTAGATGAAGATGGCAAAGAGGTCATCATCGCCAAAGGTGGGCGTGGCGGATTTGGCAATGAACATTTTAAGAGTCCGATTAATCAGACACCTAGAACGTGTACGCCTGGCGAGCCTGCGGTGGAAATCACACTGCGGTTGGAGCTGAAGTTGATTGCGGATGTGGGTTTGATTGGCAAGCCCAATGCGGGAAAATCGACGTTGTTGTCGGTTTTGTCACGGGCGAGGCCGAAGATCGCGGACTATCCTTTTACCACGCTTGAGCCGAACTTGGGGATCGCTTTTTTACCTGGGGATGTGCATCGTCTTCGCCAGCTTGTTCTTGCGGACATTCCGGGCTTGATCCAAGGCGCGAGTAAAGGGCAAGGGCTTGGGCATGAGTTTTTGCGTCATATTGAGCGAACGCGGATGTTGGTTCATCTGGTGGAAGTTGAGCCAACGGACGAGAGCGATCCGATTGTGAATTACAAAGTTATTTGTGAAGAATTGGCGGGCTACTCAGAAGAATTAGCGAACAAGCCGCAAGTCGTGGTCCTTTCGAAATTGGATTTGCTGCCAGATCCGGATGACCAAAAAGAGCTGATTGCCAAACTGGAGAAAGCCTCAGGCGGGCGGGTGTTGGCTCTTAGTTCTGCGACGCGTCAAGGGATGGACCCCCTACTCAATACCTGCTGGGATCAGATCAATAAATTAAATACAGCCGAATAATTTGCCTTGTGTACAGACACATACCATCCCCACAAGGTCACGTTGGAGCTTATTGAGCCTCAACGAAAACGATATCAAAAAACAGAAGGAATTAGCATGAGCTTTAATCTTTTAGCCATCAGCGTTGGCAATACCCGAACCCAAGTGGGTCTCTTTGAACATGGTGAACTGACGGCATCGGACGTAATCGCTCACCATGCACCGGGGCATGAACTCACCGCGTTGCTCGCCAAGGCCTACAACACGATCAAGAGCAATACCAATGCTCAGATCATGGTTGCATCGGTCAACGCCAAGGCAAAAAAACAGGTTCTTGCCATTGTCCGTGAAACGCTGGGCGTGACTGAACCTTTGCTATTAGAAGAGGATTTGGATATTCCCATCGGCCGTCAACTGGACCCTGAAACCATTGTCGGCGAAGACCGCTTGCTCAATGCAGCGGCTGCCTTTGACACCCTGAAACAGGCCTGCGTCGTGGTCGATGCGGGAACCGCCATCACGGTGGATTATGTCGATGGCCAAGGCACGTTTCATGGGGGAGCGATTGGGCCTGGCGCTCAGATGATGCTTGACAGTCTTCAGCAGCACACGGATCAATTGCCGGCAATTGACTTTGAACCGCCGACGGAAGCAATTGGTCATAACACGGTCCAAGCGATGCGTTCTGCGGTGTTTCATGGCCTGCGAGGCATGGTGCGAGAACTGACCGAACAATACGCTGAGCAAGTGGGCGTGTACCCAGCGGTCGTTGCGACCGGAGGCAATGCCCAGGTTTTATTTGATGAATATGACCTTGTCGAACGCATTGTGCCAGACCTGACGTTGGTGGGCATGGGACTGACGCTGAAAAAACATCTCGAATCAGATGATTGATAAGAAGTTGTCAGCTGTCAGATAAGAAGAAGAAGAAGAATCGCTTCTCCCCTTGATTAAAAGTGATATCCGACCCTTCAGCAGACTTCAGGGTTCGGCTTTGCTGGAACTGCAAGTAAACTCTTTCTTTTCTGCTATCTTAACTTTCTTGCTGACAGCTGATAGCTTAAAAAACTGATCGTTTAAAAAACTGAAAGCTGGAACAAATGGCAGCACCTCAAATCAAGCCGTTGGAGAGTCCTGATGGCGCGAAATTTATTACGCGGCTAATATGGATTGCGATGCTGATGGGGCAGGTTTCTTTGATGTTTGTGGTCCTAGCGAGCCAGGAGTCTACCTCTCAGACAGCAATCCCTTTGGCGAACATTTGGAATTTATTCATTGCCAGTTGGGTCACGTTGGTGATCTGCGTGGGGGGTGGATTGTTTGCTCGCAACCAGATGTACAAACGCCACTGGGTCGACAAAGCAGTCACGCCTGTGGGCTATTTTCAAGGGAATCTGATTTTGTTGGCCTTGTGTGAAGTGGCGAGTTTGTTTGGCTGGGTGGTGGTGATGATGCATGAAACATTTGGTTGGCCGGTGTGGGTGCCTGTGCTTGCGATGGCGGTACAGATTTTGAATTTCCCCAACGGCCGCGCGATGCAGGATCAGGAGCTTCACTTGTCATGACCCTGGTGACTCTCATGACAGCCCCGACCCCCGGCGCGGTGGGATTGATTCAATGGCAAGGCCACGACATTCAATCCCATCTTGCTCGGCTCACGGGTCGAAGGGACTGGCCTTTGGGGCGTTTGTTTCTTGTGGATTTTAAGGGGATTGACCAAGGCCTTGCGGTGCGGTTGCGTGATGACTGGGCCCAATTGATGCCTCATGGCGGGCCACGGGTTTTACATGATTTATGCAAGCAACTCGATGGTCAAGCCTCTCGCACGATCCACAATCAAACTCGATACCCTGAAGCCGCGTCTGAATTAGAAGCGGACATGCTGGCAGCTTTGGCTGTGGCTCCGAGCCCGCGAGCGATTGATGCTCTTTTGGCGCAAGGACAATACTGGGACACGTTGCATCTTGATTCTGCCCCGGCAATTCTTCAGCGTCGTGAGGTCTGGAATCAACTGATCACCCCTCCCACGGTTGTGATTGCGGGGCCGGCGAATGTCGGAAAAAGCACGCTCACCAACCGCATGCTGGGCTATGCGGCGAGCCTTGTCGCAGACTTGCCTGGCACGACGCGGGACTGGGTTGGGGGCTTGGCAGAACTCGACGACGTGGCGGTCCACTGGCTCGATACGCCTGGCATTCGTCACAGCAAGGACCCCATTGAGCAGCAGGCCATTGCCATGGCAGCAACCACCATCGAGCGGGCGAACGTTTTGATTGTGATGCGAGATCCACAAACCGATTGGCTCACCGCCAAAGAGCTGGGGCGTGAGCCTCACCTGCGGGTTTACAACAAGATGGATTGCCAAACGACCGATGAGCCGGGGGTTCTTTCCATTAGCGCTCAGCAAGATATTGGCATTGAGCCGCTGGTCAAAGCGGTGCTTAAGCAATTGGGTTTAGACCAGCCTTTTGAGGGTGAACCCTGGGCGTTTAGCGACCGGTTATATGATTTGGTGCAGCAAAAAAATGAGCGGGCCTTCCAAAAATACACACAAAAGGGTTGACCTCCACTCTGGGACACTGGAAAATAGAGCTACGCTGATGTTCTTCAACACAGGCGCATATCACCGGCCCCTTGGGAGCGACCTTTATGAATCGGCGTGATTTTCTCAAAGTACTCGGCGCAGATCAGGAACCGGTCGAATATATGCCTATCGCGTGTTTGCTGCGTTCGGGCTATGGCTGTGCGGGGTATTTCAATACCTCCCTGAATCAGGCACTCGACGAAGTGGTCACGCTTTTGAACATCCGCATTGTCTCATTACAAAAGTCTGGCCAAAACCAAGTCATTACCGACTTCAATGAATTTCTAGAACATATCGTTCAACAGTATTTCAAAAATGATGGCGAGACAGACCATGCCATGCCTGAAGGCTATGGCAAAGCCATTCCCATGGCCACGATTCCTTATTCGGAAATCGCGGTTTTGTACCCCGTCTCACGCATCGGCCAACTCATGCGTCATGCACAACAAGCTCGCCAATCACCCAAGCCCATGGTCCAGGCAGACGTGGCGATTCCAAAGCCCAAAGCTCAACGCCAACAACCCGCCAAGGCAACAACCTCGCAAGCCAAGCCCGCCAAGCCTGTCACTGCAAAAACAGCCAAGGCCGTGCAAGCCTCTTCTATGCCTCGGAAGGTGATCTCCAACTCTGATGCCACCAAGCACATTGAAGAATTGCCTAAATTTTTGGATTTTGACCAGCGAAGCGTCGTTCTCAAAGCACTGCGGACCAAACTCTGGTAAATTTCTGGGTAATGGCAAACCCAATTCACAAGAGAAGCTGCCAATCGACAAAGAAAAAGGGTGCTGACGGGTGTTGTTGTTTGGCCTGTTATATGCATCGCATAGTATGATGTACGCGTTGAGATTTTCATAAAGCCTTCCCAATTCAGTCTCCGCGAATAACCATTCGCACGAATTTTAAATGGGATTGGTATTATTGGATGGGGGAATACAGATCATGAGTCGAAAAGACCAATTAGCACCTTATGAAGTCATGGGGCGTAAGTCTGTCCAAGAAACACCCTCTGATTCTGAATCCTCTGCAAGCTCCTCGTCCTTGCCGTTTGAATCTCAACGTGGCCCGATGATTTTTCGGATTCCCCAAGGCTATGCGTGGGCGTTGGGTGTGGCTTTTCTGGGACTGATGGGACTGGCCTATGCAGCGGGCTACACGCGGGGTGATCGGGCACGCCAAAATAAAATCCAAGCCGCCCAGCAACAAGAAGACGCATTGATTCGTCGTGCTGCCACGCTACGCCAACCGCCGTCGGGAGAGCTTTCTGGTGGCATCAATCCAAACACCACAACAAACGCAAACACTGTAACAAAAGAAACTTATAAACCAACAACACGTCAACCCGGGTTCAATTATTTTGTACTTGTCCACTATCCCCGTGCTGAAGCGCAAGAGCTTGTGGCTTTTTTAGCGGAGTACGGAGTTGAAGCAACTGCCATTTCAGTCCATAATACCCGATTCAAGGTGGTGGCTCTGAAGGGCTACCGTGGCGGTGAACGCAAAACCGACCACGTCCAGGAATATGAGCAGCTTTTACGCAGGCTCGGACGACTTTGGAAAAACAAACGCCAAGGAGCGGGCGATCTGGGTGATATGTACCCAGAACGATACGATGGCCCAACAGAGGAATAGACCTCTGTTGAGAAGATGGGAAACCTGATCATGAGCATTGATAGCAGTCTTAAAATTGGTGGCGGTGGTATTTCAAAGCATCGCAACGTTCTAACACGCACCGAACGCGTCGCACGTCTCATCTCCGAAGGCGGATTTGACATGAGCGAGAGCAATCCCATCGGCCTGCCCAAAGTCGGCAACCGCAAAGTCGTCACCGGCGGCAAAACCAAGAAAAAGAAAACCGAAGAAACTGAAGAGTCGTAAACACCCGTTTGCGATCTTCGCCATCCTCTGGATAATAGACCAGTCGCAGTCGAGCGTTCCCGCCCCCGGTTTTCCTTTGGACGTGGCAGATTATCAGCTATCAGGTAAGAGAAGATAATCGGATACGGGTTGTCAGCTTTATCTGAAGTCCCCATCCTTTTCTGCTCTGTTTCTTACTGACAACTGATAGCTTTCAGAACTTTCATCGCGGACATTCTCATACCCGTTGGGTATACAAGGAAATAGGCTTGCGACTATTGACCCGTCATGATTGACACCGCAATAATCGCAAGTTTATGCTATGCGCCGAAAAGAAATTTAAATACACATCCCCGCAAAAAAGGTTTTGACCATGTTTGATCCGCAACGATTTATCACCGACCGCCTTCATGCCATGGACGCTTCAGGCATCAGGCGAGTCTTTGACCTCGGAGCCAAACTAGTCAACCCCATCAACCTCTCCATCGGACAACCAGACTTTGATGTCCCTCAAGAGATCAAACAAACCGCCATCAATGCCATCAACGCAGGACACAACCGCTATACCGTCACCCAAGGACAAGCAGCTCTACGGGAACGCATCCACCAACATCTCAACGAAGAACTACCCCACTGGGACCTGCAAAACCAATCCGCATCCCTAGTCACCAGTGGTGTCTCAGGCGGCCTACTGCTCACACTCATGACCTGCGTGGGACCAGGCGATGAAGTGCTCATTCCCGACCCATACTTCGTCATGTACAAGCACTTGGTGACCCTCGCCGGAGCGACCCCTGTCTATGTCGATACCTATCCAGATTTTCAGCTCACTGCTAAACGACTCACGCCACACATTACCCCCCGTACCAAATTACTATTATTCAATTCCCCCTCGAACCCCACGGGCGTGGTCGCTTCAGACGAAACCTGTCGTGAAATGGTCCAGTTGGCCCAGCAGCACAACTTCTTAATTCTGTCAGATGAAATTTATGACGAGTTTTGCTACGAAAAAATAAGCCGCCCCCCCGGAAGTTCCCCCGCCCCCGGTAGTTCTTCCGGTAGTTCTCCCGGCCAAAATGCAAAAAAACGCTGCCCTTCGCCCGCAGACCATTCGCAAAACATCATTCTCCTGCGAGGCTACAGCAAAACCTATGGCATGACAGGTTGGCGACTAGGCTATGCCGTGGGCCCCCGCCCCATCATCGAGCAAATGACCAAGCTCCAGCAATACTCCTTTGTCTGCGCCCCCTCAATGGTCCAGGAAGCAGGCATCACCGCTCTGGACGTGGACATGCAGCAGCACATTGATGCTTACCAGCTCAAACGTGACCACGTCGTGAAGCGACTGTCAGGCCACTACGAACTCACCACCCCAGGCGGCGCGTTCTATGCCTTCCCCAAAGTCCCCGAACATCTAGGCCTCACCGGCGGTCAGTTCGTCGAACGTGCCGTCGACAAAGGCATGCTCCTCATCCCAGGCAATGTCTTTAGCAACCAAGACACCCACTTCCGCATCAGCTACGCCTGCGATTCAGACATGCTAAACCGTGGGCTGGATCTGCTTGTTGAGTTGGCGAAGGGGAAGTGATTTGGGCGAATTTGACCGAATCAATACTTTCCAGCCCTTGATCCCCATCCATGCACCAGTCAGCATAATCGCAGTGGCAGCGGCATACTTATAAGGGCTTTTTTCTTTCGGTGTAATGAAAGAAATCGCACACCCTCCAAGGCCAATGCCAGCCACCGCCCATTTCTGTAATTGTGTACATTCCACGTTAAGACCATGGGCCCAACGCATAAAACCGAACACAAAACATCAAGAATAATTTTAAGGTTTATGACACTTGTAACGGCTGTGAGGTTAATCCTCTCAAGCAACTGGCCGATACCGGGTAACAATGTCTAAGCCAAGAATTACCATTATTACGCCCAGCTTCAACCAAGGGCACTTCCTGGAACGAACGATTCAAAGCGTTTTGAACCAGAACTATCCCAATTTGGAGTACTTTGTCATTGACGGCGGATCGACCGACAACAGTGTCGATATCATCCGCAAGTATGAATCGGAGCTTACCGGCTGGGTCAGTGAAAAAGACAACGGCCAAACCGAGGCCATCAACAAGGGTCTCACCCGCGCCACGGGCGATATTATTGCCTACCTCAATAGTGATGATATGTATCCGATGGGAACGTTGGATCATGTTTCAAAGCTTATGGGTGGTGCGAATCCTGCTTCATGGGTGGTGGGCACTTGCCGTCAGATTAACTTTGACGATCAGGACATTGGTGCTTTTGAACATCGTCGGCCGATTTCCTTTTTGGCTTATCTGATGCGGATTAGTGGCATGTTGCCTCAGCCTTCGAGCTTCTGGGCAGCCGATTTGTTTTGTGATTTTGGTTATTTTGCCACGGATCTACATTACAGTTTTGATTATGAATTTAATTGCCGTCTGCTGTCTCATGGGCAGACCCCCACGCTCACAGACGCACCTTTGGCACAATTCCGCATGCACGATCAGAGCAAAGGCGGCACCCAGCCGATCCGCTTTGGCCTTGAACGCATTGAAATTGCCAAGCGTTATCTCGACCGTCTGCCGATGGGTGACAAGATGAAGTTGATGCGAAATCTCGGCTACCGTCAGCGTCGCTACGCGATTATGGACTCGATGGAACAGTCGGGCCGCAAGCTTTGGCCCAAGGTTGCCAAGCGTCCCTGGTGGCTCGCCAGCCAGGAAATCCGAGAAGCTTTGCGATTTAGTACAACGTCCAACTCTAACAAAGAAGCGGCATGACCTCCAACGATTTAACCATCTTGTATATGCGGTTTTGGCCTGAACGTCATGGCGGGGTTGAAGAACACCTCTGGCGATTGGCTTCCAACGCATGCGTTCACACCCGTGTGACGGTCTTGACGGAAAATCGTTTACAGATCAAGCCCACCGAGCAGCCGTTGCCCAACTTGGTCATTCATCGTGATGAGCCGACGGACATGGGCAAGCTCTGGCGTTGGCCAGCAGTTCCACGGGTTCGATGGTGGATGAAACAACTCAAAGCTCATCCACCCAAGGGTTGGATTTGGGCGATTGAGCCTTCGGCTGCGATGGCGGCTATTTTGCTTGGCTACGGCAAACAGACTGTGTTTAATCCGCCCTGCTGCTGTCATGCCATGCACCAAGTCTGGAAAGCGGACCACCAAGTCCAAAGCATGAAAATCGACTGGTATTTGCGACAAATGGAGCGATTTGTCTATCGGCGTGCCGGCCGGGTCATCGTGGCTAGCGAATCTCTTGGCCGCCAGTTCACTCTGGGCTATGGCGCTCGCCTGAATGTTCATGTCGTCCCACGGGGAGCGGACCAGTCGCTGATCCAGCAACTGCCTGACAAAGAAGACGCACGCAAAAAACTCGACATTGCACCTGATGCCTTTGTCATTGGTTTCGTCGGCCGCCTCGATCCATGCAAAGATATTCCCCACCTGTTACAAGCTTGTGCCAAGCCCGGGCTGCTTCGTCTCCAAGACCGTATTCTCATCGTCGGCACAGGTTCTGATGAACAACGCATTCGAGACACAGCACAAACACTGGGATTAACCAATCGCATGATCTTTACCGGTTCTCTTAAAGGCGAACAACTCCATGAAGCCTATGCGGCAATGGACACCTTCACCTTGCCTTCGGTTTATGAAGGGTATGGCATGGTGATCCTTGAAGCCATGGCAGCGGGTTTGCCCGTGATCGGTCGGTTTGGAAATTGGAAAACCAGCTTCACCTCCATGAGTGAAATGATTCGGCCGGGCGTGACAGGCCTGCTCATGCACCCCACCGATGTGAAGAATCTGTCCGCCAAGCTGGATTGGATGATTCAGCATCCCCGTCAGCGTCAGGACATGGGCAAACGCGGCCGCACCGAGCTGGCCAAGCGTCCTTGGTCTGATGTGATTGCTGATTACCTGACGGTGCTGGGCCTCATGCCCGCAGAGCCGACCCCTTCAGTCAAGCAGGTAGCTGCGTGACCGATAACGTCTTTGATCGTTCACCTCTAAATAACCCAGCCTGCACCACTGCACATTTTGAAAAAAAATTTCTTTTTTTTTACCAATCTTCCTTCATTCGCCTCGGGTAATCGCCGATTCAACCATTGAGAGACCCGAAAGACCATACCCCAGACGCCAGGAAGGGAAAACTCATGAACCCAATCACCGTCATTGTCCCAACTTTGAATGATGATGTTTTTATTGAACGGACTCTATGCAGTGTCCTGGATCAAACCGCAATCGAGGTTGAACTGATCATTGTAGACCGTGGTAGCCACAAGCAAGCCCGGGATATGATTGACCTTTATCGTGACGATGTGCATGCGGTGATTAACGCACCGGGTGCCACGCTCGGAACCGCCATCAACCGTGCCGTTTCCCATGCAAATGGGGATTTTGTCACCGTGCTCCAAAGCGGTGACATGCTCATGCCCACCGCCCTTGAAACCATCCATCAGGCCACGACACAACACCCTCAAGCCAACTGGTTCATGGGTGATAATCTGCGTCTCGATGAATACGATCAAATGCGAGGCAACGTTCATCCGAGCTTACCCCCCTCTCTAGCAAGCTATCTCATGCACGACGCAGGGATCATTCCCTCTGCGGGTGTTTTTTGGAAACGTGAATTGATTGACCTATTAGGCGGGTTTGATGCGGATCTTGAATACGCTTATGCGTATGATCTTTGGTGTCGCCTGTTGCTCGATGAGCAAATGCCAGTGGTACTTTCAGCGACGCTGGCCACTTGCCGTCAATATGATCACAACGATGTCCAGGAAACGCTTCGTGCGGGTGAGCAATATATTCATGTCGCCCAGCAATACGCCAAGTATCTCTCGTGGGACCAATGTCAATCACTACGAGATAACTGTGAACAACGTCAACATATTTTCGATCTCGCTCGACACGAATACGCAGCCAAACAGGCGGCCTAAGGAATTTTTATCACCATGAGTCAACTCACCATTACCGTCCCAAGTGAACCTGTCTTGGCCAAAATCGCCCGTAAATTGCGAGGCATGAAGCTTCAGCCACTGGACCGCATGACCAAAACCACCGGCCACAAGCTCATCGAAGCCAAAGTTCACTACCGAGGCCAAACAGCCCACCTGCTCGTGCGTGAAAACACCACCGACGCAGACCTCGTGCGAATGGTCTTCTATGACCAGTGCATGTACCAATTGCCCGCCACCGTTGAGCCAAGCATTGTCTTTGATTGTGGTGCGAACATTGGTGTCACTGCTGCTTACTTTGCGATGACCTATCCCAATGCCACGGTTTACTGCTTTGAGCCATTACCTGAGAACCTTGAACTGCTCCAAGAAAACGTCGCTGCTTTTGGGGATCGAATTCAAGTCCTGCCCTTTGGTTTGTCCAAAGAAGTTGGCTCGTTTACTTACAACATGTCCGCCGACCCCAAAAGCTTTGGAGGTGGAACCTTCTGCAACCTAGGTTGTGATCCTGAACGTGCGAAGCAACTACCCGTTCGCACCGTGGGCGATGTGATGGACGACCTGGGCATTGACCATGTCGATGTTTTTAAACTCGATACCGAAGGCTCTGAACTACCTATTTTAGAAGGCACTCCGCCAGCCATCTATCGCAATGCACAAGCCCTCGTCGGCGAACTGCATGGCTCACGGGACTGGGACTTCTGCAAACTCATCGACCCCACCCACAGCATCGGCATGGAAAAACCGTATGCCCGGCGATGCTTTGAATTCGTCGCCATTCGGCGCGACCTGATCTAATCCCAATTCCATTTAAAACTCGTGCGAATGGTGATTCGCCGAGACTGAATTGATAAGGCTTTATAAAAGTCTCAACACGTACATCATAGATGCGATGCATCTAATACCAATCCCGCTCGTACAGGTGCATCTGGTTATTCGCACGAGTTTTTTTGTAGGATTGGTATGAGTCAATGTGTAAATGAACAGCCTCAAGGTCGCTGTATTTTTTGGACCTGTCGCTTACGTTGCCATTTCGCCAAACGATCCAATCTCAACTTCGACCGCAACCGCCGCCCCCACCGCTCTAACAAGCCATACGCACGCCAACCCTTGATCGGCAACTTCATTTGTGCCGTCAAATCAGCCTCTGCGTCAGACTCCCGTTCAAGCATGGCATGAAAATAATCATTCGGATGCCAAATCGATAGCAGGCGATAAAAACTCAGCCTTGCATCCAGATCAGATGCCAACATCAAGAGGTCTTCGACGTGAATATCTTCATCGATCACTTGCAGTTCACCCGCAGCCCGCCGGCGTGTCCGACGCGTACTAGGGGCAGGGCAAGTCATCAAGACACAACCCTTGGGCGAAAGCATGGCCGCCAAACGCTCGCCAAAGTTCCCCCGCTGATCCGTTGGAATATGCTCAAAAAGGTCCGGCAGCAAAACCGCATTAAAACCCACCCCCACCTCGTCACGCAAAATATCTGCCTGGCGATACGTCACCTGTGAATGGGGGCACAAACGCTCGGCCATCAAAATACTCTCGCTCGAGAGATCCACCGCCAAGACCTGCGAGCTGCGTGCCACGTGGGTCACCAGATGAACCGCACTTTCACCAGACCCGCAACCCACAATCAAAATTTTCTGAGCATCGGTTGGCACACCCTCTGCGAAAAACGCCATCTGCCGTTGAACGCGAAGATTGCCTTGCACATAGTCACGAAAATACCGTGCGCTAAAGGCATCGTAAAAATCTTCGACCGAAGTACCCATCCGTTTTGGCCCTTCATGACTTTGGATACACCAGTGATCCACACAAACCCCACCTGAATCCCGCCAACTATTTTAAGTCACCGGCTCTTTGGTCTTTTTGACCAAATGTATATTTTGAATTTTTAGTTTTTTGTCAATCGCCTTGGTCATGTCGTACAAAGTTAAGCAGGCCACGCTCACAGCCATCAATGCTTCCATCTCCACGCCCGTGCGGGCAGTGAGTGAAGCTGTCCCCGTCACACGCAGCGTCTGCTCGCATGTCCGCTCAAAACTCACCCCCACATGATCCAACGGCAAACTATGACACAATGGGATCAACCCATCGGTCCGCTTGGCAGCAGTAATCCCCGCAATCCGCGCAACCGCCAGCGCTTCGCCCTTGGGCAAGTCTCCTGCCAGCAAGCGATCCAACGTCTGCTCCGCCGCGACAAAGTCTCCCTGAGCAATCGCCCGACGGTGCATCGGAGGCTTCGCTCCCACGTCGACCATTTGGGCTTGTCCCTGTTCATCAAGATGTGTCAGCTTTTGTGTCATGGTTCTGGTATTCTATACCAATCACGATGAAGTTTTTCAGGTTGCCTGTCGATGCAGCCACTTGCTTGAAACGTTCAAACAACTTTTTTCGTGAAAAAAAATCAGAGCGTGTGATGCACTTTTTTGTCTTGTCAGACGCTCTAGCCCCCACCGGTAGACATCCATGAACACCACCATGCGTTTAAGTATTCTGACAATGGCCCTGCTAGCGGGCGGTTGTGTCCAAAGAACCATTAAAATTACCTCCACCCCTCCCGGTGCGTTGGTTCATCTCAACGATGAAGAAGTGGGACGCACGCCACTGACGGTTCCGTTTACTTTCTACGGAACCTATGACGTGCGAATGGCCCTCGATGGCTACAAAAATCTCTGGACCAAGCAAAAAGCCAAAGCTCCCTGGTGGGAAGCGCCAGGCCCAGATCTGTTGGCTGAAATATTCACCAAAGCCCACGTACGCCAAGAGTGGCACTTTGATCTAGAAACAGCACCCCAGGTCAATGACGAAGAAGTCGTCAAGCGAGCCAATGAGTTAAAAGAACAACTCAATTAACGATAGCCAGGAAGAAACTCCGCCTCGGCATCGAACATTTCCAAGGTCATCTTTTTAATCTGGGCAGGCGTGCAGACAGCTGCCGTCAAGGGGTCAAGCATCAAGGCGTGGATGGCAGCCTCTTTGCTCTTTTCAATACAGGCAGTCGCAGCCAGATCAAACATGGCCATATTCGAAGCGCAAAGACCAGCCATTTGAGCAGGCAATTTACCGTAGCGTGTTGGATGAATCCCATTGCGGTCAACCATACAGGCAACTTCGACACAGCCATCGGCAGGCAAATTCGTAATCAACTGGCCAGCCCCTGAGGCATCCTGATTCATCACGTTGCCATGAATCCGATAAGGGACATCCTTTTCACGAGCTTCAATGATCCAAGATGCATATTCCCAAGACCGACCCTCCCCAATTGCTTTTTCACCCTTGACCATGGCCATACGTTCTTCATCTGCAAAAGTACGCCAACTAGGCCAATTGCTCGCATAAAAACGCGACCCGCCATCATACCCCAGACGCAACAGCTGACGGCCGGCCTCGGATTTGCGGTAATAAGGCAGATACTCCGAAAGATGACCGCTGCTCTCGGTGATAAACGCACCAAAATGCAAACACATATCCTTGCGAACCAAATCCTTCATCTTATACGGCAACTCCACGGATTCATCGCGTGTATCCCTATCATCCCAAACAGCTTCGCCGCGATCAGACTCGCCATAACCCTCTGTAACTTCTATTGCAAACTTCTCATTCAAAACTGATTCGTATAAATCCTTCCCCTTGTACTCTAACTTGGTGAACCACGCGAGATGATTGATTCCCGCACACTCCCACGCCATCTCGCCAATGGGAACGCCCGCATAACCCGCCAACAAATCACTGGTCCCCTGAACAGAATGACACAAACCCACCACCTGCATTTGAGGCACTGAACGACCGGCAGCCAAACACATCATGCTCATCGGGTTGGTGTAATTCAAAACCATCGCGTCAGGACACAACGCCCACGCATCACGCAAAACATCCAGCCAAACAGGAACCGTCCGCAAAGCTTTAAACAACCCGCCGGGACCAATCGTGTCACCAATACACTGATCAATGCCATATTTCAACGGAATATCATTGTCCCAGCCCACACAAGGCGCTCCGGAAACTTCAATACAATTAACAATGTAGTGACTCCCCAAAAGAGCCTCGCGTCGATCTGTATGAGCAGTGACGGTCCAGCCAGAAGCCTTGCGAACACCAATGAGCTTTTCAATCACCTGCCGCATGGCACGCAGCCGGTTTTCATCAATATCAACCAGCGCAATCTCCCCCTTGTCTGCTGAGGGAATCCGCAAGACATCATTAAGAAGCCGTGAGGTAAAAACCGACCCCGCACCCAAAAAAGTTATCTTGATAGAACGACCAAACTCGCCTTCAAGTCCCTTCTGGTTGACGGCATCTTTCATGTGAACGCGGTGGCCTATCTTCTGTTCTGAAATAGTTTCAATAGTCATAAACAAAACTCCTTTTATCTTAAATTTGCTTATAATGTGATAATGTGTTTTTATTTTCAACTATTTTTAAGTAAAAACAAGTTTTATAATGTGACATAGAATGTATATTTTGTGATATGACTAATCTGCCAATCCTTCATCAAGAACTGCCGCCGGTCCTGTGGCATGCTTGGCCTTCGGGGCGAGAAATCATCACTCGTGGGGGAGCGTACCGCTTTGACAATCACCACCGTTTGCCGGGAGACTTGGTTTTTCTCCAATACAACCTTCGTGGACGAAGCTGGTTCATTCAGGGAAAACGCCAATATCAAATTGACCCGGGACAAGCTTTTTTGTGTGCGTACAACGAAGATAGTTCCTATGGCTGTTTTGACCATGACCCCGATCCTTGTGAGTGTTGCTGGATCAATATGCGTGGCGCAGGACTGAAAGAACACTGGCAACACGCACGAACGCACTTCGGCTCAATTTTATCACTGAAATCTGCCTCTTCACCGGTTCTAAAAACCATGCGCCAGCTCTCGGAACTAGCTGATCCAAGCAAGACCTACGACCCTCTGGAAATGGCCTCGCTAACCCATCGTTTTGTCATGCAGGTCGTGGCGCATCTACAACAACGGTGGGCCAAAACCGAGTCTCCGGTCAGTCAGGCCATTGATCTGATTCTCCGTGAACCGACCCAGGCATGGTCTCTCAAGTCATTGGCGTCAGAATTTGGGTGTAGCCGTGAGCATCTCACACGACAATTTACCGACCGCGTGGGTGTCAGCCCTGCCCGCTATCTCAATGAACAAAAAATTCATCGGGCCATCGCACTCTTGCGTGAAACACAGTTGCCTCTGCGAGAAATTGCCCGCCAATGCGGTTTTGGAACCGTGCATACATTCATTCGGCAAATTCAAAAAAACCAAGGACAATCCCCCACGCAACTGCGAGAACAATTGCGACACACCCAAAGCACGAACTAGAGCAATTTGCGTAAATGATCTCCACTTGTATTCGAGGATCGAACACGCACGCTGTAAGCGTGCGGCTGTTTTTCAAACGATCAGCTTAAGCATGATCGTTGTTGATTGATGCAAATTGCTCTAAACGTCGAGTTCTTGAGCGTCTTCAGCTCGTTCCATGATGAACTTGAATCGCTCATGGGGATCTTTGCCCATGAGGCTGCTGATGACCTGCTCGGTCTTGAGGCCATCCTCGATATCGACCCTTAACAAAGATCGGGTTTTGGGATCGAGCGTGGTTTGCCAAAGAACCTTGGGCATCATTTCACCGAGGCCTTTGAAGCGACTGATGTCTACTTTGGAACGGCCTTTGCCATGCTTTTCAAGAATGTACTTGCGATCTTTGTCGTCGTGAGCCCAATAGGTCTGCTTGGCGATATCGATTCGATACAACGGTGGCTGCGCGAGAAAAACCTTGCCCGCCTGGATCAACGGCCGCATGTGTCGATAGAAAAACGTCAACAGCAAAATCGAAATATGATGCCCATCATAATCTGCATCCATGAGCAAAATAACCTTGCCATACCGTAAGGATTCCACATTGCAATTGGCACCGATCCCACAGCCCAGGGCAGTGGTCAGGTCTGCAATTTCCTTGTTTTCAAGCACTTTTTTGAGAGATGCCTGTTCCGTATTCAACACCTTGCCGCGTAAGGGAAGAATTGCCTGACGGTTGCGATCACGCCCTTGTTTGGCGGAGCCGCCGGCCGAGTCACCTTCGACGATGAACAATTCGGTTTCTTCTTTTTTGTTACTGGCACAGTCGGTTAGTTTGCCCGGAAGGTTCAAGCGGGAGGTCGCACTTTTTCGTGTGACCGAGGCTGACGCGGCCCGCGATGCTTCACGAGCCTTGGCTGAAAGCACAATACGCAAGACGATCATCTCTGCCATGCTGCGGTTGGCGTTGAGCCAATGTTCTAGGGCTGGCCTGATAATGGCTTCGACCTGGGCTTGTAGTTCGGGGTTGTTTAGACGGTCTTTGGTTTGTCCTTGGAACTGGGGGTCTGGGATAAAGATGCTGAGGATGCCGGTGAGTCCTTCGCGGAGGTCTTCAGCGGTGAGGGTCACACCTCGGGGCGTGAGTTTGTGGATATTGATAAAGTTCCGCAGCGCTTTCATCACGCCGCCTCGCATGCCGTTTTCGTGGGTCCCGCCTGAGCTGGTGGGGATGCCGTTGACGTAGCTACGAATGTGTTCGTCGGTGGATTCGGTCCATTGGAGGATCAATTGAACACGAGCGCCATTTTCTTTTTCCAAGAAAAAGGGTTGATCATGAACGGTTTTGGCGGCCCGTTGAGCGAGTATTTTCTGAAGATAATTCCCGATACCTTCTTTGTGTTCGAAGACTTCTTTGGTTCGATTGGAGAGGTCTTCCCAGATGACCCGCACACCTTTGTGGATATAGCTGACTACTTCGAGGCGGTCGCGGATGGTATCGGGATTAAATTCTGTTTTGGGGAAGATGGTCGGGTCCGGATGGAAGTAGACGGTGGTTCCGGTGCCGCGAGCTACCCCTATTTTTTTCAAGGGTGCGACGGGTTTACCTAGTTTGAATGTTTGTTCGTATAGGTGTCCATCTTTTTTAACTTGTGCGACGAGTTTTTTGGAGAGTGCATTGACGACACTTGCGCCCACGCCGTGCAAGCCGCCGGAGGTTTTATAGTTTTGGCCTTCAAACTTACCGCCTGCATGGAGGGTGGTGAGGATTACTTCCAACGCGGATTTTTTAAGTTTGGGATGTTTGTCAATGGGAATGCCCCGCCCATTGTCACTGACAGTGATACTGGTTCCATCACGATGCAGGGTCACGCAAACCTCGGTCGCGTAGCCGTTCATGGCTTCATCGACGGAGTTATCGAGAATTTCCCAAACCAGATGATGCAACCCCGCTGACCCCACACCACCGATGTACATGCCCGGCCGTTTGCGAACGGGGTCCAGTCCTTCTAGGACGGTGATATCTTTGGCTGTGTAAGTGTGGGTCGTGGTCATCCGTCGAGTTTTTCCAATTCGGTAATCACAGGCAATTCATTGGGGATAATGCGTGTCAAGGCACCCCGTTTAATAATTTCGCGTCCTTTTCCGCCGCGAGACGTGAGTTCATACTTGGCGGTATTGATTCGCTGTTCGCCGCCCATGGATGTTTTCACCGTCAACGTATCACGACTATCCACAGCTACAATGTAGCCTAGCAGGTCATCATCTTTGCCGAGTTTGATGAGCATGACCCCCTTGGCGGGACCGCTGACATAGTTCAGTTCTGCCACTTCGCAGAGCAGTGTCCGCCGTTGGCGTGAGACGGCAATGATGGTTTCATCGCCTGTAATGGAATCAACACCCACGATGGTAACCCCCTTCTTGGGACGGGCAAACTTACGGCCCGCGCGGGTACTGGGCTCCACAAACGGCTCAAGACCAAAACGAATCCCAAAGCCGTCATGACTCACCGCCACGCCATGCACAGGCGGTGCGTGTTCAGTATCTTTGGGGTTTTCTTTGATATCACCAATCACCCGGGGGTCTAAACTCAGAGCAGCCACGATGATTTCGCCATCTTTAAGACGGAACAATTTTTGCACCGGCTCGCCATGCCCCGTCGTCGCTGGTAGATCCAAAATGCGGCAAGTATATGCCACTCCAAAGCTCGAGAAGAAGACCGCCGTCGACCGCGTGCTACCCACGCCAACTGCGAGGACAGAATCTCCCTCGCGTAAGCGGGCTTTTTTCACATCAATGAGATTCTTTTGCCGCTTGACCCAGCCGTCACGGGTCACGAGGAAGTAACAATCCTCTGCAATGATAAAATCTTCTTCAGCATATTCAGGCTCATCGTCCACTGCCTGGATCATGGTACGACGTTTGTCTTTTTTCCCGTAAGTGTCCCGGATTTCCAACAGTTCATTGCGAACAATCAGCCAACGTCCCTGGGCATTGGATTCAGCCAACAGTTTTTCAATGGCCTTGACCCGAGCGCGTTTTTCTTTGAGCTCTGCTAGAACAATGTTGATTTCCAACTTTGCCAAACGGTAAAGTTTGAGTTCTAAGATGGCATCGGTCTGCTCAGCGTCAAGCTTGGAGAACTTGGCCATGATCTTAGATGCGGCATCGGCTTTGCCGTCACTGCGACGGATGATACGGATGATCTCGTCTAAGGCATCAAAGACCAACGCAAAGCCTTCGAGCATGTGGATGCGTTTGTTAAGCTGATTGTGTTCGTATTCGAGCCGTCGTGTGACGACGTCTAACCGAAAGTTTAAAAAATTCTGGAGGATTTCACGTAAATCACACTTCTCGGGCCGACCGACTTGTGGATTTTCCGTGGGAATCAAACATGTCAGATTCACGTTAAAATTCGTCTGTAACGGCGTGTGCTTAAACAAATATGCAAGCACCTTCTGCTCGTCGGCATCCTTCTTTAACTCCAACGCAATCCGCACGTCTTCCGTCGAAACGTCTCGAATATCCAATAACAACGGCAACTTGCGGTCAATGACAATTTGAGCAATCCGCTCCACGAGGACCGATTTGTTTAAGCTATAAGGAATTTCCGTGATGTACAGGAACTTACTGGAACGTTTGACTTCACCCTTTCCCATCGAGCGCGAAGCTTGATCGGGCCGGAGCCTGACTTGTAGATTTCTTGTAATTCTTCACGGGTGTTGAGAATCTGGCCGCCGGTGGGAAAATCCGGACCCGTGATCGCGTCCTTGGCGAGCAACTGATAAGTCTTCAGCTCTGGGTTGTCCAGCAGCTTGACCAACGCGTTGCAAACTTCTTTGGGATTGTGGGGCGGAATGTTCGTGGCCATGCCCACGGCAATGCCCGTCGCACCATTGATTAAAAGGTTCGGCACGCGTGTGGGCAACACGACTGGCTCGGATTTGGTCCCGTCGTAACTGGGAGCAAAATGAACCGTCCCCTGGGTCAACTCTTCAAGCATGGCTGAACTAATCGGCGTAGTCCGACACTCGGTGTACCGCATCGCAGCAGCATTGTCGCCATCAAGTGACCCAAAGTTGCCCGACCCATCGACCAACGGCACACGCATCGCAAACGGCTGAGCCATGCGAACCAAGGCATCGTAAATCGAGGAATCGCCATGCGGATGGTAATTACCCATCACGTCACCCACAACCTTGGCGCACTTGCGATGCTTGGCATCAGCGGTGATCCGCTGCTGCCACATGGTATAGAGAATGCGACGCTGAACAGGCTTTAACCCGTCACGAACGTCAGGCAACGCGCGGCTGGTAATCACGCTTAACGCATAATTCAAGTACCGCGTCTGCGCCACTTCATGCAAGGCAATCCCGCCGGCCCCCCCGGAAGTTCCCCCGATCATGCCCCCACCATTACCTTCAAAAATATCGCCGGAACCATTCTCAGATGACGCGGGCATATCCGTGAATAGGGAATCCTGATTACTACTTGTTGATGATGTTCGCCGTTTTGCCAACGCCGAAGCCCTCCCTGGCTACAAAATTCTATGATTCCCTAGAACGATACGACAGAATCCGACGAAGTACAAGCAGGGTCCTCTAAAACACCGCGTCATCCTCCCTCGTGCTGGAGAAAAATCCGGCCCTTCACCCCAGAGGGTTCAGGGCTCGGCGTTGTGATGATCGCACGTTCATCATGTGCGAACCAGAGGCATGATTAAAGCAATCTGCGTAAATAAACCCCACTTGTATTCGGAGATCGGACTCGCCCCCGGGCGCAAGTATGCTTGTGGCTGTTTTTACACGATCAACAACAATGACCCGTGAAGATTATTTACGCAAGATGCTCTAAAACAACATTGGCAAAAATTCTCTGTCTTTAGTTTTTCTTACTGATAGCTTTATAAAAAACCCCTCCAGGTGGTGGGACCTGAAGGGGTGGAGGGAGAAGGAAGCGGATTGTCTGCCAGGCAAGGTCCGTGATGGAACCGTTGCCTGACGATATTTTGGCATTCTCCGTAACGCCTATGCAAAGACCTCCATATCGCTTCACTTCTCCACGGGCCACGTGAGCGGGGTTGAACTCACGCGGCGATCAAGGGCTCGTTAACTACACCCCATGGAGGCACCACAGTTCATGCACTTGTAACAAGTACCACTGCGGACTGTAATCGTTCCACAAACATCGCACGCTGGTGCGTCGGCCTGCATCTGAGTCATCGCTGCGGTCATGGCCATCTCTGTGCCGCCGGTTTCCATTCGGTTTGCCGGGGCTTCTGAAGCGTCCGATGCCTGAGAGATCGGATCACGTCCCAAAATCGTTTGAAGACGATCTGACTTGGCAATCACAACTTCTGCGGGAGCAGATTTGGTCTTGCCGTTCCCATTCCCGTTACTTGGCGTAGTTTCACTGGCGGGGCTTTTGGCTTTTGCGGGGGCCGTTTTTTTTGAATCTGATGGCCGTTGCGGTGCATTGGCCGCACGATAGCCTGGGACAAATTCCATGCCCATCCATCGGAAGATGTAGTCCACCAAGCTTTTGGCAAATGGGATATCGCGGTTGTGCGTCATACCTGCTGGTTCGAAGCGTTGATGGGTGAATTTAGAGACGAGGGATTCAGTTGGCACGCCGTATTGAAGTGCAATACTGATGGCGGTGCCGAGGCTATCCATCAGGCCGCCGATGGTGGAACCTTCTTTGGCCATGGTGATAAACAATTCACCGGGATCGCCTTCTTCGTACAAGCCCACGGTGATATAGCCTTCGTGGCCTGCCACGCTGAATTTATGGGTCAGAGAACGACGGGTATCAGGCAATCGCTTCCGCATGGGGCGTTCGATGATGCGTTCGACAACTTTTTCAATGGTCTTGATTTCCACTTCTGGTTTGGAAACATCACTGGCGAGCTTGGCGACATCCGAGGCCACCGCATCTTGACCTGCCTGGATATTGTCTGCGTCATCGACTTCTTCGTCTGCGTCGACTTTGCTATTGAGAGGCTGACTGAGTTTACAACCATCGCGGTACAGAGCGTTGGCCTTGAGGCCGAGGTCCCAGCTTAGGCGATAGGACTTGGCAATGTCTTCGATGGTGGCGGTGTTGGGCAGGTTGATGGTTTTGCTGATGGCACCAGAGATAAACGGCTGAGCAGCACCCATCATGCGGATATGTCCCTGGGCTTCGATAAAGCGTTCGCCTTTGGGGCCACAAGTATTGGCACAGTCAAACACGGGCAAATGCTCTTCTTTGAGATGAGGGGCCTTTTCGATGGTCTGCATGCCACAGATTTCTTCGGTGAGCTTTTCGATTTGTGGAGCCTTGAGTCCCCATATTTTGAGCAAATTAAAACCGGGCTTCTGAGCCTGTTCAGTCAAACCCAAACGCTCAATGGTTTCTTCGCCCAATGTCCAAGGCGTCAAAGCACCCGCAAGATCAAACACCGAGGCCACCACGTCATTGACCTTCTGAAGATCGCCTTCATTGAGTCCCTTACCCTTGAGCCAATTCACAAAAGTATCGTCTTCAAAGGGAACGTTAAGGTTCAATGTTCCCATGACATAAGTCAAAATATCTTTGATTTCAGCCTCGGCATAACCCAAAGCCGCCAGTGCGGGGCGAATGGATTGGTTGGCAATTTTGAAATAACCGCCGCCTGCGAGTTTTTTGAATTTCACCAGTGAGAAGTCCGGCTCCACACCCGTGGTATCACAATCCATCAATAGACCGATGGTTCCGGTGGGAGCAATGACGGTGGTTTGAGCATTACGATAGCCATGCTGTTCACCCAATCGCAACGCGTCATCCCAAGCCACGCGTGCATGATGCAATATATCTGACGCATTGGCGAGTGTGCGATAGTCGCCATTGGTTTGATCCAAGTACGAATCATCCACAGGCATGGGCTTGATGCGGAGTCCTTCATAATCGCCTAACTCATGGCCTTGGGCAAGGTCTGAATCTCGGCTCACGCCATAGACTGCCCGTCGGTGGTTGCGGATGACCCGCAACATGTGTTCTTTGTTCTTGTAGTAGCCGGGAAACGGGCCAAGCTCTGCCGCCAATTGAGCACTGGTCGCATAACTGCGGCCGGTGAGAATCGCAGTCAACGAGCTGCACAAAGCGCGGCCCTCTTGCGAGTCATACGCAATGCCCGCTTGCATCAACATCGCACCAATATTCGCATAGCCTAGACCCAACGTTCGGAAATCATAGCTCAAACGTGCAATTTCCTTGCTGGGGAACGAGGCCATCAGCACACTGATTTCCAGCACGATGGTCCACAAGTTGATGCCATGCTCAAAACGTTCGAGATCAAATTGCCCCGTCTTGGCATCATAAAATTTAAGCAAGTTCAAGGACGCCAAGTTGCATGCGGTGTCATCCAAGAACATATATTCAGAGCAAGGGTTTGACGCGTTGATGCGTCCCGAAGCTGGGCAAGTATGCCACTCGTTAATGGTGGTATCAAACTGCACGCCTGGGTCCGCACATCGCCAAGCAGCGTAGCCGATTTGGTCCCAGAGTTTGCGAGCGGGGACGGATCGTTTAAAGGAGGCATCAACTCGGCCGGTCAATTCCCAATCGCCATCTTCATCCACCGCTTCAAAGAACTCATTGGGAATGCGAATGGAGTTGTTGGAGTTTTGGCCACTGACGGTTTGATAGGCTTCGCCGTTGAAATCATAGTCGAGGGTCAAGCCCAGTTCGCGAGCGGTTTCGCCGATGGTTTGCACATCGGTTTCGCTGGTTTTGCGATCCTTGATGGCTTTAAAGCCTTCGACAAGAGCTGCGACTTTGATTTCTTCGCGAACTTTCCAGTTTACAAAGTTTTCGATATCGGGATGATCCAGATTCAAGCAGACCATTTTGGCGGCCCGTCTAGTTGTGCCGCCGGACTTGATGGCCCCTGCTGCTCGGTCACCGATTTTCAGGAAACTCATCAGGCCAGAGCTTTTGCCACCGCCTGAGAGCGCTTCATCTGCGCCACGTACGTTGGAGAAGTTCGAGCCAGTGCCTGAGCCGTATTTGAATAAGCGTGCTTCACGGGTCCAAAGGTTCATGATCCCGCCTTCATTGACCAGATCGTCTTCGACGGATTGGATGAAGCAAGCATGAGGCTGAGGATGAGAATAAGCATCGCTGGATTGTTTGGTTTCCCCATTTTTAGGATCGGTAAACCAATGTCCCTGAGCAGGGCCAGACAGGTCGTACGCCCAATTCAGACCTGTGTTAAACCACTGTGGGCTGTTTGGAGCGCACATCTGGTTGAGCATCATGTAAGACAGTTCGTCGTAGAATGCTTGGGCATCACGGGTGGATTCAAAATAGCCATGGGTTTCACCCCAGTATCGCCAGCAACCAGCCAGACGATTCACCACTTGTTTCACCGAACGTTCTGGACCGGTAACCACAGTTCCCTGCTCATCTTTGAGCAACTTGCCGTCTGTATCGTACTGGGGAACACCGGCCTTGCGGAAGTACTTGCTGACCATGATGTCCGTGGCTAACTGGGACCAGTCCGCGGGGACCTGAGCATCGGTCATTTCAAACACAACCGACCCATCAAGATTACTAATCTTACTGGCCCGCTGGGTCCATTGGACCGTGGAAAAAACGTCGACGCCTTCCGTGGTGAATTTACGTGGGATCCTCATTGATCACTCTGCCTCAAAAATATAATGAAAATAAAAAATAAAAAAAAGACGGTCCCCGGAAGTTTCCTTCCGAAAAGGTGAACTCGTAGGCTCACCGCACAAACACGATCAGCTAGAAGGCATCACATTTGTAAAAATCTTGAAAAGAGGGCCAACCCGAAAGTCATACCCACCACTCGATCTGCCATAAGAAATCTGACCCGGACGCTTCTTTTTGTCCGCGAACGGCTCAATCCGAATCAGCTCACGTATTTGTGAATCACATAACACTGGCATAATCAATGTACCCCTGTCCCTTCGCGGCCCAAGCAGTTTTGATTCAAACCACCCACCATGGACCTTCGCCTGATAAAAAATACTCCACCTCTCAGATTTCAACACTTCAAAGCGTGCAAACCAATCGCGCTAAGCACAAAAACCGCGCTCAGTGGTCACAACCACGCTCGAAATCCCAAAGCCCCCCAAGCCTCCTGTAATTCCCCCCCGGTTCCCCCGAATACCCCCGAGTTTCCCCCAGCCCCCCCCGGAACCCCCCGGAACCCCCCGGAACCCTTTTGTCTCCCGAATCCTGCATCATGCCTTTTCCCATGTTTTAAACTTGGGTTTGATGAAGCACTTCTCCGTGAACGTACCAATATAACCACAACATCTTGTGGATTCAATAGCTGAATAGGCAAATATTGTTACTTTTTTTTATATTTTACTAACTACCGATTTTAACAACTCTTAGAAAAATGAATAACTTTTTGTCTTTTAAAAAATAAAAACGCGTGACAGGATAGAGCCCAAAACCGTCAGCGATAGAGACAGGTTATCCACATGCTTGAGGTTGAACCACGGTCGATTGGAGGCCAGAGCGTGCCATGCGTTAATCAGTCGGTGATTGCATGAGACTTTGATAGACACTCACACCCAATTCCAATTGTGAGATGCAAAGCCATTCATCTTTGGTGTGTGCCTGGGCAATATCACCAGGCCCCAAGACTAAGACAGGGATGCCTGTCCCGGCCATATCTCCGCCGTTGGTTGCATAGGCCGCGCCTTGAGGCTCGGGGTCTAGACCATGAGCTTCTAAAACTTGCTGGACCCGTGGCAACAAACCCGCTGCGGATTGGGATCCCAACGGCGGGCAACTGAAAAAAAACTCTTGCTCATAATCAATGCCTTGCAGTTGATCGAGTATTTTCTGAGATTCAGGCAAAACCGTCTGCTCCGATTCGCCAGGCACAAGCCTTCGATCCAATTGAATTTCACAATGATCTGCAATGATGTTGAGCTGTGTGCCGCCTTGGATCAAATTGATGCTGCATTGAGCGTCCCCCGTCAACGCGTCCGAAGCGGTGAGGCTCGGAATATACTGTGATTCCAGTGCATCGATGACCTTGGCCATCATGCTGATCGCTGAACGGCCGAGGAACGGCGTGGAAGAATGAGCTGCCACGCCATGGGTGGAAATCTTCCATCGAAGGCTGCCGTTGTGGGCAATGACCGGGCGACACAACGTCGGTTCCCCCACAATAATCCCAGACGGCTCAAACCCCAATGACGCAATATCATTTTGAATAAAGGACCGCACGCCTGTCATGCCTGACTCTTCACCGACAGTCATGAGCAAGGCAATGTTGTTGGGTCGCTGGGTTTGATGAGCATATTGATGCATCGCCCAAAGCATCGCAGCCCCGGTTCCTTTGGTGTCACAAGCTCCACGCCCCCCTATTTTTCCATCGCGAATCTCAGCAGCAAAAGGATCAATCGACATGTTGTCGACTGCGACGGTATCGGTATGACTCTCAAACATCAGCCAAGGCAATGCTGTATCCACGTGATCCGTAATCAATAAGTTGTCTGCCTTATCTTTCACCGGTAGCCGTCGCGTTACAAAACCCATGGCTTGGGCGATGGCTTCATTGTGAGTGACCATTTCGGATTCTGCTTGATCGCAATGGCCACTCACCGAATTGATTCGCACCATGGACTGAAGCAACTCAACCACATCATTGGGAAGTGAGATCGGCATTGACATACTATGGCAGGTGTGGTTCTCAGAGGCAACTGGGAAAAACTTGGCATCCATCACTTGTAAGAGTCTCACGCACTGTTGCCCCATGACACCATCACGCCGCCGCGATGCTCTGACACCATCGGCCTTAAGAACGCAAAATACATTTTGGTCTCATGTCACTGCTGTCCGGTTAACGGTTTTTTTTGATGTAACTGATTTCCATTCAATGATTTGCACGCCAAAACGACTGCCACCAACTTCCAGAGCCAGGCACTCTCGGGTGAATTCATCTTCGACCACAAGCATCTTCAGCGGGCTGCCCGAGGCCGTACTGTCGGGAATAAAGTCGATCGCCCATACATCATCCTTGTGCATCGACGGGCGATTGAGGCAACTATTCTTTGAGCCGCCTTTAGACTTGTTTTTATGCGTTTTTCGTGTCACTTTCAATCCTTCACGTCGCCATAAACGGTACACGCGTTTGGCATTGACCTGCCAGCCATCAGTCCGCAATTCCGCCGCTACCATTCGGTAGCCGTAGCGGGGATGTTGACGGACCACTGCGTAAATCGCTTTCACTAAAGCTCGATCTCGATCCATGCGCACAGAGGTCTATCGTTGCGTGCTGCGAGTCATTCCCGTTGTCTTGCACGCCCGACGTTGCGAACAGTCCATCCGATGCTGGACCTGCGGGACGATCTCCTGTCGCTGCGTCGGGCTTAGAAGTTTTTTGCAATATCCAACGCCTCGGTGAGGATCGCTTTGTCCAACGATAAATCTGCAACCCACTTCTTGAGCCGACCCCCGGAAGTCTGTTCTCATCTTCAAGCGAGGCAAGCCGTTTGGCTTCATCAGCATCCATGTTGCCGTACTGTTTTTTCCAATTCCGGGGGCGGTAATAAGTCTGCTCGCTGACGCCAAGCATTTGGCAGACCGCCGCCAAGGGCTGGCCTGATGCCAGAGCAGCTTTCGCTTCACCTAACTTTCGAATCACCTGTTGTGAACTGTGCCGTTTGCGTTTCATCTGAGAATTCCTTTCAACTCGATAGTCTAATCAAAACTCTCATAGCGCTGGTTCAAAATTCGGGGAGCAAACCACCAAGCCCCACGCAGAATGCGTTCGGGTTTCTTGGAAGAATGTGGCGGTGAGGTTCTTTGAATGAGTTGTTTTGACAAAAAGCGTTCAAAATGAAAAAAGTGCGCAAAAAATGAGCCAAGTAAGCTTTAGGCTTACTTGGCTCATAAAAGCCGGCGATGACCTACTTTCCCGCAGTGGCAGTATCATCGGCGTAACGGGCTTAACTACTGAGTTCGGAATGGGATCAGGTGGGACCCCGTCACTATGGTCACCGGCAAAGGTGTTGATTCGTTTTACCGAATCAACGCCTGATTAAAATCAGTGTTTATGTAATGGAAAGTGTGAGATTCAAAAAAACCAGATATTGGAGCTTAATGAATCGATCCGTGGTCGGAACGATCAAGCCGTTGACCGTTAGTACAAGTCACCTGAAGGCCTCTCGGCCCTTACAGCTCTTGCCTATCAACCCGGTAGTCTTCCGGGGGTCTCTCGTAGCATAAAGCTACACGCAAGTCTCATCTCGAGGGGGGCTTCCCGCTTAGATGCTTTCAGCGGTTATCCCTGCCGTACTTAGCTACCCAGCGGTGGACCTAGCGGTCCAACTGGCGCACCAGGGGTACGTCCTTCCTAATCCTCTCGTACTAAAGAAGAATCCTCTCAAACTTGCAACGCCCACAGCAGATAGGGACCGACCTGGCTCACGCCGGTCTGAACCCAGCTCGCGTACCACTTTAATAGGCGAACAGCCTAACCCTTGGGACCGCCTTCAGCCCCAGGATGTGATGAGCCGACATCGAGGTGCCAAACCGCCTCGCCGCTATGAGCGCTCGGAGGCGATCAGCCTGTTATCCCCGGGGTACCTTTTATCCGTTGAGCGACAGCCCTTCCACACGGAACTGCCGGATCACTAGCGCCCGCTTTCGCGACTGCTCGACGAGTATGTCTCGCAGTAAAGCTGGCTTGTGCGCTTACACTCGAAACATGGTTTCCAACCATGCTGAGCCAACCTTTGCACTCCTCCGTTACTCTTTAGGAGGAGACCGCCCCAGTCAAACTGCCCAACTAGCATGGTCCTTGATCCGGATTAACGGAGTCAAGTTAGGTCACAACAGTATCAAGGGTGGTATTTCAAGGACGACTCCACTCTGGCCTGAACCAAAGCTTCAAAGTCTCCCACCTATCCTACGCATGATAATATCGTGGCCAATACCAGTCTACAGTAAAGGTCCACGGGGTCTTTCCGTCTTGCTGCGGGTACGCGGTATCTTCACCGCGTCTTCTATTTCACCGAGTCGGTTGTTGAGACAGTGCTCCAGTGGTTACGCCATTCATGCGCGTCGGAACTTACCCGACAAGGAACTTCGCTACCTTAGGACCGTCATAGTTACGGCCGCCGTTTACCGGTGCTTGGGTCGCAAGCTTCGCTAATCCGAAGAAAAGCTAACCTGCTTCCGTGACATTCCGGCACCGAGCAGGCGTCACACTGTATACGTCCTCTTACGAGTTAGCACAGTGCTGTGTTTTTGATAAACAGTCCCCAGAGCCTTTTCTCTGCGCCCTTCCGATCAAGTCGGTTAGGGCCCCCTTATTGCGAACGTACGGGGTCAATTTGCCTAATTCCTTAACAACCGTTCTCTCGAGCGCCTGAGGTTATTCACCATGCCTACCTGTGTCAGTTTTAGTACGGTCACTATTTGTGGGCTATTTCTAGGAACCTCCTCCACTAGCTTCGGGATCTAACGCCCTCGACCTTGCGGTACGCACTCATCTAGCCGTGCGACTAACTTTGGAGATCCGTCACCACACTGTGGTGCAGGAATATTAACCTGCTTCCCATCGACTACGCCTTTCGGCCTCGTCTTAGGAGCCGACTAACCCTGGGCGGATTTACCTTCCCCAGGAAACCTTAGGCTTTCGGCGAACAGGATTTTCACCTGTTTTATCGTTACTCAAGCCGGCATAATCACTTCTTACCGCTCCACGAATCGTTGCCCGATTCGCTTCAACGCTGATAAGAACGCTCCTCTACCACTTGCACAATAAAGTACAAGTCCGCAGCTTCGGTACTCATTTTATTCCCGATCATTATCGGCGCTAGAATCCTCGACCAGTGAGCTGTTACGCACTCTTTAAATGGTGGCTGCTTCTAAGCCAACATCCTGGCTGTCACTGCATCCTAACTTCCTTAAGAACTAAAATGAGATTGGGGACCTTAGCTGGCGGTCCGGGTTGTTACCCTTTTGACCATGGAGATTATCCCCCACAGTCTGACTCCCGCGACAAAGACAAACAGTATTCGGAGTTCGATTGGGGTGGGTAGGCGGGTAGCCCCCCATCCCCATTCGGTAGCTCTACCCCTGTTTGTTGTAACGCGAGGCTAGCCCTAAAGCTATTTCGAGGAGAACGAGATATCTCCGAGTTTGATTAGACTTTTACTCCTCCCCACAGCTCATCCCATAACTTTTCAACGTTAACGGGTTCGGGCCTCCAGAAGGTTTTACCCTTCCTTCACCCTGGCCATGGGTAGATCACTCGGTTTCGCGTCTAATCCCCGCGACTGTACGCCCTTTTAAGACTCGGTTTCCCTACGCCTACACCTGGATAAGGTTTAAGCTTGCCACGAAGATTAACTCGCCGGCTCATTATGCAAAAGGCACGCCGTCACAATTCCGAAGAATTGCTCCGACCGCTTGTAGGCATGCGGTTTCAGGTACTTTTCACTCCCCTTGTCGGGGAACTTTTCATCATTCAATCACCCTACTGATACGCTATCGGTCGTCAAGGAGTATTTAGCCTTGGGGGGTGGACCCCCCAGTTTCACACGGAGTATCACGAGCTCCATGCTACTCTGGAACACCTAGGTTCTTTTCATTTGCTCTTACAGGACTGTCACCTTCTTTGGTTCAGCTTTCACATCTGATTCAAAGCAAATTCGAAGAAACCATGTTGGTGCCCACAACACCACCCCGAGGGGTGGTTTGGGCTGATCCGCTTTCGCTCGCCGCTACTGACGGAATCGAGGTTTCTTTCTTTTCCTCCAGGTACTTAGATGTTTCAGTTCCCTGGGTTCGCTTCCATACCCTATACATTCAGATATGGATGACCACAAAAGTGGACGGGTTTCCCCATTCAGACATCCTAGGATCAAAGCTTATTTGCCAGCTCCCCTAGGCTTATCGCAGGCTATCACGTCTTTCATCGCCTCTTGACGCCAAGACATCCGCCGCATGCCCTTAATAGCTTGATCGCTCCGACCTCGGACCGATTCAACTTACGTTAAATCAATACTTAATCGTGCCATCTGTCACAGTTGCACATGAGCGTGTTTTACTGTGACAACCCAACAATTTAAAGCTTATTTGAATTTTTAGCTTTAAACCACTGAGCAAGCTCCTCAGGTTCTCTTGAATCTCGGCGCGATACTCTTTAGAGTAAGAGTATCGCTATTCTTTCCAATACATATCCACTTTTCAAAGATCGTCAACGCTGTGGCTGGGACTGCAAACTCAAGTCGCCAATCATTTTGTCGCCCGTCCATCGCGGGTTATCAAATCCTCGTTTTGAGGGTTTGTTAACTCGCGGTGGGTTGCACATCATACTGATGTCGTTTCGCTTGTCAACCCGTGTCATTTCCCTGTTTCGAAAAAGTTTTTCGACTCGTCTAAGCGGCTGACTTTGGATGACTCAATCAAGGTCACACCGTTGTGTCACTCGCCCGTTTAAGGGGGAAAAGGCAAGTTTACATTCTTCAAACCCCCTGTCAACTCACTTGACACGTTTTTCCTCCCACAAGGGCCTCAAATCGGCATTTTGAGGGTCTGGCAAGGCAATCTGGGATGTTGTAAAAAGTTGGTTTTTGGCTTTATTTCAGTGTTTTTACCTTGCTAAACATACCTCAAAAAACTAAAATGCATCTTTTGTAATTTTATTTTCCAGGAAGCCCTTATGCCCTTTGTAATCAAGCCCAGCCAAACGTTGTTGTTCATTGGAGATTCTATTACGGATACTGGCCGGCGTGCCGCAGAAGCCCCTTTGGGCTGTGGTTATGTCCGACAAATTCGTGATTTGATGGTCGCAAAATATCCTGCACACCAAATCAAGGTGATCAACACGGGCATCGGAGGCAATACAACCGTTGAATTGACCGACCGTTGGACGGAAGATTGCATCAATCATCAGCCTCATTGGATCTCAATTAAAATTGGGATCAACGATATTCATCGCTGGCTAAGAGCATTTGAGGGTCAATCGACTGGGCCTGATGATTTTGCTCTGCTGTACGACCGCCTGCTCACGCGGATTCAAAAGGAAACCAAGGCCAAGGTCATCCTCGTGGACCCGTTTTATATCTCAACGGATCGCCATGAGGATTCCTTTCGTAGCCAAGTGCTCAAGCATTTGCCTCAATATTTGAAAGCGATCAATACTTTGGCGAAAAAATATCAGACCCGTCATGTCAAAACACACCGGGTCTACCAAACGCTTCTTGAGCGATATGAAGCTGACCAATTCTGTGCTGAACCGGTCCATCCAAACCCAAGCGGACATCTGGTCATCGCCCATGCGTGGCTCAAAGCGATGGGCTGGTAACCTGCCCTCCCAGGTAACCCCCGGCAAAAAAAAATGCAAGATTCTTCCTCCCTGAAAAAACTCTTCCTTGAGCTCTTGGGCTGTTTGCCCACAACGCTATGATTTCATCTGTCGCGTTTATCAAGAATCCGACTCTTCGGAAGGCCTTAGAATTCGGCTTTGCCAACATACTGAAAACGCTAGGGCACCTCACACTCAAGTGTTGCGGCTTGAGGATCAATGACCGCCTTAGCAACCAAGTTTTTGCCGTTTTCCCAGTTGCCAAACCGCTACACATGATCGTTACACGCTCTAGATTAGGTGGTTTTGTGACGCTCTGGGCCTCAATATTTTCTTCTGGAAATACATTGAGCCTTTTAGAGCGTGTGATGCGATCTTGGCAAAATCAAGTTCCTTATAACGCTCATGTCCTTCTCTAATGGAGGAAAAGCCTCAAAGGAGCCCAAGCGGCCTGCTGGAGGCCTGTGGAGCTGCCCAGTATTGGTGAGGGGTCACAACGGCAATAGCGGGGTATTAAAGGCAATAGGCTCCCTTCTGCTTGATCTTGAGAAGGCCAAGCCCACGGTTGATGGAGCACGCACGATGGATTTGTGGTTGGCCTCCCCCTGCCACACAAATAGCGACAAGACGGCCTCTGGGACTCTAGTCCCCCCTGCTCCCCTTTCCTAGACGCGTCCCTGCGTACGCTGTTAGCGTGCGGCTGCTTTTCAAACGACCCACCCTAGTCAAAAGCCGTGAGCCTTTATGCAAAATGCTTTCACTGCAAGCGTAAATGCGTGACATTCTCTCAAAGGGGAATCCGGCCCTTCACCCCTCTGGGGGTTCAGGGCTCGGCGTTGTGATTGCTGCAAACAAATAAGCCATGCGTTTAGAGCCACCTAGAGCGTGCTCGAGCCTTTTGCATTATTTCCTGCCGCGCCCCAGACGCGCACGCTGTTAGCGTGCGGCTGTTTTTCAAACAAACAATCCAATCAAAGGCGGCAAGTATTTATGCAAAATGCTCTATAAAAACCACCTGTCGCGTTTTCTGTGTTTATTTTGACAAACGCGATCCCCCGGGGGTGCTGTTGGCTTGTGGCGGTGGCAATGCAGAACCTGAAGACTTGGGGGTTTTTAGATGTGACGTTTGAATTTATCATGCTCTAAACCCCTCGTTATGGGGCAAGGGAGGTGGAGGCCTCCTCAATGGACAGAGCAGCCGCTCCTAGATCTGAGAAGCGGACTGTGACGTGTGATGAGGCGAATATAAACCACAACCCCTCTGCCTATCAGACAGAGGGGTTGTCTATTGCGAAAAATGTCTGGATTGTCATCTATAATAAGAACGGATCTCGCCCGGGGAGGCATTTCCGGTGTACGAGACCCGATCAAGGGCAGAAACTTATGATTATTCATTCAGGCTTAGGCTTGACGTTGACGCGAAGGACGACGCAGGCCGATGAGCCATGCAGCCATACCCATCAGAGCCGCACTGGTTGGTTCGGGTGTGGGGTTGGGAGTTGGTGTGGGTGGTGGGATAATGCCTGTGAATGAGGTGGTGGTGGGTTGTGACGCACCATCTGCAAAAGCAAAACCTGCGATGGTTGGACGCAATTCGCTAAAGCGATCAAAGAGATTAGGAGCATCGCCGATTTGGTCATCGATATCGCCGCCGAGGACATGTGCTACGGTTTGGAATGCGAGGCGATCAAAGATCAAACGCGTTCCACCTGGGCCGCTGACTTGATAGCCTAAATGCGTGGGGTTGTTGGCTCCAAAGCCATTCATGGCATCAAAAGACAGTGACCCATCAGCAACATTGTCGGTAAAGTGCGGGGTTGCAAGGGCGTTGCCTGACTTCACCAAAAATCCGGTCATACCCCAGCTTGATCCGGTGGTTCTGCCCCAAGAGGGACGCGAGCTGCCGTTTTCCGTGGCTCCAAAATTAATGCCAGCCATGGTGACGACCGCTGGCATAACTGCCAATGCGATAACTCTTAGTGGTTTGATTCTCATTTTGCGACGCCTTTCGCTTGGACTGCTATTTTTTATTCTGTTGGCACACACTATTTGGTGCTACTGCTCTAACCATACAAAATAAAACCACCAAAAAATACAAATTTTGGTCAAAACGCCCAAATACAGGGCCACCTGTAACGGTTGTACGGGCTGGTCCGTATTATGGCTTTGCAAACCCCCCTATTGGAGGAAAAAACCCTCAAGTGGTTCCTTTTGAAGGCTGGCCTAGGTGAAAGCAAATTTAAAAATAAAGGCCACGCTCTGCTGACGATGCCAAGCGAGTTGTATATACTGTCGACCATGTCACAATCACCAAAAATTGCACTGTTCCCAGGCACATTTGACCCCCTCACCAATGGTCACCTCGACGTGATCAAGCGGGGAGAAGCTCTCTTTGACCAAATGATCGTGGCGGTGGGTCAAAATCCTCATAAAAATACGATTTTTTCTGACTCTGAACGCGTGGAAATGATCCGCGAGCTGCTGGCCCAAGAATGTCCCAACATCAAGGTTCAAGCCTACAACGGCCTCACGGTTGATTTTGCCCAGAAAATTGGGGCGACGGTTATTTTGCGTGGCCTGCGTAATGTGTCGGACCTGCACCATGAATTTCAATTGGCCTTGACCAACCGCGCGATCGGCCAGATTGAAACCGTTTTTATCATGACCGGTGAAGCGTATGGCTTTACCAGTTCCACCTTGATCAAACAGATTGCTGCCGGCGGCAAGATTGACCGTCTACACCAACTTATTCCGCCATTGGTCTTGAAAAAAATGAAAGCAAAAACAGATGCCATTCAAAAAATAGTTGATCAGTTTTAACCCCGCCACCTCACATCCCTCTTACCATGTATACGTTGAGAATTTGGCAACGTCTTGTCCTTCTAATTTTCGCGAATCACCCTTCGCATCCGTTTTTTTCGGCATTGGTATCAAATCATGGATTATCGCATTATCAGCATCGGCGCTCTCAGTCGCCACGAATTATGGAATGAAGCACCCGCCAGTCGGTCTGCCCATAGCACTTGCACGCTCATCCGTAGTGGCAAACAGGTTATTTTGGTCGACCCAGGTTTGCCCGGATCGATTCTCGAAGCACGCTTGGCAGAACGAGCGGGTTTGAAAATCTCAGCCATTACCGATGTTTTCTTGACGAACTTTCGCCCCTCGCATCGTCGGGGCCTCGAAGCCTTCCCCAAGGCCTCATGGTTTATCAGCCAAGCTGAACGGGAAACCGTTGGGCAGCACCTTGTCTCGCAATTTCAACAAGCCTCTGATGAAGAACTAGACGCCCAGGTGCTTGATACCATCAAAGAAGACATTGCGTTGTTACAACGGTGCAAACCTGCCCCGGATCAATTGGCTCAAGGCGTAGACCTGTTCCCTGTCAATGGATTCACCCCCGGAACCACGGGTCTCTTGCTGGCGTTACCTCACAGCACGGTGTTGATTGCTTCGGATGCCATTGCAACGGAAGAACATCTGGATCAAGGACGCGTCCTGCGTGGCGCGTACGATATCGAGCAGGCCAAAGAAAGCCTCATGGAAATCGTCGAAATCGCAGATGTGATCATCCCAGGCCACGATAACACTCTCATCAATCGCACCAAACGCCCGTTTTAGCGTGTTTTGCATCATGATCCTGTTGCTGACCAGACGCGCCCCCGGGGCGCAGTATGCGTGCGGCTGTTTTTCAAATGAATCATCCAACCAAAGACGGCAAGCATTGATGAAAAATGCTCTAAAACGGCGAGATGAATTGATGGCCGAAGATAATGGGGTATAAGTCGCCGAGGAACTTCGCCAGGAAAAAGTTGGCGATGATGATAGCGATAAAGCTGCTCACAAAGGCATCCGTCGCAGCCCGTCCCACGCCTGCAGCCCCACCTTTGCAGTTAAATCCCTTGTAGCAACTGATCAGGCCGATGGCCAAACCGAAAAAAAGACTCTTAATGATCCCGGTAAATAGATCATAGCCACTGACAAATTCCGCGGATCGCTGCCAGTAGGCCTCGGCATTGACGCCGAAGCTTTGAACAGTAATCAGATAGCCCCCGAAAATCCCCATCAGGTCACTGAAAATCGTGAGAATGGGGATCATCACCACACAAGCGACCACCCGTGGAACCACCAGATAGGGAATGGGGTCTGCCCCCATCACGCGTAGAGCATCGAGCTGTTCGGTGACGTGCATGGTTCCCAGTTCTGCACTGACCGCCCCACCGACGCGACCGGCGAGCATGACGGCCGCGAAGACGGGCCCAATCTGCTTCACCACGGAAATATTAATAATCGCACCGAGGCTGTCCGCAATGCCAAAAGCATCAAACTGGTCAAAGGTTTCGACCGCCAAAACCATGCCTATGAAAATCCCCAAGAGCATGATCACCGGAATACTTCGGGTTCCAATTGAATAAAGCTGGGGCATCAGTAGATTTAAACGACCCCACCGCTTTGCACCACAAACCACCCACCAGCCGGTCCTTGCACTAAATTGCGTAAAGCGCCCCAAGCCAGCAATCGGGCCCAAAAGGGAACTGCCCCAAAATGCCAGACCTCTGAAGATCATTGCTGCCACCAGATGTAAAATATGTTGCGTAAAAAAAAAGCGTGAAGGGTGGCCGAGGGGACTCGAACCCCCGACCCCCTGGATCACAACCAGGTGCTCTAACCAACTGAGCTACGGCCACCATCACGTTTCAAGAGCGGGTTAAGTTACGTTCATCAGACACGGGTGTCAAATAGACTTATACGCATTGCGTATTTTCATAATGCGTTAAGAATTTCATAAAGCCTTGTCAGTACAGTTCCCGCAAATAACCATGGACACGAGTTGTTAGCGAAATGGGTCTTACTTCTGCCCGCAGATGGTCAAAGGCGTGACTTTTTCCACTTGGCCCAAAGCAATAATATCAATGCCACTGCCTAACTCACCAATGGGGTCCGGCGGCGCAATCGCCACGGTTTTTTCGCCTAGCTTGGCCTCGCCTCGCTGAACCTTGGCTTCCAAATCTTTGCAGTACTTTAACAATGCTTCGAGAATCTCTTCTTCAGGCACATTGTCGACCTTTTCGCCTTGGACATAAATAATGCCCCGACGATCCCCTGCAAAAATAGCGACATCCGCGCCCTCTGCTTCACCTGGGCCGTTCACAATACAGCCCATCACAGCCACTTTGATCGGCAATTCAATCTCCGTTTTGAGCTTGCTGCGAACTTCCTGCACCAGTGTAAACAAATCAACCTGAATGCGACCACATGTCGGGCAAGCAATCAAATCCACCCCTTGACGCTCACGAGCACCAAGGCAATAAAGCATTTCAAACGCGTCTTCCACTTCGTAAACCGAATCAGACGCATAACTAATACGAACCGTATCGCCAATGCCATTGGCGATCAACGTCCCCAGCGGAACCACAGACCGGATCATGGCGGTTTCACGCGGCCCTGCATGGGTCACTCCCAGATGCAGTGGATGGTCAAAACGCTGGCTGATCTGCGTATACGCATCAATGACCAAAGCGGGATCGGTGCTTTGGCACTGATGACCACGTCGTAAAAATCGCGTTCATAGAAAATATCAAGGTATTCTTCGAGCTTGGCGATCATGATGGCCAGGAAGTGGCCTTGGCGGTTATCACCGAACACGCCGCCGAGCTCTTTGAGACGTTTTTGTTTGTCTTTGCGTTCGACGATGGAACCTTCGTTCACGCCGATGCGGATGGGAATACGGCGTTCTTTGCAGGCATCAATGACTTGAGCAACCTGTTTTTGATCTTGAATATTACCTGGGTTGAGGCGGATTTTATGAACACCGGCTTCGATGGCTTCAAGGGCACGCTTAAAGTGAAAATGCACATCAGCCACAATCGGCACATTCACCTGCGGAAGGATTTCTTTCAGTGCCTCGGTATCCTTGCGTTCAGGGACCGCCACCCGCACCAATTCAGCACCGGCGGCAGCAAGCCTGTGAATTTCCGTCACACAGGCATCAATGTCGTAGGTATAGCCTGAGGTCATGGTCTGAACGACAACGGGCGCGTCGCCGCCGAGTTTGACATAGCCCACGCGATCATCACCGATGGTGACTTGTCTTGTTAAACGTCTTTTCTGCATGAGGGGCATTATAACGGCTTGCCGTGGCTTTGATACAATTGAGGGTTTTGGTTTTGCTTTGATTCATACTAGGAGATTGATGATGCCGCTTTACCCATTGACCTTTGAACCGATTTACAAAGAAAAAGTCTGGGGCGGGCAAACCCTCCAAATCCTCGGCCGCGAATTGCCAGGCCAAACCATCGGTGAATCATGGGAATTGGCAGACCTAGGCAACACCAGTGCCAGTGGCGGTGGCGGTGGAGATGCCCGATCCGTCATCGCTCAAGGCTCCTTAGCAGGCAAAACACTCAGCGAAGTGATTGCCCAATTCGGCGAAAAATTGCTCGGCCGCTTGCCTTTGACTCCTGAAGGCCAGTTCCCCTTGCTGGTGAAATTTCTCGATGCCCGGGAAAATTTATCCGTCCAAGTCCATCCCAGTGAAGCCTATGCCCAGTCACATCCTGAAGCTCATCTTAAAAGTGAAGCCTGGTACATCGTGGCTGCTGAGCCAGAGGGCTGCATTTACAAAGGGGTCAAGCCCGGCATCACAACCAACCAATTCCGTCAGGCCATTGAAGCAGGCACCGTCGTGGACCTGATGAATCGAATTCCCGTGCGAGCAGGCGATTGCCACTATCTCCCCAGCGGAACCTGCCACGCACTGGGAGCAGGTGTCTTGGCGGCCGAAGTCCAAACGCCCAGCGATACCACTTTCCGCGTCTACGATTGGGGACGCACCGACCGGGAACTGCACATCGAACAGGCCATGGCGTGCATTGATTTTGGCGCAGTCAGCAATGAAGAATATGAAAAGCGTTCCCACGTGGCCGGGATTTTTACCACCGTCAGCCGACTCGTGCAATGCGAACACTTCATCATCGAACGCATCCGAATGAGTGAAGGCTACGAACAGGAAATCCCCTACGATCAGCCAGCCGTCTGGATGGTCCTTCAAGGTGGTGGACAAATCGTTCAGCCCAATGGACCCACCACCTCTTTTGCCAAGGGACAAACCCTGCTCATCCCAGCAGCCATGTCCGAAGCCTCGGTCAAACTCGAAGCAGACACGGCTTGGCTGGAAGTTACCTTCCCACAGACCGCCAATACCCAACTAGCCTAGAGCGTGCGCAGCAATCGCTTACGGGTACTCTATTAGCCTTCCATTGAAGGATAGCTGTGTACTCGCTACAACAAAACACCCTCAAAAGAGAAAAAACACTTGATGGAAACACAACCACTTCATGGTGAAAATCCTGCGTTTTTAGAATCCTTCGCGTGATTGGTTGCGGTTCGATGCACGCAAAAAGAATACGGATGCCCAAAGACATCCGTATTCTTAATTGCTGATTAGATGGCGTAAGGGTGCTGCGTTTAACACGCCCAAAGGCATGTCGCACCACAACCTGACAGCCAGACCCAATGGGTCTTAGTTCGAAGCGGTCTGAATGTGAACCTTGCGGCCCTGAAAAGTGACCACGCCGTCGGTCAATGCAAACAAGGTGTAATCCTTGCCCATACCGACATTAAAGCCAGGCTTAAAGCGAGTGCCACATTGACGGATAATGATATTACCCGCACGGGCTTCTTGTCCGCCATAGAGCTTCACACCACGGAATTGAGCGTTGGAATCACGACCGTTCTTGGTTGATCCCTGTCCCTTTTTATGAGCCATTACAATATCCTTTATGTCATCGTCAGGCCATCGGGTCCTTGGACCTCTACCAATGGCAAGCCACACATTGTAACAAACCTGCAAATCAATACAAATCATCCCCAAAAGCCTGTGAACGCTCAATAGAAGTGTCACGGTTATTATGACAATAGAAATGTCATGTGTCACGCTGCGGGTTGGGGCGGGCGTAGCGGAGGGCGAGGCGCAGCCGAGACCGTAGCGGAG
>JAJRRC010000043.1 GCA_024279865.1 Planctomycetota bacterium | reverse complement strand
TTCGTCGGTTAAGGGTTGATCGTTGAAGCTGATCCCTGCGTAGCCGTTGACTTGAACATCGATAAGATTCATTACGTTTTTCTTGACTTGTGGTTCGTTTATCTCAGCAAGGAGACTTGCTTGGGGATCGTTTTTTTTTTTGACGAAGATTTTCCCGTGAAAACTTCCGGGGGGGTAGTCTAGGGGGGTGGCCCATGGTGCGAAGCTGTCGCCGATACCGCTGGCGAGGTAACCACCGTCGACGACGAGGGTGTGTCCGTTGATAAATTTGGCAGCGGGGCTTGCGAGGAAGACAGCAGAGCCGGCAATTTCATCACCTGAGCCGAATCGTCCCATGGGTGTATGTTCGAGAATGCGGCGGCCGCGGTCGGTGTTCTCGATCATCTTGCGGTTGATGTCGGTGGGGACAAAGCCCGGTGCGATGGCATTGGTTCGGATGCCATGACTGGCCCATTCGTTGGCGAGAGATCGGGTGAGTCCGAGGATGGCATTGTTAGCTGCTGCGTAAGCGGTGACTTCGACGAGATCGACGAAGGAGCTGATCGAGGCGAGGTTGATGATGCAGCCGTGATGTTGTTCGTGGAAGATTTTGTGGGCCGCCTGGCAGACGCGAAGGGTGCCTGTGACGTGTGTTTCGTGGACGAGGTTGAACTCTTCAGCGGTGAGTTCAACGGTAGGCTTTCGCATCATGATGCCTGCGGAGTTGACGACGATGTCGAGTTGGTTGTGGGCATCGAGTGTTTTTCGGACAGCTCGTTGGACGCTGTTGTCACAGGTCACATCTAACGCTACGCCGATGGCAGCGGGGCTGTCCTCGTTGGCGGGATTGATTTGATTGAGTTCGGTGACTGCTTGTTCAATTTTTTCGAGCGTGCGTGATCCGATGACCACTTTGGCTCCGGATTGGACGAAGGCTGTGGCAATGGCTTTGCCGATGCCACTGGCTCCGCCGGTGATGAGAACGACTTTGTTGGCGACGTTGAAAAGGTTGGTAGTCAAGGTGGTACTCCGGATTGTTTTAGGTCTAGTTTCTTAAGCATAACAGAAACAATAAAAAACTGTTCGTAGCGGTCCGATTTTTATTGCAATTGAATCGATCCTGTTGGCCGATATATTAAAGAAGCTATCAGCTATCAGCGATCAGCGATCAGCGATCAGTTGTCAGATAAGAGGGGGAACTTGCAAGCGGTTTTTTAGTTTTGCTCGGATTTTTCGTCTCTTTCTGCTTCTTTTCTTACTGATAGCTGACAACTGATAGCTTCTTAAAACTGCTTAGTTTTTTGGATTTTATATATGTCTGAACAAAAATTGCCTGTGATTGCTCATGTGTTGCACCGTTTGGCTTTTGCGGGGGCAGAGGTTTTAGCTGGGGCGTTGGGTCGTCAATTGCGTGGCCGTTATCGTACGGTTTATTTCTGTCTTGACGGGGTGGGTGATTTGGGTGAAGAGCTTGCCAGTGAAGGGTTTACGGTTGTTACACTGGGCCGTCAGCCGGGGGTGGATTGGAAGGTCGCCAAGCGGATTCGCCACGCGGCGAGGGAGCATCAGGTGGACTTGTTACATGCCCATCAGTACACCCCATTTTTTTATGGGTCTGTTTCACGGGGTTGGCGTAGTCGGCCTCGATTGTTGTTTACCGAGCATGGCCGTCATTATCCAGACGTCCGAAAACTCAAGCGGGTGATCGCCAATCAACTTCTTTTTCGTCCCACCGACCGGGCCACGGCCGTGGGGCAGTTCGTGGCAGATGCCCTGGTCAAAAACGAGGGGATTCCCGCTCGGCGGATCAAGGTGATCTACAACGGGATTAACCCAGAGAAATTTGTGAGGCCAACGTCAACGAGGCCCGCGATCCGCAGCGAACTGGGATTGACCCCAGATCAACCAGTGGTCTTGCAGGTCGCACGGTTCCATTCGGTCAAAGATCATGCCACAGCCATTAAAGCCATGGCCAAAGTCATTGAGCAACGCCCCGATGCGGTGTTACTGTTGGCGGGTGACGGCAACGAACAGTCAGCAATGAAACAGTTGGCAAAGGAATTGGGCATTGCTCCGCAGGTTCGGTTTTTAGGTGTACGCACCGATATTGCCGAGCTGGTGGCAGGGGCGGATGTGTTTGTATTGAGTAGTTTGAGTGAGGGGGTTTCGGTGACCTTGCTCGAGGCGATGGCGGGAGGTTGTCCCATTTGCGCGACGGAGGTGGGCGGCAATGCCGAGGTGGTGCTGCATGAACAGACGGGGTTATTGAGTCCGCGTCAGGACGCTGAGGCATTGGGGGCGAATTTAAGATCGCTTTTGGCTTCGGATGATTTGCGTAAGCGTTATGCGCTCGCGGGGCAGGCTCGTGTGAATCAAGATTTTACCCAAGATCGGATGCACAAAGCCTTTTCGGATGTCTATGATCAGATGTTGAGTATAGAATAACCCCCCCCGGAATTATAAGACCCCGGAATTTGAGACTTCGGAATATTTTCCGGGAATTTTCAGGTATTTTCCCAGCCCCCCCCTCGGTCTTGCCTTGGAAACTTCCGGGGGGGGAGAAGGATTGATAGCGATGACTGTATCACGACTGATGATTTTTGATGATGGGCGGGGCATGTTTGGGCCGTTGACGGATTTACGGACAGCCTTTGAACTGCGCACCGGGGCGGCTACGACCTTGCGGCGGATTGAGCGGATTTTAGGCCAGCATACAGAGGTCTTGATTGTTCCAGACCCGATGGCCTCGATTGTCGGTGCGAGGCATCGTCAGTTGAGTGTGAACGTGTCGCCTCCGGTCTCTGCGAGTTGGCACATGGTCAATGGCCGATGCGCCAGTGCCAAGGTGCTTGAGCAGGTGGCGAAGTTGCCTGTGGGTCATGCGATTCTCCAGGAAGACCGCACGTTGATTGGCGCCCATGTTCAGCTTGGCGATGATTGGGAATTGCCCCGTCAGATTCAGGTCACCACGCTCACTGGCCGTGTGCTTTTGGAACGTCCTTGGCATATTCATGATGAACTGCGTGATAATTTAATGTCGGACTTGCTTGCGTGTTCTCCTGAAAAACGTCTGGTGGAATTGCCCAAGGGCCTGCTAGGTGTGACGATTTTTGGGGAACATCCAGTCCGTATACATCCCACGGCAACGGTTTCGCCTGCATGTGTTTTATGCAGTGAAGAGGGGCCTGTGGTGATTGGTCGGGGCGCTCGCATTGAGCCGACGGCCGTGCTTCAGGGGCCATGCTACATTGGGTCCAATGCTCATGTCGCAGCAGGTTGTTACATCCGTCCGGACACGGTGATCGGCCCGATGTGCAAGGTGGGTGGAGAAATTAGTGCCAGTATCCTTGCGGGCTTTTCCAATAAAGCTCATGCTGGCTATCTGGGCAACAGTCTCGTGGGCTACTGGGTGAATCTTGGCGCGGACACCACGGTGAGCAATCTTAAAAACACCTATGGGCCGGTCCGTATGCAACTGGAATTTTCACATGCACGCGAAGACACCGGCCGCATCACCCTCGGCCCACTGATCGGGGACTATGTACGAACCGCCATTGGAACACGCTTGTTGACAGGCAGCGTCATTGGCACCGCTTGTATGCTGGCGGTGAGTGGTTTTGCACCAGTGTTTGCAGATCGCTTTGGGTTTTACACCGAGGCCGGCCGCGCGCCTTATGACGTTGAAAAGCTCATGCAGACGGCTCGTACGATGATGCAGCGTCGGGGTTGTGAATTGCTTGACAGCGAAGCCAAACGTCTCTTGGATCTTACCGCTGGTGTGCGTGGGCGTGTGGGAGCTTCAGGGGTTGGTAGTCAAAGCTTCGTCTGATCCCAAAATTTTATCGACAGCTTTGCGAACATGGTCTGCGATATCAATTTGATAGGTTTCGTCTGGAATGTTCGCTTCGGTGACCGCGTTAGTGGTTAGTTCCAAGAGCTGCTGGAGTTCCTCGGCAGTGAGCGTTTTTTTGAGCGTTTTGTTGTCCGCACTTGTTTGTTCGAACGTCAGGTCCCATATGAGCTGAAGAGTTTCTGTGGAAATTTTATCTTCAATCCCGCCTTGGGCGAACCGTCCCATTATTTTTTGAGCATTCTGTTTTTGGGCATCGGTCATGTTTGATGCTTGGATATATTGGGTGGCTTGGAAGTAAGCTGCTCCAAAAACAAGCAGTTGCCCTTCAGCTAAATTTTCTACAAGTGGGCCGATGTCTTCGATCACGATGGTTCCTTCATTGAAGGCTTCGGTGAGTCGGTCGATCTGGGTGATGATCCCTTTTTGTTGTTCAGGGGGTAAATCTGAAGATTCAATGGCAGAGGTTGCGGTGATGTTGATGCCACTGATCACGAGCTTTCTTGCATTGAGTGCAAGAAAGACCGCACAGACAATGGCGATTGCCATCATGCTTAAGCATCCGATGCCTGACGCAAGAAAACACCCATTGCGTTTTGGTTTGGCGGGTTGCTGGGGAGGTGTGGGGTTGTGGGGGTTGGGTTGGTTCATTGGGTTTGTGGGCCTATGCGTTAAGGTTTAAGGGGATTGTAGCATTCTTGAAAAGGCTTGTTCTTTTGCTGGGGCGTGGGTTGATTTGTTTGTGCTAAAATGTGGCTCTATGCATTGGGATCAGTTACCTCTACTTGGCTTACTTTTGTTTGGGGCTGCGGTTGTTCAATCTGCTGCGGGGTTTGGCTATGCGCTTCTTTTGATGCCTTCGTTGATTTATTTGGGGATGGCTCCTGAGCAGGCAGTGGTGTTGACGGTGTTGACTGCGATGGTGATGAATGCGGTAAATGCGTGGCATTTGCGTGAGCACGTTCCTTGGCGGTTGTTGTTGCCGTTGGCGATTTGGGGGGCTTTGATGTTGCCTGTGGGGACGTGGCTGTTGGGTCAGATTCGGATGTTGGAGCCGGGTCAAATTCGTCAGGTTTTTGGTGGCATTTTACTTTTTTTATTGGTTTTGATGTGGGTCTTTCAGGTCAAGCCCCACAAGCGGGTGGCTTGGGGTTGGGGGCTTGTGGCCTTTGGGGCATCGGGGATTTTAAGTGGGGTGGCAGCGATGTCCGGGCCTCCTTTGGTGTTGTGGACGATGGCTCATGATTGGCCCGCCAAGCGTAGTCGCGCGTTGTTGATGGCAACGTATTTTTTATGGGGTCCTTTGTTGTTGTGGGCTCTTTTCTGGAAGTTTGGCGAAACAACTTTCCCTGCTGCGAGATTGGGGGTGGTCTTGCTTCCCGCTGTTTTAACAGGCGTTTGGGTTGGCCTGCGGATCGGCAATCGTCTCTCACGTCAGCAGCTTCGTCGGGTCACGATGGCCTTGCTGACTTTGCTCGCGGTGGGTGCGGTTTTGCAATAACCTGCACGAGTCGGCAGAAGAATATAGAATCAAGGCACAAATATTTTATGTTGAGGGGAAGGTGCTGTTGATGGCCAAAGCGACGCAAGCTCAGCGAACTCGAAAAACAAGCAAAGTTCGACGTAGCCGCACCCGGCGGGGTGAGCCGTTGCTACTGGAAATTGCATGGGAAGTTTGTAATCAACTTGGCGGTATTTATACCGTGATTCGTTCAAAAGTTCCCAACATGATTGAGCAGTGGGGCAACCGTTACGTGGCGGTGGGGCCGTACACGGATCATGCGATGGCCACGGAATTTGAGCCCGCGCCTTTGACCGGTGCGATGGGGCAGGTGGTTAAGGCCTTGCGTGAGCAGGGGCTCGAAGCTCATTACGGTCGATGGCTGGTCACGGGGCGGCCGCATGTGGTTCTGTTGGATTACCGCAATTTGTTTGGTGAACTCGACAAGATCAAATACAGGCTCTGGAATGAACATGACATTCCAACGCCAGCCGATGATGAGATGATCAATGACGTGGTCGCGTTTGGTGAAGCTTGTCGCCGATTTTTGCAGGTCTTGGCGCATCGTGAATCAGGCCGACGTCCTATCATTGCCCACTTTCATGAATGGATGGCTGGGACTGCGATTCCCATGCTCCGTCAGGAACAATGGCCCGGGTCGATTGTTTTTACCACGCATGCGACGTTGCTCGGTCGTTACCTGGCGATGAATGACAGCAAGTTTTATGAGCATCTTCAAGACTATCACGCCGACACCGAAGCTGAGCAATTTAATGTCACGCCTCAGTATCGCATTGAGCGAGCCGCAGCCCACGGTGCGCAGGTGTTTACCACCGTCTCGGATGTGACTGCTGAGGAATGTCGCCATCTCCTAGGGAGATCGCCCGACGTGCTTTTGCCCAACGGCCTGAACATCAAACGCTTTGCAGCAGTGCATGAATTTCAAAATTTACATCGAGATTACAAAGAACAACTCCACGAATTTACCATTGGCCACTTCTTTCCCAGCTATCATTTCGATTTGGACAATACGATTTATATGTTCACTTCCGGTCGGTATGAATTCCAAAACAAAGGCATGGACCTGACCATCGAAGCGCTCGCGAGGCTTAACCATCGCCTGCAAGTAACGGGTAGCAAGAAAACGGTGGTGGCCTTCATTATCACCAAACGACCGGTTCGGTCGTTGAACGTTGGCGCGTTGTCCACACATGCGATGCGCAAAGAATTTCACACCATCAGTGAAGCCATCAAAGAACAAATCGGCGACCGTTTGTTCCAAGAGGCCGCCAAGGGAACGGTGCCTGACTTTAATCAGTTGGTCGATGAATACTGGCTCGTGCGACTGAAGCGTATGATTCACGTTTGGAAACGTGAACTGCCCCCGGGCGTTGTGACCCATGACCTGGTGGATGATTCGGATGATGCGGTTTTGGATCGGTTGCGGACGTGTCAATTGTGGAACCAAAAAGACAGTCCCGTCAAGGTGATTTACCATCCGGACTTTATCACGCCGACGAACCCACTGTTTGGTTTGGAATATGAACAGTTCGTGCGAGCCTGTCACCTGGGCATTTTTCCCAGTTATTACGAGCCATGGGGTTACACCCCACTGGAATGTGCGGCGATGGGAATCCCGGCCGTGACCAGCGACTTGTCGGGCTTTGGCTCTTACCTCAATCAAGTGCTAGAAGACCATGAAGACAAAGGTCTATATGTCGTCAATCGTCGGCATCACAACTGGTTTGAAGCCGCAGAACAATTGACCGACTTCCTCTTTGAATTCGTGGGAATGAACCGACGCGAACGCGTGGCCAACCGCAACCGTGTCGAAGCATTCAGCCCCCATTTTGACTGGGGAAACCTAGGCAAGCATTACCAGGAAGCCTACGCAATGGCACTGGAAAGAATCGACTAAGATACAGAGGGTGTCTTTTTCGGGAGTGGTATGACGGCTAAAAAAATAAAAACAGCTTCACGCATTGAAAGCTTTAACTTCCCGCCTGGTCGTAAGGTAGGTAAGCGTTATGTGATTGAATCTTGTCTGGGACGTGGGACCGAAGGCGAAGTCTATCAATTGCATGAAATCGAAACCCGCATTAAGCGGGCGGGCAAATTTTACTATCCCCATCGTGATCCAAAACAAAAAATATCCACCCGTCATGCACGCAAGCTCAACACACTGCGGTACTGCCCGATTGTACTTCAGTACCACCATTCGGAAATCATTACCGTCCGACGCCAAAAGGTCGTCGCCATGATTTCAGAGTTGTGTGAAGGGGAACCGTTAGAGCATTGGATTGGTCGCTATCCTGGTGGTCGATTGCCGTTTTATACAGCACTACATGTGTTATACAACCTGATGCGAGGGCTCGAAGCCATTCACATGATGGGTGAATATCACGCAGACGTTCATAGCCAGAATATTTTAATTCAACCCTGTGGCGTGCGTTTTAATCTCAAACTTGTGGACTTTTACGACTGGGGTCGTCCTGCGTTATACAAACAGCGTCAAGATTTGTGTGATGCCGTGGCGGTCTTTTATGAATGCCTCGGCGGCCGGGCGTGTTACGCAAAACTGCCTATTCCGATCAAGCATATTTGTGCAGGAATGCGGCGAGATTTGATCATCAAGCGTTTTGGCAATGTCACAGGCTTACGTCGATACCTCGAAACATTTGACTGGGCAGGTATGTTGTGAAGAAGTTGTCAGGTATCAGTTGTCAGTGAGACAAAACAATTAGAAACTAGCCGCAAGCTAACAGCTTGCGTGTCCGGAGCCCCCCGGACGCAGTCAAAGTCTTTAGATGTTTTAGTTGATGATGCGTATGATTACAAAACCAGCCGCACGCTTATCGCATACGGCTGGTTTGAAATAATCAAATTTTACAATCGACGATTACGCCGGAGAGGGGAGTCCCTCGTCGGATGAATCATCGGAAGAGGCTTGAGGTTTGTCTTCAGCGGCGACGGTGGGCTCAGCGACTTTTTTGGCAGATTCTTTTTCTTGTTCTGCTGCAAGCAACTGGGCAACGGTGGGTTTGTTAAGACCCTTGCCGCTCATGATGTCATCGACCTCGTCGGAGCTTAGGGTTTCGTAGCGAAGCAACGCTTGAGCAAGAGCTTCTAATTGTTCACGATGTGTTTCAATGATTTTTTTGGCTTCGCCATAGGTGTTGTCAATGATCAGTTTGATTTCTTCATCAACGACGCGTGCTGTTTCATCACTGGGCTTGTCGGCTGTTTCCCAGGGTTGTTGGGAATCGTTTTCACCGAGGAATAAGAAGCCCACCCGTTCGCTCATGCCGTACTCAGTGACCATCGCGCGAGCAATGGTGCTGGCGGTGCGGATGTCCCCGGCTGTGCCGTTGTACATATCACCACAGAACATGTGTTCAGCAATACGCCCGCCGAAAGCTGATCTCATCCGGCCGAGCAATTGGTTACGGCTACTGAGGTGACGGTCCTTCTCAGGAAGCAGATAGGTCGCTCCCAAAGACGGGCCACGTGGGATGATCGTAACCTTGTGCAGCGGTTCAGAGTATTCATCGTGGAACATGATGATGGCATGGCCTGCTTCGTGATAGGCAATGACGCGGCGTTCTTCATCTTCAATCTTTTGACTTTTGCGAGCGCGACCCCAACGAATCTTGTCGCGGGCTTCTTCGAGGTCTTCCTGCTCTACAAAATCTTTAGAAGCCAAAGTCGCCGCAATGGCGGCTTCGTTAATCATCGCTTCCATGTCTGCACCGGAGAACATCGGCGTGCCACGAGCAACCTTCTCAAGGTCCACATCAGGACCAAGCTTCACCTTGCGGCTATGAACTTTAAAGATCTCCACGCGACCATTTAGGTCAGGCAGCGGAACATGAATCTGGCGATCAAAACGACCCGGACGCGTTAACGCAGGGTCCAACACGTCCACACGGTTCGTCGCAGCCACCACAATCACCTGGTCATCGGTCTCAAAACCATCCATCTCAACGAGAATCGCATTCAGCGTTTGTTCACGTTCATCATGGCCACCAGAACTAAACCCACTGCCGCGGCGACGACCCACCGCATCAATCTCATCTAAGAAAATAATGCAAGGTGATGATTCCTTGGCCTGTTTGAATAAGTCCCGCACACGCGACGCACCCACGCCCACAAACATTTCCACAAAGTCCGAACCGGAAATGGAAAAGAACGGCACATCCGCTTCGCCGGCAATCGCTTTGGCGAGCAACGTTTTACCACAGCCAGGCGTGCCATCAAGCAACACCCCCCGAGGCACACGGCCGCCGAGGCGTTGAAACTTTTTGGGGTGCTTGAGAAATTCAATAATCTCGTTGATTTCATCTTTGGCTTCTTCAATGCCAGCCACGTCGTCTAGCGTGACGCTGGAATGCTCTTTGGTGAGCAACTTGTGTTTTGAACGACCAAAGTTCCCCAGCATCCCCCCAGGTCCGCCACCGGCATTGCGAATCGATCTAAAAACGAAAAAGTAAATCAAAAAGGCGATGAGAATCACCGGCCCCCAGCTCACCATCAGGTGCAGCCAAATGCTACTGCCTGGCTTTTCTTCAAACTCCTGGCCTGATTTTTCTAAAAAGGTGACAAGGCCTTCTTTGGTCTCGCGGCTAATTCGAGCCGTCACACGCTGGGTACGGCTGTTGGCGGGGCCTGGGATGTCTTCCTTGAGCACGCCGACCACGCGGTCATCTTCAACCGTGACAGCCTCGGCAAAATCGCCGTTCTTCACATGGTTGTTAAAGGCGGTGCGGCTGATCGGGCGAGCCTGGTGCTGGGCGCTGGTCATTAAATACAGCAGCAGGATAGCCAAGCTGCCTAGCATCAACCAGCCAAACACGCCTCGGGACATGAGGTTCTGAGGAGGCTTTTGATTATTCGGACCTTTCCCATTGGGTCCGTTGTTGGGCTGATTATTCTGAGGGTCTTGCTGATTGGGGTCCGACATAGCCATTTACCTTTCGGGTTGTATCTCTATTCTATCGGCTGTTTTTCCTTTGGACATACTCAAAACCTACGCGATTAAAACGCGGTTAAGAGGGATGTGCTCCAAAATGTCCGAAAGGGCAATCATCCGAGGATGGGTCCGGGGAGGAGCAGAAAAGAAAAAGTAGCCTCGAGCATACTTACTTCTATGTGTCCGTCGTGGTTGCGATCAGAAAATTCCCAGAAGCATTGTCTTGGGGAATTTACCAGTCTGCACGCATGGCAGAAACGATTTTTCGAGCCAAATTCTGAACGGCCGTGTGCTTGGCCAGTTCCAGAGGTTCGCCAATGGGGCTAGAGACCACATAGCGGCCCGTGGCAACCAGTCCATTGTTTTGGCAGATCGTTGGACCATCGTTTTCATGTTTCCATGCAAAATTCACCACGATCTGTAGCTCAATTTCCTGAACCAGTCCGCCTTCGCGGGTGTGGCTGAGGCTGTTCTGTCTGATATTGACGATTTCACCTTCGATGCGCGTTTGGGCTGACGGCGCTTTGATGGCTTTGTAAGGCGTTTGCAGCTCAATTTCCTTGATCAGTGCTTCGGTGAGATCAAATTCCACGCCGCGATAAAATGTGCGGTTCTGGAAAATCGGAACAGCCACCGTCTTGATATCTTCAGGGAACAGCGACTGTTGCTGATACCCACACCCACCAAGGCACAAGCTCATCAGACAGAGCATCAGGGTCCATCGGGTCACTTTGATCACTGTAAAGGGCCTCCCTGGACCTGAGGGTCCAATTTCGCAAGACGGTCTTGGGCCAACTTCGCGGCCGAGGTCTGGGGATAGTCTTGCATCACACGCTGATACATATAGGCAGCGCTGACATCCCCGTTTTTCTGAGATTCGTACCATTTGGCAGTATAAAAATCTTTGAGTGCCAGTGAATCCGTCACCCGGATGAGCAGGGCATCGGACCCCATCCGCTCAGCTGAGGCTGGGAATTCCTGAGCAAATTGTTTGATGTGCAGCGTGGCATTAAGCAAGCCAGTCGGATCAAAGACCGGCCCTTGGAACGACGCAAGGTCCGCTTCAATGCGACGAAGCATCACCCGTTCACGATGGTTGCTCGTGGAATAGTTCTCCAGAAAAAGCTGGTAAGCCTCCGCTGCACTGGCCATCTCGCCACGCCTGAAATAAAAGTCCGCCAAGGCCAGACTCGCCTTCTCGCCGATTTGGCTGCCTGGGGCGCGTTCTTGGATGCGAATGAAAACTTCTTCCGCTTCGCCTGCGGCACTGAGTGTACGAGCTCCGAGCCAGCGTCGTCGAACGCCGTTGCTAAAGAGCAACGCAATTTCATATTCCCGCTCAAGACCCGTATGAAAATCCTCCGAGGCAGGAAACATCCGAATCAGCAGTTCATAATCAAACAATGCTTTGTAATAATGTTTGCGAGCGACCTTCGCATCGCCTGAGATGAGATACGCCTGAGGCATCAGGGCATGTCCCTGATGGGTATCAATCCATTTTTTGATGGCTTTTTGAGCTTCTTTCCCTTTTTCCTGAGCGATCAATTTGCGGATCAATTGCAGTTTAGCTTCGGGCGTGCCCGGCACAAAGGTTTTTTGTTGGACCCATTGATCTTCGGTCAGTTGGTACCGTTCCTGGGCGTGCGCGACCCCAGCAATTAAGACCATCCCAAGAATCCATCCAGCGGCAAGTTGCCGACCCACTTTAATCATTGCTCATGCCTCCACAGCAGATAGCCACTGATGATACGGGGCAAAGCCAAAATCAGCAAAAAACCCCCCCCCCCCGGAAGCTTGCGAAGGGTCTTGCTTGAACCCCTCCGTAACTTTTCGTCAAGCACCCTGAAAGTTTGCCAAGGGTTTTGTTCGAACCTCTCCGTAAATTTTCTCTAAGCTCCCCCGGAAGTTTCCCAGAAGGTTTGATTTGGGCGAGTTTTATTTTGCCCGTTTGGCTTAAAGGTTGTTTCTAGATGCGATACTTATTTAAACCGATGGCAATCACAACGCCGAGCCCTAAGGCCCTCCGGGGCCGCAGGGCCGGATATCAGGTGCAGCGACCCTGTCCCCGACCCCAGCTTTTTCCATGTTACGCCGCCAAAGCACCACCGCCTCCCTGCATGGCCAGCAGCGTGAAGACCTCTTACGCCACCGTCGGCGACACCGACAACGCAGCCTCTCGCCTAGGCACCGTCACCGATGGCACCCACTTTGCCACCTGCAATTACCTTACCAATTAAGGGAACATGATCGACAATCTTATTTGATGCAGTGGACACAAATTTGACCGACAGTCAACAACTGCCCACGACAAACCATGGGGACACTCTCTTTCTTCATGTGCGGCAGTTCAGAACAGAAGCGGTACAATCAAACGCGATCTGTGAAGTCTTTGTTTTTTTGTTGAGCTGTTGGATTATGTGGATCACGCCTTATACGTTAAAGAGTTTTAAGCTTACTGCTGCGATGTTTGCTGCTTATTTGTTGGTGGTGGGGGTTGTGGTTTATTCCACGCACGAAGGGCAGTTGCCTTGGGGTGCGAGTTGGATGATCTGGTGCATGTTGTATTGGCCTTACCTAGCGATTTTTGTGATCTCGATTTGGACGACTCGGCCGAGTTTTGGGCGAGCGGTGGTGACCCAATGTCTTTGTGCGAGCGTGTTGGTGGTGTTGGCGGTCGTGAGTGCCATGCTGGGTACCCATTGGTTGATGTTTGGCATTAAAATCGTGGGTGTGAGCTGGTTTTTTCTGCACATTATCATTCGTCGAAGTGATGGTTGAAAACACCGCCGCAGAGCGGAGAAGAACTTGACTGGTGATGTGTGCCCCCGCATATTAGCAGTTCTAGTTGTGATCTTTTAACGCGAGTTGGCTGATTGCGATTGTGTTTTTTTACAAGTGCAAAGGGAAGACTCTGTCGTGACCGTGCCCAGTTACCTCAAGAATGACGAAGATCTTTATCATGTGAACCCTCGGCAAGCAGCCCAGACATGGTTCAAAGAAGCACGTTACGGCCTGTTTCTGCATTACGGCCTCTATTCATTGCTGGGAAGGCATGAATGGGTCCAACTCAACGAAAAAATCCCTGTTGCAGAATATGCCAAACTCGAAGCTGATTTTAAAGCGGATCGATTTGACGCAGACTATATTGCAGACTTCGCGGTTGATGCGGGTATGCAATACATCAACCTGACGACGCGACATCATGATTCTTTTTGCCTGTTCCGAACGCAGGAAACTCCATTCAACTCTTTGAACGCGCCGAGTGGTCGGGATCTGGTCGCAGAGTTGGCTGTGGCATGTGAAAAACGGGGGCTGGGTCTGTGCTTGTACTATTCTCATGGGCGAGATTGGAAGCATCCCCATGCCCCGAACAATGACCACTGGGGCGGTGCTGCTCGGCCAGAATACTCAACGCCAGAGCCCGCTTATGCCTATGGTGATGAACATGACCTGCAAAAATACATCGATTTTATGAAACGCCAAGTGACCGAATTATTAACCCAGTATGGCCCGATTGCTTCGATCTGGCTCGATGGTATTGCTGTTCCACTTAATGGCGATACCGATGCTTTTGGCATGCAGGATTTTTATGATCATGTTCATAGCCTTCAGCCTCAGGTCCTTGTTTCCTACAAGCAAGGCATCACCGGGACCGAAGACTATTTCGCGCCAGAGCATGGCGTGCCAAGCAAAGATCCCAATGACAAGTTGCGTGGCCAGATGGGGGCTGACTCGCAAAAATCCATTGAGGTTTGTACAACCATGTGCCCCCAAGGCTGGGGTTATATGAAAGATGGCGATCACCTCAACGAAGACCAGATTTGGGACAAGCTCTGCGAGGCGGGGTCTCAAGGCTACAACCTGCTCTTAAATACAGGCCCACTGCCTGATGGCTCTTTGGACCCTGAAGATGAGCAGGTTTTGAGAAACGTTGGCGCACGCCTACGCCAAGAAGGATTCCCCCGAGCCTAGAGCAAGGCTTGGGCGATTGCCATGTATTTCACTTGCTTGTTGGCTTAAACCTGTGGCCCCCCTTAAAATGAGGGGATGAGTGATCCTTCCGCATCTTGTAGTTTGAGCCACGTTCCTGATGAGCGGGGTTATTTTGGTGAATTTGGGGGCATTTTTATTCCCGAAACGCTTCGGGCTGCGGTCCGTCAGCTTGAAGATGTTTATGCGCAGGTGAAGGGGGATAAAGCCTTTTGGGATGAATTTAATGGGTTGTTGCGCAATTATGTGGGCCGCGAGACGCCGTTGTACTTTGCGCGTCGGTTAACCGAACGTGCTGGCGGTGCGAAAATTTATCTCAAACGTGAAGACCTCGCTCACACCGGGGCACACAAAATTAACAACTCACTGGGACAGGCATTGCTGACTTTGCGAATGGGCAAGCGTCGGGTCATTGCTGAAACCGGGGCAGGCCAGCATGGCGTGGCCACAGCCACTGCCGCTGCGGTGTTTGGTCTTGAATGTGATGTCTTTATGGGTTCAGAGGACATTCGTCGCCAGCAGCCCAACGTCAAGCGAATGGAATTGCTGGGCGCGAAGGTGATCTCTGTGGAATCGGGTTCTAAAACACTCAAGGATGCGACCAACGCAGCGATGCGTAACTGGATGCAGACCAGTGAGGACACCCATTACATTATTGGTTCGGTGGTGGGGCCTCATCCCTATCCCATGATTGTGCGTGATTTTCAGGCAGTCATTGGCCGTGAAGCTCGGGCTCAGTGTTTGGATCAGATCGGTCGTTTGCCTGACCATGTGATTGCTTGTGTGGGCGGCGGGTCCAATGCAGCAGGGATGTTCTTTGCGTTTGTCGATGATTTAACCGTGGGCCTTACGGGCGTTGAAGCGGGGGGGCGTGGTCCTGCTCGGGGCGATCATGCGGCTTCGATTGGGGCTGGCAAAGCAGGGGTGTTGCACGGCTCACGAAGCTATGTGCTTCAGGATGATGATGGTCAAACTGCCGAGGCACATTCGATTTCTGCGGGGCTGGACTATCCGGGCGTTGGACCTGAACATGCCTTTTGGAAGCAGACCAATCGAGCGGATTATGTGAGCGTGACCGATGCTCAGGCGATGGACGCCTTTGAAGCATTGACATTGACCGAGGGGATTATTCCTGCTTTGGAATCGAGCCATGCGGTGGCCCATGCGATGGCGTTGGCGAAATCATTGCCTGCCGACCAGATTGTGCTGGTGAATCTTTCAGGACGCGGCGACAAAGATCTCGATGAGGTTTTGCGTTTGCGTGCCATTTCGTAAGAGTTTTTAGAGCGTTTAACGGTCATTTGTAGCGGTCGGGCAACTGGGAAATCTGCATGAACGAGGTTGCCAAAGGCGATCACGGATCATCAAACCGCTATACCGGAGTATGAAGTGACCTAGCACCCCATCAATTGACGGATAAGAACCTTTTTTATTGTGACTTGCCGCTTTTATAGATGACTGGAACACCAGCACGCATGCGAATAGCTCCCGCCAAAGGCTTCGGAGATTGAAGCTGATAGCCACAAAAAGACACGAAACCAGAATTTTCTGAGAATCACAGAGAACCAAGAGATGGGTGAAGGGTTTCGAAAATTATTTTTTCAAGATGCGGATGACAAAACAAAAACCAGCTTTTTTTGTGCCTTTTTGTGTTTTTTGTGGCTCACAACATCTTCCTTTTCAATTGACGAATAAAGTCGTATTGGGAGTACAAAAACTTTCTTGCCATGATCCATCAAATCAGAACTGACAGGGTGCTCTAGATGCATCGCATCGATGATGTCGCGTTGAGACTTTCAGAAAGCCTTATCAATTGAGTCTCGGCGAATAACCATTGGCATGAGTTTTAAATAGGATTGGTCTTATCCACCGGTCAGATTCTTGGCCGATAGGACATGATTCAAAATAGCGGGTCCATTGGTTTCCCTCAGTCCTGTGCGGACTTTGCCGGTGACGAGATTTTTCGCGCCGTCGGGGAATCGAAACTGTTTGACGATTCGTTGGCCTGGTTGCAGGCGGGAGATGAGTCGTTCTTGACGTGAAAATCCAGCCATGTTGGCAAAGGCGTAAAGCGACAGCGTTTGGGTGCCTTTGTTGGCGATCATTTGTGTGATGACCGCATCGAGTTTTCCTGTTTTGGAATTTTCTCTGATCATCAGGTGGGATTGGAAATCAATATTTTTAAGGCCAAGTTCCAAGGGGGTATGAAACTGGACTTGGTAGGCTTCGGTGGTGTTGAAGGTAAGCTTGGCGGTGAGTATTTTGGGGCCTGCGGTCTCGGCGACGGCAAAGGCGAGCTTGATGGGGATTTCGTACGGTTGACCTGCTGCGATGGAAAAGAAAGTTCGCTTGGGTTCAATACGCCAGCGTGGTGGGCCGGTGATGGTGATATGCCCGCTAATCGTACGAGGCCAAGGGTTTTTCAGGTGTAAAGTTCGCTCGTGAGGCGTTTGTCTGGATTCGATAAAAGGTTCATCGACCCGAAATGAAGCGCGGAATCGAGCAAGATTCAGGTCGATGCCTTCAATGAAGATCGGTTCATGGTTGAGAGTGAAGTGATGGCGGTTATTTTCCAGTGGCAATATTTTTCGGTTGCCCCAGATGTCTATTTGCTGGGGTTGGGAACTGCCAAGGTAGAGATGTTGGTCGACCTTGTTCTGCGGAGCCGAGCGGTTCCATAACGCCAGCATGCCATCGGAATCACCATCAAAAACAATGCAGGACAAGCCTTCGCCCAGGTCTAGCCGTTCTGTGGCCCGTCGGCCAGCCAATCTTTGGGAGACGCCTACGAACGCACCAAGCAAAGGGTCGGGCAACAATGCCAGATGTCGTCGGTTGGACATGGCCCAAGGCGTTGTCAGGGTTTGATTCGCAGGTTTTAATTCCCACGCATGGAGCATCCGCAAAACCAAGTCCGTGATGCGACGATGATGAGCAAGCTCCGTGGCAGGGGGTTCATGCCAATCCAAAGTGTAGTTGGTGTCTTTCCATTCCTGTAAAAAATCGGTCAAATGTTGGGGACGAATGCCATAAGGAACCTTTAGCACGTATCCCACGGACTGCCCGATGGAGGGGCGATGTGGCTCTAAAGCAGACCAAGGCAACAACAGTAGAGGCTTGGGAATCCAGCTTTCAAATCGTTGCTTGGCTTGGCTTAGAACAGAGGTTGCGTTTTTGAGGAAAAAGCCTTCAGGTGTCTCGGTTGATCCGAGTTGCCAACGTTGAATACGCTGGCTGTGCCGCAGGAGGATCGGACGCAGCAGAGGCATCCATTTGGCATCATCTTGCTCAAACAGCGTGAGCGGCGTCAGTTCACCTGAATGACGTTGATGGCCAAGGCTCGTCGGGACGGGGTTGAGGCTAAAGGTCACTTCTCGTTGGCTTGTCAAGAGTTTAAGTAGGACTTTGTCCATGGCTGTTTGTTGAGATTCAAGGTTTTGAAGGGTGGTGTCTTTCCCCCATGCGCTTAGAACCACGCCATGCAAACGGGCTTGTTCCATGAGCATCGGTAGCAAGGTCATGGGCTTGGGGGGCAGTCCTTCAGCCCGAATTCCAAATAGCCTGGCATCTTCGAGATTGGCGGTCCATTCATCTGGTAGCCATAAAAAGGAGCTGAGTGTGCGAGAGATGGGAAGGTTGATGGCGGAGCCGTTGTCAGATTCGGTTTCCATGACCGAAAGATCCACGAGGTACCAGCCCATTTGTGGCAAGGTGGGTTCCCAGTGCCACGTCGTCGGAGCGCCCGCGCCCACGCGTTGAGCCCGCTGGGCTATTTTATTTCGCTGATGGTCGTAAATCGTCAATTCAGACACCAGTTGACGGCCGGTCAGATCACGGACCTTAACACTTAATTTGGGATGATTGGGTTGACGGATGATATTGACGGGGCTTTGGGTGGTGACAGAAATATTGGGTAACTGCCAAATGGCAATGTCGTCAAGCCATACGCCGCCATCGACTTCATTGAACAGGACTTCATGCTCGCCGAGCAGTGTGTTTTTGTTTTTGTGGATTGATTGGAGTAATTGGACTTGCATTCCCAACCACGCTGCTTGGCTAAAGTCGCCGTTGAGTGGCAAGCTGATGGTTTGCCAGCGGCCTTCACTGACGAGTAATCCTGAATCCGTGACGCTCGACTCAATGCGTTTGCCTTCGCCATCGACAAAGTAAGCTGTTAAACGCACCCGGGCATGTTCGAGTTGATGGGTCATGACTTTGGCGGTTATTCGGTAATCACTGTGGGGAATGGCCGGGACCGCACCGACTTCCAGGAAGGCGCCCGCGTTGTAGCCGTTGAGTCCCAGATACAGACTATGGTTGCCTTGGACTTGTTGAGGCGGATCAAAACGCACTTGTGTAAAGGAGGGGTATCCTTTGAGTTGGCTTAATTTTTGGTGCAAGGGTTGGCGGGTGAAGTGGGGTTTGCCATGATCGGGGGACTGTCCAATGCGATGCCAAAAGTTAGGCATCGTTTCAAAGTTGCCAAAGGCAGCCTCTTCAAAATCGAACCGATGGATCAAACGTTTGTGCTGAGCTTGGGCGCAAGACAGCCCGACTGCCAAAAGCAGCCCTAGAAAAACAGCGACCCCAAGCCTGTGGGGGTAATGAACCATAGAATGTATTATCGGATCATTGCCACAACCCACTACAAATTCCCCCCCCCCGGAAGTTTTCCCTTGGGGTCACCTAGTCCCCCCGGAAGCCCCCCGGAAGCCCCCCGGAAGTTTTCATACGGCAACATGAGGTTCTTTGAAAATGCGAACTCTCGGAAGTTGTTTTTTATTTTTTTGATTGAAAAGTTTTTTCAAGCCGAGTCCTGAGGTCTTCCGAAGGGCCGGATTCTGTTGTTTTCCAGAAGATGCAGAGCAGAATCAATAGCCACAAAAAACACAAAAAAGCACAAAAAATAAAAATTTGTCCATGAAAGTAGGCGGCAAGTATTGATGCAAGGCAAAAAAGCAAGGTTCGTTGCCAACTCGCCATGACAGCGATGAAAAGCAAACACAAAAAAAGCGTGCTCTTTTTTCGTGTCTTTATTGTGTTTTTTGTGGCTATTTCCCTTACAACGCAGCAAGGCGCTGGGCGCGGTCGTGGCTGATGAGTGCTTCGACGAGATGGTCCATTTCACCATTGAGCAGGGGGCTTAGGGCAAAGGAGGCATTGATTCGATGGTCCACGACCATATTGTCTTTGTAGCGATAGGTACGGATGCGTTCGCTGCGTCCTCCTGACCCGATCATAGCTGAACGTTGTTCAGATCGCTGGGCATCTTTTTCTCGTTGATAGATCGCAAAAACGCGGGCTCTGAGGAGGGTCCAGGCTTTTTGGCGGTTTTGAGCTTGGCTTTTGGATTCTTGCATGCGGACTTCAACGCCGGTGGGCTTGTGGATCATGTGGACGGCGGTGGCGACTTTGTTGACGTTCTGGCCTCCGGGACCTTGGGCGGTGGTGACATGGATTTCCACTTCACTGTCGGGGATTTCGATTTCGAGTTTTTCAGGTTCAGGCAAGACTGCCACCGTTGCCGTGGAGGTATGGACGCGGCCCTGGGTTTCAGTGGCTGGCACACGCTTGACGCAGTGAACGCCGCCTTCGTAGCCGAGTCCTTGCCAAACGCCTTCGCCTCGAACGCCGAAGACTGCGTGGCGGATGCCACCCATTTCGCCGTGAGCGAGGTCAAAGATTTCAATTTTCCAGCGACGGGTCGTGGCAAAGCGTTGATACATTTGGAGTAGGTCGCCAGCCCAGATGCCTGCTTCGTCGCCGCCGGAGGCTGCGCGAATTTCGACAATCACCGATCCCACGGATTTGTCATCAGCGGTGACCAGTTCGCCTGTGACGGCTTCAAGCAGTGTGTCTGCTTCAAGCTTCAGGGCGGGGAGTTCTTCCCTGGCCATGGCAATGAGTTCCGCATCATCTTCTTGTTCGATGATTTCGGTGTTTTCCTGGATTTGTTGAGCGAGCTTTTGGTATTGTTCGTATTGCCTGATGACAGGTTCTAGGGCGGCGCGTTTGATTCCCAGATCACGCAGTATCGCAGGTTTGGAAACCACCTCCATCTCCATGAGTTGTCCTTGGATCTGGTTGTATTGGGCGGCCAATTCGTCGAGCTTGCCGATGAGTCTGCTGTGAAAATCTGACATAAAAATCCCTTAGAGCGTTTTGGTTTGGGCTCCCCAGCACATGACGTGCATTTTACCAAGCTAGCTTCTTCTTTGTGGTTCCATTGCGCACACAAAACCGCAGCGAATGCACTTGGCTCCACTGCGGTTTTGATTTATACCCATCGGGTATGAGAATTCCCGCGATGCAAGTCGTTTGGATGCTTAAAACAAGACGCCACATACGTAAGCAAACGGGGGAACTCAATTGCGATTGGTATAAAGCAGGTACAAGCTATTTTTTAGTGCCGAAGTAGTTACCTTGGAAGCGGCGTTGGAATTTCTCAACACGGCCAGCGGTATCCAAGAACTTTTGTTTGCCCGTGAAGAACGGATGGCACTCGTTGCAAATGTCCAAGTGGACTGAAGGTGTCGTGCTACGGGTGGTAAATTTATTCCCACAAGCACAGGTAACTTTGCATTCGACGTAATCAGGATGAATATCAGCTTTCATGGCCAACCTCTATAAATTCGAAGGGTTCAATGACCCGCAATTGCCAATTGACGGGGAATCGGACATTATATCAACTCTATCACTTCCTTCAAATCAGGATATCTCATGGATATTTATCTTAACGGCCAAATGGTCAATGCCGAGCAGGCGACACTTTCAGTTCACGATGCTGCGTTTCAACATGCGGTGGGCCTTTTTGAGACGATGCACGTCCAAAATGGGGTCGCTTTTGCATTGGAGGCTCACTTAAAACGCATCCAAAACAGTGCCATGGTGCTGGGGTTGACCAAGATGCTGGATGTGGCCCCGTTGGCCCAGGCAGTGGAGCAAACCATTTCTCATAATGAAGTTACAGACGCTCGTTTGAGGTTGACCCTCACGGCAGGTGAGGTTTCATTGCTTAAAAAAACGTCCAGCTCAGAGCCCATGCCCACGTTGATGATCGAGGTGACACCGCCAACGCAATATGACCTCAAGTATTTTGAAGAGGGGATTTTGGCTTTGATTGTGCCCGGCGGGGCGAATCCTTTTGATGCCATGGCAGGCCATAAAACATTGAACTATTGGCCTCGTTTGCGGACGTTGCGTCAGGCAGCCTCGGTGGGGGCTGGCGAAGCAATTTGGCTCAACGTCTCCAATCATCTGGCCAGTGGAGCGGTGTCGAACGTGTTTTTGGTGAAGGGTCAAACACTTTTGACCCCGTTTGCGCGTGGGGAAGAGGCCCAAGGGGCGTTGCCTGCTCCGGTCTTGCCTGGGATCACCCGGGAGATCATCATCGATCTTGCCCAGAAGCAAGGACTCGACGTGCAGCGAAAAATGCTTAGCGTCGAGGAGATGCTCGATGCAGATGAGGTTTTTCTCACCAACAGCAGTTGGCAGGTCCTGCCTGTGAGTCGCATTGAGAAGCAGACGATTGCCCAAGGCAAGGCCGGTCCAACCACTTTGACTTTGCGTCAAGCTCTGCTTGAACAGATCGAAACACAAACCAAAAATCCGCACAAGCTTGTTGATGATGAACAAGGGGGGGCTTCCGGGGGCAGGAAATAAGGGGCAAGGCTCTAAATCGTTGTAAAATCGCTTTTTTTGGGGTCTGCGACTGCTGCGACATCCACATGGATTTCAGAGGGCCCCATTTTTCGAAGGACCTGACAGCAAGTTTTGAGCGTTGAGCCGCTGGTTTTAACATCATCTATCAGAAGCACGGTCCAGCCGGCGAGGTCTATTGTTTTGGCGGTTACCGAACCTTGGACATTGATCGCTCGTTGAGAGGGGACCACTTGCGTCTGAGGCGGGGTATGACGGGTCCGTTTGAGCAGCGAAGTGACAGGCCATTGACGTGCTTTTCCCAGGCTGTGTGCCATGAGACTTGCTTGGTTAAACCCACGATGCCATCGTCGCAGCCAGTGCATGGGGACCGGGCAGACGACCACTTGGTCAAGGTGATTGAGCCAATCCCATTGCTGGGCCATGATTTTTCCCAAATGGGTTCCCCATCGCCATTGCCTGGCAAATTTCATGCTGAGAATCCAGTCACTCATCGGCGGGTGATAAGCACTGAGCCGATGGAGGCTTTGCCAAGGAAGCTTTTGGTTCACACAAAAAACGCAGCCCCGCTTGGTGACAGCCTGAATATTAATCGATGACCCACACCGTGGGCAATAGACCTCAGATTGATCAATGTCCCAGCCGAGGCTCTGGGCTTGACGCCATTGCTGTTGGCAGGGGTTTGCGAGGTGATGTTTGATCCAGGTCGGCAAGCTCATGGTAGTCGTTATACTGCCTGCTATGTATTGCGTATAGTTTTATTACAATTGAAGCTTTATAAATAGTTGATCGGCTTCAATTCGATCTAAAAACGAGCTTTTCCAAACATTCATCGTGATAGAGGTCCGTATGTTGACAGCCACACAACCCCAGTCCGTTTCTAATACCCGTAGGCGTTTTGATGCGCAAGTCGTTTCTAATACGTCGGTGTGTCGGGAGCATTTTTGTTTGACACTGGGGATTGATCCTGATGAACGTGGACCATTTCCTGCCACGCGTCCGGGTCAGTTTATTCAATTGGGTTGTCAGCCTGCGACGTTGTTGCGACGGCCGTTTAGTTTGGCGGGGCGCAAAGATTTGGCTGAGGGTCGTGTGGAGTTGCAGATTGTTTACCGTGTGGTGGGGGTGGGAACGCGGTGGCTTGCTCAGTTACAGGCAGGTGATACGACGGATTTACTGGGGCCGTTGGGGAATCAGTTTCAATTGCCTGAGGGTAAAAGTTTGGGCCTGTTGGTGGGGGGGGGCGTTGGCTTGCCGCCGATGTTTTATTTGGCGGAGGCTTTGAAGCAGGCTCATTGGGATGCGGTTGCGTTTGTCGGGGCTTTGACCGAGGATTTGCTCGCGGTCACCTTTGGTGGATCAGAGCCGGCAGAGTCTTCGGGGGAACCCTCTCTTTGCATTGAAGAATTTTCCAAGTTGTCCATTGCTTCAGCAGTCACCACAGATGATGGGTCTGTAGGTTTGGCGGGTCGAATCACCGCTGGCCTAGAGCGGTATTTTGATACGTTGAGTGAGGAAGATCGTCAGCGAGTGGTGCTGTTTACATGTGGCCCGCACCCCATGCTGCACGCAGCAGCCAAGCTGGCTCAAAAGCATGGCGTGGATTGCCAGGTCTGTCTTGAACAGGCGATGGCTTGCGGCATGGGAACCTGTCAATCGTGCATCGTCCAGATTGCTGAGCCAGACAACCCCCAAGGCACCACCGAAGATGGCCGTCCTTGGCGATACCGATTGACCTGCACCGATGGCCCCGTCTTCAACGCAGATCAAGTTATTTTTTGAGCGATCAGCTGTCAGCTTCTAGCTATCAGCCTTCAGTAAGAAAAGGCTGCTAGATTTAGAGCGTCAGGAATCTCTCTGCCTCGTTTTGGGTTCTTTAAAGAAGACGCGCCTCTGGGATATCACTGTTTTTAGACACAACGATCACAACGCCGAATGCTGAAGTCTTCTGAAGCGTCGGATTTCTTCTAAACACCAAGTAGATGTGTGAAACGCGATCCCCTTTCCCTTCTTACTGAAGGCTGATAATTGACAGCTGATAGCTCGCAACCAATCGCTCAAAAGCTATAATCCTTCCAGACGTTCCTTGTATTTCGGGGGGCATGGGAATTGGGTTCAGACGTGCCATGCAACGGTCGACTTGGACTTAAAGATGGACCCGGCCACATGGATCAACTCAATGGGCATGACCGGCTCACCCCAAACGGTAGGCTTGGCTGTTGTTGCGCTCGTTGGACTGGTACTTTGGGCGATGGGTCGCAAGCTCGCTCGGCCGGGCTATGCGTTATCGGGCCTACTCGGCGGCGTGGTGTTTGCACTGGCGATCCCACAAGCCCGCCAAAATACACAAACCCTCATGGTTGCGATCCTCGTGGCAAGCCTCGTCGGCATGCTCCTGGCATGGCTGATGTTTCGCGTAGCCACAGGGTTCACCCTCGCGGTCACACTGGCGGTGGTCTTGCCTGCAGCGGAATTGGCTTGGCAAAGTGACCACTTTCCCCAATTTCCCGATATTGGGATCCAAATGCAAGCTCCCACCAAAGAATCTGCTGAAGTTGAGACCGCCCCCCCAATAGGTTCTGATTTTTTTACAAAAGAACCCAACATGCCCCCTGAATACGAGAAAGTCTACGAATCTTTTCAAGCCCTTGATACCATGAAAATTTCTTCAGGCCTGACTAATTCACTGAAAATCCCCACTTGGACCGCCGAAAAAACACCCGGCGAAATCATCAAGCAATGGATCAACCAATTCGATGAGTCAGCACGTCGGGCGACGGTGGTGCTGGCCTTGTGCGGCGCGGTGCTGGGCCTTTTTATTGGACTCATTGCACCTTACTGGGCGGTCTCTTGCCAGACGGCCTTGGTCGGGTCGGGCATGATGCTCATCAGTGCGCACCACCTGTTGCCTCGCTTGTCTGAATCGCTATCCAGCCCGCTAATTGACACCCCACAACAGGGAATTATTTGTTTGAGTCTGATAACCGTCGCGGGCATTGGGTTACAGTGGATCACTTGGCGAAAAAAAGCCGATAGATAGTTCATAGATACGGCTAGAACCCTATAGAAATTTCCAGGAGGCCTCCGAATGCTCCCCTTCATTGCACAAACTGCCTTTGAAAATAATAACGTCTTTGAAATTATCACAGGGATTTTTTCCCGTGGTGATGCACTGGCGCACCCAGCAGATCTCATGGCTGCCTTGCGATCCATGTCCATTGTCTGGGGAGCGATCTTCCTCACGGCCGGTCTGGTCTGCATGCTCAACGGCTACAAGTTTTACAAAACCATCATCATCGTGGTAGCTGCCTCGGTTGGCGCTTTTGCGGGCTATGCTCTGGGCAAACAAATTGAAGCCGCCTATGTCGTCGCTGGCTGTTTGTCTTTGCTACTGGCGGTGGGTTGCTGGCCTTTGATGAAATACGCAGTCGCCCTCATCGGCGGCCTGGCGGGCGCGTTTCTTGGAGCCAATGTCTGGTCCGCCTCATCGAGCCTCATTGGAGACACCTCACATGCTCAAGCCATGGCTCACAACTACTGGATCGGTGCATTGATCGGCCTGCTGATCATCGGCATGCTCTCATTTATTCTGTTCAAAGTTGCCGTGGTCCTGTTCACCTCCTTTGGCGGTTCCACCATCGCAGTTATGGGCGCGATTGCTCTGCTGTTGCAAGTGCCTGCTTGGCAAGACGCGGTCTCAACAAGCCTCACCGCACATCCCATCGTGGTTCCCATGCTCATCGCAGTGCCCACGGTCATCGGCCTGATTATGCAACAGTCCCAGCCGGCCACGGCCAACGCAAAACCAACCACCAAAACAGTCTAACGCAACCTCACTCAAAGCGTCACGCATCATAAAGAATCCGACGCTTCAGAAGACTTCAGCATGCGGCGTTGTGATCGTTGTGTCTAAAAACAGTGACGCGATAGAAGCGCGTTTCCCAAATAACCGAAAACGTGACAAATGAATTCATGACACTCGAAATCGAGCAGCCTTTTCTTACTGAAGGCTGATAGCTGACAACTGATCGCTAATAACTGGTCGCTGAAATTTGATTCACCATTGGTACAAGGAACGCATCGAATGGCCCCTCCACTATACACACCTGACCAAACCTCCTTTGACAACCTTTGCGACATGGCCCCGGTCATTGATGGAGCCATTGTCACCAAGCCGTTGATCGACAGCCCAAGCGTTAAGCAAATTCTCTTTTCCATGGATAAAGGCCAAGAACTTTCTGAACACTGCGCCCCGTTTTCAGCCACGGTCGCGGTCCTCAGCGGGCAAATTGAATTCACCATCAAAGACACAGGCCACACCCAAACCATGGGCCCCAACGACTGGCTCATCATGAAGCCCAGCGAAACCCACCGCGTGGTCGCCACCGAACCGTGCTGTTTTTTACTGACCTTGTTAAAGAAGTAGGTCAAGAAGCTGTCAGTTATCAGCTATCAGCCATCAGTAAGAAAAGACTGCTAGCTTTGGAGCATGATGAATCTCTCTGTCTCGTTTTGGGCTCTTTAAGAAGACGCGCCTCTGGGGTGTCACTGTTTTTAGACACAACGATCACAACGCCGCATGCTGAAGTCTGCCGCAGAGTCTGATTTCTGCCAAGCACCGCGCAGAGGTTCGAAACGCGATTCTATTTCCCTTCTTGCTGAAGGCTGATAGCTAGAAGCCGATAGCTCATCATAAAACAAACATCGCGTCGCCGTAGGAGTAGAAGCGGTACTGTTGCTCGATAGCCAGGGCGTACCATGCTTTGAGTTGGTCAAGTCCCACGCCAGGCAAGCTGGCGACCATGGCCAAGAGCGTTGACTGAGGCAAATGGAAATTGGTCATCAAAGAGTCTGTAAAGCGAAAGGTAAAAGCTTCTTTGCCCGTTTGCGGATGAATAAACAGCCGGGTATTTAATTGAAAATCATCGGCAATATCCATCCAATTTTCAGGGAGGCTTTCAAGCGTGCGGACCGTGGTGGTGCCGACGGGGATGATGCGTCCGCCTCGCTCTTTGGTTTGACGAAGTTGGGCGAGAGCTTCTTGGTTGACCGTGATTGGTTCAGCGTGAATATTGTGGTCTGCCACGCGTTCGGTTCGCACGGGTTCAAACGTTCCCACGCCGATATGGAGCGTGACAAAGGCCCGTTCGACGCCGCGATCAGCGAGGGCTTTGAGTAGCGGGTTTGTAAAGTGCAGGCCTGCGGTGGGGGCTGCGACCGATCCGGGGTTCGACGCATAGACGGTGTTGTATCGGGCTGCGTCTTCTTGGCAGATGGGGTCTTGTCCCAGTTGGCGTCGAGCTTTTTGGATGTAAGGGGGCAACGGGGTCGAGCCGACTTTTTCCAGCAAGGCCACCATGGATAAAACACTTTGGGTTTGAACACGCCAGCGTCCTGCGTGAAGACGTTCGATGAGTTTGATGGGCGTGTCGTTGCCTAGGATGATGGTTTCGTTTTCTTGTAGTTTGCCGCCGGACTCGAGCATGATTTCCCAGTGCTGGTCGTCGGAAGCTTCGAGAAACAGGCCCCTGACGCGGCCGCCGGTGGCGGTGCGTGTGCCTTTTAAAAAGGCGGGTAGCACTTTGCTTTGATTAAAAACAAGTAAGTCGCCCGGCCGAATTAAATCTTCGCGCGTGGCCAAATCGCAAACTTGGAGGTGTTCGATCTGGCCACTGTGGCGGTGGGCGACCATGAGCTTGGCATGGTCGCGCGGGTGGGTGGGGGTGGTGGCCAAATGCCCCGGGGGCAAGGTAAAATCAAGATCGTTGGTGAGCATGGCCGCCAATGGTAGCGTTGTTCAGCCTGCGATGTCGAGTTGGCTGCCGACGGAGGAGCCTGTTGCGCCCACGGTGCCACTGGCATCGTACGTGTTGCCTTGGTTTTGCTGGTTCATACCCGCAGCCAAGAGCATTCCCGCAAAGAAATTACTTTCGGGATCGTTTTTTTCCTCATCATCGCCCATGAGTGTGGACATGATCAGGGTGGTCGTCAGCAATTTGCCAAGGTCCGTGGCGGACTGGGCCTCTGATTGGCCTGATGTTTGAGGCATGTTGCCTGGCATGGCGGCAGATACGTTGGATGTTCCAGAAATTCCTTGCATGGTATAGCTCCCTTTGTGCTGCTTAACAACATGGCAGAGGGCGTGCCAGAGAAATCATTGTTTTGCAATGGTGCATGCAATGGGTTTTGTGCGAGGGGTTTACGCAGTTTTTAAGGAGATCATTGTGCGTAGCGGTTATGCCGTTTGTTGACGGGATGCCACACAGATGGGTGAGTTGCAGGCATGGGGTATGTGGATTTGGGTATACTACGGGCCACTTGAAGGCAAACGATATGAAGGTTTGTTTGGCGTTGCCGGGTAAGCTTTGTGGTATGGGGGGCTGAGAGAGAAGTATGGTCAACCGTGGGTTATGTCTGGGAATCTTAATTGCGATGCTGCCTCTGGTGGCTTATGGCAAGGTTGAAATGATTGTTCGGCCGGCTGTGGGGCCCGGTTTTTCTTCCAACCTCAGAGCCTTTGGTGAGAACGCGATGACGGCTCTAGCCCAAGGCAAGCAAGTCGTCGGCGACCCCTTACGTGATCCGCTTGCCTTTAAACAGGTGGATGAAATTACGGTGGGACAACTGATTGTCTCAGGCTTTGTTTCATGGTCAGGCGTGGCAGGCCATGGCATCAAAGGGTTTGAGAAGGAACGCGGTAGCCGAGTCCATTTTAGCTTGCAGATTTTGGGCAATGGACAAAAAATACGATTGGCTGACCTTGCCTTTGACCTCCAAAGCTCCGATGCCTTGAACGCGATGAATGAGCAAGGCAATTTTAAAGCCTCGACCTATTCCATCTATCGCCAAGGAATTGATTACGGCCCCGACGGCAAGCGGAACACCGCAGACGATAAAATATTCAAAGATAATGAACCCTCTATTTTACCTGTGGATGAAATTCGATATCTCGGTGTCGGCATCGGCATGAAACCTGGCAAACTACCGTCTCAGAAAAAAGAGCAGCAGGCTCAAATCGATGGCGTCATTCTGGCATTGATGGGGACGCAAACATCGTTTGATCTAAAGATGACCTATACACTGAATTTACCCGAGGTTCAGTCTGTCTCAGCCACCGTGAATGTTTTGCCTCAGCCTGAAGTGGTCTTAATCGGCCCGCAGCCAGAAAGCCCTTTGCCTTTGTTTCTGGGGGTTGGCGGCGGGCTTGCGGTGGCTCTCGCCGTCGCGGGCGTTCGAAAGGTCATGCGCCGCAGGCGATACGCCACGCTCGCCGATACGCTCTTAATGGACGACCTGTCTGAGACAGAAAACTAGAGCGTCACAAAACCACATCTCGCGTTTTGGATATTTTTGCAGACGCACCCCGGGCGCAAGCATGCTTGTGGCTAAAACAACGCCACACTCTGAAAAGTTGGATTCTTTCTGAATGCGACAGATGACTGTTAAATGCTCTAAAAAAAGCATTCTTGCGAATTTTCTTGCCGTTGTTTTTAGCACCAAACATCCGTTCAAGCATGGTAATGCAACATGCGAAATGTTTTCGTTCCCAAGTTTTTTCGATACAAAAACAGCCACAGACAATGCCTGTGGCTGTTTTTGTATATTTGAATTTCAGTGGAATTCCAAAAAGTAGTTCCAGAGGCTTTGGGGAAGATTCCAGATGGAAACTGCCGGGGGTCCGGGGGGGGGGGTTAGCTGTAGAATTCGACGATCAGGTTCATGTTCACATCGAATGGCACTTGGTCAGAGCTAGGAGTTGCTAGCACGTTGGCGGTCAGGGTGGAGGGGTCAAAGTTGAGCCATCCGCTGACTTCGTGGCCGGCCAGTGATTCCATGTTTTCACGAACGAGCTTTTGGTTTTTTTCTTTGATCGTGATGGTATCGCCCACGTTCAATTCAAAGCTAGGTCGGTCAACTTTTTTGCCGTTGATGAGAATGTGTCCATGGGAGACGATTTGTCGTGCAGCCCAGATGGTGCGAGCCCAGCCCATGCGACGGATCGCATTATCCAAGCGTCGTTCGAGCAACTGGATCAACACTTCACCGGTGTTACCCTTGGTGCGGCCGGCACGAGCCACATAACGACGGAACTGTTTTTCCAGCACGTTGAAGTGATATCGGAGCTTCTGTTTTTCATTCAAACGGATGCCGTAATCCCGCAGACGACGACCACGGAAACCGTGAATACCATTGGGATTCAATTGACGTTTGGTTGTGTGCTTGGGGGTGTCGCTGATGGGAACACCGACGCGACGAGACAGTTTGACTTTGGGACCGGTATAGTTGGCCATAATGATTGGCTTCGCCCTTTATTGTTTGAGGCGAAGGCTCCGTTGCGTCTCGGCCGCGGCTGCGGCGTAACAGTTTTACGAAACTTCAGAATCACAGCGATCCTGCGAAGTCGAGCTGCACATTAGAACCGCTCAAGGCGTGAGGGTCAAATGACGTATGTGCAAAGAAGGTCCTTTTCGATGAAGAATAAAGAAACGGCTTTTGATACTAGATTAACACGCATCTAAAATTTTGTTATAATACTCGATTCGATTCAATTCAATTCCCGCACTTTGGAGATGGGTATGACTCTTCAGGACAAGATTTATAAGCTTTTTTTACTCGAAGGCCAAGTACGTGGCCTTAGCCGCCGCCTGGAAGTCGCGACTTATCAGCAGACGGTGTTGGAAAAGAAGCTCGGGCAGCTGCAAACGCAGCACAGCGAACTAAACGAACAGCTCAAACACACGCAGGTCACCAGCTTGAACCTAGAGCATCAGGCCCGCGATATCGGCGAACGGATCACGACCCTGCGGAATCAGATGAACACCGTGACCAACAACAAAGAATACTCTGCCTTGCTGGTGGAAGTGAATACGATCAAACTTGAAAAGAGCAATGTCGAAGACGAAGCCCTCGCCGAGATGGGACGTCTTGAGGAATTACAGAAACAATCTGATGAACTCAAAGAACAAGTCGAGCAACAGAAGAAAATGGCAGTCGCCGCCGCTGCTGAAGTTGGTAAACGCCAAGAAGAAGTCGGTGCCGAGTTGGCTGAACGAATCACCAAACGCGACGAAGCGGCTGAAGATATTCCCGTCGATGCCCGGGCGATCTTTATCCGTCTCAGCGAACAGCATGACGGCGAAGCCTTGGCTTCCATTGTCGAAGAAAATGCTCGACGTATGGAATATAGCTGTGGTGGATGCTACATGGCGTTGCCTTTGGAATGTGTCAACTCCGTGGTGATGCGGAAGGACAGCGTCACGACTTGTCCTAGTTGTAGCCGTATGCTGTATATGGCAGCAGAATTGGAAGAGGCCATGAGCAGCCGATCTACCAAATCCAAAAGCTGATTGCTGCACCATGGGGATTTTAATTCATATTGATGGTGGTTCACGTGGCAATCCTGGGCCGGCCGCTTGTGGCATTGTGATTCAGGATGCGTCGCACGATCTGATCCTGCATGAAGCGGGGTATTTCATCGGCGAGGCGACCAACAACGTGGCTGAATATCAAGGCCTCATCAAAGCACTTCAAGTGGCTCTGGAGATGAATCTCAAACAGGTTCACGTGATTAGTGATTCACAATTGATGGTGCGTCAGATCCTCGGCCAATACAAAGTCAAAGCAGACAATCTCAAACCTCTGCATCGTCAGGCAACGGAGCTGTTTGCTCAATTTGATAACTGGCGGTTTGAACATGTGAAGCGGGCGCACAATCAACGTGCCGATGCTGTGGCCAATTTGGCAATGGATGCCAAGCGAGACATTGTGGCTCAAAGCACCGCAGCCCCCGGAACTTCAACGCCTGTCGCGCCCCAAGCATCAACGTCTTTAACCCTTTCAGTGGTGACACCCGCGCCCTGTTGTTTGCGTTACGCCAAAGAAGTGGCAGGCGAATCAGACAACCCCGCAGCAATCCAAACATTGACCTGCCCCGATTGCGGTGCAATGTTTGATATTGTTTGAAAGAAGCGATCAGTTTCAAGCTATCAGCTATCAGCCTTCAGTAAGAAAAGATTTCGAGATTTAGAGCGTGACAAATTCATGGGTCGCGTTTTCGGTTGTTTGGGAAACGCGTCTTTGATGCGTCACTGTTTTTAGGGACAGCTATCACAACGCCGAACTCTAAGGTCTGCCGCAGAGTCGGATTGGTTCTGTCGCCACATTTCAAAATCTATATTTTACTGATAGCTGAACGCTGACAGTTGATAGCTTCTTAAAATCACTTGATTTTTCCGGAGAATTCGGTTCCTTTTCGGATTTCTCCCATCACGCGCATGACTTCGCGGACCGATTCCGGTGTGACGCGCATTTTCTTGCGATTGCGAAGCACGTCATACACATTGTCATAGAAGTTCCCCACATCGGTCCCATCATCGGTGGTGAGTTTTTTCTCTTGCCAAGGAAGTTTGTCATCGTTGCCGTACTGACGGCCGGGTGCTTGGAGTCCCTTGGCGACTTTGAGTTTCTTGGTTTTTTTAGGATCAAAATAACGCAGTGTGATATTGCCGTTGTCGCTGGTGAGTGTGCCGTATTGGCCTGCGATGATCCAGTGTAGGCCGCTAACGAGGGCGTTGTTCACACAGGATGAAATTTCCAGATCCACGGTGCAGCTGTTTTTGGCTTTCATAAAGGCTTTGACATGATCTTCCGTATCACCTGCGGCGGCAATTTGTCGTAGGTCGCCAAGCACTTTGGTGATGGGCGATCCGACGAGTTGGACGATCTGGTCAATGAAGTGGGGGGCTGTGTTATTTAGTACGCCGCCGCCGTTTTTGGCGAGGCACTGCCAATCGTTGCGTCGGCTAAAAGAATCAGCCTGAAACTTAATCATAAACAACTTGCCCAGTACCTTGGAATTGACCACATCTTCAAGCACGGTATAGGCTTTGTTAAAGCGGTAATTCTGGTGAATAAAAAGTTTCTTGCGAGCTTTCTTGGCAGCCAAAATCATGCTGTCTGCTTCACGCAGGGACATGGACATGGGCTTCTCAACCACCACAGGTTTGCCTGCTTTGAGAATTTGCTTGGCATCAGGGCCATGGCAAAATGAGGGGGTTGCCACCACCACCACGTCAATGTCCTTGCTCTCTTTGAGCATCGCAGTGAGGGAATCATACGGCCGAGCGCCTAACTCCTTTTGAGCCTGAGCCTGATTGTCCGGCGAAGGGTCCGCCACCGCCACAATGCGAGAATCCTTGCGGTCACGCAAGCCTGCCACATGAATCCCCCAACCCGATCGTCCCAAACCCACAATGCCGTAGCGTACTTGTTTGCTAGCCATTACTAATCCAACCTTATCCATAGAAAAAGAAAGTTAAAACGTTGAGGGGTATTATGCGCTCTCACTGTGAGGATACAAGGGGGTTCGCAAAAATAAAGCGTATTCTCTCTGTATTTGTCTATCCAATATAGTTAAGAAGTTTTGCTTGAGCGGGTTAAATGGAGGATTGAGGGGGTTCCCAATGCGACGACAACCAAGGCTTCGATGGCTCGGTCGACCAAGGCTGCTGCCATGCCCACTGCCGCATGATAAGGGGATACCGCCAAGGTGATTCCTGCGATGGCCCATTCACGCAACCCCAAACCATTGGGGGTTAATCCCAGCAGACTTACCAGCATGCCGCCCGCGCCGACCGCCACTGCCTGCCAATAGGTCAACGGCGAGCCGATCATCGCAAACGCCAGCCAAGTCCGTCCCCCGACGACCAACATGTCCACGATCCGTAGAAAAAACCAAACCCAGCCCCCTTGAATCGGACGCCCCAGTAATTTAGAACCAATCTGATTGGTCCCCAGACCCAATACCAACAAGCCCCCAATCGCAGCTAGGCATGTCATCGCCTGATGTGCCGTAGGCCACAAGATGACCGACAACGCAGTTACACCCAACACAATCGCGCCCACCACCAGCACCGCAGCTAAAATCAATGCCGACTGCGACAACGGCAACTTGTGGTGAGTTTTCAAATACGCAGCCCGACCAAATAACCCCGCACGAAAAGGTAAATAGTTGAGCAGACTGCTCGCGAAAATCAAAACAATCATCCGTCTCGGTCCCACCGCCGGCATCGCATCAAACGATAAAGTCACCGACCAGAACAACAACCCCGTCAATGTCAGGTTCAACCCAATTGCCAACGCCAACCCACAAGCATGCGGCAGCTGCTTGACACTTAATGAAGATAAATCAATTCCCCCAAAGGCCAATGCCACAGCCGCCACAAAAGCGACCACGCCAATCAGACCAAGAGAAATACGCCACAGAGGATGTGATCGAATCGACTTTATCATAGACAACCCTATTGTCCACGAGGCAATGGTAAAATGCGAACTTGCGAGTACAATACCATTGGCGACAAGGAGGTCACATGCTCATCCGTCGAACCGAAGAGACATCATATCAGGAAATGACCATGCCCGGTGCCAAAGATGTCACCATGCAATTGATGCTCGGCCGCGAGGATCAGACCCCCACCTTTGCCATGAGGCAATTCCAAGTACAACCCCAAGGCCATACCCCGCGACACCAACACAACTATGAACACGAAGCCTTCATCCTTGAAGGACAAGGGCAAATCATCGGCGGAATCGACGGCTCAACGATCCGTCCCATCGGGCCAGGGGATGCCATCTTTATTGCTGCCAATGAAATGCACCAGTTCCGTAATACCGGGACGCAGGTTTTACGATTTCTTTGTTTAATACCCAACTCGTTTGATTGCGGAAACGCTTGCCAGCCCACGCCCGGTTCATAAAACCGAATCGTGGCTTTACAATCCGATGGATCGATCCCAAATAGGGAGGATACCCAACGCCATGCTCAAGAAATCCAAAAATGATTACACCGTTCCGATTCTGTATGGCATGTTGCTTTTGTCATCTCTGCTGATCTTTGCCGTCGGCATTATCGAACAACGTAATCAACAAGATTCAATGCTCGTGGGTCTGGGCGCTTTGGCGGTCATTATTACCGCAGGCCTGTTTCCCATCGCCAGTGCATTGGCCAGTCTGAACAGAGACAAAACCGACTCATCGGGGGACGGGATTCAAGAGCAAATAGAACTGCTTCGTTCGATTAATGATCGGGTGATGATCAGTGATATTGCCAAACGCATTGCCTACCGAGAGCACGATAGGCAAACCCTTCGCCAAGCCGTCAGCGAACAAATGAGACAAGGGCACCTTGATCTCGCTTTGGCTCTGGCTGAAGACATGATTCAAACCCATGGCTATCAACAAGAGGGCCAATATCTTAAATTGCAAATTATGACTGCCAAAACAGAACAGATCGATAAAAAAGTGCTTGATGCCATTACGTTATTCGAGCAAATGCTTTCAAGGCGGGAATGGGACCATGCCTTGCAAGAAGCCAAAAAACTGCAAGGCGATTTCGGCGATTCTCCACACGTCCAAGCCTTGCCTCAGCGGGTGGCTGAAGCGCGTGAATCGCATAAAAAAGAGCTCGAACGTAAATTCCTCGAAGCGTCCCACCGTGATGACGTTGAAACAGCCATGGACCTGCTTAAAGAGCTAGACCATTATCTAACTGAAAACGAAGCAGCTCCTTTGTTGGAAGTCGCCCGTGGCATCATTGGTAAAAAACGTCAAAATCTAGGCGTGCAATTTAAGATGGCCATTGCGGATCATGAATGGATCGATGCCTTGCACGTGGGCGAGCAGATCATTGCAGACTTTCCCAACACCAAGATGGCAGATGAAGTGCACAACATGCTCGATTTATTGCGTGAACGTGCCGCTGGCCAGCAAGCTGCCGCCCGTGTTCAAAATGGGTTTTAGATTTGGTAAAACGGAATCCACGCGTGGCAGGTTTATTTGATAATAGAATGTTTGGGATGATTTTTTGCCGTCGTTCACTTGGTTGATTGTTTGAAAATAGCTGCGCGCCAACAGCGTACGCGGGGAACTTGCGGGGGGCGGGTTGAATAAAAAGCGGAGCATGTCGCATAAGGTACGTCATGGGTATCAGTGGTATGATGATTGCCCCGGATATTCTTAATTAAGAAAGACGCTTTTATGCCTGACTCATCTGACCCACAAAAACCAATCAATACCCAGGGAATGGGCCAAGCCCCCCCGGTTCCCCCGGTCCCCCCGGTTCCCCCTTCGGCACCACTGCCAGGCTATGGCCCGATTTATCCTGCGCCGCCTGCCGGACGTGGGATAGGGGCGATTCTTAGCCGTGTTATGATTGGCTTGATCAGTACAGTGCTGCTGTTTTCTATTATGTTAAATGTGTATCTGGGAATCTTTTTCGCATCGAGCATGGCTGGCCCCATGGAAATGCCTCAACGTGGGTCAGACGCTTCAATACGCATTGTCATTATCCCCATTCAAGGCATGATCGATTCACAGATGGCTGCGTTTGTGAATCAGGCTATTTGGAGTTTGCGTGATAATATTCCCAGTGCCGTGGTGCTGCGGATCGACTCCGGCGGCGGGGGAGTGACTGCTTCAGATCAAATTTGGCACGCTCTAGACCAGTTCAAAAAAGATACAGGCGTCCCCGTGGTTGCGAGCTTGGGTGCAATGGCTGCCAGCGGCGGTTATTACATTGCCTCAGTAGCGGATCACATTGTGATTGAACCCACCACCATCACAGGCAGCATCGGTGTGATTGCACAAGCGTTTACCGTGGAAAAAATGCTGGAAAAGGTCGGTGTGACCCCTGAGGTGATCGTGGCGACGCGTTCAACGAAAAAAGACACGCTCAGCCCATTTCGAGCTTGGACTGAAAATGATCGAGGCGAGCTTCGGTTTATTTTAGATCAGGCACATGACCGGTTTATTCAAATCGTCGCCCAAGGCAGAGTGGACCTTGAGGTGGCTGATGTTCAACGTTTGGCCACGGGAGAACCCTATACCGCAGCACAGGCCTTGGAAAATAAATTAGCTGACAGTGAAGGCTATATCGAGGCAGCTTTGAGCAAAGCCAAGGCGCTTGCCAAGTTATCGGACGCAAGTGATCCACAGATTTTGCTCATGAAGCCGTCCCATTCACTTGGGATATTGGGTTTGATGGGAGTGACTTCGCCGTTTTCTCAGCAAGTTGATGCTCAGACACTTCGCCGTTGGCTGGGACAAATGACGGTGCCACGCGTGGAATACCGGGTTGCTCCATTGCCATAAAAAGTTGTAAAATATGACAAAATAAAAAGGAATATCTTGCTTCTAGCTGGTATTTCGATATCATTAAGATGAACATTTCAATAGGGTTTGTTTAAAGAGTGGACATATCTTGTCTTGATACAGTTTGAAATTGAAGGTGTACAGATTTTCAAATTTTCATCATTTTTAATGACTTGGAACTGACTAAAAATCGTGTTAGCGTAAAATGTGGTTTTGGAGCAAGCAGATTGCATCATGCTTCTCCAAGCAAGAATAAAATTTGTATAGATGCTTATGGATATGGGGTTTTGAATTATGAAAAACATGCGAGACTGGATGAATCAGAACTCAGCGGTGGTGACCATCGTTGCAGTTGTGTTGATGTTGATTTCTTTGGGTGTCATCATTATGTCACTCAGCGGAAATCGTTACACGCCACGTATTGTAGACGTGTACTTTATGGACATCAGTGATGGCTCACTCTTTACCGAAAAAAGTGATCTGCTCTCTCCAATTGATGCCCCCTCAGGTGAAAATAAAGGCGTTCGCGCGTTTGTCTTTTCCTGTGGTGAATGTTCCGATGAAGAATCCCATTTTGTGGGTTGGCTCGAAATGTATACACCTCAAGCTAAAAAGATCATGACTGCTCCAGCTCCAATAGAAGGTGCTGAAGGCGATCCAATAGCCAATGAAATGGATATGTTTGAAGCCATGGAACGGGGCCACCTCGTTTCTGATGCCAGTGGCAAGAAATGGGTTCCTGCCAATAGCGAAAAGGGTTTCCGTGTCATGGAACAGATTCAGACCAAATGTGATGGTCAACCTCCGAAGCCTTGTTTCCCTGGCCGCTGATGATGCGACCTTTGAAATAAAAAAATAAAAAAACTGCCGTCACGTACGGCAGTTTTTTTTTTTATGATATGAACCATGCACAAACATCCACTTATTACCCTACAAATCTTTTTTCTACTCGTGGGCCTGACAGCTTGCCAAAGCGGACCTCAAACCTTTGAAGATCCCGTAGCAGCCATGATGGATCAACTCGAAAGTCCCTCAACGCGCCTGCGTGCAGCAGATCAAGCCAAACAACAAAATCCCACCGATCCCAAACGTCTCGCTGCATTGCATCAACTGGTCTGGGAACGAGGCCACCCCCACCAGATGCGAGCCTATGCCATTGACCAACTGATCGCACACGATGAAGTAGCCTTCCGAAAAAAACTGCATCGCAGAATCGTTCTCGTCCAGAACTGGAAAACCCTTGACTATCTTTTTAAAACGGCGATCAAACATGGCTGGGGAAAAGAATTTACGCCCACATTGATACGCCAGTATGCTCGTTTTGTGCATGGGATGCGTGAAGAACAACGCCCTGAACGCAAAGTGATTCAAGACTTGTATCCAGACAAAACCGTGGAGCAGGTGGTGTTTGAATCTTTTCTCCAAGCTGGCGAACAAGGTCAAGTCAAACGTGAAAAAGAGACATGGGACCTGCTCGCTCGGATTTGTTCAACTTCGCAATTGATTGCCTTCCTTGAAAAAGCACCTGCTAAAACCACCTTGGTCGCCAATCTTCAAACAGCCAGTAGAGACCTCGGTGTTTTGCCAACGAACAAAGAAGGAATGTTGTGGCTTGCTTATTGGCGGGACCCTGTTCGCAAAGCTTGGTGGTCTGCTGTGAAGCAATGCGTTGCGGTGTTATCTCCAGAGCAACGGCAGGGGCTTCAGATGAGGCATCTCCCGGTGTTGGCAGCTTTGACCGAGTCTCAGCTCAATCAAAGTCGCGCCCAGTGGATTGCCTCGATTACCGCAAGCCTCAAGACCACGAAGCATTATCTGACAGGTCCCCAATTTGATGGCCCGATGCGCGATTATCCCCAGCGTTTTACCCAAGGTGCCAAAGACCTTCATTGGGCTGATTTGGCCACGATCCAGTTGGTAATCCAAGCCCTGAAGGAGCCGCAGATTGTTGCTGCGTTATTCGCACAAGCCGATGAAGACCACCGGGACCGAGGCACTGAATATGGGGGCGTTTTGCGTCACGCGGACATTGGCTTCAAGATCAAACTCTACAAGCCTCGCATTCGCAAGCATGACCTGAAATTTTATCCCACCGAAGCCATGTACCGGGATTTGTATACAGGCATTGCTCATTACCATTTTCACGCGCAGCACATTCGCAATGCCGATTACGCGGGGCCGGGGCTTGGCGATATGAAATTTTCCAAACGCAACCATTTTGCTTGTCTGGTCTTTACGTTTCTCGATGCCAATCGCATGAATGTGGACTATTACCAAAATGGTAAAACAATTGTAGATATTGGTGTGATTCACCGGTAGCAGCGCAAAATAAAAGACCTGCTCGCGATACCTGCGCGTGAGGTGCTTTAGGGAAGTCGTTTGAGCAGCAAAAACGTTCGGTCATCGGTTCGGGCTGCGTTGCCTTCGTAGTCATCAAGCAGCTTGGCGAAACGATTGCAGAGAATTTGCGTGTGGTCGTTGTGATGGGCAGGGATGTAGACCTGTTCGAGCATTTTACCCACGCCATCAATGTTTAACATTTCATTGGCTTCATTGACAGATTCGGTGAGGCCGTCGGTGAAGATACTGAGTAGTTCGCCGGGCTGGAGTTGGTGGGTGGTGGTGACGAAGGGGGTGGGGATAAAGCCCAGTGGCGGGTTGTCGCCGCTGGACAGTTCGGTTGCTTTGCCGTCGGCAGAGATGATAAAGGCGGGGGGGTGACCTGCATTGGATGCTTGGAGGTGTCCGGTGTCCGGGTCATAGATCATGCTGATGGCAGTGACGAATGATTCATCGGGGAGCATTTGTTCGAGATAGTCATTGAACTGCTGCATCAGATCCGCGAGGGGAATGCCTGCGGTGGCGGTGTTGTGGAACAGGCAGTGGAGGCTTGCGGTGATGATGGCCGCCTGGATGCCTTTGCCACAGACATCGCAGACGGTGAGATAGACTTTGCCATTGGGTGCGGTGATGACATCGACGTAGTCTCCGCCGACCCATTTGCAGGGTTCAAATCCGATGGCTGTGTCGGTTCCTGTGATGTCAATTTGATCGGGGATCATCGCATTTTGGATGGTGGATGCGTGCTGGAGTTCTTTTTCTAAGATCGCTTGTTGTTGTGCCTGTTGGCGGGCTTGCCAGGCTGTCTGGGCCTGTTTGTACTGATCGACCGCCAAGGATGCCAGAGCGAGCCATTCGGGGGTTCCAAACTCGCCGGGGAAGGTTACATACAGGACTTCCATGACCGTGTCGGTAATCTGGATTGGGCACGCCAGTGCGGCCAGTTGTTGTACATCGCCCGCGAGGGAGAGCTTCATGACATCCGAGGCTTCGGGATCACCTAAAGGGCTTGATCCTGTATTGACATTGCTGGCAATGACGGGAACTTGGTTTTGTCGGATGCCGTTGAGAAGCGTGCGAGAGATATAGGGTTCTTCACCGCTTCGCCAATTGTGATTGGACTGAGGTTCAAGCAACATCGTCAGGGGCGTGGCCGGGTCATTGAGGTCTAATTGGAACGCCAGAGCGGTGTTGCCATGGAATTGCTTGGCGACCAGCAGTCTTGCGAGTTTGAGCAGGCGTTCTTGGGGATCTTCTGTTGCCAGTAGATCACTGGAAAAGTCGGTGAGCGAGGCCAAGTGGCTGGCATCAATTTTGGGTGATTTGAGTTGGTCAAGCCTTGTGACGTTTTGCGGGCCTGTTTCGGCAATGGCCACGGTTAATTCTGGATTGTAGGTAGCGGACCGAGGGTTGTTGCGTGTGGCTAATTCGCCGACGACTTCGTATTGGATCGAAAATTCTTCGATTTGAATTTGATCGTTGGGCGCTAGGAGATAGTCGCCATGGATGGTCTCGCCGTTGACGAGTGTACCGTTGCGGCTACCAAGGTCTTTGATCCACCATCGTCCAAAGGGATCGCTAAACACCTCTGCGTGTTGGCGTGAGACGGTTCTCGCTGGCAGGGGGATTTGTATGTCGCTGGCTCGTCCCAGAATCATCGATCCGCCAGCCAACAGAACGCGGCAGGAAAAGTCTTCAGGTCCACTGACATTAAAGAAGCACTGGGGCGTCTGGGTCATAATGGAAGATATTGTAAGGCTTTTTTGCGAACTATTTCAACACCCGCGTCTTATGCCACGGGTGTTGAGAGCTTGCGTGGGTTGTGACTAGCGGATGGATTAATGCCATTGGGTGTTTTGAACATCAATCAAGGGGATGAAAATAGACGGGGGCATCGAACCTATTTGACGAATTTATTCATCGCTTCGGTCGAATTTTTGAAGATTTTGAGGACCTTGTCCAGTCGTGTGAGCTTAAAGACTTCCATGAGATTTTTATCAATGGAAGAAACACGCAGTTCGCCGCCGGCGTTTTTGACGGATTTGTTGACCGCCATGAGTGTGCCTAGCATGGCCGAGGAAATGTGCTTCACATTTTCAAAGCTGATGAGCAGTTTGGGAACACCACAACGCTCGATCAAGTCGAGCATCTCTTCTTTGATGCGTTCAATGACAATCTGGTCGAGGATGTTGGTTTCCATAAATTCGATAATATGGACATCGCCGATACGTTGTATCATAAGAGAGCCGGATTTGGATTCAGCCATAACAAAAGAACCTTTGTCGAATAATCAGATGACGGGATGGATGGAAGAAAGGTATCATTGAAACTAGCATCGTCGGGTTTTTAGCGTGATTGTCAAGAATGAATTCATTTTTCCCATTGTATTGTACATTTATCGTCGTTCAGACGCTGCCTCTTGAGAAGCTATTTCGCTATTTTTGGCTGTTGTCATTTGTGGTGGCTTTGCTTGGGGTGTTGTTCGGCACGGTGGTGTTGTTTCGCTGGCTTGGCAGGCTAAAACCCAAGTCAGGGGTTTTAACGTCCCAAAAATCCCTTTCACTGGACCCTTGGCATGAATCCGCCAAGCGTCAGGAAGATGAAAAAGAATAGTTTGGGCCAAGAGTTGTAAGAGCGTTTGTAAGGGTTGGTCATGGATTGGCTCTGTGGCCTGTAAAATGCAAGTAGGTTTGATGATCGTGGAGGTTCGTTGAAAAAAAGTCGAATGAGCTATGTGGCAGGGGTTTTGTGGGTATTGTGTTTTTATACTTCAGCCTCGGCTGATCCCCATAAAGCGTTGATTGGTCTTTGGAGCAATTTGCCGCGACCGCAGCTTTGTTTGGCTCCCTGTTCTAAGCCCCCGGTGATTGATGGGAAGCTCAACGATGCCGCTTGGCGGGGGGCTTCGGTTGCCACGAATTTTATTCGTACGCGAGGGACGCTTCGTAAAAAAATTGCGGGGCTGGATGCTGCTGATGCCGCTTCAGAAATTCGGGTGACCTACGATGCGACGCATCTGTATATCGCGGCTCGGATGAGTGAACCTAATATGGAATATTTGGTCAGTACCGCGCAAAATCGGGATGATGCCGCCTGGAAAGATGATTGTCTGGAGTGGTTCTTCGATACAAACAAAAAAGGCGATGAAATTATTCAGATCATCGTGAATTGGGCTGGGGTGATCTGGGACGGCCACGATTGGAAACGAAAGCAAGATGTCAGTTGGACTTGTGAAGGATTGCGTGCCGCGACAGGGCGGGGTGAAAATGAATGGTATCTTGAAATAGCCATTCCCTATGAAGGGCTAGGCGTGCCGACGCCTCAACACGGAGAGGTGTGGCGGACGTCCTTTAATCGCCAACGCTACGCCACGCCCACCGGCAAAAGGCGTGAAGTGAGTGCCTGGGTTGGCCAGCCTGAATACCCCTTTAAAACACCGTCCCGTTTTGGCCAGTTGCGGTTTGATGAGTTGGCATTGACCGAAGCCAATATGCCTCACGCTTATTTTGGTGTGTTAAAAACCCAGTTGGCTTTTTGGAATAGTAGTTCAAAGCCCATGAAATTAACGCTTGTGCCGATGAGCACCTCCTCGGAAAACAGGGGCGAAGTTCAATCGGTGATCCTCGCAGCGGGGGAGCATCAAAAAATAGTGGTCCCCATGTTGGTTCGCGCAGAAGGGACGCATGTCAATGCCATCGCGGTTTACCGTGGCAGTGACTTGATGGCGGTGGTGCGGCGAAGCTATCACATTCCCGCCTTGACCGAACAAATCCAAGCCCGATTGGCTTACGCCCGGATATTGGTTGAAGCTCAATCACAAAGCGAAACTTTTCGTCAAAACATGGCCACACAGGTGAAGGTTTTGGAAGTGATTCTAGATGAAATGAATGATTTAAAAAAACGTTTTTATCAAGATTTCGCAGAGCAAGCAGCCATGAAGGAATCTTGGTCGCAGTTGGCGACTCGGTTTGAGAAAGTCAATGTTCCCAAGCCGCCAGCAAAACCTCTGAAATCAATTTGGCGATAGAAAAACCTGTTTGAAGGGGGATTCCTGCGTATGTGTTGGAGTGGGTTGTGGGTGGAAAAACAATCAATGCCGTGATGTGATGGGATCCCCTTTGAAGAAAAAACAAGCGAATTGTGTGGCTGTGTGTGTATTGTCAATGTGGTGCGCGTGGTCTTTTGCAGCCGAAACTCCCGTTCAAATCATGGCGCATATTTGGGGAGACTTACCTCGCCCTCAGTTGTGCTTAGCTCCCTGTGATCAGCCCCCGACAATCGACGGTCAGCTCAATGACGATGCTTGGGCGGTAGCCTCGGTGATGACAAATTTCATCCGCGTCGGTGGAGGTTCGAATCAAAAAATAGCGGGTTTGGATGCTGCTGATGCCGCTTCTGAGATTTTGGTGACGTACGATGCGACGCATCTGTATGTGGCGGCTCGCATGAGTGAGCCTGAGATGAATTATTTGGTGAGCAAAGCCCAAAATCACGATGACAAAGCTTGGGAAGATGATTGTCTCGAATGGTTTTTGGAGACGAAAGAACAGGGCAGTCCGATCCTGCAACTGGTTGTGACTTGTGCGGGGGTGGTTTGGGATGGCCGTCACACGGACAATAAAACGGACGTTGGCTGGACGTGTGAAGGATTGCGTGTTGCAACGGGGCGTGGTGTGGATGAATGGTATCTCGAAATGGCGATTCCTTATGAGGGTTTGGGGATGTCTGCGCCGACAGCGGGTCAGACGTGGCGAACCTCCTTTTGCCGTGAGCGTTACGCCACACTCAGAGGTGGTCCCCAAATCTCGGACAGTCGGTTAAGGTGGACTGTCTTCTAGATTTGAAAGGAATATCTAATGGCAAAACGACGTCAATTTTCAACGGATTTTAAGGCGAAGGTTGCCCTTGAAGCGATTCGAGGCGAACT